>NZ_CP031834.1:3702500-4302500 GCF_003590645.1 Mesorhizobium sp. DCY119 | reverse complement strand
TTGCCCACCGTTCGGCGATATTCGGTTGCCAATGCTTCGAGCGCGCCAGCGATGATGTCTGCCAGCGGGATCAACGGTCGAATGGAGAGTACGCAGCCGTCCATGGCGTGCTCGGCGTCGCTCGAACTAATCCCACTAACGTTCAGGTAGCTTTTCGCGGCGTTGAGTTGCTCATTCAGGTTAACCCATCCAGAGCGCGCTTCGGCAAGCCTCTGAGTAAGCTCCGGGCCATAGAGGTCCTCGGCAGCCTTCAATCCCTTCCCAAGCAGCAGTGTATTGATCTGACCTGCCTTGTCAGAAAGATTGCCCATCGTCTCGAAGGAAGGCTTGAAAACATCAGGATCGCTCTTCTCATCCTGGTACAGCTTGAGCCGCGCCGTCATTTCCTGAGACCATTTTCTAAAATCAGATGCAGCCGGAACGGTCGCACGTTGAATGCGGAGCCGATCAGCCCGAAGGTTGAGCGCCATCACCTCGCCATGCCGCTCGTGCTGACGCGCATCAATTCGCTGCATTTGGAACACTGTTATGCCGGCAGCTGCCACGGCCAGAATTCCGGCGATAAGCGTTTGCCACTCCCACAAATCACGCTCCCCCGCAGAGATGTCTGCCAAGGCCAATCCGAGAAAAATTCCAATCGCAATCGAAATTACGTTGCTGCAGGCTTGCAGTACCGCGTCAGCTCTCATCAGTGCCCCCCTCGTGCGATGACGATCGTACGCGCAAAACGGTTTTCTGCAATTGTGCGAGCGACTCCCGGTTTCTCTTTGTGGCTTGATAAGGCGGTCGCGGCATGAACGCGCTCGCTGTCATCCAAATTGCCCGCAAGCAGCTCGGCCTGGACGAGGACACCTATCGTGCGGTCCTCGTCCGCGTCACCGGCAAGGGCTCCACCCGCGATATGAGCGAGGCCGAGCGCCAGCGCGTTGTTTCGGAGTTTCGCAATCATGGTTTCATGCCCGTTCAAAAGGGCCTTCAGGGGCCGTTTGCAAAGAAGCTCCAGGCGCTCTGGATCGATGCCTGGAACCTCGGCATCGTCCGCGATCGGCGCGATGCCGCCATGCTGATGTTTGTCAAAAGACAGACAAACATCGACCACACCCGATTTCTCCTCGACGGCAAAGATGCGGCCAAGGCCGTCGATGCCTTGAAGGCCTGGATGGCGCGCGAGGCGCATGTCGACTGGAGCGACAGCGTCGCCCTTCCGGCTTGGCTGCGCTGCCCAGGTGCGAAAATCGCGGTGGCGCAATGGCAGATACTGGCGCGGTGCGAAAAGGTCGATCCGCAAGGTTTTCGTGCTTTCGTTTCCGACCTCGCGAAACCGGTCGACCGGATGGGCGAACGCGATTGGATGCCAGTGATGAACGCGCTTGGCGCGTTGATCAGAACGGTGAAGGCCGGATGAAGCCGCCGATCCGCGTCACCGACCATGCAGTGCTGCGCTACCTGGAGCGCGCGCATGGCCTCGACGTGGAGGCCGTTCGCAATCATCTCGCCAGCCGCGTGACCAACGGTGTGCGCCTCGGCGCAATCGGCGTCACGATCGAGAACGTCAAGCTGGTGATAAAGCGTCACGCCGATAGCGTGTCGGTGGTGACGGCGCTCAAGGCAGGCTGGCGTATCGACGAGGACCGCCCATGACGTGGCCTTTCCATGGGCTGACGCCGCTCAAATACGGCGGTCTCCTGATCGACCCCTGTTACCGCTACGAGATGCGGTCGGAAAAGGGATACGAGAAAAGCCCGGAAGCACACTACGAGACGATGAGTGAGGACGAACTGGCGGCGTTGCCCGTTGGTTATCTCGCCTCGGGGAATTGCCTGCTTTGGATGTGGTCGACTTGGCCTCATCTGCCAGTGGCGATGCGGCTCATGAAACACTACGGCTTCACATACAAAACCGGCGGCGCCTGGGTGAAGCGGACACCCAAAGGCAAGCCGACCTTCGGCACCGGCTACATTTTGCGATCGTCGACAGAACCGTTCCTGATCGGCACGATAGGCGAGCCGGTGGTTCGCTCGAAATCCGTTCGCAATCTGATCGACTCCATTCGCCGCGAACACAGTCGCAAGCCGCCCGAGGCGCGCGCCATGATGTCGGCACTCCTGCCAGATCAGTTCATGGCCGAGCTGTTCGCCCGTGAGCCTTGGCCTGGCAATGACGTGTGGGGCAATGAGACCGCCAAGTTTTCAGTTTCCGAACCCGGCCTGCACGATGATTTCCCGCATCCGGTTGCAATGAGTGACCCGGTCGGCGGCGTCGGCATGGCGGATGCGAAGGATGGCGCCTTCCAGATAGCCGCCGGTAACGCGGTCCTCGAAAGCGGGATCGGAAACGGTCTCTTCGGCGATCAGACGGGCGACAGCATCCAGGTCGAGCGAGATCCCGCTGCATTCCTTTCCGGCCGCGATCGCCATGGCGACGCCGAGCGCCCGATCGTCGGCAAGGGCGGGCGAGCCGGCCGCAAGGACAAGGAGCATGGAAAGCAGGTTGCGCATGGCCTTGACGGTAACAGGCCGCGGCGATGGGGGAAAGTATGATGACCGCGCAGCGCTCGCCAGTCTCATCGCTTCCGCCGCCGCTTCTGGTCTGGCGCGAGCAGAGCGAGATGGCGCGCATCGAGGAGGAGTGTCAGTCCCTGGCGGTGCGGATATCGGGCCTGCGGCCGCGCAGTCACTATCGCTTGGAACTGGAGGTGCGGCTGCGCGATCTCCGCTCACGCCAAATGCGCCTGGAATGCCAGTTGAGCAATCGCAAATGACCGAGATTCCCGTCCCCGCCAATGTGGAGCCCTATGTGAGAGTCCTCGGCATCGACCTCACGATTGCGTTCCTGACGGAATTCGGCGGTGCCGAGCTTTATCTGGCGCGGATGCCGCAAGGCCGGTCGCGCGTTGCGCGCCTGGTCGGACGCGACAAGGCCGCCGCCCTGGCCGAGGCGGCAGAGCGCTTGCCGCGCCGGGTGCCGCTTGCGAAGCGCTGGATCGCCGAGGTCTATTGGTCAAAGGGCTTGTCGACAGCAGAAATCGCGCGCAGATTGAGGAGCACTGACGTCTCCGTGCGCGGATGGCTCAAGCCTGCCAAAGAGCGTCAGCTCGATCTCTTCTGACTTCTCCGCAAGGACTTGTGGCTGTTTCGCAACCGCCCATGCGCCCATTCTGCGCGTCGGCTGGACCCTGTCCTGCCGACTTCTGCAACGGCGTAGGGCAATGTCATGTTCGATAGCGAGACGATGATCGCCGCGCGGCAATTCGCGCAGCGGCTTGGATGCGAGACGGCCGCACTTCTAGCCGTGATCGAGATCGAAAGCGGCGGCCGCGTCTATGCCATCGTCAACGGCCGCAAGGAACCGATGATCCGCTTCGAGGGTCATTACTTCGACCGCCGTCTGACGGGTGAAGCCCGCGTTGAGGCCCGCCGCCTGGGACTGGCGCATCCGAACGCCGGCGCCGTCAAGAACCCCTCGACGCAGGAAGCCCGCTGGACGCTGATCAACCGGGCGATCGAGATCGATGCGATTGCAGCCCTGGAATCGGTATCCTGGGGCCTCGGCCAGGTGATGGGCGCGCACTGGAATTGGCTGGGGTATGAAAGTGTTGCCAAGCTGGTGAACACGGCCCGCGACGGCGTCGCCGGCCAGATCGAGCTTATGGTGCGCTATATCGAAAAGGCGGGGCTCGCCGGTGCGCTTCAGCGGCGCGACTGGACGGCCTTCGCCCGCGGCTACAACGGGCCGAACTTCGCCAAGGACGGCTATCATACGAAGATCGCGGCCGCCTATCGCCGCCATGCCGGCGCGGCCGCCAGTTCGGCGCCGCCCTCGTCGGAGGGCATGCTGCGGCTCGGCAGCCGCGGCGCGCGTGTTCGCGAGCTTCAGACGCTGCTCGTCCGGGCCGGACAATCAGTTTCCATCGATGGCGATTTCGGCCCGGCCACCGCCTCGGCGGTGCGCGCGTTTCAGGCGGCGTTCGGCCTGACGGTCGATGGCATTGCCGGCCCGGAGACGATGCGCGCCGTCGACCGCTACCGCCAGGGCGCGGCGGATCGGCCGGGCGAACAGAAACTGGCTGAGCTGAAGGAGGTTCGCGACGGTCTTTTCAGCGGTCTTGGTGGCGGTCTTACTATTGAGGCCACCCGGCGGACGATCGAGGAAGCCGCCGCTAAAATCGGTGGCTTGGCGGGCCTCGAATGGCTTTCGGCAAGTCTCACCGTCGCGGCCGTGGCGTTGGCGATCGGCGGTCTTGCCTGGGCTTGCATTGGCATCTGGCGCCGGCGTCGCACCGTGGAAGTGCCGGCATGATCGGCCCTCGGCCAACCGGAGTGCTTACCGCCTGGCTGACCGCCGGCGCGCTGGCGCTCGCCTGTATCGCCTACCTCAAGGGCTGCGCGGACGGCGGACTGCTTGGAGAGGCGACTTCCACCGCAAACATCAATCGGAAAAACGAGGAGGCTGGTGATGCCGCTGAAAAGAGGCGTTCCGATCATCGCAGCTGCGTTGATGCTGGCGGCGTGTTCGACTTCGTCAAAGGCACCTGCAAGCGCTGACGGCCTGCGCAAAGTCGTCGGTACGTCCCTTGTCGGCACGAAGGGCGCGACGCCAGCCGACCAGATGAATATCGACCAGACCGTGGCGGGCCTTTGTGGCGCGGCGATCTGGACGCCCTCGGAATGCGCCAGACATGGCGGGGAGACGCGCAAATGAAGGCAGCTTCGACAACCTGCCTAATCGCGATCGCCGCCACCACTTTTGCGGGCGTTCTTATGTGGCTGGCATTTCCGAGGACGTTCTGATGGACATCACGCCTTTGATGCCCTGGCTGTCGGCGGCGGCGCTGATCATCTCGATCGTTGGCGCGGTGCATTCCTACTTGAAGTCCGATTCGAAGAAGGCCGAGGAAAAGCTCGCCGACCACGATCGGCGTATTCAGTCGCTGGAAAGCGACATGAAGCATCTGCCCGATCGCGAGCAGTCGCATCGGATGGAACTGGCGATCGAGAGGCTTTCGGGTCGCGTCGACACCCTGGCCAAAAGCATTGAGCCAATCGCCGCGATCAGCGAGCGTTGGCAGGAACTGATTTTGGAAGAGGCAAAGAAATGACGCTGGACCCGGAAGCCGCCAACCGTGTTTTGAGGGAGCAGGCGCGCCTCATCATCTTGAAGGCGCTCGCCGCACAGATCGACGAGTCGCTCAATTCCGACCTGATGATCGAGGAGCTGCGTCCGTTCGCCATCCGCAAGGATCGCGCCTGGGTGCATGACGAATACGCCTGGTTGGCGGACCATGGGGCCATTGTCGTGACGCCGGCCGGCAGCGTCCAGGTAGCGACCCTGACTGAAAAGGGCCACCGGCATTTGCGACGCGAGATCGCCATCGAGGGCGTGAAGCGTCCGTCTCGGCCGGGCGAATAGCATGGCGACGGCGCGCCGCCATCGCCCGTCTTCGATCGACCTCCTTCCAGCGGAGGCTGAGGCAGACGTTGCCTGGGCGATCGGCGAGATCGAGGCCGGCGGCCGGCTCCAGATCGACATTCACGCCGAATTCAATGCGCGTCTTGCCGATCGCGGCATCGGCCCGATCTCGCATTCCGCCTTTTCGCGCTATGCGCTGCGCAAGCGCATGGCTTTCACGCGGCTTCGCGAGGTGCGCGAAATCTCCAACGCAATCACGGCCGCCTTGGGACCGGGCGATGACGACGCCCTGACAACCGCAATCGCTCAGCTCATCAAAACCCGCGCCTATGAGCTGCTCGAAGGCGGCAACAAGGTGGACACCAAGGGCGCGATGGAACTGGCGCGTGCGGTCCAGGCTATCGGCTCCGCCCAGAAGACCTCGGCCGAGCATCGCTCGAAACTGGAGGCCGGCATCAGGGCAAAACTCGAAAAAGCGGTCGACGCGGCAGAAAGCGAGCTGGCCGCATCGGGCGCGTCGGCAGCCGATGGCGCAGAGGTGCTTCGCAAAATCCGTCAGGACATCTATGGGATTTTCGAGAAATGAGCGCCTCGGCCGTTCCCCTTTATGGCTTCCAGCGCCGCTGGTTTCTCGACCGCTCGCGCTTCAAGATCGGCAAATTCGCCCGCCAGACCGGAAAGACGTTCACCACAACCCTGGAGGTGGCAATCAAGCAGCATCGTAGCCGCTGGGTCATACTCTCGCGCGGCGAGCGCCAGGCCAAGGAGGCTATGGACGAAGGCGTTAAGCGCCATGCGCAGGCCTACGGCCTCGCGCTCGAAGCGCAGGAGTTCGATTGGAAGGGCGCTTCCGGCTCCTACCGGGCGATGGAGGTCGAGCTGCCGCACGGCTCGAAGATAACCGCGCTGCCTGCCAATCCCGATACCGCTCGCGGTTTCTCCTCCAATGTCTTCCTCGACGAATTCGCCTTCCACAAGGATTCCGGTGCGATCTGGAAGGCACTGTTTCCGGTCATCTCGGCCGGCTGGAAACTGCGCATCACCTCGACCCCGAACGGCAAGAGCGGCAAATTCTACGAACTCGACACGGCCGAGGATCAAACGTGGTCGCGCCACACGGTTGATATCTATCAGGCGGTGGCGGACGGCTTGCCGCGCGACATCGAGGAACTGCGCGCCGGCATTGCCGACGACGACGCATGGGCGCAGGAATACGAGCTTCGCTATCTCGACGAGGCGAGCGCCTGGCTGCCATACGACTTGATCTCTTCGGTCGAGGACGAGGCTGCCGGCGATCCTGACGGCTATCAGGGCGGCGTCTGCTTCGTCGGCATGGATATCGGCCGTCGCAACGATCTCTTCGTCATATGGGTGCTGGAGCAGGTCGGCGATGTGCTCTGGACGCGCGAAATCGTCGAGATGAAGCGCGCCACCTTTGCCGAACAGGACGAGGCGCTTGACCAGGTCATGCGCCGCTACCGCGTTGCCCGCCTTTGCGGCGACCAGACCGGCATGGGCGAAAAGCCGATCGAGGATGCGCAACGTCGTTACGGCGAACACCGTGTCGAGGGCGTGCTTTTCACCGGACCAAACAAGCTCGTCATGGCGACGGCCGGCAAGGAACGCTTCGAGGATAGGACAATCCGTATTCCGGAAGGTCGTCCGGCCTTGCGCGCCGATCTGCACAAACTCCGCAAGGTCTCCGGGCCAACAGGCGCGCCGCGGTTTGTTGCCGAGCGCACCGACGATCACGCCGATCGCACCTGGGCGTGCTTCCTGGCCGTCAATGCGGCCGGCGGCGCTCATTACGAATACCGCTATCAGGCCGTTTCGACGGGTGTTCAAGGGGCATCGAGGCGCGGCTTCGACCACGCGCCTGACGACCGTTTCGACATGGGCGAGCTCGATCCCTATCGCTCGCCGCTCGGCGCCGGCATTCGAGGAGGTACCTGGTAATGGCGATCACTTCCAAAATCCTCGACCAGTGGGGCCGGCCGATCGAGCGTAAGGTGCTGACGCAGGAGATTGCTGCGGCGACCGTTACAGGCGTGCGTTCGCCGATCAGCGGCTATCCCGGCGACGGGCTCAATCCCGCGCGGCTCGCGACCATCCTGCGCGAGGCCGACGCCGGCGATCCGCTGCGCTACCTGGAACTGGCGGAAACGATCGAGGAGCGCGACCTCCATTATCTGGGCGTCATCGGTACGCGCAAACGCTCTGTCGCCCAGATCGAGGTGAGCGTCGAAGCCGCCAGCGACGACTCGGCCGATGTCGACAAGGCCGATATGGTGCGCGAGTGGCTGCTACGTGACGAACTGGCCGACGAGCTGTTCGACATCCTCGACGCGGTCGGAAAGGGCTATTCCTTCACCGAGATCATCTGGGATACGTCTGAAGGCCAGTGGCAGCCGGGCCGACTCGAATGGCGTGATCCGCGCTGGTTCCGGCCGGCACGGCGCGACCTGACGACACCCCTGATGCTTGGCGAACATGGCGAGGAGCTGGAACTGCCCGGCGGCAAGTTCGTCAGCGCCGTGCTGAAGGCGAAATCCGGCCTGCCGATCCGCTCGGGCATTGCCCGCGCCGCGACATGGGCATGGATGTTCAAGGCCTTTTCAAATCGCGATTGGGCGATCTTCACGCAGACTTACGGCCAGCCGATCCGGGTCGGCAAATATGGACCGGGCGCGACCGAAGCCGATCGCGACACGCTCTATCGCGCGGTGGCGAACATTGCCGGTGATTGCGCCGCGATCATGCCGGAAGGAATGAACATCGAGTTCATCGAATCGAAGTCGGTCGGCGCTTCGTCGGACCTGTACGAAAAGCGCGTCGACTGGCTCGACCGTCAGGTCTCTAAAGCTGTCCTCGGCCAGACGACGACAACGGATGCGATATCGGGCGGTCATGCCGTCAGCCAGGAGCATAGACAGGTCCAGGCCGATATCGAGCGGGCCGACGCCCGCGCACTCTCGGCGATCCTCAATCGCGACCTGATACGCATCTGGATCGACCTGGAATATGGGCCGCAGGAGCGCTATCCGCGCCTGCGCATCGCCCGGCCGGACGAGGAGGATTTGGCGCAGCTTTCTACCTCGCTTTCGCAGCTCGTCCCGCTCGGCCTTCGCGTCCAGGCGTCAGAAATCCGCGACAAGTTCGGCCTGTCCGATCCGGAGGACGGGGCCGAGGTTCTTGGCGCGCCAAATCCCGCGCCGTCGAAACCGGATCGCCAGCCGGCCGGCACGCAGTCGCTTCATCAGGAACAGGCGCCGGCGTCCAGAACGGCAGAAGAACTGCTTGCCGAAGCCGCGCTGAAGCTTGCCGGCCCTGCGGTCGATGGCCTGGTCTCCAAGGTCCGCGGCCTTGTTGCCGGCGCCGGCAGTCTCGAGGAGGCACATGCAGCGCTTGAGCATGCCGGTACCGCCTTCGCCGCCCCGGCTGACCTGACCGCCGCGATGCGACAGGCCTTACTGCTCGCCTGGTTGTCCGGTGAGGCCGCGGAGGCGGATCGTGGCGACGCCTGAAGTCTCGAACGTCCGCTTCGAGGAGGCTATCACCTTCCTGCGCCGTCGCCTGGAGCTGCCGGCCGACCGCTGGGCCGAACTCGTCCGCCAGATTGATGAGGCAGCAACCGACCGTTCCGCCGGCATGACCGACGCGCTGCTGACCGATATCCTGGCCGAAGTGCTGCGCGCGATCGAGGACGGTACCGGCCTCGGCGGCTTCCTGGATGGCTGGGACACCGCCATACGCCGCCACGGCTGGGAAGACGGATCGGACGGCTACCGTGCTGGGCTTACCTTCAGGATCATGACGGCGCAGGCCTATGCGGCGGGCCGCTGGCAGCAAATCCAGCGGCTGAAGCGTGTGCGGCCTTATCTGCGCTACGTCCATGTCGATCCCGAGCTGACGCAACGCTATTCGCGGCATGAACATGCCGAATGGCACGGCGTCATCCTGCCGGTCGATCATCCATGGTGGATCACGCATTACCCGCCCAATGGCTGGAACTGCCGTTGCTACGTGCAGTCGCTTTCGGAGCGAGATCTAGCGCGCTACGGCTGGGAAGTTTCGGACGAGGCTCCCCCGGAGCGGACGCTGATCAAATTCGTCCGCGGCCGGCCGATCGAGACGCCGGCAGGCATCGACCCGGGCTTCGCATTTAATCCAGGCATAGTCGGGCTGGCGCTGGCCGGCTAAGGAGGTCCTCTCAGTTAACTGCCTGCGCCTCTGGAAACTTCCATTTGCCGTTCAGGACCTCGGGATGAGGCCTGTAGAGACGGACCATGTAGTTCCAGTCCGCCATGACAGGCAGGCAATTCGGGATTTTTCCGTCGCACCCTCCGAACTGGATCGTCACAGACCCATCGGCAGCCTTCTGAGCCGTAATGCTGTTGAAACTATAGGCGTCGTAGGGGTTTTTCTCGTAGAAGCCCTTGGCATTGTAGAGGCTGACCGACCAGAAGCCATCGACAGGAACCTTCGCCGCCGTGACCTTGTAGATTGTCTTGCCGTCGTTTTTGGAAGGCGTGACATTGAGATAGATCGCTTCCTTGTCGGGATTTCCGCCCCAGGCCGAAGCCGCGCCGATCAACCGCCGGACAGGGTCGACCTGGGCTTTGGTGCCGAACATCCGGTTCGCGTCTGGCAGCGTTGAGGCGAGGACGAGGAGTGCTTCACGCACCTTCGCCTGGCTGGCGGCATCCCAATTCGGGATTTCGAATTTGCCGGCGCTCTTCTGGTCTACCTTGATCGCATCTTGCAGGGCGTGAACCTTTTCCAGGTCCTTGGCATCGGCCGGATCAACCAGGGTCCGGATGGCGACGATAACGTAACGCGTACCGATCTCTTTCCTGGTAAAGGTGTGGTTTCCTTTGCCGTAATAGACGGCCGGCGTATACTGATCTTCGTTGATGACCTGCATTGAGACGAAGCGTTTGCCGACTTCAGGTATCTTTACGGTCACCGAACCAGCATCGAGATCGAACACGGCGGCGGAATATAATGTGTCGCGGTTGAGCCGGATGACCGTTTGATTGTCGATTTCCGCAGGCTCGCGGCGGTGGACAAATTTCCCGAGGCCGCCATCCTTGACGATATTGCCGAAGTACAAGTCCGACTCGGCCCTGACGAAGTTGTCTGGCGTTACGGGAATGGGGTCGTCAGCCAACGCCTCGGCACATGGCATGACTGCAAGCACAATTGCAAAGACGCAAGAGCGAAACAAGCTTCTCATGATGGTCTCCCATTTCAAGGCTAGAAAGTTGCCGGTCTAGCAACTGGCAGCGCCAACTGGGGATAGGCGCGACCGCCCCATCCAATCCGTCGATCGATAACATTTCGCCACGGCGGCGATAGTTGGACCTTGGCCTCATACTGATCGAGCCCCGATCGCTTGCGGTCGATCAGGAGGGGGAGCCGATGATGGAGAAGACGAACGGGCCGGCAAGGATCACAGCAACGGCGACCAGGAACAGAAACTGCCAGACGTAGATATTTAGCCGCCGCCAGACAGGCTGCGCCCGCATGAAGCGGCGCCATTCTTCCCGTTCGGCCTTGTCATATGCGAGGTCAGCCCGCCATCCCATGGCGCCATCCTACGCTGAGATTGCAGTTTTGCCAAAAGTGGCCCTGGGGCACCTCAGCGCTGCTTGTCCGCGCCATGTGTCGACGAAATGCCTTGCCGGCTGCCCTGACCCGTTCAAAACCCGTTTAATAGAAAGACTATCAGTACTTATTGGTCGTCATCTGCGACTCCATCCGTAGCATAGTCAGGAATGCCATCTCTGACGCCCCTTAGGATGGCTTCGGCTTTAGCGCGAGTGACTTTGTCCGTTTCCTCATTGGCGACGAGCTCGTTGGCAGCGCTCACGAGGTCCTCCATCTGAAATAAGCTCGGATCGGGTTTCGAACCTAGCGAGTAGTCAACCCCATCACCGCTCGCACTTCTTGTTCTGAAGATGGGCAATTTGGCCAGTAAGCTGGGATGGTTGCTGAGGGTTTCTGAAACCCAATTCTTAATTTCATCCGATTGAGCCACTTGCCTCCACACTTGAAAAACCGGCCAAAGATCGGGCAAAGTGTGCAAGGCTTTCTTGCCAATTGCATCTCTGATGCGTTCCTGAACTACTGCCGCCAGCTCATTGGCTTGGTCCTCCGTCAGAAGTCCATCGCGATCGGCGCCCTGAGAAGCCAAGCTCGGCGATACCTGTGCGAGCAAGAAAGAGGACATCAGGGGTGAGCCGTCCTTGGCCACAGTGCAAAACTCTTGAAGCGCCATTTCCTGCCCCCAACGCTTGACCATCTCCCTCAATAAGCCGGACAACCCGATATATGCCGGAGCGGCAAACCAGCGGCCCGTCCACTCGATTGAAACAATCTTATCACCAGTTGCCATCAGAGCCGCAAGCAACTGCGTTGTCGGCTTGATATTGGAATTGCCAAGCATCCTATAGTGTAGCTGTGCCAGAAAACTTCCGACAAGCGGCTCGCCTTTGCGGTCGGCATTGCCAAACGTCTCGACAATCATTTGCTCGATGTATTCACGATCGTCGAGACGGGAGGCCAGGCTATCAGCGGCTGATTTCGAGATTTCCCCCTCCGGTGGAAATAGACTGAAGTAGGCGTCGTAGCCTTGTGCCGCTCCCACGCCGCCACGTTTCACTATGGAATAATATGGCTCCCCATGATGTTGAAGGCCACCACGGAGCTCTTTTTCGCGTCCGGGAAACAAGTTCGCCAGAAGTTCAATTACGTAATTCTTGTCATTCTCAGTGAGTTGCGTTCGCAACTTCGAGGCTATTTTCTTGCGCTCGTCATCATTGAGCATCGTAAGGTCATCGCCTATCAGAAAACCGCGGTTCTTTCTCAACCACTGAAAAGTGTCGTAGTCGAACACACGCAGCCCCTCCATCGCGAGGAGGTCGTGGGGATCAATCTCGCCGCGAATGGCACCCCAGGAGAACTTAATCGCGTTCGCGAGCCGTATCGCGTCGCGAGGCGTTGCGATCCAATTGTAGAGCCCATGAAGAACTATGCGATGCAGACGTTCGTTTGACTCGATGCCGTCCAGGAAGTCCCTGGCCGCACTATCGAACACTCTGAGAAGCGCATTTTGCGTCGGGCGCGGAAGTTCCAATTCATGCTGAATGATTTTTTCTGCAAACCGCGGCCCTTCATGAGTGGAATCTTCGCGATCCAGCGCGGCCCAAACGATGCGTCGATCATAGGCAAGAACGTAGGTAACATACGGCAAGCGGCCGACGGACTTCACAAGCTGCATCATGTTGCGGATTTCGTCCTGGCTTAGCCGGTCGACGTCGTCAATAAAGACGACTATTCTGCGCTTCTGCTGGGCAAGCTTGACCACCAGCGTTTGATAGCTTGACTGCAGAGAAGGAATCGCCTGCCATCTATCCAGCCGGTCCTTCAAAGTGCTCTTCGCGACAGTTGCAACAGCTTTCGAACCAATCCCGGCAGTTGGATCAAAAAGTGCTCCGATGGCCGCCGCCGCGTCGATAATAGGATCACCGGCCTTTTTCCCGACACTCTGAAGCTTGCCAAGTAGGTTGCTAGGTTGCTCCGATAGCACAGGCAGGCGTTCTGACAGGACCTTGAAGAACGCACCGATTAAATCCTGATGACCTGATATCAGCCAGGGCTGAAACTCGATCAGCACCACCTGCTCTTCGGGCCGCTCGATCTCCTGGTTGTGCTTTTCGACATGCTGACGAACGAAATTCAGCGCGGTGGACTTGCCGCTGCCCCAAACTCCGTGCAGGCCAATGACATAACCGTTCGGCGCATCCATCGACAAGAGAACTTTAGCCAGCCGTGACGCGAACGGGCGAAATCCCAATTTGTCGTCCCGGAAGGCATTCCGACCGGGCATGTCATCACTGAATTTGTAAATTTCTTCCATCAATCCCACCTAGTGGCGTCCGGTCAAAAATAGGATTTACCCGTCCGAGGTTGCCAACTCGGGGGACCAGAAAAAAAGATCTATCCTTTCTCGTACTTCTCGACGGAGGTCGCGAATTGTTTCGGGTTTCTTGGCATTCCAGATACCGCCAAAAAGAACTACAAACCCCTCGTAGATGTGAACCAAAAACTGCTCCAGGCGCAGAAAAGCCTCTTTGATTGCTTCGGGTGGAGATGGATCACCGTGAACAATTGCGTTCCGCCAGTGATAGGCTTGGCTTACGGCTTCAAAGATTCGCATGGCGTGTGCGGTGTCCGACCAACCGCCGGCGCAAGCGCAACGCACCGCCACAGGGCGCGCCTTCTCGTTCCCATCGACCAAAGCAAGCGCTTCCAATGCGGATACTATGCGCACAAGGCGGATGTGATCATGAGGTTCGCAATAGGCTTCGGAGATTAGTTGATTGGCATAGCGCAATCTTTCAAGGATTGGCGAAGTCGGATATTTCCCGCTGGTAAGCAAAGCTGCCAGACTTGAAAGGTAACCGCGAGACGCACCCAGTTGTCGATCCACCTCACAAGTCCAATCATTATCGAGATGCGATCCCCAAGGGCCGTCCTGTGAGGAAAGACCGATGCCACCACTCGGCGAAATCATGAGAAATGTGCTTGATTCATCCCAAATAAATCCGCCCGCTAGCTTAATCCTTTCCGTCACTTGAAAGGTGAATGTCATGCGAACGAGATTCAGCAGGAATTCTGCGCTCTCGCGTGCAACCACCCATGCCCTCTCGCTTTCGAAGCCATCCATGTGAACGGTCACAAAATGATCGTATCGACCGATATATTGTTCCCATCGCTCGGCCAAACTCGGCCACTTACCTTTCGATTCCTCCTTCTTCATGTTCTCGATCGCGGCTTTGTTCTCTGCCAAGAATCGAGCCTTAGGGACAATTTCTATTGGACCGCATAGGAAGGAGTGCTCAATCGCATTCGGTGCAAATATGGCAGGAAAGACGTATAAGCCGTCTGAAAAGGGCAGTGCGTGAAGTTTCGCTTTCGCCTCCTTCACAATGGCGTTTGGCGAAAACCGGCGTCTTTTCTTGAGTTTTTTGACGTCAGTCGCGAAAGCTCTTTCGAGTTCAGCCTGAGCCGTTTCACGCCTTACCCGAAATTGCAGTTTGTCCTCGTGAAGAACGAGTTCTGCCGCAGAGCGCAAATAGTCGTAGCCATTTGCACTAACAAAATTGTTGCCGTCAAAATGATTTAGAAATTCCGTTTTGTCGAGAAATTCGATCTGAGCTTGGCTGACGGTTTTCCCCGCTTCCTCCAGTGATCTGAATTTAAGGATCGTCTCGACCCACTCTTCGGTGAAGGCCTCCACTGCCTTCACCGAGGTTGCAAACTGCCGCCTGCTTTCCATGATCGCCCCTCATATCGTCGCTCAGCGTCCAAGATTATCCTATGCGCGCCTAACCTGGAGCCACTGGAGACCCGTCCGCTTCACAAAGCTGCCAGCCAAGTACCGCGAACGCTCCAGCAAGAATACGCAACCATTCGTGGTTCGGTTCGATTCGAATGAGTTCGAATATCTCCGCACCTATCGGGGATATTTCAACGCCGCTGCCGAAACCGACGAACCCATGTGTATCGCCAGGTAATGGACTGATTAGTCGGCTCCGACCGTGCAGCCGGAATGAACGTCCCGCAAGAGCCAATCTGATGACGTCGCCCCTAGGCCTCTGCTGGAAACTGAACGCAAAGCCGTCCTCAACGAAAATACCGATCGACCCAAAGAGACGTTGCGACAACGGCTGCATTTTCTCAAATAGACGGGCGTTGGCCTCTTCTAGAATTGCCCGGTCCGAATCCTGGAGAGGTGAAGGGATTCGCCGGAACAGCCCAAAGCCTGTGACGACTTCATCAATCTCGAACCGGCAGGTAAATTGGGCCAATCTTTCAAGCTGTCGTGCCTCCTCGCCACTCAAAGTGGAAAGTAGTGTCAACGCGCGAGCGCTCGTGAAGCGACCCGCTGCCGAACGTGCCAGAATTCGACCCCATAGCGCTTGCCGCCCTTCGGAACTGACACGCCCGGCCAGATCCCAGAAGTGATCGATCCATTCAGCTTCGATGTCCGGCAGGGGATCGCTTGGCGGAGGCAATTCGCCAGCTATGCGTTCGGCCTCGATGAGCCCTTCAACAGCGATCGCTTCCCGGTTTTCCTGTTGCCGGACGGTTTCGAAGCTGACGCGAAGGTTTGCCCGGCCGTCGATCGTGAGCTCTGCCGATGTGGGAGCAAGTCCTTTCGAATTCATATCGGAGAAAAATCGGTCTGCATCGGCGCGGATGTGCTTGTTCTTCCAGCGATCGGCCAGAGGCCCGAGCAATGGCCCTATGCCCCGTTCCACCATGGTCAGGAAACGGCTTGCTACCGCTCCGGCACCAAGCAAATCGGTAACCTGGCCGATGATTGGTGCCGGTTTCGAATCTGGATCGTCGTTCATTTGAGCCTCCCCCTATCCCTGAAACTGAATGTGCTCCTGAGTCGTCTGTGCAGGCAAGGGATTGCGATTGACCGTTAATGCCTATCGTGACAGCTTTCTCTCCGCTGCGTCACCGGTCGGGCTCCAATCGCCATTGGACCGCACATTCTCACTAACTGCCGGCATCCCCCCGCAACACCTTGTGGCTGTTTTGCCGACAGCCGACCGGCGAATGTGCGGGCCATGTTTGGCAACCGCACTCGCTTCGTTTCCCTCAACGCCGCTTCGGTCGACGCCGTAGCGCTTTGCGCCGCACTGGACCTGCCGGCCGAAGGATCGGCCGTGCCGGAATGGGTTCATCTGCTACCGGCAGGTGAAATTCGCACCGGGGACAACCGCGGGCCTTACCGCGTGGCCGATCCGCAATCGCTGATCCGCAACAGCCGCCTCGACGGCGGGGACCGGCTGCCGATCGATGAGAACCACGCGACCGACCTTGCCGCCCCGCGCGGCGAACCGGCGCCGGCGCGTGGTTGGATCGTCGAGCTTCAGCATCGCCAGGACGGCATATGGGGCCGCGTCGAGTGGACCGCGCACGGCCGACGTCTCGTGGCCGGACGCGCCTATCGCGGGCTGTCTCCGGTCATTCAGCATCAGAAGTCGGGCGAGATCACCGCCATCCTGCGCGCCTCGCTCGTCAACCGCCCCAATCTTCGCGGCCTGACCGCGCTTCACCAGGAGAACACAATGGACCTGCTTCAACAGCTCTTGAACGCGCTCGGCCTGCCGGCCGGCACGACCGCAGATCAACTCGTCGAGCGCGTGACCTCCATGCATGCGGCCCAGGCCGAGGTGTCGACCGCGCTGCAGGCCGCACTCTCACCCATCGCAAAGGCGGTGGGGCTTGCGGTCGATGCCGAAGCGTCCGCGGTCCTGATCGGCGTCGAAGCCCTGAAGCGGTCGTCCGGTTCCGAAGATGCGGTGATCGCTCTCCAGGCCGAGCTTGCAACGGTCACCACGACGCTCAACACGCTTACCGAAGAAACCAAGCGCAAGGCGGCCGCGACCTTTGTCGACGATGCGATCAAGCTTGGCCGCGTCGGCCTCAAGCCGGTGCGCGACCGCTACGTGACGATGCACATGGCCGACCCCGCCAATACCGAGGCGCTGATCAGTGCCATGCCGGTGCTCGGCGCCGGTGGCTCGGTCGTCCCTGCGACGCCGCCGGCCAGGGAGGGCGAGGTCTCCCTCCAGGCCGAACAGCTCGAAGTCGCGAAGATGCTTGGCATCGATCCCAAGGACTACGCCGAAACCCTCAAGGCGGAGCGCGCGGCCGCGCTCTGACGGACTGACGACACTTCCGCGCAACAAGCACAAGGACTCCGACCATGCCGGCTCTGACCGAAGACAGGAACACCCCGCAGGCCATCGGCGACATCCGCTCCGGCGGCGTCGCCGCCGCAACGACGATCTATGCCGGCGCGATGGTCATGCGCAACGCGGCCGGCTACCTGACCAAGGGTACCGCTGCGCTCAATCTCGTTGGCGTCGGCCGCGCCGAGGAGCGCGTCATCAACGCCGGTTCGGCCGGGGCTGCCAATCTGAAGTACCGGGCCGGCACGTTCCGCTTCGCCAACTCCGCAGGCGCCGACCAGATCGGAATCGCCGACATCGGCAAGCCAGTCTACGCGGTCGACGACCAGACGGTGGCCAAGACTTCCGGCACCAACACCCGCTCGATCGCCGGCTATGTCGATCACCTGGACGATCTGGGCGTCTGGGTGCGCTTCGACGAGGCCGCAGTCCAGTCTTACCTCGCCGGTATCACTCTGCCGACCTGATCGGCCGGCCGCCCAGCAGCCCGTCACTCAACCAGGACTCCGCTCATGATCATCAACTCCGCCAATCTCGACGCTATCCGCGTCGGCTTCTCCACCGCCTTCCGGCGCGGCCTCGGCCAGGCCGAGACCGACTACAGCCGCATCGCCACCACCGTTCCGTCGAGCACGAAGGAAAACAAATATGGCTGGCTCGGCAAGCTGCCGAACCTGCGCGAGTGGATCGGCCCACGCGCGGTGCATGGGCTGGCGGAACATGACTACGCGATCAAGAACAAGCCTTTCGAGATGACCGTGGGCGTCGACCGCGACGACATCCGCGACGACAATCTCGGCGTCTACGAACCCATGTTCGTGGAGATGGGCGAGAGCACTGCGGCGCATCCCGATCTTCTGGTCTGGGAAGCCGCCAAGGAGGGATGGTCGCGGCCATGCTATGACGGCCAGAACTACTTTGACGGCGATCATGCCGTTCTTGACGCAGACGGCACGCCCTATTCGGTGACGAACACCGACGAGGGCTCGGCCGCGCCCTGGTTCCTTCTGTCGACACGCCGGGCGCTCAAGCCGATCATCTTCCAAGAGCGCGAGAAGCCGACATTCGTCGCTAAGGACGATCCGCGCGACGACAACGTCTTCATGAACAAGGAATTCGTCTACGGCGTCGATTGCCGGCGCAATGTCGGTTACGGCTTCTGGCAGATGGCGTTCGGTTCGACCCAGCCGTTGACAAAGCAGCGCTATATCGCTGCCC
The DNA here is from genome assembly GCF_003590645.1 of Mesorhizobium sp. DCY119. Classification (NCBI taxonomy): domain Bacteria; kingdom Pseudomonadati; phylum Pseudomonadota; class Alphaproteobacteria; order Hyphomicrobiales; family Phyllobacteriaceae; genus Mesorhizobium; species Mesorhizobium sp. DCY119. The sequence goes on along the minus strand of NZ_CP031834.1, from coordinate 4,284,096 downwards.
GCACGGCCATCATGGAAATGAAGGGCGATTATGGCCGGCCCCTCGGCCTCAGGCCGGACCTCCTTGTCGTTTCGCCGTCGAACGAAGGCGCTGCCTTCGACGTGCTCAAGGCCGAGCGCGATGCGGCCGGCGCGACCAACACCTACCGCGCAACCGCCGAGCTGCTCGTCACGCCCTGGCTCGCCTAACGGCTTGCCGCCGGCTTGACGCCGGCGGTTCCAGTTCGGCCGCGCCACATCCTCCCGGCGCGCCGATCGCCCGCCGCCCCGATTGTTGCCGCGGGGCGGCGGGCAGTTTCCGAACCGGCAACGTGAGGATGGCAACATGGACGATCTGACCACCATCAAGGGCATCGGCAAGGCCGCGGCCGACAAGCTCGCAGCCGCCGGCATCACGACTTTCGAGCAACTTGCTCACAATGCGGTTGCGGGCCAGAACGGTGTCAAGGCCGAATGGATCGCGGCTGCGGCAGCGCGGCTGTCCAATGAACGGCCAGAGGATCGCCCGGATGCGTCCGGCGCACCTGGGACGGGTTCGCCGTCCGCCTCGGCCGACCCGTTCGGCGACGCTCCGGCCGGGACCAATTCCGCTGATCGTGAAATGCTGGAAAGAGCGATCGAAAACATCGGCGGCGATGTCGCTGCCTTGTTCCCCAATACCCCGCAGAGCGAGAAGGGCGACGGAGGCGCGCCAGAATTGGGCGCCTCCGTCGTGCCGCCGGGACATGCCGCGTGGCTGGAGCTTGAAGAGCTGGGGGAAGACGAAGCGCGCCGGCGGTATCCGCTGGTCATCGAGGCTGTGCAACGTTGGGCGGAACTGGCGGGGTCGATGGGCAGCATCAAAGCCGGCCCGACCGTTCGCATCAGCGCGAAACGCGATGGTTTCCGCCGCTGTGGCCTCGCGCATCCGAAAGCCGCGACCGATCACGCGGTCGAACACTTCACGCCGAACGAGCTGGAACGGCTTCTGGCCGAGCCGCTGCTTACGGTCGAGCTGGTTTGACCCTATGGCTTATTGCACCCTTCAGGAGCTGATCGACCGCTATTCGGAACGCATGCTGGTCGATATTTCCGACCGTGGCGATGCGCCCACCGGAACGATCGACCAGGTGCTTGTCGATCGCGCCATCGCAGACGCCGACGCGCTGATCGACGGCTACCTGAAGGTGCGTTACGCCCTGCCGCTCGCCTCGGTGCCGCGCCTGGTCACGGACCTGTCGCTGCGGATTGCGATCTACTACGCCCATGCGCATGTCGCGGCCGAGAAAATCCGCAAGGACTATGAGGAGGCGTTGAAGGCGCTGCGCGACATATCGATCGGGCTGATCCGGCTCGACCTGGACGGCGCCGAGCCTGCCGCTTCCGGCGCTTCGGAGGTTCGCACGAACCAGCCGGAACGCCCTATGACCGCTGAAACGATGAAGGGCTATATCTGATGGCCGGCGCCCGCATGGAGCTGACCGGCCGGGAGGAGACGCTCGCTTTCCTGTCGCGCACGATCGAGCGGACAGATGACAAGCGCGGCCTGTTCGACGCGATCGGCGCGTCGCTGGTCGTGTCGACACAGAAGCGTTTCGAGGACGAGACCGACCCGGAAGGCAATCCGTGGCCCGCATCGCTGCGCGCCCTGACTGTCGGCGGCCGGACGCTCACCGACACGGCGCGCCTGGTCCAGTCTATCACCCATGAGGCGACCGAAAGTTCCGTCGCGGTCGGCACGAACGAAATCCATGCCGCTATCCACCAGATGGGCGGCGCGATCAGGGCCAAGACCTCCAAGGGCCTGCGTTTTCGCGGCCTGGGCAATGGCGGCTGGATCACGAAACAGGAAGTGACCATTCCACAGCGCGCCTTCCTTGGCCTCGACCAGGACGATGAGGCCGAAATCCGGGCGCTTAGTGCCGACTGGCTTGGAGCCGAGGACGATGGAGGGGCCAATGCTGGTCGCTGATCTCGTCGCGCATCTCGGCACGGCCGTCGACCCGCTCAAGGGCCGCGTGGAAGCCGCCGCCGAGATGTCCGAACTGATCCGCCGCAAGGCGCTGCCGCAGGCCTCGCCCTTCGCCTTCGTCCTGCCGCTCGGCCTCCATGCCAGGTCCGAAGGCGACGCCTCGACCGGTGCCTTTACCCAGATGGTCGACGAGGTTTTCGGCGTGGTCCTCTTCGTCCGCGCCTCCGGCGACATAACCGGCGGCAAGGCCATGCCGACGATCGACGCGACGGTCTGGGCGATCATCGACGCGGTTTGCGGCTGGGGTCCGGACGAGGCGATCGGCGTCTTTCATCTTCGCCGCGGCCAGCTCCTCTCGGTCGAGGCCGGCGCCGTCATCTACCAGCTCGATTTCGCCCTTCAGCAACAGGTGAGGACGTTCCCGTGAAAAAGCCCCAGCCAGAACAAGCCGCGCCGCAGAAACCGGAACCGGCTCCCGCGTCGGTGCCGCCGGCGCTGCCGCAGCAGGGCGGCAGCTTCGTCATGATGCCGGACGGGACGCTCGTGTCCGAAAGCGCGGCCGAAGAAGCCGCTTCGAAGGAGGCTTGAAATGGCGATCAAATGGAAATCGAAAATCCTTCTCGCCAAGATCGAGACGATTTACGGCACCGACTCCGCACCTACCGGCTTGGCGAATGGCATCCTCGCCACCAACATCGTTTTCCAGCCGATGGAAGGCCAGGATGTAAGCCGGGAACTCGAATTGCCCTGGCTCGCTGCGCAGGCGACGCTCCCGGCCGGGCTGCACAGCCGCATGACTTTCCGCGTCGAACTGGTTCCGTCCGGGTCGCCCGGCACCGCGCCAGCCTGGGCGCCGCTGCTTCGCCTTTGCGGCGTGGCGCAGACGCTCACGCCGGGAACGTCGGTCGCCTTCAATCCGGTCACCGACAGCCACGAAAGCGGCACCATACATTTCTGGGTCGGCTCCACCCGCTACGTCATGAAGGGTTCGCGCGGCACCTGCGCGCTGCGCTTCACGGCGCAAGGCATCGCCTATCTGGAATTCACCATCCTCGGCCTGTTCTCACTTCCGACCGAGCAGACGCGGCCGACGCCGACGCTTTCGGCCTTCCTCAAGCCCGATCTGGTCACAAGCGCCAACACGCCGACCTTTACCGTCGACGGCGTTTCGCTCGTCATGCGCTCCTTTGCATTGGATCTCGCCAATGACGTCCAGACCCGGTTCCTGGTCGGCTCTGAAAGCGTCCTGATCGTCGATCGAGGAGACCTCGCGACGGCCCAGGTCGAGGCCGTGCCCCTTACGACATGGGACCCGTTCTCGGAGGCGCTCGACCAGAACGCGGTGCCGGTTCGCCTGGTGCATGGCAAAACCGCCGGCCGCATCGCCACGCTGATGATCGGCGGCGCCCAGGTGCAGCGCCTGCAGGGTTTCGAGAACAGCCAGAACGTCAAGGAATGGCCGCTGCGCATGGTGCCGCTGCCGACAGCCGGCAACGACCAGTGGACGCTCACGCTCACCTGAAAGCTTCGAAGGAAAGGAAGGCAACATGTACAGACTCGATCCAAATCCGACATTCTGGGCGAAAGTGACGGTGCGGCCGCTCGGCGGCGGCGCCAACGAGGATTTCCGCGTCAAATTCCGCGCTTTGCCGGCGAGTGAGTACAACGCATACGATCTGAACAATCCGGAGCAGACCCGCGATTTCCTCGTCGATACGTTGGAGGACGTTGAGGACATCCAGACGCTCGACGGAAAATCGTTAGCCTACAGCGACGCCATCCGCGACCAGCTTATCGACCTCTCCCATGTCCGCTTAGCGATGGTGAACGCCTATCACGCGACGTTTCGTGAGGCGCTCTCGGGAAACTGACAGCCACCGCCCGGAGCTGGGCGGCAGGCGATCTCCTCGCGGGTGCCGAGGTGCCCGGCGAGGAGGAAGAGGCGGTCGCGGATGCGCGGCGCTGGCAACTGCCGGAAGCCGAGATCGTAGCGCTCAAGGCCGCGTTGTGGCAGCCGCTTGGTGCCGGTTTCGCCGGTGTCTGGCCCGACAATCGCAAGGCGGTCGACGCCTTCCTGTTCGCTGCCAGCCAGTGGCGGACGGCGACGACGATGGTGGAAAGGCGCATGACGACACTCTGGATCGGCCTCGACTATGCGGGCATTCGCGTCGCACTCGATGCGCGCGGGATAGCGCTCGACGCCGACCTGATGACCGGCATCCAGATCATGGAGCAAGCGGCCCGTAACGCACTCAACAGGAGTACGGCCACATGACGCTGCGCCTCTCACTCGTCATCGATGGGAATGCAACTGGCGCGAAGCAGGCGGCGGGAGAGACCAAGCGCGAGATCGAGGAGCTGGGCAAGGCGGCGGATGAGACCGCCAAGAAGGTCGAGAAGGTTGGCAAGCCGATCGAGTGGAACACCGCCGAATTCGACCGTGCCCGGCTTGGCCTGAAGGAAACGGCGGACGAAGGACAACGGGCGGCGGATAATGTTTCAGCCGTCGCCGACGCCGGTGCGAAGGCCACCCCGGAACTCGGCAATCTCGGAGAAGCCGCCGGCGTCGCGACGGGGAAATTCTCCGGTCTGTCGGGCGTGCTGGTCGGCATTGCCGGCGGTCTTGCGGCCGGCATTGCCATAACGGCGATCGGGGAAGGCCTGAAGGCGGCGGCGGGTGCGGCCGGCGACCTTTTCTTCGAAATCACCTCCAACGCGCCGATGATCGAGCGCGACCTGAAAAGCCATGAGCAGTTGGTCAAGCGGATCAAGGGCGCATGGGCGGAGGCGGCGGGCGGCGCATCGTCCTACGGCCTCAATTCGGCTTCGGTGCTGCGTTTCCAGGCGCAGCAGAATGTCGGCCGCCTGGAGCGCGATCTGGATGCGGCGACCAACGACTATCGGACCGGCGCACTTCACCCCGCCGTCGACTCCCTGCACAACAACACCCGCGACCTTGGCCCGCTCGCCGAAGAAGTCCGCAAGTTCCGCCAGGAACTGCGCGAGGGCGAGGCAGATGTCATCGCCTTTCGCAATCGCATCGCCACTCTGGCCGAGGCGCTGCCGGCCGATTCACCGTCGCGAGCCTTTGCCGAGCAGTTGCTCGAACAGACCGAAGTCGCCGCAAAGCTGCAATCGGAGCTGGAGCGCGCCCGCGATCTGCTCCAGGGCCTGAAGGGTGATGCGGAAGCGGCCGCGACCGCTCTGGGCGGCAAGGCCGAAAAATACGGCGAGTTGAAGGACAGCGCCGCTACGGCCGGCGAAGCGATCGGCGGCAGCGCCGACCAGATCGAGCGGACGGAACGCGCCGCGACAACGGCCATTCCCGCGCTTGGCGAATATGACCGGCTGTTGAAGTCGATCGCCGCAGGTGGCGCCGGCCCTAACCTCGGCAATCCGAACCGTGCCGCGTTGACGCCGATCCTTGAAGGGCGGCAGTTCGCCGCCGGCGGCTGGACGGGCGACATGCCACCTGACCAGATCGCCGGCTTCGTCCATGGCCGCGAATATGTCTTCGACGCCGAAGCGACGGCGCGCATCGGCGTCGGCAATCTCGATGCGATCCGGCGCGGCGTGAAAGGCTATGCCGCCGGCGGCTATGTCGGATCGCTGCCGATGGCAGGCGCGACAGCCGGCCGAGCGGGAGCCGCCGGCGGGCTTGCCGATGAGTTCGGCGTGCTGCGCGGTTCCATGCGCCAGTTCGGCATGACGCTGTGGCAAACGAAGGATGCCGGGGCCGCACTCGGCACCGTCATCCAGTCCGTCTCGCAGCGCTTCCTTGATCTCTCCCTGGGCGCGCTCGACCAGTTGCTGCTCGGCAGCGGCAAGGCATCGGGCGCCGGCGGCGCTTTCGGCCTGATCGGCAATCTTCTCGGCATCGGCGGCACCGGCCTCAACTATTTCCCGCCGGCGCCTTCCGCTGTCGGCGTCGGGCTCTATCACGGCGGCGGCAGGGTCGGCCCGATGCCGTCGACTTCGCGCATGGTCCCGCCAAGCGTTTTCATGGACGCGCCGCGCATGCATGGCGGTGGATGGCTGAAACCGGGCGAGCGCCCGGTGATCGCGATGGACGGCGAGGAGATCGGCTGGCCGGACGATCTTTCGCGCAAGTATGGCGGCGGCGGGCAGACGGTCATCAACAATTTCCATGTCGAGACGCCGAACCCGAAGGCCTTTGGCGAAAGCCGCTCGTCGCTGGCACGCGCCGCCGGCCGGCTTGCCTCGCGCAGCGAAAGGTTCAGCTAAGCGATGGCCGCACCTTTCCTTGAGGATCAGCTCTTCCCCGTTCACGTCTCGTCCGGCACCGCCGGCGGTCCGGACTGGCCGGCTGAAATCGTCGAGCTGTCATCCGGCCACGAGGAGCGCAACACCCGCATCTCGCAGCCGCGCCGCACCTATGACGCCCGCTACGGCGTCCGGACGCAGAACGAACTCTATGAAGTGCTGGAACTCTATTATGTCGCCATGGGCCGGCTGAAGGGTTTCCGCCTCAAGGACTGGTCGGATTATCGCTCGCGCGCGCCGCATCAGGTGCCGACCCATACCGATCAGGACCTCGGCACCGGCAACGGCAGCAACCGACAATTTCAGTTGATCAAGCGCTATGCGCGCGGCGCGCATGAATTCTTCCGGCCGATTCGTAAGCCGGTCGCCGGCACGGTCAGGATCGGCTTGAACGGCGCGCAACTCTCGTCGGGCTGGTCGCTCGATGCGGCGACCGGCATCGTCACCTTCACTGCTGCGCCAGCCGCAGGTGCTTCGCTCACCTGGGGCGGCGAGTTCCATGTGCCCGTCCGCTTCGATTGCCGGCTCGACCAGATCAGCCATCGCACGGCGACGATCGGCGACATTCCCTCGATCCTGCTGAAGGAGATCAGGGTTTGAAACAAGAGGCGTCGAGCGCCGCCGGCGCGAGGGGGAAAGCATGAAGACGGTTCCTCTGGGCCTTGCAAACCTCGTCGCTTCCGGCGTTACCACGCTTTGCCGCTGCTGGCGCCTGGAGCGGCGCGACGGCATGGTGATGGGCTTCACCGATCACGACCGGATATTGACATTCGGTGGCGTCGACTACGAGCCGGAAACCGGCTTCAGCGCGTCCGAAACCGAGGCCACTTTGGGCCTTGCCGTAGACACGATGGAAGTCGCCGGCGCGGTCTCGTCGGACCGCATTACCGATGGCGATATCTCCCTTGGCCTCTGGGACGATGCCAATGTCGAGGCGTGGATCGTGGATTGGAGCAATGTCGCGAACCGCCTTATCGAACGGCGCGGCTCGATCGGCGAGGTAACGCGCGGTGATCTCGCCTATGAGGCTGAAATCCGTGGCCTGGCACACCGGCTCAACCAGGAGACCGGGCGCACCTATCAGCGCCTTTGCGACGCGGTGCTTGGCGACGGGCGCTGCAAGGTCAATCTCACCCAGGCCGCATTCTCGGGCACCGGTCAGGTGATTTCGTCGACCGACGACCGGCTGCTGTCGGTGTCGGGATTGAACGGCTTTGCTGTCAGGCTTTTCGCCAACGGTCTGTTGACCTGGACGAGCGGCGCGAACGCCGGCGCGTCGATCGAGATCAGGGGGCATTCCGCCGGCTGTCTGTCCCTTTGGCGCCGGGCAGCACTGCCGGTCGCACCCGGCGACGGATTCAAGGTCGTGGCGGGCTGCGACAAGAGCTGGGAGATGTGCCGCGCCCGCTTTTCGAACACCGCCAATTTCAGAGGATTTCCGCACATTCCGGGCGACGATTTCGCGCTCGGCGTAGCCAAACGCGACGAGGTGAATGATGGCGGCTCGTTCTTCAACTGACGCCAGCCCGATCATTGCCGAGGCGCGGCGCTGGATCGGCACGCCATACCGGCATCAGGGATCGGCGCGCGACATCGGTTGCGATTGCCTCGGCCTGGTGCGCGGCGTGTGGCGCAAGGTCTATGGCGCCGATCCCGAACTGCCGCCGCCATATTCTTCCGATTGGGCCGAAACGACAGGCGAAGAAACGCTGTTGAACGCCGCTTCAAGGCATATGAAAAAGCGCCGGAACGGCCGCTGGCAACCGGGCGACCTGCTCATATTCCGTTGGCGCGCGCACTTGCCGGCCAAGCATTGCGGGATCGTCACCGAACCGGACCGCATGATCCATGCCTATCAGGCCGCGGGCTTCGTTGCCGAGGGATCGCTGGACCCAGCATGGAAGCGGCGGATTGCCGGCGTCTTCGTGTTCCCGCCGATCGGGGAGGCGGAATAGATGGCGACTGTTGTCCTCGGTCTTGCCGGCGGGTTTCTGGCCGGCCCGGTCGGCTCGACGGCCTTCCTCGTCGGTCAGGCGATAGGCGGTCTCGTCGGCTCGTTCGCGGATCAGGCCATCGTTTCGGCGCTGACGCCGACGCAGCGGCGCCAGGGGCCGCGCCTGACGACGACCGACATCCAGACATCGACCGAAGGCAGCGTCATCAATCGCATCTATGGCAGGGCGCGCACCGCCGGCCAGGTGATCTGGGCGACACGCTTCGAGGAAGTCGTCACCAAGGAAAAGAGCGGCGGCAAGGGATTCGGCGGCGGGGCGAAGGTCGAGACCACGACATACAGCTACTACGGCAATTTCGCCGTGGGGCTTTGCCAGGGGCCGGTCGCCGGCGTCGGCCGTATCTGGGCCGATGGCAAGGAGGTCGACCAGGAGGAAATCGAGTTCCGCGTCCATACTGGAACCGAGACGCAGGCGCCGGACCCGCTCATCGAGGCCAAGGAAGGGGCGGCACCTGCCTATCGCGGCCTTTGCTACATCGTTTTCGAGCGCATGGACCTGACGAACTACGGCAACCGCCTGCCGCAGATCACGGCCGAGGTGTTCCGGCCGGTTGGCGATCTGGAGCCGATGGTCCGGGGCGTGGCGGTGATCCCCGGCAACGAGCACGGCCTCGACACCGAATACGTTCACCAGGTCGACGGGCCGAGCGAGAACCGCCACACGCTGGCCGCTTCGACGGATATAGTCGCGTCGATCGACCGCCTTCAGATGGTCTGCCCGTCGATCCGGCAGGTTATGCTTGTCGTCTCCTGGTTCGGCGACGATCTGCGCGCCGGCACCTGCAGCATCCGCCCGAAGATAGAGTCGCGCAAAAGGACGCGGCCGCATCAATGGCGCGTCAGCGCATTGACGCGCGACACCGCGACCATCGTCTCCTATGTCGACGGCAAGCCTGCCTATGGCGGCACGCCCGACGACGCCAGCGTGATCCGATGCATCCGCATGCTGAAGGCGCGCGGGCTGGACGTGATGTTTCTGCCCTTCATGATGATGGACGTGCCGCCCGGCAACAGCCTTCCGGACCCTTACAGCAACAATGCAGGCGCCAGCGGCCAGCCGGCCTTTCCATGGCGTGGGCGCATCACCTGTTCGCCGGCTGCCAGTTTTGCGGGTTCGCCCGACAAGACGGCCACCGCCGGCACGCAGGTCTCCGCCTTCGTCGGCACGGCAGCGCCCGGCCATTTCGGCGGATCGGGAACGACCGTCACCTATTCGGGGCCGGCGGAATGGAGCTATCGGCGTTTCGTGCTGCACAACGCCAAGCTCGCGCAGCTCGCCGGCGGCGTCGAGTCCTTCCTGATCGGCTCGGAAATGGTCGGCCTCTCGACGGTGCGCTCCAGCGCATCGGCCTATCCCTTCGTGACCGCGCTTGCAGCACTTGCCGGCGATGTCCGCTCGATCGTCGGCGCCGCCACCAAGATTTCCTACGCGGCCGACTGGTCGGAGTATCACAGCCACCGGCCCGGCGACGGATCGGGCGACGTGTTCTTCCATCTCGATCCGCTCTGGTCGAACGCCAATATCGACTTCATCGGCATCGACAACTATCTGCCGTTGTCGGACTGGCGCGATGGTTCCGGTCATCTGGATTTCAACCCGGCCGGGCCGGCGACGATCTACGACCAGGCGTATCTCCGCTCGAATGTCGAAGGTGGTGAACATTACGCATGGTACTATGCCAGCAAGGCGGCGCGCGACGCCCAGACCCGCGCCCCGATCGCGGACGGCGCCTACAACGAACCCTTCGTCTACCGGAACAAGGATATCCGGGGATGGTGGAGCAACGCGCATCGCAACCGGCCCGGCGGCGTGCGTAGCGGTGCCGCGACCGCCTGGACGCCGATGTCCAAGCCGATCCGCTTCACGGAGATGGGCTGCGGCGCCGTCGACAAGGGCGCGAACCAGCCGAATATCTTTCCCGACCGCATTTCGTCGGAAGGCGGCTTGCCCTGGTACTCGACCCGCGCCCGCGACGATCAGATGCAACGATCGTGGCTTCAGGCGATGATCGGCTATTACAACACGGCGGCAAACAACCCGGTTTCGTCCGTCTACGGCGGGCGCATGATAGATCTCGCCCGGTCGAACATCTGGGCGTGGGATTCGCGGCCCTGGCCGTCCTTTCCGATCAGCCGCAATTTCTGGGGCGACTGGCAGAACTGGCAATCTGGACACTGGCTTTCGGGCCGCATGGGTGCCGCACCCGCGCCCGAGACGATCCGAACCATTCTCGACGAGGCGGGTTTCGGCCTGCGGCTGATCGAACCGATCCCCGGCGTGGTCGACGGAATCACAGTCGGCAATGTGATTTCGCCGCGCTCGCTGCTCGACTCGCTTCGGCCGGCCTATCAGTTCGATGCGGTCGAAAGCGACGGCGTTATGAAATTCCTCGCCCGACACGGCCGCGCGCCGGTCGCCACCATCACGGCCGACGAGCTGGTGATAAACCCGGACAGCCCGGATGCGCCGCGGTTCCGCCGGACGCGGGCGCAGGAAACCGAGCTGCCCGATGCGATCAAGATCAAGTATGGCGACCAGGCGCGCGACGATCAGGCCGGTTCCAGCGAAGCGCGCCGCTCTTCGGGCGGGTCGCAGCGGGTCGTAGAGTTCTCGCCGCCTGTCGTCATGGCCGATACACGCGCCCGCGAAATCGCCGAGCTGGAATTGCATGCGGCATGGGTCGGCCGCGAACGCTACGCCTTCACACTGCCGCCGTCGCGCCTGGCGATCGATCCCGGCGACGTGATCGCCTTCGCGCCGTCCGGCCATCCGGTGCGAGTCGATAGCGCAGGCGAAGCGCAGGCGCGGCGGATAGAGGCATTCGAGATTGACCCGCTTGCCGGCGGCACGGTCGATTCGGAACCGAGCGCCGGTGCGATTGCGCCGGTCGTCTCCATCCTCCAGGCCGAGGCCGTGATTGCCGACACGGCCTTGCTGCGCGACGAGGACGCCCCACACGCGCCCTATGTTGCCGGCCTTATGTCGCCCTTCCGCTCCGGGGTGGCGCTGTGGCGTTCGCCGGCAGCGACCGGGTTCGAGCTGGACACCCTCATTCCGGTTCCTGGCGCGATCGGCGAGACCATCGGTGATGTCTACAGCGGCCCCACCGTGCGATGGGACCGTGTCAATTCTATCTATGTCGACCTGAAGCGCGGCACGCTGACCTCGGCGTCGGAACTTGCGGTCCTCAACGGCGCCAACGCCTTCATGATCGAGAACCAGGTCGGCGAGTGGGAAGTGCTGCAGTTCGCGACCGCAACGCCGATCGGCGGGCGCTCCTGGGTATTGACCGATCTTTTGCGCGGGCAAAGAGGCACCGAACACGCGATGCGCGATCCGGTGCCTGCGGGCGCGCGGGTGCTCGTGCTGGATCAGGCTGTCGGACAGGCATCGGTTCCGGCCAGCCTCATCGGCATGCCGCTCAACTGGCGCGTCGGTGCTGCCGATCGCGGCGTCTCCGATCCGGGCGTCAGTCAGTCGACCATCACGCTTCGCGGCCGCGGCCGCCGGCCCCTTTCGCCCGTTCACCTGCGCGCCACCCGCCAGACGAACGGCGACTTCCTGCTGAAATGGATCAGGCGAACCCGGATCGGCGGCGATAGCTGGGACGCTGCCGAGGTGCCGCTGGGCGAGGAATTCGAGCGCTACGAGATCGAAATCCTGAATGGTGCCTCGGTTGCCCGCACTGTTCTCGGTCTCGGCGCGCCGGCATGGCTCTACCGCGTTGCCGACCAGGCCGCCGATTTCGGTGGACCGATCACGTCGATTGCGTTCCGCGTCCACCAGATCAGCGCCACTTTCGGCCGCGGCATTCCGGGGACGTTTCCCTGATGGCCGTTACCCAGCTCACAACATCGTGGCTTGGCTACAACCAGACGACGGGCCGCATCGAGTTCTGGGACGGACAGCGCTATCGGCCGCTTGAAGAGGCGAGCGATTACGCGCCCGCCATTCATACCCATGGCATGGGCGATATCGTCGGCCTTGCCGACGCGCTGGATGCGAAGCTGTCCCGGTTCGGTGGCGCAATGACCGGCCCGCTTGAGGTGCCGCTCGTCGAACTCGGCGGAACCCGCCTGACCGGCGACAGCGACGATATGTATGTCTGGGCGTTCAAGGTTTGGCATCAGGGCAATGACGGCGCCGGTTCCGGCCTCGATGCCGACCAGCTCGACGGTTTCGACAGCGGCTATTTCACCAACATTCCGGCCCGGCTGGGCTATACGCCGCTGAATGCCGCCGGCGGAGCGCTGGGCGGGACGCCGCTCTCCGGAGACGGCACCAGCCTCTATGTCAACTCCGTCCGCGTGGTGACCACGGCAAACATCCCGGCAGGCATCCTGCGCGCGCAGCAGACATTCATCGCGTCCGGCACCTGGACGAAACCAACGGGAATTCGCCGCATCCTTGTCTATTGCTGGGGCGCAGGCGGTGGCGGCGGCGGTGCCCAGGGCGGAGCGTCCAACGGCGCTTGCGGCGCCGGCGGCGGTGCCGGCGGATTCGGCTGGAAGTGGATCGACGTGTCGTCGATCGCGTCGGTGGCGGTGACGATCGGCACCGGCGGTGCAGCCGGCTCCACGGCCGGCGGTACTGGTGGCACCGGCGGCACGACCACCTTCGGCTCCCATATCTCCGCGACTGGCGGCACCGGCGGGGCCGGCCAGACGGCGGGAAACTTCGGCCAGATCGTTGCCGGCGGTTCGGGCGGCTCCGCGTCGAGCGGCGACTTCAACGTGACCGGCTCACCCGGCGCGCCTGGAATCCGCCTGGACATGCAGAACGGCGCCGCCGGCCGCGGCGCGCCGGCGGCAATGCTGGCGGGCGGCGGCAACGGCTTCGCCGGCAATTCGGCCGGACAGGCCGGCTTTGCGCGCGGCGATGGCGGCGGCGGCGGCGTGGTCGCGAACTCGGCGACCGGCCGCGCCGGCGGCGCGGGTGCTACCGGCATGGTTTGGGTCTGGATGTTCGAATGAGGGTGCTATTATGACCACGACGACGAAGCTCAACTTGCCGCTGATCGCGCCGGCACAGGCGCAGAAGCACGTTCCAGTCAATGAAAGCCTGCGCAAGCTGGACACGATCGTGCAGCTTTCGGTCAAGGACCGTGACCTGACCGCTCCTCCGGGGACGCCATCCGAGGGGGACGTCTATTTACCCGCCTCTGGCGCGACCGGCGCCTGGGCTGGATGGGACCACAACATCGCGCTCTATACAGATGGCGCTTGGGTTAAGCTTGTGCCCAGACGCGGGTGGCTTTGCTGGGTCGAGGACGAAGGTGTCCTTCTGACATTCGGCACGTCCTGGGATAGCGGTCTGGCCAAAAGAGAAAGCGGCAATTTCACTCCCACGGGCAATTTCACCACGCCCGGCAACTTCGTTCCGACCTATACCGCGCAAGTGGGGCGCTACGTCTTGATCGGCGGGGTTTGTCACTATTGGCTTTATGTCGGGTTCAATTCGAATGCCTACACCACGGCTGCGGGACAATTCTATATCGGTGGATTGCCGTTTCCTGTCGTCAACGACGCTGATCTTGGGTTTGATCCCGGTTCATCACCCTTCCTGAGCATGGTGACGTTGAACGCACTCGACCGGTGGGCGGTCGCCTTTGCGAGGGCAAACACCAACCAGATATGGTTCTACAGCGTGCGTTCGGCGGCAAGCGTCGTGGCGATGGGGATCGCGAATATTCTGCCCTCGACGAACGCCATTGGTATTCGCGTGGCTGGATCATATCGCATCGCCTGAACACGGATGGCCGGCGCGTGAGCGCCGGCGGCGGGTCGATCGCCAAACCAAGCCCGCCCGACGATGACCGAAGATAACCGCCGCACCCGTTGCCCGGCCGGGCAAATGGAGTGTGGCCGACCTGCGGTTAAACTGAAATGAAGGATATCCGATGCGGCAAATGCCGAGCCTTGCTCTTCAGGATGAGCGGCGCTACCAACGAAATCGAGATCAAGTGCCGCCGCTGCGGCACGGTCAATCATTTGAGGCCAAACGAGCCCGAACCCGAGCGCCAAGAGCGACTGGAAAGGGATGTCTCGTGTGGCTCTATCTCCCCCCGGAAATGATCAACTCACAGGAATCGCGCTCTGCGCCGGCGTTGGCGGACTGGAGCTTGGCCTCCATATCGCAGAACCCGGATATCGAACTGTCTGTTTCGTCGAGCGGGAAGCCTACGCGGCGGCGACCCTCGTGGCCCGGATGGAGGACCAGGCGCTGGATCACGCGCCTGTCTGGGACGATGTTACCAGCTTCGACGGCCGACCGTGGCGCGGCAAGGTTCATCTCGTCGCTGGCGGATATCCATGCCAACCCTTCTCCTTCGCTGGCCGGCGAAAGGGTGCCGACGACCCCCGGCATCTCTGGCCGTCGATCCGCCGCATCGTCGAGGAGGTGCGGCCAGTCTGGTGTTTTTTCGAAAACGTCGAGGGCCATCTCGATCTGGGCGCCGCCGAAGTCTGCCGAGACCTTCGGGAAATGGGCTACGCGGTCAAAGCAGGCCTGTTTTCAGCGCTCGAAGCTGGCGCATCGCACCTGCGGCGGCGCCTCTTCATTGTGGCCTACGCCGACCCGGACGCTCTATGCGAACAAGGTCCAGATCGAGATGTCTTCGACGGGCCTGCGCTTCAGGGACGATCCGGACGAGACGGGCAGTCAGTTGGCGCTCGGCAAGGTCGCCAGGGCGTGGACGATGATCTACCTGATCATGAAGGCCTGCGGCGCGGGCCGGTTCGGGGCGTATCGCTTCCACTCTTCGCTCCCGCTCCATTTGAATTTGACCGTTGGGACGCGGTACTCGCCGGGCGACCTGATCTTCAACCCGAACTTCTCGGACTGGCTGATGGGATGGCCGATCGGATGGACCGCGCCCTCGCAGCCGGTAACGGAGTGGTCAGCCTGGCTGCGGCATATGCGTGGCGAACTCTCAAGGCTGCCCACCTTGAACGAAGCGACCGGCCAGTCCTTTGACCGGAGTGTGAGCGAGTCTTGAGCGAAGCCAAGACCGCGGATATGCACCGCTTCGGGCATGTCGGCGGACGCCCGAGCATACATCACAGGCCGTGCGGGCCTTGCTGCTGAAATGAGCAAGATTCAACGTTTGCTCTGACAGATATTGAACAATCGATGCAAAGTGTCGGGAATCAAAGTAGCGTCTCTTAGAAGTGTCGGGGGGCGTGATATGGACGAGATAAATATAGAGCCTTTCTTGTCTTGGGACCTTGGAGACAACGGAGGGGTGTTTCGTGCCAAGACAGCAGATGAGTTGCTGTCTTTTGTGGACGAAGAGACAGAGTTTTGGGAGTGGATTTATGAAGAGCCGAACGCGTCCCGGTCCGGGACAGATGTTCCAAATATCACTCGCAGCTCGCTGAAAACTCTTAGAGCGCATGTCGTTGGCGTTCAGGATGGGTCGGTCAGTCGGGAGGCCTTTGTCGCTCATGTCGAGCAGCTCTACGCTCCGACGTCTGGTAGCCGGCAGATTCTTCACAGCTCGACGGAGGATGCGAGTTTTATTAGAAATACTCGGGAGGCTTTGGGCGATACCGCCGCAACGGTAGCGCTGGCCATAATCTTAAAACGTTCGATCAATGCCAATGATCCCGAACATCTGTTGGCCGCAACTGCCGTTGGCACCTATCGACTTGGCATAAATAGGCGCACCCCTTACGCGGCGAAGAGTGCAATGGATGCGGTCAGCAAGCGCTTCCGGGCGCAGGCGGAAACCGACCATCAAAACTACAACGAACTTGCCGCATCGACGGCAGCGTTGCTTGGTCAGGCGCAGAAACGGCAGACGGTCCTCACCCGTTGGGCGGCTTCACGACGAAGAGTGCAAAAGTCGAAGGCCGTATCGGACATTTCAACGGCAATCTCGGACCTTAAGGCTGTCGAGGCGGCTTATCGCGAACAAATGGCTTTGAAGGCTCCGGTCGAATACTGGAGCAACAAAGCGTCAAAGCATGAAGGAAAGGCAAAAGGGCTCCAAACTATCGTCACCTATTATGCAGTCCTGGCGACGTTGGCGTTGCTGGTTGCGTTGTCGGTGCTCGCGTGTGTGGCTTTCGAGTTCGCTGAGCCAGTTATGCACAATAATGAGGTCGTTCAACGGCCAGCAGCTGTATTCCTGATACTGACAACAATTGGCGTAGTGGTATCGACCGTCGCCTTC
Organism: Mesorhizobium sp. DCY119; assembly: GCF_003590645.1. Lineage (NCBI taxonomy): Bacteria > Pseudomonadati > Pseudomonadota > Alphaproteobacteria > Hyphomicrobiales > Phyllobacteriaceae > Mesorhizobium > Mesorhizobium sp. DCY119. The sequence goes on along the minus strand of NZ_CP031834.1, from coordinate 4,267,671 downwards.
TGGGCTGGAAGGGTCTTGGTCCGGCTCTACCTCAGCGAGCTTCATTTGGGAATGGATGCTCGCGAAAGGGAGACGATGGTGATGACATACCTCGCTCTCATCGCGGAGAAGGCAACCGAGGGCACGGACGACCGTCATATCGTTCTCAGTTCTCTATTCCGCCCTACTGCGGACGGGATTGTGAAAGAGGACGCCGCACCGGACCTGTCCATATCGGGGAATATTGCAAAGCTCATCGACCAGCGCAGATAGTGAATATGGTACGGCGGAGATCCAAAGAGGGTTCTTTGTGGCGGCTCTAAGCGATTCGATTTTATCTGATCGTAACCGCCTCCAGGTCGGAATCACCCTATTGAGCATTGCTTTGGTCGGTGCGTTGGCTTCGCCAGCGGCGGCCTTCGAGCTATGTTCGAGTTCAAAGCGGCACACTTGCGTCGTTGATGGCGATACCGTCTGGATTCAAGGCGAAAAGATCAGGCTGGCGGACATCGACACGCCCGAAACGGAAGCACGGTGCGAACGGGAGCGCGTGGGTGCGGCCGCTGCCGCCGACCGCCTGGCCGAGTTGCTCGGCCCAGGCGCATTCGAGATCAAGCGAGGCGATCCGCTCGACGGCAGGCTTGTCGACCGGCACGGTCGCACGCTGGCGGTGATTGAGATCGATGGTGTCAGCGTCGGCGCGATGCTGGTCGAGGAAGGTCTTGCGCGGCAGTGGACAGGTCGTCGTCAGAGCTGGTGCGATTGAGTGATTTGTTCCTTCCAAGAAGACGTTTATGGGCACAGTGGATAGAGAATTCGACGCGCGAACTAGGGGGCAGCATGAGTGACGGAGCATCTTTGGAGCCAAAAAAAGCTAATGACGCCAAGGGCAGTCCTTGGGTACTGATCGCGTCAGGTCTCACCGTCGCCTACGCCTTGGCTTTGTGGTTCCTAACGGCTCGAGCGAGACCATGCGCAACTGAAAATGGTAACGTCCTCGAACGTACCTTCAACTGCCTCTCAGCGAATGAGTTGGGCGATTACCTGGCAGGTGCCTTCGCACCTGTTGCTTTTATCTGGCTCGTAGCCGCAGTTTTGGTCCAGGCAGCGGAATTGCGCGAACAGCGGCGTGAACTCGCGCTGACACGCAAAGAATTTGAGTTAAATCGCAATGTTGCGGAGGCCCAAGTATCCGAGGCGCGGAAACAGGCCGAACATATCTTCGCTCAAACAGAAATCATGAAGTCAGAATGGATTGAACGCCAAACCGAAATTGTCGAGGCCGATTTTCAGCGGCTTCTTGATACCTTGGAAGACGTAATTAGGGGTAGCGCGGGAGCCATTAAAGCCAAGCTATCGGACGGTTCCATCCGTAGTGGGAGCCAGGAGTTTGGATCAGATCGCGAGCGGAACATCCAAGAGCACCGCAAGAAACTAGTAGTTTGGTTGCATGCCCTTAAGCTCGAAGCCCTTCCGGAGGGACTCGAGATCATCTCTGTACCGTTCGCCCTCTCGTCGCGGCTTCAAGACGAGTTAGAGGTACTCGACGCACTTCTGGAAACAGTGGCAAAGGCCTCAGAAAGGGTCAAGCTTGACGCGCGGCTGCTTGGGCTCGAGCACCTAAAGGGCTTGGTATCGAGCGCAAAAGACCTCGTAACGTCCTTCGAATCCAAAGCTGAGACCGATATTGGATAATCGGAGCTGCGTTTCGGTCGATGAATCGATGCCAACTGAAGTTGCGCAAACTCGCCAACTGAAGTTGCGCGCTACACGTGGCGCGCAGCATCGTTCGGCAGCGTTACGCAACTTCCGTTGGCATCGATTCCAGATCGTGGACTATGCTGCAAAGCTACGGTTGCCGGCTACCATAGTAGGTGCCGCCATCGCCCCGGAAATGGGCGGTCCTTGGGGATATCAGGAGAGTGTCTGCCAATATCGACCGGCATTCTGCGAGAAGTGAGCCGTTCTAGCCGCCATATTTCGGCGCTGAGGCCAGTGCCGCGTTGAGGTGTTCGTTCATCAGTGTTGCGGCTCTGGCCCGGTCTTCGGATGCGATTGCGTCGATGATCATGACATGCTCGCGGCACCAGTCGCGCACGCGCCTTCGATTGGTGTAGCCGCCGAATTCGAGAAGCCTGCGCAGTCTGTTCTGTTGCTGGATGGCCTGCTGGAAGAACACGTTGCCGCTGAATTCCGCAATCATCTCATGGAACTGGGCATCGGTGTCGAACAGCTGGCGTGGGTCGAGCGCGCTGATGTCCGGATGCGCTTCCAGATAGAGATGATGCATGCGCGAGCGCTCAAGTGCTGCCGCATCCGACCGGAAAGTCTCGAGCATGATGCCCGCCGGCTCGATCGTCCTGCGGAAATTATAGCTGTTTCGAAGCGCCATCTGCGTGTCGAGCGTGGGCAGGAACGTCCAGCCCCTGCCGCTGCTTCTGGCCAAAAGGCCATCGCTTACGAGATGGGTCAGGGTTCTGAGCAGCAGCGTTCTGTCGACGTCGTAGCGCTGGAGAATCTGGGTCTGGGTGAATGTCTCTGACAGGCGGCCTGAAAGCCGGTCCTCGACGATTCTTGTATAGAGATCCTGGTCGGCCGTTGTCGGTACCTCGACCTCGAGCCGGTGCAATTCTTCCGGGCGGGCGGTCAGCAGAAATCCGTGGTTCTTCTTGGCTTCGACAATGCCGCGTTCCGCCAGCAGGGAGAGAGCTGCGCGCACCGGTGTGCGCGAAACGCCGAGCATGTCGCCCAATTGCTGCTCGCGCAGGCGATGTCCGGGTTCGAAACGGGCGTCCCGCGCAATTTCCAGAATCTGATTTGCCAGACGGTAGCGATTCTGGCGCGGACTGCTGACCATGCGTGCTCACTTTCGTATTTTCTACCGTATATTCATACAATGATTTCCGTCAATCGTACAAGAAGGTGCGGTGTGAAAGCTGTACGCCTTGCCAAAAAAACAAACAGTGACGGTCGATAAGCCTCGAGATTTCTCGAATTTTGCCTGTGTTTTTTGCAGTTTATGCCGTGATAGCTCGTTTATCGAGCAGATTGTGGGCTGGCTTCGCCTGACCGATTTCCGCTTGACTTCCATTTTTTCAAGATTGTATGTTTGTTCTCAAAAAGAGCAATAACTTATCCAGAGAAAGGGAACTGACATGTTTAGATATTTGCTGGCCGCAGCTATCCTGCCGCTTTTCGCAACCGCCCCGACCATCGCTGCAGAGCTTCCGAAAGAGGGTCTCGTGGAGGCTGGCGCCGTCAACTATGGCGTCGCTGCTACTTTCGCCCCATTCGAATTCCAGAAGGATGGACAATTGACGGGCTTCGACATTGACCTGATCGGCGCGCTTGCCAAGAAACTCGGCGCCGAAGCCAAGGCATCGAATATGGAGTTCAAGGGCCTGATACCGGCGCTGAGCGGAGGGCGGATCGATATCATCAATTCCGCGATGTACATCAACCCGCAGCGCTCCGAGCAGGTCGACTTCGTTCCCTATTTGAAGATCGGCAACCAGGTCATCGTTCAGAAGGGCAACCCGTCGAAGGTCACCGGCCGCGACGACTCGCTTTGCGGCAAGACGATCTCGGTGACGCTGGGCGGCATCCAGGAAAGCCAGGCGCGCGCTGATGACAAGCGTTGCACCGACAAGGGGCTGGACGGCATCAAGGTTCTGACGATGCCGACCGCGCAGGATTCGGCACTGACGCTTCGCCAGGGCCGCGCCGATGCGACCTTCGACTCGACACCGGGCGCTGTTGTGCTGCTGGGTGCCTTGCCCGACGTCTATGAGACGGTCGGCGAGGAATTCGAAGCAAACACCAATATCGGCATTGCGACCCGCAAGGGCGACACGCAGATGCAGGAATCGCTGAAAGCAGCGCTCGCGGAAATCGTCGCGGACGGCACCTACAAGAGCCTGATCGAGAAATGGAAGCTGCCCGCAACGGTTTCCATCTTCAACTGATCCAACACCAGACAAAGAAAAAGGAGCGCGAATGTCACTCGAACTCGTCTTCGAATATCTGTTTTCGCGCACCTTCTTCGATGGTGCGGTGCTCACGCTTTTGATCACCATAACATCGCTGTTCTTTGGCGTGCTCGCAGGGCTGGTCGTGGCCCTGCTGCAGGAAACGAAAATCCGCAGTCTGCAGGTGGTGACGCTTGTCTACCTCTGGCTGTTCCGTGGAACGCCGGTGCTGTTCCAGATCATCTTCATCTACAATGTCTTGCCGACCTTCGGCATCCGCCTTTCCGCCTTCCTCAGCGCGGTGATCGCTCTCTCGTTGAACGAGGGCGCCTACATGGCTGAAATCCTGCGCTCCGGCCTTCAGGCGGTGAAGACCGGCCAACGCACGGCCGGTCTCGCTCTCGGCATGACGAAGGCGAAGGTCATGCGTTACATCGTGATACCGCAGGCCGCCCGCATCGTGCTTCCGCCGATGGGCAACCAGATGATCGGCATGCTCAAGACGAGCGCGCTTGTATCGGTCATCGCGGTTGAGGAATTGCTGCTCGTTGCCAACCAGACCGCGAGCGCCAGCTTCCGCTACTTCGAAGCGCTGACGGCCGCGGGCATCTACTATCTCGCTCTGACGACGATCTTCATGGCCGGACAGTTCCTTCTGGAACGTTCGCTCGACCCGAAGCGTGGGCGCCGCAAGGCTGCGCCGGCCCCGCTCATCGAGCGCCTTACCCACATGACCGAAACTGCCGAGACCCGGTGAAGGATCAAGATATGCGCTCGCAAGATCATCAGCCGCTTCTGGACATCATCAATATCGACAAGAGCTTCGGCGCTTTGAAAATTCTCAAAGGCTGCAGCTTGAAGGTCAACCGCAAGGAAACGGTCGTCGTCATCGGCCCATCCGGATCGGGCAAGTCGACATTGCTGCGTTGCCTGAACCTTCTCGAGCCGGCAGACAGCGGCGCCATTCTTTTCGACGGCAAGGATATTGCCGGCAATCTCCGCGACGCACCGGCCGTGCGTCGTGAAATCGGCATGGTCTTCCAGAATTTCGAGCTGTTCCAGCACCTGTCGGCGGCGGAAAACATCATGCTGGCGCCGATGAAAGTGTCGGGCCTCAGCAGGTCGGACGCCCATGATCTGGCCACCGACCTTCTGCGCAAGGTTCACATCCCCGAAAAGGCGGACTTCTTCCCGGACGAGCTTTCCGGCGGCCAGCAGCAGCGTGTTGCGATTGCCAGGGCGCTGGCGATGAAGCCGAAGCTCATGCTCTACGACGAGCCGACCTCGGCGCTTGATCCCGAGATGATCCGCGAGGTTCTCGACGTCATGGCCGAGCTCAGCAGCGACGGCATGACCAGCATCGTGGTGACGCACGAAATGGGTTTCGCCAAGCGCGCGGCCGACCAGATCGTCTTCATGGAAAGCGGCCAGATCATCGAGAATGCCACCAGCGAGGATTTCTTCAGCGGCACGGTCAATGAGCGTGCGCAGCGTTTCCTCGATCAGATCCTGCATTAGACCACAGCCCGGAACCAACACATGTCCATCGCACCAGATGCCGCTCGGATGAAGCGTGAGCTCGCCGAACTGATTGCCATTCGCACCGAAAACCCTCCGGGCAACGAGGCCGAGGCCGCAGTCTATGTGCGCAATCTGCTCGAGGCCGAAGGGTTCGCAACGGTATCGACCGAATACAAGCCGGGCCGCTTCAACATCGAGGCAAAGCTCGAAAACGGCCCGGGCCCGGTCTTTGCCTTCAACACACATATGGACACGGTTCCGGCAGGCGAGGGGTGGTCGTCCGATCCTTTCGTGGTTCGCGAAGCCGATGGCAAACTGTTCGGTCGCGGCGCTTGCGACTGCAAGGGCCCGCTCATCTCGATGATCGAGGCGATGCGGATGCTGGCGCAGGACCGTTCGTCCTGGTCGGGCACGCTGCTGGGCGTTTTCGTCGGTGACGAGGAAATCGCCAGCGAGGGTGCGAAGTTCTATGCCGCCTCAAAGCCGAAGATCGATTTTGCCGTCGTCGGCGAGCCGACCTCCAACGCGACGTTTTCGGCGCATAAGGGAAGCCTGCGGCCGGTGGTGCGCATTCACGGCATCACCGCCCATTCGGGCACGCCGCATCTCGGCGAGAACGCGATCTACCGGGCTGCTCAGTTTCTGACCATCGTCGAGGCGTATCACGAAGACTATGTGCGGCATCAGTCGCATCCGCTGGTCGGCAATGCCAGCCTGACGGTTACACGCATCAATGGCGGCCATGCCGACAATGTGTTGCCCGGCGCCTGCGACATGCTGCTCGACCGCCGCATGGTTCCAGGCGAGGAAGAAGAAGCCGTCCAGAAGGAATTCGCGCTGCTTCTCGAACGCGCCCACACGAAGTTCGGTATCCGCGCCGAGATCATCGACTACAAGGCGACCACCGGCCCGGCGACGCAGACCGATGAAAACACTTCGATCGTGCAGGCGAGCCTTGCTGCCTGCCGCGCGCACGGCACGGCGGAGCCCGGCCCGTTCGGGTTCCAGGGCGGTTGCGACCTCGTGCATTTCCGGTCGGTAGGAGCGCAGGGAACGGTTATCGGACCGGGAAGCCTTTCGGTTGCGCACAAGCCCGACGAATTCGTGCCCGTGGACGAGTTCATAACGTCGAGCCTGATTTACAGGGACGTCGCAAAAGCGATGCTCAAGGCATAGGACATGCGCGCCTCACTCCATCGCGCGATGTTGCATTATGGCGGCGGCCTGATGCTGCACACGGCATCGTCGGGGCCGGTGTCTGGTCTCGACGCGCTGTATCTGCATCTGGATGATGGCGACGTGGCCGGCACCGGCGAAGTGCGCATCAACATCGGCTATCTCAACGGCCTTTCGGAAGAAGCCGTCGAGCAGGAAGCGCTCACGTTCTTCGAGACCATAGATTGGTCGAGGCAGCCGGACGCACTGCTTGCCGCTGCTACGATCTTGGAAGGTGTGAGCGCTCCGGTGCGGATGCTGCTGGATGGAGCGTTGCACGATCTCGTTTCCCGGCACGCAGGTTTGCCGCTGGCGCATTGGCTGGGCGGCGATGCGGCCCGCCCGGTAAGTCATGCGACCAACCAGACGCTTTTCATCTCGTCGTTGGAGCGTTTCCTGGAACAGGCGGACGCCTATGTCGCGCGCGGCTTTCGCGATCTGAAGGTGCGCGTCGGCTCCAGCGGCTTTTCCGAAGATATGGCCCGGCTCGAAAGCCTGCGTGCCCGTTTTGGGTCGAAGATCAAGCTCGCCATCGACGCCAACGGCGCGTGGACGTTCGAAGAGGCCTTGGAAAACCTGTCGGCACTTGCGCCGATCGGCCTTGCCTATGTGGAACAGCCGATCGCTGCCGGCAGCTGGGCGGCACTTTCCGAACTCGCCGACAAGAGCGCCATACCTTTGATGCTCGACGAAAGTGTCGCCGGCCAATCCGACGTGGACGCGATCATCGTGGCGGGCGGAAAGCTTTGGGCGCATCTCAAGCTGGTGAAGATGGGTGGCATCGCCCCCACGATGAACGCCGCGACACGGCTTCGCGAGGCGGGCATCCCCTTCATGATCGGGCAGATGAACGAGGGCGGTCTGGCGACGGCGGCCGCCTTGCACGTCGCTTGTGCGGCCCAGCCGCAGTTTGCCGAGCTCTATGGCGCGGACGGCATCGAGAACGATCCGGCGCCGGGTCTCGCATATGAAAACGGATCCGTCAGCGGCACGCAGTCTCCGGGTCTGGGATTGGAATTCGGCGCGTCGAAAACGCGTCTCATCAGGGAGTTTGGACAGTGAAGAACATCGGCGTTCAGCAGGGACAGGAATCCGCCTTTCCCAGGCAAGAGTATGAAGCACGCCAGGCCCGCGCGCGCCAGAATCTGGTCGAGGCCGGCATCGATGCGCTGGTGGTGACGGGGCCGGAGAACATCTTCTACCTGACCGGCCAGCAGACGCCCGGCTACTACACGTTCCAGGCGCTGGTCCTTCCGGCCGAAGGCGATCCGGTATTCGTGATCCGTCAGCTCGAATATTTCAACTTCATCGCCAACACCTTCATTTCGGACGCCGAGGTCTATCAGGACGGCGATGAGCCGGTCGGTTTCCTCGTCGCGCTTATAGAGAAGCGTGGGCTCGCTTCAAAGCGCGTCGCGATAGACAAGCGCGGCTGGTTCCTTCCGATTGCCGTCTACGAGACACTGCAGGCACGCCTCGGAACCATCCACGACGGTGCTGGCGTTATCGAAAAGCTTCGCGCCATCAAATCTCCGTTGGAAGTCGAGAAGCTCGAAAAGGCCGCCGGCTATGTCGATGCCGGCATGAAGGCCGGCCTGGCGACAGTGCGCGCGGGCGCGACGGAAAACGATCTCGTCGCCTCGATGATGCAGGCGGCGATTGCCGCCGGCTCCGAATATATGGGCATGGAGCCGCTGGTTTCCTCGGGGCCACGCACCGGCGTTCCGCACGGCACATGGCGTCGCCGCAAGATCGAGGACGGCGATCCCGCCTTCCTCGAAATGGCAGCCTGCCACGATCGCTATCATGCGGCCCTTATGCGCTCGGCCTGGGTCGGCAAGCCGCCGCGTGAAGCAATCGACATGATGAAGACCTGCCAGGAAGCGCTGCAGGTGGCGCTGGATGCCATCCGCCCGGGCGTCGCCTGCGAAGTCCCGCACATCGCCTGCCAGAAGGTCATCGACGCTGCCGGCTACACCGACAATTTCCGCAAGCGACTGGGCTACAGCGTCGGCATCTCGTTTGCGCCGGACTGGGGCGAGGGCGCAATTCTCAGCCTCAATGCAGGCGTGAAGACCGAATTGCAGCCGGGCATGACGTTCCACCTGCCGCCGGCGCTGCGCATCTACGGCCGCTTCACCGTTGGCGTCAGCGAAACCATCGTCGTTACCGAAACCGGATACCGCGCACTCGGCACGATCGGGCGCGAGCTTCTGGAAATCTAGGGTCAAGGAAACAGGAATAAGAACATGAAAGACATCAGCGAGACGCGTGCCCGGCTGAAGGGCATCTTCAACATCACGGTCACGCCGTTCACCGCAAATGGCGATATCGACAAGGCCGGCTTCGCACGCAGCATCGAGCGCGTCATCGGGCTCGGCTATGACGGCATCCTGATCGGCGGCACCTATGGCGAGTTTCCGGCGATGTCGACGGAGGAGCGGGCTGACCTGTTTCGGCATGCCATGAACGTCGCGGGAGACCGTGTTCCGGTGATGCTGTGCAGCGCGCATTCGGATATCCGCGTCGTGAATGACCTGACACGCCTCGCAGGCGAGCTCGGCGGCCTGCCGATGGTCACACCGCCATACGTCTCCGAAGTCACCGACGGCCAGATCGTGTCGTTCTTCCGTGATATGGCGCCGCTGTCGAAGACCGGCATTCTTGTCTACAATGCGCCGGGCATCGGCATCACGCTTTCGCCGTCCATTCTCGAGCAGCTTGCCGACATCGACAATGTCGCGGGCGTCAAGCAGGGTGATCTCACCCCCACCGCAATCGACCAGATCGCCAATCGGATCGGCGGTCGCATCCGCCTGTTCTGTGCGTCGGATCTCGCTTTCCTCGGGCCGATGATGGCAGGTTTCGACGGCATCAGCTCGACCAACAGCTGCGCGCTGCCGGAGCTCATTCTCGACACCTATCGTGCTTTGGAACAGGGCGATGCGGCCACCGCGCGCGACCTGCACCGCATCTGGTACTCGTTCCGCGCACTGGCGCGCAAGCACGGTCAGCCGCAGACGACCAAGGCTGCGATGAACCTTCGCGGGTTCGACGGCGGTTCGGTGCGGGCGCCTCTGCGCAATCTGGAAAAGCCGGTGATCGAAGAGATCGCCAAGGTTCTGGAGACGCTGCGCGGCGATACGCGCACGCAGGTTACGCTCGCAGCCTAAGGCGAAAAACTCCCAACAAAAAACCCCGGCTACATCGCTGTAGCCGGGGTTTTTTGTGCGCCTGGTTTCAGGCGGCGTTGCGTCCGTGCAGTTTTGCGCAGGCATTGACGATACGGTCGCAGGCCGTACGCAAAGTCTCCGTGTCGACGGCATAGGCAATGCGAACATGCCCCGGCGCGCCGAAAGCCGAGCCATGGACCACGCCAACATGCGCGGTTTCTAGAAGGTAGGAGGCGAACTCCAGATCGGAACTTATCACACGCCCGTCCGGACGCGCGGTGCCGAGCAGCTTGGAGCAGTCGGCAAAGACGTAGAACGCACCTTCAGGCGTGTCCGCGTGCAGTCCGTCGATCTTGCCCAGGGCCGCAAGAACGATGTCGCGCCGTTCGCGCAAGGTTTCGATCCAGTCCGCCATGAAGCCGATCCCGCCATCCAGTGCCGCGATCGCCGCGCGCTGGCTGATCGAGCTCGGATTGGAGGTGCTCTGGGATTGCAGAACCTGCATCGCCTCGATCAGCCAGGCCGGACCTGCGGCATAGCCCAGGCGCCATCCTGTCATCGAGTATCCCTTCGACAGCCCATTGACCGTCAGCACGCGCGCTTTCAAAGCGGGTTCGATTGCGGCGGGCGTGGCGAATTCGCCTTCGAAACGCACATGTTCGTAGATGTCGTCGGCCATTATGAGAACGCCATCGTGGCCTAGCAGAACGTCGGTCAGCGCCTTCATTTCAGCGTAGCTGTATACCGCACCCGTCGGGTTGTTCGGTGAGTTGAGGATGACCCATTTCGTCTGCGGGGTCAGTGCCGCCGACAGCGCCGCCGGGGTGATTTTCCAGGCTTCCTCTGCAGAGCATTGGACGATAACCGGCTCGCCGCCTGCGAGCCGGATCATGTCCGGATAGGAAACCCAGTAAGGAGCAGGCACGATCACTTCGTCGCCGGACGCGAGCGTTGCCAGAAGCGCGTTGAAGATGAGCTGCTTGGCGCCGGCGCCCGCGATTATCTCGGAGGGTTCATAGGAGAGGCTGTTTTCACGCGCGAACTTGCGCTGGATCGCAGCTTTCAACTCGGCGGTGCCAGCCACGGCAGTATACTTCGTGTCGCCGTCGCGGATCGCTGCGACGCCCGCTTCGCAGATCGCCTCGGGCGTCGCGAAATCGAGCTCGCCTTCGCCGAGATTGATGACGGAATGGCCTGCTGCCGTGAGCGCGCGAACCTTGTTGGAAATTTCAGCGGTCGGTGAGGCACCGACGAGTTTCATGCGGGGAGCAAGCGATGGATGCACGGTCAGATTCCTTGTGGCGATTTCTTTACATTGTATAATTGTTTTTATATTGTGCAATCTGCGATCGGCAAATTATGCCGTGAAATCAGCATTTCTTATGAAGAAGCGCTTGTTCGTGTGTGAGCAGAAGTGCATATATTGAATGATTGCATGCGATCATGAATTACAGGGTTTCCGATGAGTTTGGTGCTTGTCACGCATGAGATTGACGAACCCGCGCTGTATGGCGCGGCGGCAGCGGTGATCGCAGCGCGGCATGGTGGCCGGGTGCTCTATCCCGAATTTCGTTTTGATACCGGCCTGCACGCCGATGCGGTTCAGCATGTGCTCGCAGCAGGCGGGCTTGGGCCAAGCGGGCTCTATTGGGCCGATCGCCTGACACTGTCGCCAGCTCGTGCGGCTTCAAGCGTTGATGAGATCGTCGCAGAGGCGCGCGCGAATGAAATCATCGTGCCTATTCACCCCAACTACCTTCGAAATCCGACGCTTCCGGGCACCATCGTTCGCGCGGCCCAAAATGCAGGGATCGAAACAACGGTCGTTACGATAGGAACCTCCGGCGACGGCTTTGTCGTTGAAGGCGAAACACTTGCGGGCAGGGACGGTTTCGGGCGGATCACGGATCGCCCGGAAAGCGCCTCCGAAAATCGTATCCCGCTTGAGATAGGGCTGATCGCCGCCGAAGGGGATCAACGCAGCGTCTACCCCGCGACGCTTGCGAGCCTGGCCGATGCTGCGGATGGCCTGTCGATAAATCTAACTATCCGGTTCATCGATCCCGTTGCGTTGGGCGACGCGGGCAATTTTGAAATTCCCGCCTCGCTTACCGGCCTGGTTCTTCCGGGTGGTGCGGCGATGAAGAATGTTCCCGGGCAGATCGAAGCTGCGGCAGCCGGTCTTGCTGCAGGCGTTCCGACTGTCGGCCTGTGTCTGGGAATGCAGACGATGGCGACGGCGATCGCATGGCGTCGGTTCGGGCGCGGAACCGCCAATCTCGCGGAAGCTGATCCGGCAGCGCCGATCAAGACTTTCGTACCGATGGCTGGAGAGAAGGGGCCGAACGGCCGTGCCTTGCCGGAACACCGGACCGGAACGCATGCAAGCGCTGTGACGGCGCAAACGCGCCTTGCTGAAATCCTGCCCGCCTCGACGACCGCTCACTACAACCATCGCTACCGGCTGGATCCGGCACTCGTGAAAGACCTCGAAGAGGCTGGCTTGCGCGTCGCCGCCACGGGTTTCGACGGCGCCATCGTCGATGCGATCGAGGACCGCGATCATCCCTTCTTCATCGGCATGCAGGGCCATCCCGAACTTGGCTCGCGCGAAAACAACCCTCATCCGCTGCTGTCCGCCTTCCTGTCGGCAGCACGCGAATACGCTCACTCGCATTGAAACCGGGACTTTAAAAAATGGATCTCAACATAAAAGGCCGCAGCGCGCTCGTGCTCGGTTCCAGCCAGGGACTTGGCTTTGCCATCGCGCGCAATCTGGCGCTTGAAGGCGCTTCGGTCACGCTGGTCGGCCGTTCGGGAGAACGGTTGAACGCGGCTGCGGAAACGATCCGCGCAGAGAGCGGTTCGGAAGTGAATACCGAGGTGCTGGACCTCTCCGATTCCGCCGCTCTTGAGGCATGGGTTCCGGTCATCAGCACGCGTGCCATCGATATTCTCGTCAACAATGGAGGCGGTCCTCCGCCCGGTGCGATTGCCGGTGTTGCTGCCGACGTCTGGCGCGCCCAATTCGAAACGATGGTCAACGCGCCGTTCCGCATCACGGCTGGCCTGCTGCCGGGCATGCGCAGCCGCAAATGGGGCCGCATCGTCAATGTCGTCTCGTCGGGCGTCGTGCAGCCAATCCCCAATCTTGGAATTTCCAACACGTTGCGCCTGTCGATCCTAGGTTGGGCAAAGACGCTCGCAGCCGAGGTTGCTGCCGACGGCATCACGGTCAACTCGGTCATTCCGGGCCGCATTCACACGTCGCGCGTAGACCAGCTCGACAAGGCAGCCGCAGACCGCACCGGCAGCACGCCGGAAGCCGTGGCCGAAGCCTCGCGCGCCGGCATTCCGATGGGCCGCTACGGCAAGCCCGAGGAATTCGCGGACGCCGTTGCATTCCTGGCGAGCGAGAGAGCGAGCTACATCACCGGCACGACCCTGAGGGTCGACGGTGGAATGCTGCGCAGCGTCCTGTAAGGCCAGAGCACCAACCTCGCGCCGCTTCCGCTTTGGAAAACCGCTGCGATGTTGGCTGATGACGCATCTTTGCATTGCAGCATAAGCCGCACATGCTACATCCTCGCGGTATGAAGAAAATCGGCTTCCTATCGTTCGGGCATTGGTCGCCCTCGTCCCAATCGCAGACGCGGTCAGCGTCCGATGCCCTTTTGCAGTCGATCGACCTGGCGGTCGCCGCGGAGGAATTGGGTGCGGACGGCGCCTATTTTCGCGTGCATCACTTTGCCCGCCAGTTGGCCTCGCCATTTCCGCTTCTGGCGGCGATCGGCGCGAAGACCAGCCGTATCGAGATCGGCACTGCGGTCATCGACATGCGCTATGAAAATCCGCTCTATATGGCGGAAGACGCGGGCGCTGCCGATCTGATCGCCGGCGGACGCCTGCAACTCGGTATCAGCCGTGGCTCGCCCGAGCAGGTGATCGACGGATGGCGCTACTTCGGTTACGCCCCGCCTGAGGGCCAGACTGACATCGACATGGCCAGGCGCCATGCCGAGGTATTCCTGGAAGTGCTGCGCGGGCAGGGCTTTGCACAGCCAAATCCGCGGCCGATGTTTTCAAATCCGCCCGGATTGCTGCGTGTCGAGCCGCACTCGCAGGGCTTGCGCGACCGGATCTGGTGGGGCGCTGCCACCAACGCCACCGCGGAATGGGCGGCTGCAGCGGGGATGAACCTGCAGAGCTCGACGCTCAAATTCGATGAGAGCGGAAAGCCCCTTCATATCCAGCAGGCCGATCAGATCCGCGCCTTCCGCGCCGCGTGGAAGGCGGCAGGACACGAGCGCGAACCGCGGGTTTCGATCAGCCGCAGCATCTTCGCGCTGATGGACGACCGCGACCGCGCCTATTTCGGCGGCGACGAGAGCGAGGATCATTTCGGCTATATCGAGGCCGACACACGCGCCGTGTTTGGCCGCAGCTATGCCGCCGAACCGGACGTTCTCATCGAGCAGCTGAAAAAGGACGAGGCAATCGCCGAGGCCGACACACTGCTTTTGACCGTCCCCAACCAGCTCGGCGTCGACTACAACGCACATGTCATCGAGGCCATCATGACCCATGTTGCCCCGGCGATGGGTTGGCGCTGACGTCGCATGTAGCGATCTTCCTGTAAGGTCAGGGCGATGCAGATGGACGCGCGATCCAACTGCCGGACCACCCGAAGGCAGGAAGGCTTTATTGCTCGGTTGGCATACCGATTTCGACTTAGGACAAGTACATCCCGTCGGCCGTTGTGAATACTTGTCCGTCTTTTGCAAAGATGTTTGAGTAACAAAGGGGGCTCAGCAAGGGGTTGTCTCGATGTTACATCTTGTCGGAAATGCCCGACTGCGGAGCATTCATGATCTTCTCGGCCCGCTTATCAAGGGCAGAAGAATGCTCGACATTGGAACCATCGGGCACGAGTTTGAGGCCCGGCAGGAGATCGGCACCTTCTACCTTTCAGAATTCGTCGGCCTGGCAGGCTACGTGAAAGGCATCGACATTCTTGAAGAGGATGTCGCTCGGGCCCGCGCCGCCGGCTACGAGGTTGTCGTCGGCGACGCCGAATCCTTTGTCGATACCGAACCCTACGACGTGGTCTTTGCCGGCGAACTGATCGAGCACCTGAGCAATCCTGGCCTTTTTCTCCGCTGCTCGATCCGCAATCTGAAGAAGGACGGCGTCCTCGTCATCACGACGCCGAACGCTTTCTCCATGAGCCGATTGCTGAAATGCGTCTTCGGCCTGACCAACGAGCCGCCGGTCAATCCCGAGCACACCTGTTACTACACGCCGCAGACCTTGCAGCAACTGTCCGTTCGCGAAGGCTTCGAGATCAAGCAGATCTATTTTTCCGACTATGACTACGGAACGCGCGGTGTGACGATGAAACGTGCCTTCATGCTGCGCGTGAACAAGATGCTCTGCGACCTGTTTCCGCAGCTCAGCCAGTCTTTCATCGCGGTCTTGGGACGGCCGTCCGACGCGCGTGACGAACTGTCGCCATCAGGCGCCTGACAATCCTCGGATCAAGCGGACGCCCGCTCCGCTGCCGGCCGCCACAGCGGCTGCACCTTGTGGCCTGCATTGAACAGGAAGATCAGCACCCCGGAGCGGTTGATGATCTGCAACCCGATGATTGCACCGACCACCGCCAGAACGGGCAGCGTGAAGAAGGTGATCGGAAACAGGTCGGAGCCGTAATTGCCGAAAAAGCGTCGGAAGATGATTCCGGCGTAGTCGAACAGGATCGCATGGCTGCAGAATAGGAAGAAGGCATAAGGCTCGAACCGCATGAACGGCTCGGCAAAGGATGACCGCCGGATAAGCTCCGTCAGATACCAGAAACCTGCCGCCATGGTTATGCGCAGCAGCGTGTCCAGCGTCAGCCGCAGCGTATCGTCCATTTCCGAAAGCAATATGCCCTGAATGCGGATGTAGAGGAAAACCGCCGCCATCGCCGCAAGGCCGATCGAAAGCGGGCGGGTGATCCGGTCGATTTCCTGCTCATTCGTCCGCGACAGGCGAAGCCACATGCCAATGGCAAAGAACAGCATCAACTGCGGCCTCTGCAGGATGTAGAGGTCTTCCCCGAAAAGCGTGAAGACGACAAGCAGCAGGATGGTCGCAACCGGCAGCCGCTTGATCGCGAAATAAAGCAGCGGCGAGAACAGGCAGCAGACGAAAAGGTCGCGCAGGAACCACAGCGGCACGACCAATGGCCATTCGGTTACGGCAAGGAAGGCGTTGGCCAATGCGGGTAGGGTAAACTCCGGCCAGTTGCGCCAGTTGTCGGAAAGCAGCCCGTAGGCGCCGAGCAGCACCAGCGCCAGCACATTCCAGGCCACCAATGGCACGACCAGCGTCTTCACCTTGGATTTGTAAAGATCGAGCGTGCCGACCTTGAGCAGGCTTGAGACGATGAAATAGCCCGAAACCACGCTAAGCAGCGAAACCGAACTCAGCCCCATCAGCCGCGTCAGGATGAAATAGACGATGTCGAAGAAGCCGGCGTCACGGTCATAGACGTTCTCGGCGATGCCCGGCTGGACGTGAACGAATGTCATGAAGAAGATGCACAGCGTTCGCGCGATCTTGATGCGGTTCGACATCGTCTTGGCGACGGGCGACAGGCCGGTCGCGCTCGGCGCGGGCGAAGATGTTCTTGCTGTCAAAACGTTCTCCTTGAACAGTCACGCGGCGGCTAACCGCACGGCTGCAGGTGTTCTCTTTGAAGAGCGAGGCCGGAGCGAAACCGGGTGCAGCATCGCAGCGAGCCACTGAGGCCGCTCCCATCCTTGGCGCCCTGCATCCAGGGCCAGGTGTCTGCCGACTTGCGGCTGGCACAGGACATCGACACCATGTAAGCCGTTTGGGTGGTTCAAATGTGAATGTTGTGCAATTTCTGCGCGATTTCCGATTCACAAAATGCAACGTCGTTTAATACAAGGGCTGCAATGGGGGCCGCTTCGCTGGAAAGCAGAGAATATCGCCTATGAAGAAATTGGCAGGCCTGTTTGGTCTGGACAAAAACCCGGGGCGGGAACGGCGCGCCCGGTTGAAGATCGAGACCGCGGGAGCCGCCGTCTATGTGATCGGTGACGTCCACGGCTGCCTCGACCTGCTGCTGGCGCTGGAACATTTGATCGTCGCCGATGCGCGCGATCTGCCGGGGCGCAAGACCATCGTCATGCTCGGTGACTATGTCGATCGGGGGCCTGCCTCTGCGCAGGTGATCGATCACCTGATAGCCCCGCCACCGGCTGGTTTCGAGCGCATCTGCCTGGCCGGCAACCATGAAGTGGCGATGCTGGATTACATCGACAAGCGCCTGACGCTTGGCGACTGGATGCATATGGGGCAGGGCCGACGCTTCTTTCCTACGGGGTCGACCCCGAGCGCCTCGGCTCGATTTATCAGTCCCGGCAGGTCGACGACATGATCAGGCATGCCATTCCGGCAGGGCATGTCGAATTCCTGCGCTCGCTTCCGATTCTCATCGAGGCAAAGCGGTACATCTTCGTCCATGCCGGTATCCGGCCCGAACTCGATCTCGACCGGCAGTCGGACGACGATCTGGTTTTCATTCGCACCGCCTTCTACGAAAAGGCGCATCTCCTGAAGAAATATGTCGTCCATGGCCACACGCCGGTCACGGAAGCGAAGCTCGAAGGCACGCGCATCAATGTCGATACGGGCGCCTTCTTTTCTGGACGGCTGACCGCCCTGCGGATATGGCAGAACAAGGGCCGTTACCTCACGACCTGACCTGAGTGGCTGGCGGTTTCTGAAAGCAGAAACCGCCAGGCCTTCAGGCTTTCGCCGTCAGGCCGGCCTGCTCGATGTAATAGGATGAATAACGGTCGAGATATTGTTCCGAGCCGCCATAGGCGCCGTAGCGCACCAGCTTCTTCATGTCCGTCTTGTTCAGGATGATGCCGAGTAGCTTGGAGGCGATTTGCGGTTCACCCTGCAGTGTCGCCTTCACCAATGCGCGCGGCGTCACGCCCCACTCGGAGACCATCACGAATCCATCGGCAAACGGTGCGAACGCCTTGGCGTCGACCACCGGGCCGAGCGGCGGCAGATCCACCACGATGTAATCATAGGCGTTGCGGGCGTCGGTCAGGAGGTCGTTCATTCCCGGCCCGGAAAGCAGTTCGCTGGTATGCGACAGGCGTCCGCGAACCACGGCGGGAATGATGTTGAGCTTGGTCGTGCGATCGACCATGACCGTGGTTTGCCAGCGCTGCTCGCCAACGATTGCCTCGACCAGCCCTCTGTCCGGCGACAGCGACAGACCACGGCTGAGGCCCGGGTTGCGCAAATCGCCGTCGATCAGCAATGTTCTTGCGCCATTGGCGGCGAGCAGCCCGGCGAAGTTCGCGGCAACCGTCGTCTTGCCTTCGCTCGGCAGCACCGAGACGAAACCGATCACCTTGCAGGGCCTGCCTTGCAACACGACATCGCAGGCGATCTTGGCGTTGCGAAGCGTCTCTGCAAACGACGACGACGGAGCGTTGATCGCTACCCTTAGAATGCGCGGCGTGACGGGCTCGGGACCATCGCGTGGCGGCTTGTCGGCGCCATTGGCCCCGTTCTTGGACGCAGCACTGGAAAGGCGTGTGCCGACGATCGGCAGATAGCCGAGGAAGTTGATGTTGAGTGATGCGCGCACGTCTTCGCCTGTGCGGAAGAAACGCTCGCGGAACTCCTGAAAGGCGCCGACCCCGGCGCCGCCAAACAGGCCGAGCACCAGCGACAGGCCGAGTACCATCGTCTTCTTAGGGCTGGAGGCGGCCACCGGATCGACGGCTTCCGAGATCACGCGCGCCTTGGCGATGGGGAAGGAGCGCTGCTGCGAGGCTTCCTCGTGACGGGCGAGGAAGGTCTGGTAGAGCGTCGCCAGTGCGGCTGCCTTCTGTTCGAGTTCACGCAATTGCACCATCGACTGGCTGGTCTCGGAGCTTTCTCCGGCCATCAGCCCGACATTGGCGCGCAGCGAATCCTCGCGCGATTTCGCAACCTCATATTCCGTGCGGTAGCTCTCCGTGAGCTGGTTGAGTTCCTGGAAAATCTGCCGCGAAAGGTCTCCCTGTTCGCGCCGCAGCGCGACGGCCTGAGGATGGTCCTCGCCGAAACGGTCGCTGATCTCGCGCTCGCGCTTGGTAACGTCAAGATAGCGTCCCTTCAGGTCATTGATGACGGTGTTGTTGCTGCCCTTGTCGGAAGGGATCGTCGCGTTCTTCACGGCGTTGTCCGGGCCGCTTTCGATGATCGACTTGAACTGGTTGTAGCGCGCCAGCGCATTGGCAGTATCGGCTTGCGCCAGGATGAGCTGGCTGTTGAGATCGGCAAGTTGCCGCTCGGAGATAAGCTCGCCCCGGGCCGAGGTCAGGCCGTTCTCGGCGCGGAATTTTTCCACGGCAAGTGCTGCGGCCTGGGAACTGTCGCGCAATTCGGCCAGCCGCCCCTGAAGCCAGACGGTCGCCCGCTGCGTGGCGTCGAAATTGGCGTCGAGCTGGTCGGAGAGATAGGCATTGGCATAGGCGCGTGTGATCGCGCCGGCGAGCTTCTTGTCGTAGGCCTGGAACGACAGGTCGATGACATAGCTGCGCCCGACACGCTCGGCTGACATGCCGGCCTGCAGCAGTGCTGTCGCCTTGCCGATCTTGCCGTTTGCGATCGAGGTCGCGGAGAGTTCGGGCTGCGAGGAAAACAGGCCGATTACGGACTTGATCTGATCCTTCACCCAGCCGATCGGCGAGCGCGGCGGATTGAGAAACGCGTCGTTGTTCTGAAGGTTCTCGGCCATCACCACCGCGCGGGCGAGGCGGGCCGATTTCAGGATTTCGACTTCGCTCGAAACCATCGAGTCCGCCTGGACCCGGGACGGCCCGGAATCCTTCTCTTCGGCAAACTTGGTCAGCGTGTCGTCAAGCAGGATGCGGGTGCCCGATGTGTATTGGGCGGGCGTGAACAGAAGATAGACGACGCCAAGCGCAAGGCCTACCGCCGCGCAAAGCGCCACCACGCGGATTTGCCGCATGGCGATAGTCATCAGGCGTTCAAGATCGATGAAGCGATCCGCCTCATCCGGCTCCACGGCCAGTCTGCTGTTCAAGGGAATGTTTCTCTGGTGCATGATTTCGTCGACGCCAGGCGTCACTTTCGTTTTGGATGCTTTTCGATCTCGTCCGATGCGCTCCGCCACTGATGCGGCATCAAGCATGGTTATGAGGCGAGAATGCGTTTGCGGCGGCCTTTGCGCCGCTATCTACCTTCTTGACGATCATGCCATGTCGCGGCCGATACGCTCGGCCGCGACGAGCAGCATTTCGACTAGGCTGCCGCGCTGCGGCGCTGCTGCGACGCGATCATTTCGACGATCGGGTCGAATACGAGATCGCGGATGTCGTCGCGTGCCAGCGCGAAGGCAACGTTGGCCTGAATGAACCCTTCCTTCGAGCCGCAGTCGAACATGCGCCCGTTGAAGGGCGCTGCATGGAACGCCTGTGTCTGGGCAAGCCGCTTCATCGAATCCGTAAGCTGGATCTCGTTCCCGGCGCCACGCTCCTGCGTGCCGAGAAGGTCGAACACCTCCGGCTGCAGGATGTAGCGGCCGTTGATGTAGTAGTTCGACGGCGCGACGGCCGGCGCCGGCTTTTCGACCATTTCGGTCACGGCAAAGCCGGTGCCGACATCCTTGCCCTTGCCGACGATGCCGTATTTGTTGGTCTCGGTCGGGTCGCACTGCTCAACCGCAATGACATTGCCGCCGGTCTGTTCGTAGAGCTCCATCACGCCGGCAAGACAGCCCTTGTCGCCGAACGACACCATGTCGGGCAGCAGCAGCGCGAAAGGCTCGTCGCCGATGATATCGCGCGCGCACCACACTGCATGGCCGAGACCATGCGGGGCCTGCTGGCGGGTGAAGCTCACCGCACCTGCGTTCAACTGGATCTTGTTCAGCGAAGCAAGCTGCTCCTGCTTCTTGGAGCGCGTCAGCGTGTCCAGAAGCTCCGGCTGGATGTCGAAATAGTCCTCGATGACGTGCTTGTTGCGGCCGGTGACGAACACGATGTGCTCGATACCTGCTTCCAGCGCCTCGTCGACCGCATACTGCACGACGGGACGATCGACCACCGTCAGCATCTCCTTCGGCATTGCCTTGGTTGCCGGCAGGAAACGTGTTCCAAGCCCAGCGACCGGGATCACTGCTTTTCTGACTTTTTTCATTCTATCATCCCTGCTTTGAGTGCTTTTCAATTTATCCCCCGTCCAATTCCGAGATTTCAGGTCATCCTGCCTGGCCTGCCGGGCGGCGTGCCCGAAGCGGGTCAGTAAACCGCCGCAGCCGCGCAGCGATCGGCATTCTGAGATGCGTCAGCGCGACCGGATCGCGCAGTGCCGCGCCCATGGCCTTCAGCGGCGCACGGTCCTTCAGATGCTGTACGAGTGCCAGGAACGACGCCGCCTTTTCCAGGCTGCGGGTACGCCGCGCCTGCGCCGACTTGGCGGCTTCGTCAAGGTGATGCGCGCGCAGAAACGCGGCATCGGCGTCGAACATCGCCTTGACGTGATGCTGTTCGAGCACGCGCGAGATGGAGCCGTCGCGAATGTGATAGTCGTAGCCGGGTTCCGGCTCGACCACGCAACGCCCGCCCTTGGCCAGCGCCGAAGCGAGGAAGATGTAATCCTCGCCGATGCGCAGCTTCTCGTCGTAGCGCAGCTGGTGTTCTTCGATGAAGCGGCGCTCGAATATCGGCTTCATATAGCCGTAGTTGAACGTGCCTTCGAAAAGGATGTTCGCTGCAATGAAATCGGCCAGCGTGATTTCGCTGACGCCTTCAAGATGCGCATGCGGAAACATCGTCTCGCGTGTGCCGGGCTCTTCACGGATCACGTCGAGATTGTCGACGGCAATCTGCGCGCCGGCAGCTTCTGCGCGCCGGATCATCCGGGCGAGCCGCTCAGGCTGGACCGTGTCGTCCGCGTCGAGCACCGCGATCCAGCGCCCGCTGGCTGCTTCCAGTCCGGCATTGCGTGCGCCGCCAGGTCCGCGATTTTTGTCGAGCGCAATCACCTTGACCATATCGAGCGGAAAGGACCGCGCAAGCTCGACCGTGCCGTCAGCCGAGCAATCGTCGACGACGACCACCTCGACGGATACGTCCCGCTGGCCGAGCGCGCTTTGAACGGCCCGGGCGAGGAAAGTTTCAGCATTGTAAGCCGCGATGACGAATGTCACGTCAGGCTGCATTGCTGCTTCTCCGCGCAGGTTCATGGTCACCATATTGTTTGATTTCGCGGACGCCGAGAAGTCCACTGACGACGCCGATATGCATAACGCCGCGAAGGGCGAAACGGTTGCGTCGCTCAGGCAATATTGCGAGGCCCGCGGCTGCCGCGAAGCAATAGGCTGCCTTCGCCGAAGCAAGCCCGATCTGGGGCAGGGCGGAGCCCGCCGATGTCTGCCGCTCGACGATCAGCCTGCCGTGCGTCTGGCCGGAGCGGAACTTGCGCTTCATCAGCCACGAAAACTGTGCCCGCTTGGCCGGCACAGGCTCATAGACCCAGGCCTTTGGTGCGAAGGCTATTCTGCCGCCGGCCTGATGCAGGTGGGTGAAATATTCGGTGTCCTCGCCGCCCGTCTTGCCCAGCGCCAGGTTGAAGCGTCGGCCGGCCACCGGCTTTGCCGCACGGCGCAGCAGGACATTGCAGCTATAGCCTGTCCGGATCTCGCCCTTGACCCAGACCGGCAGCGTCGAATGGAAGTCACCGCGCGCCATCCAGCCGGGAGCGCCGTTCCCATATGTCGCTTCGACCGGCCCGAGCACGGCGTCCGCGCTGGTTGCGAGCGCTACGTTCATGAGTTCCGAAAGCCATTCCTTCGAGACGGTCTCGTCGTCGTCGATGAAGGCGAGAAAATCGCCCGAGCTGTTTTCCAGGCAGGCATTGCGCGCGATCGAGATGTTGGAGGCCGGGCAATGCACGTAGACCACCGAGAACGGCAGCTTGGCGGCAATGGCATAGACGAGGTCACGTGCGCTCGGCTCGGCGTCGTTGTCGGCGACGATGACCCGAACCGTCGTATGCGGCGGTATGGTCAGCGCGCCGAGCGACAGCAGCGTCTCTTCCAGTTCCGGGCGGCGATAGGTGCAGACGCAGACGTCGATCCGGGTCGGCTTGGTGGCGGCTTCGTTTTGCTTGTTCATGATGCCGGTGCCTCTTTCCTTCGAAAATCGAGGAGCTGGAGCCAGAAGCCCGCGGACCATGCCAGGTGCATGACCATCGCCGAAAAGCCGGCCAGCGGCCCGTAGGGGTTGCGCTGGCTGAGAGCCATCCAGACGCCGTAACCCAGGCATGCCGCTGCCCAGAGGACTGCCGGAATGACGGCAGCCCAGCTGAGGAACGCCAGCGATGTCCCGGCAACGACCGGAAACACCATCAGCGGAATCATCTGTCGGATCTTGGGCATGGCGCGGTGCTTCAGAATGTTCTTGGCGCGGCCTCTGCCGTAGCCCAGATACTGCCTGAAGAGCGCCGGCACGGACGCACGCGGATAGTAGACCATGAACGTCTTGTCGGTCATCCAGAGCCGGCAGCCTGCAGCCCCTAGCCGATAGTCGAGTTCGGCATCCTCATTGTGGCTGAATGTCTCGTCATAGCCGCCAACCGCACGAAACGCCTTCACCCGCATGAAGGCGTGGTGACCATGGTCGGTCCAGTGGCCCTTGGCCCCTTGGCGGTGTGGTGAGCCGCCATTGCCGAGCTTGGAATTCTGCGCGATCGCCGTCGCTTTCTGGAAAGCGCCGAAGCCGCGCGTCGCCATGGAGACGACCACCGAATCCGCGCCCGTCTCGTCCGCGTCCTCGATCAGCCGGTCGCAATAGTCGGCTGGGTAGTCGCCATGCGCGTCGATGCGGATGAAGCTCGCGAACTCGTCACCGAATCTTTCGACGGCGAGATTGATGGCAGCACTCTGTATCTTCTTGGGATTATCGAGCAGCGTTACGCGCGGATTGCTCGCGGCGATCTTTTGCACGATCGCCTGCGTCCCATCGGTGCTGCCACCATCGGCAACCACGATCTTCATGCCCAGCCGCTCGACTGAAGGCGTCAGCCGGTCGATCAGCGCCTCGATATGCGCTGCCTCGTTCAGGCAGGGGATCACCACCATGCAAGGTGTTGCCGGCAAGGCTTCGTTTGTCATCTCAGCCATCACGCCGCCTGCAGCATCATGTTGGGGACACGTGTCGATCTCAGGCCGGCCAGTCGCTCCACCAGCGCCCGGCAGTCACGCACGTCGCAGACCCATGTTCCGCGATCCTCTGCCAGGATTTTCCGACGGGCAGCGGAATAGGTTTCGGGTGTGAGGTCTTCGAAAAGCGCTGCCAGCGCATCCACGGATGGTTCGTCGAGCAATTTGCCCAGATGCCGGTCGGCCAGGAAACGGCCGGTTTCGGTGTTGCGCATGGCAATCGGAACCGCGCCGTAGCGGCAGCCTTCGTAAAGCCGGTTCGGCAGCAGCCAGCTGGAATTCAGCCCTTCCTCGAAAAAGTCGATCGCCCAGGAGAAATGCACCTCGCCATAGACGCGCGGCAGATCTTCGGGGTTGCGATAGGCGCCCTCGAAACGCAGATAAGGCTCAGCGGCAACGAAACCGTCGAAATCGGTAAACTCCGAATAGGCTGGACGTCCACGCAGCACGACCTCGAAGCGGCCTTCCATGCGCCGCGTGAAGGCTGCAAGAAGCTCCAGCGACTTGCGGCAACGCAAGGCGCCGAACCAGCCGATCTGCCATGGCTCGCCGGGCTTTGGTCCCTGCAGCGCCTGGTTGCTCGTGTCGCTCCCGCCGTTCAGCTCCAGCACCTTGTTCTGCAGTAGTGCCACCGGCGCATCGATTTGGCGGAAGCGTTGGAAATAGTCGCGCACGAAGGCCGGCGAACTGGTCATCAGCAGCGATGCGTTCTTGCCCAGCACGCGCTCGGTGCGCCGCAGCGCC
Source organism: Mesorhizobium sp. DCY119 (assembly GCF_003590645.1). Taxonomy (NCBI): domain Bacteria; kingdom Pseudomonadati; phylum Pseudomonadota; class Alphaproteobacteria; order Hyphomicrobiales; family Phyllobacteriaceae; genus Mesorhizobium; species Mesorhizobium sp. DCY119. The sequence continues at coordinate 4,242,799 of NZ_CP031834.1, read as the reverse complement.
CGCGAAATACGGTTCTGCCCGAGCAGCAGACGGTGGATGTCGAGGCACTCGTAGACGATGGGCGCATCGGAGGAAAACAGCGCTTTTGCCCGATTGGCCAGCGCCAGCATTTCCAGATTGCGGCCGATGATGACGTCCGGTTTGCGGATGCCCTGCAGCTTGCCGCCGAGCGACAGTGCTGCCTTGGCGATCGCCACGATGCGTTGCGCGAACCTGCCGTCCTGCGTCGGACCGAGATCGATGGGCGAAAGCATCTCCAGGCCGGCCACGGGCTTGTCGGCGCGCTTGAAGCCCGCCAGCGTGACATCCGCGCCACCGGCCTGCAGCATGATCACCCGCCGGCGCACCGCCGGATCGGAGAGATCATGCACGAGATAGAGAACGTGCAACATGTGGGACACCAGTTATTTCAGCTTGCAGACAACCGATTCGGGAAACTGGCACGCATCGCCTTCGGCGGTGTAAGCGATGCGATCGATCTCGGCCGTCACCGGCGCGCCGGGATCAGCGAATGTGCCCATCCAGGATTTCAGGATGTCGCTGCTCCACAGGCTGACAAAAATCTTGGACGCGTGGGTCGGCAGCTTTGCCGGGTCGGTCGCCTCGCCGACGAGTTCGCCGTTGACGTACCAGCTTATCTTGTCCTGCTTCCAGACGAAGGCGTAGTCGTTGAAACCCTGGTCGGCACCGCCCGGTACATCCACCAGCTTGGCGTCTCCGACAGGCTTGCCGTTCACATACTGGTTGATCTGAACCTTTGCCGGGTTCTTGCCCAGCACTTCGAAGTCGATCTCGTCATGCGGCTGCTTGTCGACCGGGCCGATATAGGTGAAGAAACCGGTGTTGAGGCCGGAGCCGGCGGCAGCCTTCATGCGCACCTCATAGGTGCCGTAGCTGTAGCGCTGCTTGGTCTGGATTTCGCCGCAGGCATAGTCGAGATTCTTTATCGACTGCTTCTGGAAGCCCAGCCGCAGCATGCCGTCCGAGACCTTCACCTGATCCTTCGACCAGATGCAGTTCTGGTGTTCGCCGTTCGTCCAGCCGTCGGAGACATACCACTGCTTCCTGTCCAGCTTGTCGAAATTTTCGACGAAGGATTTTCCCGAGGCTTTCTTCTCTTGCGCATGGGACGCATTCATTGCGCCCATGGATGAGACGAGGAGGGTACCGACGCCGAGAATGAGAAATGTCAGACCGCGCCGTGCCGTGCCGGCTTCGTTTGAAATCACGTGGCTTGCCACCTTTGTTTTGGCGGCGCCTCCCACGCCCACCTGTTCAAGTCACAGCATCGAAATGCTGCACTGCACATAGGTCGGTGGCAAGTTCAGAATGTGACGTGGGGCCTAATTTCGGACCCGCGTCCGGTAACATTTTATAAGCGCGCGTTAACCCTGTTCGGCCGCGACGGGGTTCGCTGAGGCGCCTTCACCCACGTTTGCTTGGGAAAATTGCTCGATGCGCTCGCGCAGTTCGGTAACAAAACCGATCTGACCATCAAGCGAGGCAAGCCGCTTGGTGTAGCGGATCATCGCTTCGGTCAGTTCATCGATCTTCGATGACATGCCGGCATCGACGCGATCGTCCTCGAGAGCCTGCTGCGAAAAGGCGGCGTCGGCCGTCACCTTGTCGTAGCGATTGCGCAAGCCATTCTTTTCATTCTCGATTTCGTCGTGAATCTCATCGAGAACCTGCCTCAGCCGTTGCATGCGGCCGGCATCCGTCTCGCGGTCACGATTCGGGTTGCGGGTTTTGAAGCGGAAAAGAGCCATATCGTTGCGCCTTGTCGAATCGCCATGCGGCTTGACCAGAGCTTACAGGAAAATCTCACCGAACCCCGAGATAAACAAGAGGATGAGGGGGCCTAACCTCCACCTCGACCATGGTCGCCAGCGGGTGCCTCGCGCGGCTGAAACCGAACCAGGTTGAAGTCGCGGCTGCCGGCGCCCCGACCGGTGCCGAAGCCTTCTTCCGACGAAGTTCGCGCCGGCAATTGTGCACTGCATCAAAAGTGAACAGACTGCGCCGTTGCAAAGCTGGATTGAGCTGAGAAGGACCACTATCCTGAGAAGGTATGCGGTAAAAGATGCGCGCTCGGATTGGCACGGTGACAAACTTCAGCCCGAATGTGCTGGTTTGGGACGGGTCGCTCCAGCCGACATCATTCGTCACAGTTTCGGGTTAATGGCAGGCAGCATGGACCGGCGTTGTTTGGCTCTCGGTGAACGCCTTGTTCTCCATCAAGCCCGGAATTGGGCAGCCGACCAGAATTCATCGAGCGCTCATCGATAGCCTGCGAGCCTCTCCCTTAGACTTCATAAGGCGCAAGAAATGACGAAGTGCACAGCCATTATCCCTTATTACCAGCGGCAGCCCGGAATACTGCATCGCGCGCTGAAATCGGTCTTCGCGCAGACCCATCCGGACTTCGACGTGATCGTCGTGGACGACGCTTCGCCGTCGCCCGTGGAGCTGGATCTGGAAGGGTTTTCGCTGGAGGAGCGGGCCAGGATTACCGTCATAAAGCAAACCAATGCGGGCCCGGGTGGAGCGCGCAACATGGGCCTCGAGCACATACCCGCCGATAGCACCTATGCTGCCTTCCTCGATTCCGATGACGAATGGACACCCGATCACCTCAAGAATGCGGTCGCCGGCCTGTCACTTTTTGATGCAGATTGTTACTGGGCGTCGATAAAAGGCGGCGACGCCTTCTATTACCACTTCGGCGTGTCTGCTCTGGCAGACGTCACCACAGTCAACCGGCTGTCGGAAGAACCGCCGATCGTCGAGGTGCCCGACCTTGCCGGCGTCATGCTGAAGAACTGGAGCTTCATGCACCTGTCCTGCATGGTCATCGGCGAAAACCTGTTCCGCAAAGTGCGCTTCGAAGCCGAGCTGCGTCTTGCCGCCGAGGACGTGCTGTTCTTCTACGAGTGCGTACGCAATGCGCAGCGCTGCATTCTCAGCGAAACCGTCGGTGCGACGCGCGGCGAGGGCATCAACATTTTCCACGGGCTCGACAACGATTCGCCGCAGTTCCTGAAGCAGCAGTTCAACACATGGGTTGCGCTGGACCGTCTCGAAAACGGCTTTCCGCATAAGCCGGAAGACAAGGCCTCGATCGAATCCTACAAGCAGACGGCGCGCCGGCAGGCCCTGTGGGGCCAGATGCGGCTGGTCCGCAAGCGCAAGGTGCCGCAGCTGAGCCTGCTGGCCGAATGGGCCTGGCGCGACCCAAAAATCCTGCGCAGCGCGGTGGAACTCGCCGTATCCAAGATTTCTCGATAGGCGAGGGCAACATGAATCCATTCTATTGGGAATCCGAACACGGCAATTTCGGCGACGACCTCAATCTCTGGCTCTGGGATTTTCTGCTTCCCGGCTTTCGCGAGGTTCACCCCGAAGTGCTGCTCGTCGGCGTCGGCACCGTCCTCAACAAGGTCTTGCTGCCGGACGGCGTCAAGAAGCTCGTTATCGGCAGCGGCTTCGGTTACGGCACGCTGCCCGATTTTTCCGACGAGTCGGAGTGGGACGTTCGCTGTGTGCGTGGTCCGCTGACTGCCGGCAAGCTCGGCATCGACCCTGAGCTTGGCATCATCGATCCGGCAGTGCTGGTCGCCGATATGCCGGAATTCCAGAACCTGCCGAAGACCGGTGGCCCGATCTTCGTGCCGCATTGGGAGTCTACGGTCGGCGGCATCTGGCCCATCGTCTGCAAGGCCGCCGGCCTCGACTATGTCGATCCGTGCGGCGAGGCGAAGTCGGTGATCCGGGCGATCGCCCAGGCCGAACTTGTCGTTGCCGAATCCATGCATGCCGCGATTCTTGCCGACGCCTTCCGCGTGCCATGGGTCGCAGTCAGCACCTCGCGCATCATCAACAATTTCAAATGGAACGACTGGGCCTCGACGGTAAAGGTCGCCTACAAGCCGTTGCACGTGCCGGTTTCGTCGCGCGCCGAGGCGATTACCAAGGGGGCGCGTTTCTGGGGCGTCGATTTCGACAACAAGGCGCCGCCGCAGCTTGACGATCCCAACAAGCGCAGCTTCGACGAAAGCCTGGTCATGACCCGCAACGATCCGCGTCAGTCGACCTTGCGCACCATGGCAAAGCAGGTGCTGGCGGCTCCATCGACGCTTGCCCTGCGGCAGGCGCGTCGCTCCGTACCGCAGCTCAGCGCCGATAGCGTCCTTGCCGAGCGCAAGGAACGTTTTCGCGAAGTGCTGGCCGGGATACGACGCGATTATTTCTAGAGCAATTCCAGGAAAAGTGCGTCGCGGGTTTCCGTTCGGAAGTTTGTAGAAACAAACAGTTAGATGACGCGCGCGGGCAGCAGGTAGCGCGGCGGCATCGGTTTGTCGCTCACCGGCCTGTATCGCGACTTGCGCGCTTCGATCTTGTCGGCGGCGACGCCACCAACGATCGACGGCAGGGATGCCGGGTTCGTCAGCGCAATGAGCCCGGCTCTTGCGAGCCCGGCCTTGGCTTTCATGTCGAGGAAGTTGCGCAACTCGTAGCGTCCGCGAATGTGGCGTTCGTGCAGGCGCAGCCAGCCTTTCGCTTCCCTCGGCAGATCGGGTGAGGCGAGGATGGCCCGGTCTGCTTCATAGAGACGCTTGAGATCAAGTGTGCGGTGCCGGCCGCTCAGCGAGTCCGGCCGCACCACCGCGCCGTAGCCGCAGCCGTGAATGATCTTGTAGCGCGCGCCCTTCACTAGCGCGCGTGCATAGAGGTCGTAATCCTCGCCGAGCCGCAATTCTTCCTTGTAGCGGATGCCATGCGCATTGAGAAAAGCCCGGCGCATGACCGGCTTGAGAAAGCCGATCTCGCCGCGCGCCTTGCCGCGCTTGGAGATATTGCCCTCGATGAAGCCGCCAATGTCGAGGAAGCGGGGTTCTGCGGCGAAATAGGGAACCTCCGGTTCGGCCATGTCGCCCCGGGCATCGATGAAGACGATGTTGTCGGCAACGAAATCCCAGTCGTCATTGTCGAGAAGCCGGTCGAAACGGCCTTTCAGGAAAAAGTCGTCCGCGTCGAGGATTGCGATCAGCGGCGCCGTGGAATTTGCGATGGCATGGTTGCGGGCAAAGGCTGGCCCCTTGTTCGTATCGAGGCGAAGGACCTTCAGGCGGCCTGTACCGTCGTCGGCAGCAATCGAGGTTTCCGCCGTGCGGTCGCTCGAGCCGTCATCGACGACGATGACCTCCGCGGTCTGCCTCTCGCGCAAGGCGGAGCTTATGGCCCGGGAAATCGTGTCTGCCGCATTCTTGGCTGCGATGATAACGCAGACGCTAGCCTCGGATGATGTCACGTGCACCTCTTTCAATCCGCTTGTGGATCGCCGCTAGACGGCGACGCGCCGGAAGTCGCCGGCTCCAATACAGGCAGATTGTTCGCAGTTGCGAAAGGCTATTTCATGACATGCGGGTGATCGAGACAGTGATCAGGGGTGCTGGGAACCGGAAACGCCGGGCAGTTGGCTGATCTTTGCCGCAGGCTGCTCTTCTGTGCCCGAGGTTTGAATTGAATCGTCGGAACGGCTTGCCGTGGCCTGCGAATTCTTGGCGCCCGAGCGCCAGACCATGAACAAAACAGCAGCAAAATAGCCTACTTGCAGGAGAATGGCGCAGATCACGGTCTGGATGAAAGTCGTCCATAGCGATTGCGTCACAACGTAAGTCGTGATGGCAAACACCACCAATACGCCGACAAGACCGCGCAAGAATAGCAATAAGGACATTGTTATATCCTCATGCCATTAGTGTAATAGTTTCGGTTGCCCGAAATCATGCGCAGATACCTCCCTCCCAAACACACGCCCACAATCTGCATCCGGCACGCGACCTGATCTTGTGATTTTTCGGAGCCGGGCGCCACTGCAAAGGCGCGTATAGAGGAGATATATTGAACCTGAGGTGAACGCGCAACATCACGAATTGGTTTCTCTTCCATTCTTTCATTGTGCATCGCTTTGAATCCAAAGGATGTTGCAGCGCAATATCTGTGGGAAATAATTTCAATCATGACATAGATTTATTGGGCTAACATAGGTTAGAATATTAAGGATATACAAGAATGATGTTGATTTTCGCCTAAGAGTTTCTCAATAAAATTTGGTTTGATTATAAGTAATACAAATAGATTTCAAAAAATGCACCTAAAACGATCAATTTTTACTAAAGCTCGCGGTAAAATATCCTCACCTAAATCGACTGTTATGTAAACGAGCGTCACAAATTATGATCTAAATCGGTTTTCCCGTCCGATTTTGATCACAGACATGACATATCCCCCAGTGTACAAATGTTATGTTGCGTTGCAGCATTTCGCATCGTTCCTGACCATTCTCGTGGAGCAGCCAAATGAATTACGCCGCCGTACTGGCAAACCTATCTCGACGATTCCGATCCGGCACCGAAGCCCAGCCGCCGATCGGAGGAGCTATTAAGAGGGGCTTCGACATTCTCGGTGCTGTGGGAGGACTCGTATTACTCAGCCCGCTTTTTCTGATGCTGGCAGCCCTGGTCAAATTTTCTGACGGCGGCAGTATCTTTTATGGCCATCGCCGGATCGGCCGGAATGGCAATGTGTTCCATTGCCTCAAGTTCCGCACCATGGTGCAGAATGGCGATGAAGTTCTGGCAGCCTATCTCGCCACCAATCCCCAGGGCCGCGAAGAATGGGAAGCCACGCGCAAACTGCAGAACGACCCGCGTGTAACCAGGGTCGGCACCGTCCTGCGCAAGCTCAGCCTCGACGAACTCCCGCAGATCATCAATATCCTGCGCGGGGATATGAGCATTGTCGGACCACGTCCGGTGGTGAAGGACGAACTCGAACTCTACGGCCAGGCGGCTGACTATTATCTGAAGTCGCGTCCGGGCCTGACCGGCCTGTGGCAGGTCAGCGGCCGCAACGACGTTTCCTACAATGCGCGTGTCGCCTTCGACCGTCACTATGTCGAGAACTGGTCATTCGCTTCCGATCTCAAGATCATCTTCAAGACGGTTCCGGCCGTTTTCTCGTCGCGCGGCAGCTATTGACCACGGACTGAGGCCGTTCCGATTGTTCGGATCGGCCTGCGCTTCGGCGCCAAACACCAGATGACCCGACAAACGCAGCCAGAAAGGCATGCTTTGATCAGCCTATTGTCTATACCCCATCCCATGTGGCGCGCCGGCAGGCGTTTTTTCTGCTTTGGCGCGGCCGCTATCGTCATGCTGCTGCCCATGGCGGCGCAATCCGCCGACTATCAGCTCGGCACCATGGACAAGTTGCGCATCCGCGTCGTCGAGTGGCGCACGGCGGAGGGCGCGGTGCGCGACTGGTCGTCGATCAGCGGCGACTACACCGTCGGACCTTCCGGCAACATATCGCTGCCTTTCATCGGCGAGATGCCGGCTTCGGGCAAGACGACCACCGACATCTCGACGGCGATCGGCGAGGAGCTTCAGCAGAAGTTCGGCCTGCTCGACAAGCCCGACGCCTCGGTGGAGCTCGCCGAGTTCCGCCCGGTCTTCCTTTCCGGCGATGTGGAAACGCCCGGGCAATATCCCTTTGCCCCCAATCTGACGGTGCTGAAGGCGCTCAGCCTCGCCGGCGGTCTGCATCGTGCTGATGCGGGTCAGCGCATAGAGCGTGACTTCATCAATGCGCGCGGCAATTTCGATGTTCTCGTGTCGCAGCGAAACGGCCTTCTCGCCCGGCGCGCGCGCCTTGTCGCGGAAGCCGAGGACCAGGAGCAGATCGCGTTTCCGAAGGAACTGGAGGAAAGCGCCGATGGCAAGAAGCTGATCGCCGACGAAACCAACTTCAAGAACGCTCGTGCGAAAAGACTAAGCGACCAGCTCAAGTCGATCGACGACCTCAAGGGCCTTCTCACGAGCGAGATCGCCTCGCTTGAAAAGAAGATCGCTACCCAGAACCGTCAGATGGAACTCTATCGCAAGGAGCTGGACGGCATCGGCAACCTGGCCGACCGCGGACTTGTGGTGAATTCGCGCGTGCTGTCGCTCGAACAATCCATCTCCGATCTGCAGGGCAAGGTGCTCGACATGGAAACGGCATCGCTGCGCGCCAAGCAGGACATCAGCAAGGCAACGCAGAATGCCGCCGACCTTCAGAGCGACCGCGATACCGAGATAGCCCAGGACCGTCAGTCGACGGAGTCCGATATCGAGGGCCTGAGCCTGAAGATCGGCATGTACAAGGACCTGATAGCCGAGGCGCTGTCGCGTGATCCGGGCGCCGCGCGCGGCTCGAGCACCAACGAGGCCCCGCCGGTCAGCTACTCCATCGTGCGGGAAACAGACGGAAAGGCCAGCGAGATACCGGTCGACGAGAACACGCCGGTGCAGCCGGGTGACGTCATCAAGGTCGGGATATTGCCGATCCCCGCCAACTGATCGGCGGTGGACCGGATATGAAGATCGCCAAGGCACGCTTTGTCAGCCCCGACCATAATTTCTGGTATGGCTTCTTTGCGATTACCTTGTCGGTCTTCGTCTTCGCCTATTCGAGCCGCTTCGGTCAGGTTTCGATCCTGGCCTATTACGCGCTCTGGTTTCCGCTGATCCTGATCGACTATCGCCACTCGCTCGGCAACTACGCGAAATTCTACTGGATCATAGCCTTCGGCGTTTTTGCCTGCCTGTCGGTCTTCTGGTCGGCAGCACCTAGCGTCACCATGCGCGCCAGCCTGCAATATATGACGCATATCGTTTGCGCGCTGATCGTCGCGCGCACGATGAACATCCGCACATTGTCGATGGGCATGCTTGCCGGCGTCTGCATGGTGGTTCTCTACTCGCTGGCATTCGGCGGCTACAACTACGATTCGATGGACGGCAATTTCAGTTTCGTCGGCGCTTTTTCGTCCAAGAACCAGCTCGGCTTTTACTGCTCGGTGGGCATCTACTTTGCCTTCGCCGCCATCTTCATCCTGCGCGAACGCGGCATCTGGCGTCTGCTCGCCCTTGGTACGCTGGTTCTCGCCGGTTACGCGCTGCTCGCCTCGCAATCGGCAACCTCCATCATCGCCACGGCAGGAACCCTCGCGGTCGTAATCGGGTTGAGCCTCCTCCTGCTGTTTGCGCCGCGCACGCGAAAGATGTTCTTCCTCGTCGGCCTCATAGCTGCCATCGGCCTCGCCTTCGCCGCCATCAACCTTGGCGGTCTCGACCTTCTGCTTGGCGCTTTCGGCAAGGACACGACGCTGACCGGCCGAACCTATCTGTGGGGCGAGGGCATAGCCGCCTGGCGGCTGTCACCCTATTTCGGCGTCGGCTACCAGGCTTATTGGGTGCAGGGCTTTTCGGAAGCAGAGCGGCTGTGGGAGGAATTCTACATCGCCTCGCGCAGCGGCTTCCATTTCCACAACACCTATATCGAGTTGCTGGTCGAGCTTGGCGTGGTCGGGCTTTTCCTGCTCGCCGTGGTGATCGTCCGGGTTCCGGTCGGCCATCTCATTCGGCTTCTCGATGACCGCGACGATGTCGCCTCCTATGTCGTCTTCGGCATGTCGGTCATGCTGGTCGTGCGCTCCTTCTTCGAAGTCGACATGATGCACCCTTATGCGATCGGCTCGTTCCTTCTCTATTATTCGGCCGGCCTGCTCGCGACGTCCCAATCCACCCGGCGCTACGTCGCGCCGGAAAGTCAGCCGGAGTTGCAGGTGCATCCAGCCCAATGAAGAAGCTCTACGGTATCCAGTATCTGCGCGCCTTCGCAGCACTTGCAGTCGTCGTCTTTCACGCCGCCGAACGCACGGGCGGGCACTTCGCCATCGGAGCGGCGGGCGTCGACGTGTTCTTCGTCGTCAGCGGCTTCATCATGTGGACGCTTGCGCAGTCGCGGCCCGTCACGCCGTTGCAGTTCCTGCGGGAGCGGCTGGAGCGCATTGCACCGGTCTACTGGATCGCCACGGCGGTCATGGTCGCGGGCGCTTTTGCCGGACTGTTCCCCAACATGAAGCTCACGCTCGGCCATGTGCTGGGTTCGCTGTTCTTCATTCCGCACATTTCGCCGAGCAATGGCGAGATCTGGCCGGTTCTCGTCCAGGGCTGGACGTTGAATTACGAGATGTTCTTCTACGTCGTCTTCGCCTGCACCTTGCTGCTGCCAACGGCCAGACGGCTTCCGGCGCTGGCGGGCTTGTTCATCCTATTGACCGTCATAGGCCTTTCGCTCGACAGCGATAATCCGCTTTTCCGCACCTACACCAATCCGGCAATCCTCGAATTCCTGCTGGGCGCGCTGATCGGCACGTTCTGGCTGGAGGGAAAGATTCCATCGCCGGCCAGCGGCCTTGCGCTGATCCTGCTTGCCGTCTTCGGTTTCGTTTTTGTCGGCGTCACCTATGTCGGCTTTCATCCCTTCGTCTTCGGCCCGCTCGCCGTCGCCCTTGTAACCGGCGTGCTTTCGCTGGAGCGCGCCGGCATGATTTCCGATTTTCGCCCGCTGACGTGGATCGGCGACGCTTCCTATTCGATCTACCTCTGGCACACGCTGGCGGTTTCGGTGGTGGCGAAATTTGCGCCGGCGCTTTCCCTGCCGGCTCCCCTTGCGCTGGTCATTGCGGTGATCGCTGGCACGGGCATTGGCCTCGTCGCCTATGAACTGCTGGAAAAACCGATCGCGGCCGCGTTCAAGACGTTACGCCGGCGTGGCGCGATCAGGACATCGGCCATGACGCCGCCGGAGCGCGGAATCGAAGCAGTGACGAAGACATAGTTTCGTTCTTCGAAGTTGAGGCCAAATTTTTCTCGAGCCGAAAAATAAAATCGGTCTATTCAGCAGTAAAGCGTAATTGCGTTTCTTGCCACTCGAAGATATTTTTCACCACCTGTGATAAACGCAGTGGGGGAAGATTATGCAATTTTCGGGTTCCAGGGTCGCGACGCTGTTTTGTGCCGCCATTCTTCTGTTTGCCGGCGTAAATCTTGCCGCCGCCGATGCCACCATTCCTACTGCCGACATCGAAGGTGCCGTCGACAGTGCGCTGGCCAAGCGTTATGACGGCTCGTTCATCGTCAGCTACGAAAAATTCTCCTACACCGATTTCACAATTCCGCTTTCGCCGCTGAAGCCCAGTGAGGATCCGGACGCGCGCGATTCCAGCAACAACCGTGTTTTCGCCCCTGAAAAGAAGGTCGAGGTCGAGGGTGCATTGACCCGCATCGCCTATGTGTTGCCCGCCGAGCGCTCGCCGCTGGAAGTACTGCGCAATTATCAGGATGTGATCGAAGAGGCCGGCGGCGAAGTCCAGTTCGAGTGCAAGAAGGAAGAATGCGGCGGCGATGCCACCCGTTCGAGCGGCGGTGGCGGCAACAATATGAGCCTGATGCAGTATTTCTTCCACGAGGCCGATGTGAAGGATGCGGCCTTTTCCAACGGCAATTGCGCCCTGACTGCCGGCATCAACGACCAGCGTTATTTCACCGCCAAGGTGCCGCAGTCAGCCGGCGACGCCTACGTCACCGTGCAGGCCTATCAACTGGTGGATGATCTCTACTGCAAGGAGTTCAACGGGCGCACCATTGCCGTCGTCCAGATTCTGGAGCCAAAGCCGCGCGAAAAGAAGATGGTTCTGGTCGAGGCCAAGGAGATGGCCGATTCGCTGAGCCAGAAGGGCAGCATTTCACTCTATGGCATCCTGTTCGACACCGACAAGACTGATATCAAGCCGGAATCCGAGCCGACCCTGAAGGAAATCGCTGCCCTGCTGAAGAACGAGCCGAATATCTCCGTCATCGTGGTCGGCCATACCGACAATCAGGGCGCCTTCGACTACAATCTCGACCTGTCGTCGCGGCGCGCAAATTCCGTCAAGAATGAGCTTGCCGCCAAATACGGCATCGAGGCTGCGCGCCTCACCGCCGCGGGCGCCGGCATGATGGCGCCCGTCGCCAGCAATGACGACGAGGCCGGCCGCGCCAAGAACCGCCGCGTGGTGCTGGTCAAGCTCAACTGAGCAGGCATCGGGCTTCAGCCTGCCGATTTGCTTCGGATGATGGTAGACTGTGACTGGACGCGCGGCCGTTTCGTTGGCAAGACGGGCGCAATTCCCGTAACATCGTTCAGTTTTACCAAGCATCGGAATTGCCATGACCAATGTCGCCCTCACCGGGCTCGCCCGGGATCTTGCCAGACGTGCGGAGGAGGGGCGGCCGGTTCGCATCGGCGTCATCGGCTCGGGCGAAATGGGCACCGACCTGGTCACGCAGGCGATGCTGATGAAGGGCGTCGAGGTTTGCGCGATTTCCACGCGCCGCCCGCATACGGCGCGTGAAGCGATCAAGATCGCCTATGGCGACGAGGCCATGGCGCGCGAGGCCGACACCGCCTCGAAAGTCACCGAGGCGATCGAGGCTGGCAAGATCGCCATCACCTCCAACGAAATGCTGGTCACCAACCCGCTGGTCGATGTCGTCATCGACGCCACCGGCAAGCCCGGCGTCGCCGCCGACTTCGACCTCAAGGCGATGGAGCACGGCAAGCATCTCGTCATGATGAATGTCGAGGCCGACGTCACCATTGGCGCCTATCTCAAGAAGGAGGCCGACCGGCTCGGCGTCGTCTATTCGGTTGGCGCCGGCGACGAGCCGTCGAGCTGCATGGAGCTGATCGAGTTTGCTTCCGCACTCGGCTACACCATCGTCTCGGCCGGCAAGGGCAAGAACAACCCGCTCAACCACGATGCCGTGCCCGACGACTATCGCGAGGAAGCCATCCGCCGCAACATGAACCCGCGCATGCTGGTCGAGTTCATCGACGGCTCGAAAACCATGGTCGAGATGGCGGCGATCGCTAACGCCACCGGCCTCGTGCCCGACAAACCGGGCATGCACGGCCCCAAGGCCGACCGCGACCAACTGGCCAAGGTGCTGATCCCGGAGAAGGATGGCGGCGTGCTGAGCAAGAAGGGCGTCGTCGACTATACGATCGGCAAGGGCGTGGCGCCGGGCGTCTTCGTCATCGTCGAGGCCACCCATCCGCGCATCATCGAGCGCATGGACGATCTGCATGTCGGCACCGGTCCCTATTACAGCTTCTTCCGGCCATACCACCTGACCTCGCTGGAAGTGCCGCTGACGGCGGCCCGCATCATGCTCTACGGCAAGCCCGACATGGTGCCGCTGCCGACGCCCGTGGCCGAAGTCTGCGCGGTGGCCAAGCGCGACCTGAAAGCCGGCGAGACCTTCGATGCTATCGGCGAAACCTGCTACCGCTCCTGGACGATGACGGCGCAGGAAGCCCGCGCCAGCCATGCCGTGCCGGTGGGATTGCTGGAAGGCGGCAAGGTGCTGAAGCCGGTGAGAAAGGGCGAGCTGCTCACCACCGACAACGCCGCACCGGACGCCACGACGCGGCTGTATGAGCTGCGGCGGAGGCAGGATGTGATGCTTTATGGGGCAGCTGAGAGTTCGGCGGCCCTTGTTTGAGTGACCGATTGGATATACATTTTTAGTATGTATATCCTTAGGTGACGCAGATGAAGATTTCGAAATGGGGCAACAGCCTTGCAGTCCGACTGCCCGCCGCGGTGGTGGACGCGCTCGAACTGCACGAGGGCGATGAAATCGAACTTCGCGTGTTGGATCGTGGCGAGCTTGAAGTTGCACGCAAACCCAGTCGAGACGAATTGGTGGAAAGGTTAAGGGCCTATCGTGGCCGCTTGCCTGCCGATTTCAAGTTCGACCGGGATGAGGCGAATGCCCGGTAGCATCGTTCGTCCCTTCATCGACACCAACGTGCTTATCTATCTGGCTTCCAGTCACGGGGCCAAGGCTGATCAAGCAGAAGAGATTCTGAAAGAAGGCGGCACGATCAGCGTTCAGGTTCTGAATGAATTTGCCAGTGTCGCCCGCCGCAAGTTGGGCATGGCATGGTCCGAGACGCAGGTTTTTCTTTCGACGTTCAGAGAACTGCTCACGGTGGTTCCGATGACCGAGGAAATCCACGTAGCCGGCTTGGCGCTGGCAGAGCGTTATCAATTAGGCGTTTATGACGGCATGATTGTCGCCGCCGCTCTTGATGCCGGTTGCGATGGCGTGTTCTCAGAAGACATGAAGCACGATCTGGTCGTCGACGGACGATTGGTTATTCGCAATCCATTCCTGGGCATTTGACGCGAGAGAAATTTACTTCCCCAGTTCCACCGACCTCAACCGCGCCGCTTCCACGGCCTCGGTCACCAGGTTCTTCAGCCGGTCCTCTCCCATCAGCACCGCAAGCGCCGCCGCTGTCGTACCGTTGGGGCTGGTCACCTGCTGGCGCAGCACACCGGGTTCTTCCGCGCTTTCGGCGGCGAGGCTCGCCGCGCCGAACACGGTTTGCATAGCGAGCAGCTTTGCGGTTTCTTTCGGCAGGCCGGCGTGCTCAGCCGCTGCCGTCAGGCATTCGATGAAGTGGAAGATATAGGCCGGGCCTGAGCCGGAAACCGCGGTCACTGCGTCCATCAGGCCTTCGTCATCGATGGTCGCCACCGCGCCGCTGGCCGAAAGCAGCTCGTCAACGATGCGTTTGGTTAGCGCAGAGACATTGCCGTTCGCATAGACCACCATCATGCCCTTGCCGATCGCGGCGGGCGTATTCGGCATCACGCGGATGATCGGCGTCTTGCTGCCGAGAATGGTCTCGAAGGTTGCAATCGGCGTTCCGGCGGCGACGCTGACGAAAGTCGTCTCACCATTGCCGAGATGCTTGTAGGCGGCCGTCACTTCGCGGATCACCTGCGGCTTGACCGCAAGCACCACAAGCTTCGGTGTTGCGCCAGCCGGCAGACCGCTGGCATCCGGACTTGCCGCAGCGCCCAGCTTTTCGGCGCGCGCGCGCAAATCCGCATTCGGCTCGACCACGAAGGTTTCGGATGGCTTCAACTGGCCCGATTTCAGCCAGCCGGCGAGCATCGCGTATCCCATATTGCCGCAACCGGCGAGCACGACTGTGATTGTCATTTGAGTTCTCCAGACAAGTCCTCAATAGACGGTCATGTGCGGATGGAAAAGGGTGCCCATGGAACTGGCCCAAATCCTCGTCAGGGCGTGTCCAGCTTCTTGCTGAAGGCATTGGTGAAGATCATCTCGCCGCTGTCGCCGACCGCCTCTGCCAGCGCGACATCCATGTAGTCGTTGGTGACGTGGACGATGGCGAAGCCGCCCATATAGGCGGCCTTGGGCTTGAAGATGTCGAGCCCGTCGCGCTGATAGATCATCGCCGTCTCGTGCTGATGGCCGTGAAAGATACCGATGACGTTATGGCCGGAAAGGACAGCCAGCAGCGCCTTGCGGTCGTCCTCGCTCCACCAATGCGGTGCGCCGGCGCCGTCATCGTCGAATTGTCTTTTCGCCGGGTCCCACTTTTCCGTCGAGAAAGGATCCCAGCCATAGTGCTGGAAGAGGATCACCGGCTCGCCATTGCCGGCATAGGTTTCCAGATCTCGCTTGAGCCAGGGCAGGCCGCTCACCGCGCCCTTGGTGGTGTCGCCGGCAAAGCGATGTGTCTGGACCAGATGCAGGCCGCCCCAGTTCCAGGAATAGTCATCCGAAGCGCTGTCGTAGTTTTCGGCCGGCACCGGCGGCTTGAAGAACACGCTCGGGCGGTGGTTGATCTCGATATAGTCGCGCAGTTCCTGCCGGTACCAGTCGGTTTGCGGCGGCGGGCCGTCCTGGTCGAGATCGTGATTGCCGAGACCGGCATAGACGGGAAAATGCACGCGGTCCGGCCCACTGCCCTTCTGGTAGCGATGGCTGAACTGCAGCAGCTGGGTGCCTTCCCGCGGTTGCGTCATCTGTCCGCCGCCATCGTCGGTCAGGTCGCCGCCGACGACCACGCCGAGCGGCCGCGAAATCTTCCTGCCTGCGCCCGCAAGCCCGCTCGCCGCGCCTTGGATATCCTTCGGCCAGCGATTGTTCGGCACGCGGTTAAGCGCCGCGATGTGGCGCAGCAGGTTCTGGTCCGTCTTGCCTTCCTGCAAACAGTTCGGGCTGAGGCCGCTCGCCATGCGGCAGGCGTGCACGTCGTTTGTGAAGATGAAGGTGGCGTCGATCATCCGGCCGGAAGCAGGCGCTACGGCAAAGGCCTCGCGCGGCAAGGCGGACAGCACAGCCAGCCCGAGCCCGCCGAGGATCATGTCGCGCCGGGACAGTCGAATGTCCGGGGCGCTGGAACCCTGTCCAGGAGCAATGCCGCGCGCGCTCATGCGATGAAGATGTGACGTCCGCATGCGCTTTGCAACTAACGTTTCGTCCGTGTCGCCACCGGAAAACGTGCGACCAGCCTTAGCCCGATGATGCTGAAGACGAAGAACAGCCAGACCGGATCGGCACGACGGAAGAAGAAACTCTCCAGGAAGGAGTTCAGCGCGGTGAACAGCAGGATCATCATGAAGAAGTCGCCGAGATAGACATTCTCCTTGCGCATGGGAATGCGCATATAGTCGCGCAGCGGCGCGATGAAGAAGGCCCAGGCGGCAACGCATAGCGCCGGAATGCCCATGATGACGGCGATGTCGAGATAACCGTTGTGGCCATGCACGATGCTGCGGATGTCCCATGGCCGGTCGAAGGGCTGGTCCATGGTCCAGAGGAACATCGTGCCCCAGAAGCTCTCATAGCCGTAGCCGGTCCATGGTTTCTTGGCGATCATCTCGCCGGCGAACTCCCACAGGGTGGTGCGCCCGGTATAGGTCAGGTCGGGAAAGTTGTGGTGGACGAACAGCCGCAACGGCTCGATGAAGACGATGCCGAGCGTGCCGATCGTCGTACCGATGATCGCCAGCAGGAACAGCGCCGGCGTCAGCGAGCGCACCCCGAAAATTCCCGGCACAGCCACCATCAGGATCGCGAGAGGCACCAGCCCGGCAGTTGTCTTGGAGCCGGTGTTCATCATGAAGATCATCGCGGCGACCAGCAGGAACGGACCGGTGACTTTCCAGCCGCGCCGGAACAGATAGAGACCGCCAAAGCTGAAACAGGCCATCACCGGCCCGGCGATGTTCTTGTGCGTGAACACGCCGCGCCACAGCCCGGCATGCTGCGGCTCGGCGCCGGCTGTCGTGTGTTTGGCTTCGTTTGGAAACAGCACCAGTCCGACAAAACACAGAACCACGATGAAAATGCCGGAAAAAGCGATGACGGTCGAAAATGCGTCGGCGTCGCGCGGAATGGCAAGGACCGTCGCCATCACCAATATGCCGATGATGGTGAAGGAAGCGGCACGGAGTGCCGCCATCGGGTCCGTCGCATTGGCGACTGAAAGCATCAGGAAGCCGAGCAGCAGCAGGAAAGACGGCGCAAACAGCGCCATCAGCACGCGCCTGTCGGCAAACGTGAACAGCGAGAAGATCGAAATCGCGCCCAATGCGCCGAAGCCGAGCTGGTTGACGATGTCGCCGCCCGCCGACGGCATCTCGGCGCCTCCCGGCTGGAACGGCCGGAACGAGATCATCACGACGGTCAGCAGCAGCGAGGCGATCGCGGTGGCGATGCCGGTGCGCGTGAAAGCGCCGGCCAGCGGCATCCAGAAAGAAACCTTTCGAGGATTCGTTCCGCCGAGGTGTATGGCGTGGTTTTCGAGAACCGGAGCGGAGCGGACATGCGGTCCGTGAGCACCGGAAGCGGAGAAAATCGCGTCAGACGACCGGTGGGGCGAAGTCATCGAAGGGTTTCTCAGTTTTTTTCGGGCTGACGATATTGCTCATTGGCATATCCGAATTCGGCCATCACCCGGCCGAGCGCAACATAGACGGGATAAAGACCGACCGAAAGCGAGCGTGTTTCATAGAGCCGCCGCGCGCCCCGTACCGGAGAAGCCGCCAGCAGCGCCAGGCTTTTCAACAGCACTTTCGTGTTGGCAAACGGCGTGTCGGCCCGTTTCTTCTTTTCCACCAGCGTCGAGATCACGCCGTTGCGCAAGGCGCGGGCGCGGATCCAGTCGGCCTCGACCCGGCGCGCCGGCACGGCTTCGTAGACGGGTGCTTCCGCACACCAGCCCAGCCTGAAGCCGCGCACGGCCGAGCGGCTCAGGAAGTCGGAATCGCCGCCGCCCATGAAATTGAACCGCAAGTCGAGGAAGGGCGGACCCATGGCCACCAGCACATGCCGGCCGATCAGGAGATTGCCGGACGAGTAGAGCGCCGGCACGCGACCGCTTTCGTTATAGGGTGGCGCAAAGACAGGATGCGTCGCCCACTTTTCGTGAGCAGGTTCTGCAAAGACGGGAATCTGCGGGCCGCCGACAATATCGGCACGCATGGTCTCCGACGCCAGGCACATCCGCTCCAGCCAGTTCTCGTCGGCGATCTCATCGTCGTCGATGACAAGCAGGTGGCGAAAGGCGGGGAAATAGCGGATCGCCGTCTGCCAGCCGGCATTGTAGGCGCTGCAATTGCCGCGATCATGCGCAATAATGACCATGCCGGGAAGATGTCCCGCCACGAACAGCGGCGTCGCGGCCTTGGCGCCTTCGCGCTTTTCAGCCTCGTTTTCCATGACGATGATGGCGAAGGGGCGTTGCGTCTTTTGCGCGCGCAGTGAGTCGAGCGTGGCCAGCAATTGCTCTGGCCGGCGGAAGGTCGGCACGGTAACAACCGCTTCCATTGCCGCGAAGTCCAGGGCAGGAGACTTGCCGGCGATCGAAACGGCGCCGTTTGATGGCGAAAGGGTCATGCGTGGGCTGCCGATTGAGTTTGGGCTGTGATATCACTATCGCCGATAACGGTTCGTTAAACACCTTTCGTGGAACGGGCTTCGCCAGTGGGGCAATCGCGACAATCATATGTGTCATTTAATCAACGGTTCACCGCGCTCTGCTAGCGAAAATGCTGACGTAGGGGTGTGATGCATCTTCTGTTTGCAACATCGATCGTGCCGGACGGCGCGCTGGAATCGGGCTACGAGATCGCCAATGCCGCGGTCATCGATGCTTTGCATCGTGCTGGCGTGCGCGTCACGGTCATCGGTTTTGCCTGGCCGGGCAAGCCGCCGGCCGATCCCGACAACACCATAGTGCTCGGCGAAATCGACGTTCGCACGGAAGACGCGCCGCTCAAGCAGAAGATGGTGTGGCTCGCCAAGGCGATGCGCACCGGCCTGACATTTTCGTCGGTGAAGCTGCGCGCCGTCACCGCCAGGGAATTGCGCCAGGAGATCGCCAAAGCCGGGCCTTTCGACGGCTATGTGCTAAACTCCGTCCAGTTTGCGGGCGCATTCGAGGGCGTTTTCGATGACCGCCCCTCGATCTTCGTCGCGCATAATGTCGAGCATCGCTCGGCTATCGAGATTGCCCATTCGGTCAACAGCATGCTCCAGCGTTTCATGTATACGCGCGAGGCGAGGCTGCTGAAGACGCTCGAATTGCGGCTGTGCGAAAAGGCGCGTTTCGTGTTCACGCTGGCCGAGGAAGATCGCGCAGCCCTTGGCGTCGCCTCGGATGACAGGTCGGCTGCCTTGCCGCTCGTCACGCGCCACACGCCCCCGCCGCAGCCGTCGAAGCGGCAGATCGAGTGTGACGCAGCCCTTATCGGCACCTGGACCTGGCAGCCGAATAGAATTGGCCTCGACTGGTTCCTGGGCGAGGTCGTGCCGCAACTGCCGAGCGATTTCCGGATCCGCATCGCCGGGCGCACGCTCGCGGGCGCGTCATCGACCCATCCCGGTGTGGAGTTCGTCGGCCGTGTGCCCGATGCCGAAGCGTTCGTGCGAAGTGCCGCGGTCATCCCGCTTATCAGCCGTGCCGGCACCGGCGTGCAGCTCAAGACCATCGAGACCTTCGAGCTCGGCCTTCCCGCAGTCGCAACTCGAAGCGCCCTGCGCGGCATAGATCATATGCCGGAAAACTGCGTCGTGACCGACAATCCGGCCGTTTTCGCCAAGGCGCTTGAGCGCGCGGCGTCCGGAAAGGTTGCCGACGCCGACGGCCGCATCTTCTACCGCCAGCAGCGCGCCGCACTCGACGCGCAGGTCATGCGCGGCCTGGACAAGATCGGCTACCAGAGAGATGGAGCTGCCGCATGAACGTCCATGCCGGCCGCCGGTCCTCCGATGTGAAGTCCTGGAGAATGATACTTGGCATTCACGTCGCCAATATCGAATGGGGCGCGGCGATCACCATCCTGAAGCGTAAGCTGGATGACAACCGCTTCACCAAGATCAGCTTTCTCAACGCGCACAACGCCAATATCGCCTGCGTCGATGAAGCCTTCGCCGACGCGCTGAACGATTTCGTCATTCTGCCGGACGGCATCGGTGTCGATATCGCGTCCAAACTGCTCTACGGCGCGCCGTTTCCGTCGAACCTGAACGGTACCGATTTCATTCCCGCTTTCCTGAAAGCGTCGGCCCGCCCGCTGACGGTCGGCCTGATCGGCGCCACGCGCCGCAACGCCGACGAAGCCGCGCGCAAACTCGCAGCATTGGCCGAACAGCACAGCTTTGCCGTCATCCATGACGGCTATTTTGCGCCCAAGGACGAGCCGGAAATCCTCGAACGCATCAGAATCCTGCGCCCCGACATCCTGCTGGTCGCGATGGGCGTGCCACGCCAGGAATTGTGGATCGCCCGCAACCTGACCAAGCAGCATTGCATCCTGCCGATCGCAGTCGGTGCATTGCTCGACTTCCTCAGCGGCTCGGTGCCGCGCGCGCCGGGGTGGATGCGCACCCTGCGGCTCGAATGGCTGTTTCGCCTCATCATCGAGCCGCGCCGCCTGTGGCGCCGCTATATCGTCGGCAATCCGCTCTTCCTTGCCCGCGTCCTGTATCAGAAGTTTTTCGGCGTGAGGGAAGAACGGTGAACAGCCGTTTCGTTCCCTCCGACGACAGGCGCTCGAACATGCCGGTGACCTTGCAGGCGGCAATGGTGACCGCCAGCTACGCGCCCGATTTCGAGCGCTGCCGGCTGCTTTGCGAGACCGTCGACCGCCACGTCGCCGGCATGGCGCATCATTACATCCTGGTCGAGCATCGCGACGTGCCGCTGTTTCGGCAGCTTGAAACACCAAACCGCACGGTGGTCGACGAGCAAGACCTGCTGCCGAGCTGGCTTCACGTTCTGGACGACCCGCTCAGCCTGTTTCGCCGCCGCGTCTGGCTCAGCATGCGCACCATGCCGCTGCGCGGATGGCATGTGCAGCAGTTGCGCCGCATCGCGGTTGCAGCGCATGCGAAGGAGGACGTTCTTGTCTATGTCGATTCCGACGTCGCCTTTCTGAAGCCGTTCGACTGCGCCGCCTTCCAGCGCGAGGGCAAGGTGCGGCTTTTCCGGCGTGACGATGCCATGGCAGGCCGTGATCAGGGCGAGCACCCCATATGGTCGCGCAATGCCGGTGCAGCCCTCGGCATTGAAACCCCCGAAATATCCCCGCATGACTACATCTCGACGCTGATCGCATGGCGGCGCGACAGCGTGCTGGAAATGTGCCGGAAGATCGAGGCGGTGCATGGCCGCCACTGGATCGCGGTTCTTGGCTCGGCGCGAAAATTCTCCGAATGCCTGCTCTATGGCCGCTTCGTGGACGAGGTTCTGGAAGGGCAGGGCCATTTCCATGGCGCGGAAGAATTCTGCCGCGTGCACTGGACGGGTTCGGCCATGTCGGAGGCGGAATTCCGCGAATTCGTCGCAACCATGTCGCCCGAACAGGTGGCGATCGGCATGCAGTCCTTCATCGGCACCGATCTCGACCGCATCAGACGGTTGGTCGAGGCTTAAAAGCCAGAGCTTGGCCGCTTACACCGCCTTCGCCGGCAGCTTCAATGCCGAATAGGTGAGGGCGGCCGACGCCAGGTAGAGCCCGGCGAAGACGCCGTTCAGCCACCAGATCAGGTCCGGTGTTTCCAGTCCGCGCGTCAGTATCCAGATCAACAGAACGGCCTTGAGCCCGGCCAGCAGGGCGAGGTTTATCGCGCGGATCAGCGTCTGTCCCCGCGCAAACAGCAGCTCGGCCTGGTATTCCACCAGGTTGCGCAGGCCCGGAACGCATATGGCAAGCGCCACCAGCGGGGCGGCTTCGGCAACGTTCCTGCCGAGTGCGTTGGGGAAGAAATGCAGGACCACCGCAAGGCAGAAAAGGGCCAGCGTCGAGACGAGGAACACGCCGAGTTCGATGCCGCCGCGCACCTTCCAACGCCTCAGCATTTCCGGCGCGCGCATCATCCGCTGCACCAGCATCATCGAGAAGGTGCGGATCGGTATGGCGGTGAGATCGACCAGCCGCATGATGATGGCATAGAGGCCGGCAAGCTGCGGCCCGCCGATCGACAGCACCAGCAGCTTGTCGAATTCCATCTGCAGGTAGAACAGCACTTCCGCGCCGGCGACATAGACCGAATCCGCCAGCCGCCGCATATAGAGCGGAATGCGCAGCCGCAGGCGCTGGCGCGGATAGAAGAAGCCGAAGGCGATGACCGCCGATATGGCATTGGCGGCAATGTAGAACAGTGCCCAGTCTTCCAGCGCATGCGTCGGCCAGAAGAAGAATGCCGCCGCGAAAGCGGCACGCGCCACCGTCCCGAGTATCGCCATGATCGCCGCGCGACCGAACCGGCCGAGGCCGTTGTTGACGATCAGCGCCACCTCGACCGGCCGCCACAACAGCGCTTCGGCGAAGACCACCGTCGCAAAGATCTTGAGCGTCAGTTCGCTTGAAAAGAACAGCAGGTAGACCCCATAGGAAGCCGCCGCGAGCAGCGGCAGCGAGAGCACCGCAAGCAGGATGAAACCCGCCGTGAAGGTGCCGATAAGGTTCGGCCGGATCGTCGCCGTCCGGTAAAGCGCTGAGATGAAGCCGAAGGCGAGGATGCGCGACAGCATGACGCCTGCCGCCGAGGCGGTTGCGAAGAGACCGAAGTCGGCCAAAGACAGCGTGTTGGCGAGTGCTATGAAATAAATGAGCGAAAAGACAAGCCGCCCGCCGGCGCCGCTGATCGCCGAAAAATAGTCGCGCACGAGGTTGCGCCGTTCCGACAGGAACGCGGTCAGTCGCGCGGTCGGCCGCGCAGGCCTTGTGTTGTTGCTCTGGGTCATATTTGAGTCGAGAAACTACCGTTGAAAGCTTAATGTCCCGCAAAGCAGGATGCACGCTGGCGCTTACCGGAAGTTGCACCTAAATTAACGTTTTGTTTCCCATACTTGTTTAGCGTGGCTTAACGATCGGTTCTCGATCACCGTGCCCCGTTTGGAAGCTGTCGCAGAATGTTCGACACCGAAAATCGTGATGATCGAAAGCGTTCGCTGCTTGCATATGCCGGCGACGATCGTGATGCCCGAAAGGCACCGCGTCCCGGTTCCCTGCTTTCAATGGCGAATTCCGAGCCGGAAGCCGATCCGGTAGAGCGGCATCGGGCAGCAAGGGCGCAGCGCGAAAGCCGCTGGGAAGCCCCGGTTGCGGCTGAAGCGCCGCCGACCGTACAACCGACATACACCTCAGCCGAACCGCGATCCTCGTGGCATATCGCCGATCTGGTTCCTGGCTGGATGTCGCGTATGGCGCAGCATCGCCAGCATCAGCTATCATCGGCCACCGCCGAAGCCGCCTCCGTCGATCAGGACCGGCGGCTTGCAACGCGGCGGCAGGATGACGACAGCGTGCGTGGCAACGAAGATCAGTTCGCTCAAAGGGGCGATGATGGTGACGACCAGCAGTGGAAGCCGCTGGTCGATCCGATGAAGGTCATCGGCGGTGTCGCCCGCTCCAAATTGCTGATTGCCGCGACGACGATACTCGGCGCGCTGCTCGGCATCGCCATCGCCTTGTCGACGCCCAAGACCTACGAGGCGGCAACCGAACTGCTGATCGATCCGCGCGACCTCAAGCTGGTTGACCGGGACCTCACCCAGGCCGGCTTCTCGAACGAGGCGACACTCGCCATCGTCGAGAACCAGGTGCGCGTCATCACCTCCGGTACGGTGCTCAACAAGGTCGTCGACCGCCTCAATCTCGAAAGCGATCCAGAATTCAATGGGCAGGGCGGGGGCGGGCCTCTGTCATTCGTCCGCTCGCTGCTGTCGCGCGGCAGCAATGGCGCCGACGATCCCGGCCGCCGCCGTTCGCTGGCCGTCGGCAATCTCGCCAAGGCCCTTTCGGTGGAACGCGGCGGCAAGACCTTCGTGGTCGTCATCGATGTGAAGACGCAGGACGGCGAGAAGTCGGCGCTTATCGCCAATACCATGGCGGATGTCTTTCTGAAGACCTATGGCGAGTTGCAGTCCGATACGGCCGGCCGCGCCACCGACGAACTGACGGCCCGGCTCGACGAGCTTCGCAGCGGCGTGGAAGCCGCCGAACGCAAGGTCGAAGCCTTCAAGGCCGAGAATGATCTGATCGATGCGCAGGGCCGCCTGATCAGCGACGATGAAATCCTGAAGCTCAACGAACAGCTTTCGATCGCGCGTGCCCGCACACTGGAACTCAATGCCAGGGCCGCCTCCACCAGGAACGTCAATGTCGATTCCGTTCTCGGTGGCGTGCTGCCGGAAGAAATGGCGTCGGCGAGCATGACCGAACTGCGCTCGCAATATTCGACGCTGAAGGGCGAGGCCGACCGTCTTGCCGTCAAGCTCGGGCCGCGCCATCCGCAGCGCCAGGCGGTCGAAGGCCAGCTTGCCGGCGCGCGCGACCAGATCGCCGCCGAACTGCGCCGCATCGTCTCCTCGGTTCAGACAGAACTGAAGCGCGCCGTGCAGCTTGAACAGGAACTGTCGTCGCGGCTCGCCCAGCTCAAGGTGCGTTCGGGCAGCGTCAGCAGCGAACTCGTAACCCTCCGCGAACTGGAGCGTGAGGCGACCGCCAAGCGCGCCGTCTACGAATCCTTCCTGCTGCGCGCCCGCGAAACCGGCGAGCAGAGGGACATCAATACGGCCAATATGAGCGTGATTTCGGTCGCATATGCGCCGTTGCAGGCCAATGGGCCGTCACGCTCGACGATAACGATCGCCAGCACCATCCTCGGTTTCCTGGCGGGCATCGGGCTGGGCGGCATGCGCGGTGCTTATGAAAGCCTGCGCGATACCGCCGACGATCGCCGTCGCCGGCGCAATCCACGCAAGCGCAGTGCTGCACCGCTGGATGTCCCCCCGGCCAACCGCGAGCCAGCGCAGCGTCCATACCAGCCGGCCCCACAAGCCGCATCCTCCGCGTTTGGCGAACCCGCCTTCGCACGCGAAACTGCTGTGCACGCCGGCGCATATTCCGTCCCGGAACAGGCAGTTCCGCAGCCGGCTCCAATGCGGCAGCAGCCTTCCTATCCGGAGACAGACCCGAGGCAAAATTCCGCCGCCGGCTATCCGACTTATCATGCCCCACAGCCGGTTCAGGCGCCTGTGACCTATCAGCAGGCTGCGGTGCCGCCTTTCGTCCAGCCGACGCCTCAGCCGCAAGCCTATCCGCAGCAGCCGGCGCCGCATCCTTATACCGGGCAGTACGCGCAGCCGCCGGTGCAGCCCGCGCCGCAGCCGATGACTTACGCGCCACAGCCAACGCCCTATCCGCAGGCACCCGCGCAGATGTATCAGCCGCTGCATCCCCAGGGCTATTATCCCTATCCTCCGCAAGCGCCTGTATTCGAACAGCAAATGCCGGTTCAGCCTCAGCCGGCAGCACAGCCCGCATATCAGCCGATGCCGGGGGCATTCCAGCCCGCGTCCGCACCAGCAGCCCAGCAGATGCCGGACCCCGCGGCCCATCAGCCGCCCATCGAGGAAATCCGCGCCAGCCTGCGCGACTTCCGTCAGGCCGTGGAAGAGCTCGCCACATCACGCGCGCGCCGCCGCTATTTCTAAATAATTCACCGGGTTTCACGTTAGCGGCACGCCGTGCCGTATTGACGGGATTGCGCCGCGAATTTTTCGTGACTATGCCTGTTATACGGATATGCTTACCATGCAAGAAAAATGCATAGGAGGAAATAAATGGCTGAAGTGATCGATGGCAAGCTGGTGGCCGAAGATGTTGTCGCAACGGTCAAGCGCCTGACTGCCGATCTGTTGGCCAAGCACGGCGTGACACCCGGCCTTGCCGTGGTCATCGTCGGCGAGGATCCTGCCAGCCAGGTCTATGTCTCCTCCAAGGGCAAGAAGGCCAAGGAGTGCGGCTTCCATTCTGTCCAGCACACGCTGCCCGCCGACACCGGCGAAGCCGAGCTTCTGAAACTTATCGGCGATCTCAACGCCGACCCGGCCATTCACGGCATTCTGGTGCAACTGCCGCTGCCAGACCACGTCGATGCCGGCAAGGTCATCCAGACCATAGCGCCGGAAAAGGATGTCGACGGCTTCCACTTCATCAATGTCGGCAAGCTTGGTACCGGCGAACTGGCGACGGCTTTCGTGCCTTGCACGCCCGCCGGCTCGATGCTGCTGATCGAGCGCGTGCGCGGCAAGGATTTGTCCGGGCTCAACGCGGTCGTCGTCGGCCGTTCCAACATCGTCGGCAAGCCGATGGCCAATCTGCTGCTGGCCGCCAACTGCACCGTCACCATCGCCCACAGCCGCACCAAGGACCTGCCTGCCATCGCCCGCACCGCCGATATTCTGGTCGCAGCCGTCGGCCGTCCGGAGATGATCAAGGGCGACTGGGTCAAGCCGGGCGCGACCGTCATCGACGTCGGCATCAACCGCATTCCGGCACCCGAAAAGGGCGAGGGCAAGTCGCGGCTGGTCGGCGATGTCGCCTATGCCGAGGCGGCGAAGGTCGCGGGCGCGATTACGCCGGTGCCCGGCGGCGTCGGCCCGATGACCATCGCCATGCTGATGGCAAACACGCTCGTCTCTGCTAGTCTCACCGCAGGCATCGAACGCCCGTCTTTCTGACTATCTTTCAGCCCAAACGCAGGTGGCATCTTTGCCGAAGCTTCCCGTTCCGGTAGATATGCCGCCCATGGCCGATTTGGTTCAAGGCGGCCGGCAGTTCGCTTTCCTGCTGGTCGACAAGTTCTCGATGTTTTCCCTGGCAGCCGCGATCGACACGGTTCGTTCGGCGAACCGTCTGCTCGGCCAGGATTATTACGGCTGGACGACGGTCTCCGCCGACGGCGATTCCGTCATTGCCTCGAACGGCCTGCCGTTGAAGGTCGATTACAGCGTCGCCGACGTGCCACCAGTCGACATATTGTTCGTCTGCGTCGGCCTGACCACGGAATTCCCCGGCAAGAGCAAGGTGCTCGGCGCGTTGCGCAACTGGGGCCGCCGGGGCGGCACGCTGGGCGCGCTCTCTGTCGGCTCATACCTGCTGGCAGAGGCCGGCCAGCTCGAGGGCCATCGCTGCACCATCCATTGGGAAAACCGTGCCGGCTTCATGGAGCGTTTTCCCGACATCAACTGCACAGGCAACGTCTTCGAGATCGACCGCAAGCGCTATACCTGCGCCGGTGGCACCACCTCGATCGACCTGATGCTGGAGATCGTGCGCACCGATTTCGGCTCAAACATCGCCAATGGCGTCGCCAACCAGTTCCAGCATGAGCGCATCCGCTCTGCCGGAGATCGCCAGCGCGTCGGGCCGGAGCGCGACCTCACCGGCAAATCGGAAAAGCTGCGCAAGATAGTCGAACTGATGGCCGACAATCTCGACGAGCCGTTTTCTGCCGTGCAACTGGCGAAATCGGCGGGGCTGTCGGTGCGGCAGGTAGAGCGGCTGTTTTTGCGCCATCTCACCGTCACGCCGGGCCGCTACTACATGCGCCTGCGGCTGGAGCGCGCGCGCGAACTTTTGCGCCAGACCAACATGCCGATCCTCGACGTGGCGATCGCGACCGGCTTCACCTCGCATTCCTATTTCGCCCAGAGCTACCGCCTGCAATTCGGCCGCCCGCCCAGCGAAGAGCGCCGCACGACCTATTGAGGCTCAAGCGGCGAGGAAGCCGCCGTCTGCCGCCAGCACATGTCCGACGACAAAGGCCGACTGGTCGGATGCAAGCCATACCACGGCTTCCGCCACTTCCTCGGGCTCGCCCATGCGCCGCAGCGGCAGCCCAGCCGCCACCGCCTCCAATCCTCCGACGCCGGACGCCGCCAGCTTCATCATGTCGGTCACCACCCGGCCGGGCGCGACGGCGTTGATGCGCACGCCGCGCGATGCATAAGTCATCGCGGCGGAGCGCATCAGCGAGATCACCGCGGCCTTCGAGGCCGAGTAGAGCGCGAAGCCGGGGTTGGGATTGCGCACACCGCTGACGGAGGTGTTGATGACGATGCGCCCGCTGCCCTGCGGCAGCATCACCGCCAGCTGCTGTTTCAGGCACACGAACACCGACCGCACATTGGTGTCGAACACCGCATCGAATGTCTCGGTGCTCTGCGTCTCCAGCGGCCCAGGCCGTTCCTGATAGCCGGCATTGTTGAAGGCGACATCCAGCCGCCCGAACCGCTCGACTGTCGCCCGCACCAGATGCTCGACTTCCTCGTCATTGGTCACATCCGTGCGAACGAACAGGCTTTTCGCTCCGGCGGCGCGGCAGGCTTCGGCCACGGCTTCGCCTTCCTCGGCGCGGCGTCCGGCGATGACTACTGCCGCCGCTCCTTCGGCAGCCATCTTGAGCGCTGTCGCCTGTCCGATGCCGCTGCCGCCGCCGGTGATAAGGCAGACGCGACCGGCCATCCGGGCATGTGCTGCTTGCTCGTTTAGGTTCAAGGGTTCTGCCGACATGTCTGCCCGTTCCACGCAATTCGGATTGAATTCATGAAAGTTGTATCATACAACTAATTATAAACAAGAGGATCATGAAATGCTGGAAAACGAAGAGATCGAAAAGGTCCGCGATTCCTCGCGCAAGCTCGTGCGCGAACTGGGCTTCATGCGGCCCACTCTTGCCTCAAGCGGCCTGCCGATTTCCGCCGTTCACGCGCTGATCGAGATTGGCGGCAACGAGGCGATGACTGCCGGCATGCTCAGCGAAATCCTCAACCTCGAAAAATCGAGCGTCAGCCGGATGCTGCGCAAGCTGATCGATACCGGCGAAATCGAGGAGCGGACAAGCCCCGGCGATGCCCGCTCAAAACTCCTGACGCTGACGACGCGCGGAAAGGCGACGCTCGCGGCGATCGACAGCTTTGGGCAAAATCAGGTCGCTGCGGCCTTCCGGCATCTTTCGCAGGACCAGCGCCACCTCGTCGTGGCGGGGCTGACTGCTTATGCGGAGGCGTTGCATAGCGTTCGCGCGGGTAAATAAGTAGAGCTCGACGCTCCTCTAAGGAGGCAGGCACTTGCGGAGGGACCCCCACCCCTAGCCCCTCCCCACAAGGGGGAGGGGGATTTTGTTGAGCTGCTGCCTAGGCCAATCTTCAACGTTTTTGGTCGAAGAGGTGATGAAATCGTCCCGGGGAGGGGCTAGGGGTGGGGGTCCCTCCGCAAGTGCCTGCCCTCAACGAGAAACAGGCCGCCCGCCTCAAGCCATCCCGAAAGCGCTCGCGCCCTGGTCGGCACGGCCGGCCATCTGGCGGAAGCCGGCAAACAGCTCGCGCCCAAAGCCGTACTCGTTCCCGGTAAGGTCGATCAGCGGCACCTTGCGCGCCTTAAGCTCTGCCTCGGATACGAACACTTCCAGCGTGCCGTTGTCAGCATCAAGCCGCACGATGTCGCCGTCGCAGATCTTGCCGATCGGCCCGCCTTCCAGCGCCTCCGGCGTCACGTGGATCGCCGCCGGCACCTTGCCGGATGCGCCCGACATACGGCCGTCGGTGACAAGGGCTACCTTGTGGCCACGATCCTGCAGGATGCCCAGAATGGTCGTCAGCTTGTGCAGTTCCGGCATGCCGTTGGCGCGGGGCCCCTGGAAGCGGATGACGGCGACGAAATCGCGGTCGAGTTCGCCTGCCTTGAAGGCGTCATTCAGCGCCTGCTGGCTGTCGAGTACCACGGCGGGTGCCTCGATCAGGCGGCGTTCCGGCTTGACGGCAGACGTCTTGATGACGGCGTGGCCGATATTGCCCGACAGCATCTTCAGGCCGCCATTTGATTGAAATGCCTTGGCGAAGGGCGCCAATACCTTTTCGTCGCCGCTGAGCTTGGGCGCGGCTTCGCGGGTGACGTTGCCGTCTGCGCCGAGCTTGGCTTCGACCGCATAAGGGCGCAGGCCTTCGCCCCACACGGTCTGCACGTCCTCATGCAGCAGGCCGGCGTCGAGCAGTTCGCGGATCAGGAAACCGAGCCCGCCGGCGGCGTGGAAATGGTTCACGTCGGAGAGGCCGTTCGGATAGACGCGGGCCAGAAGCGGGGTCGCGTCGGAGAGA
Source organism: Mesorhizobium sp. DCY119 (assembly GCF_003590645.1). Taxonomy (NCBI): domain Bacteria; kingdom Pseudomonadati; phylum Pseudomonadota; class Alphaproteobacteria; order Hyphomicrobiales; family Phyllobacteriaceae; genus Mesorhizobium; species Mesorhizobium sp. DCY119. Next base: position 4,212,577 of record NZ_CP031834.1, on the reverse strand, counting down.
TCGGAAATGTCCTGCCAGGTCAGCTTGATGCCCGCCGCCGCCGCCATCGCGAGCAGATGGATCGTGTGGTTGGTCGAGCCGCCGGTGGCGTGCAGGCCGACGACGCCATTGACGATCGAACGCTCGTCGATCATCCGCCCGACCGGCGTGTAGGCATTGCCGAGCGCGGTGATCGCCAGCGCCCGTTTGGCGGCTTCCCTGGTCAGCGCATCGCGCAACGGCGTGCCCGGATTGACGAAGGAGGCGCCCGGCGTGTGCAGGCCCATGATCTCCATCAGCATCTGGTTGGAATTGGCTGTGCCGTAGAAGGTGCAGGTGCCGGGGCCGTGATAGGACTTCGACTCCGCCTCAAGCAGTTCGGCGCGGCCGACCTTGCCCTCGGCATAGAGCTGCCGCACCTTGGCCTTCTCGTCGTTCGGCAGGCCCGACGTCATCGGCCCGGCGGGAATGAACACCGCAGGCAGATGGCCGAAGGTCAGGGCCCCGATCAGCAGCCCCGGCACGATCTTGTCGCAGACGCCGAGGAACACGGCGGCATCGAACATGTTGTGGCTGAGGCCCACGGCCGCCGCCATGGCGATCACATCGCGCGAAAACAGCGAAAGCTCCATGCCCGGCTGACCCTGGGTCACGCCATCGCACATGGCCGGCACGCCGCCCGCCACCTGCGCGATGCCGCCCACTTCGCGGGCCGCCTGCTTGATCATTTGCGGAAAGGTCTCGAAGGGCTGATGCGCCGACAGCATGTCGTTATAGGAAGTGATGATGCCGAGATTGGGCACCTTGTCGCCGCCGAGCGCGATTTTTTCCGACGGGCTGCACACGGCAAAGCCGTGGGCGAGGTTGCCGCAGGAGAGCACAGCGCGGTTGGCCGAGCGGCTGGAGGCCTCCGTGATGCGCCCGAGATAAATCTCTCGCGAGCCTCTGGACCGCTCGCGGATGCGGTTGGTGATGGCTTCGATATCGCTTCTCGCGGTCATGGCTCTCGGTCCTACCTTGTTGTTTGACCATGACCTTTTCGAAACCGGCTCCCGTCTTCGGGATCATGGTCTGGAACATGCCGCAGAAAACGTGGAGGAGCGTTCTCCGGCTCGGCATGCAGAAATATTACGGCGCCCAGAACACCTGGACGGGCGTGCGGGCATGATCGAACACTGCGCGCACGGGCAGATGCTCTTCAGTCCCAAGGGCTGCTTCCAGCACGCGGCGCTTCTCGGCCCCTTCGATGTGCAGGGCAATGAAGCCGGCCTCGGCAATGCGCGGCAGGGACAGCGTCAGGCGTGGCTCGATGCCACTCGCCGCATGAACCGGCAGCACGTTCGACTTCGAGGCCGGGTCGAGCAGCGCGGTCAGATTGCCGGCATCGGGAAAGAACGAGGCCGTGTGACCGTCGCCGCCCATGCCGAGGATCGCGGCATCAAGAGGCAGCGCACTGCGGGCGATGGAATCATTGGCGCGCTGTGCCGCGCTCTGGACGTTACCGGCCTCGGAATAGAGGCCGACGAAATTTGCCGCTGCCGCTTCGTTCTGGAGTAGGTTCGCGGCCACCAGTCCGGCATTCGAGCGCGGCGAATCCGCCGGCACGAAACGCTCGTCTATCAGCGTAACCGTCACCTTGGCCCAGTCGAGCTTTTCGCGCGAAAGCGTGCGGAAGAACAGGCCGGGCGTGGTGCCGCCGGAAACGGCGAGTGTCGCCTTTCCGTTAGCCGCAATCGCATCACTCAGAACCTTGGCGACGGCGCCGGAAAGCGCCAGCGCCAGTGTCTCGGACGAGGCGAATTCGTGCCAGTTGCGGGTGGCCGCGTCCATGCGCTCAGCTCTCGTGCCAGGTGCGGCCATCGCGCTCGATCAGCGCGATCGAGGCAGACGGACCCCAGGTGCCCGAGGTGTAGCCCTGCGTTTCCTGATGGCTGTCGGCCCAGGCGCCCTGGATCGGGTCGATCCACTTCCACGCCGCCTCGACTTCGTCGCGGCGCATGAACAGCGTCTGGTTGCCGCGGATGACGTCCATCAGCAGGCGTTCATAGGCGTCCGGGTTGCGCTCCTGGAAGCTCTCGGCGAAGCTCATGTCGAGCGCAACGTTGCGCAGGCGCATGCCGCCCGGACCCGGATCCTTGATCATGATCCACTGCTTGACGCCGTCGTCGGGCTGCAGACGTATCACCAGCTGATTGGCGATGACATTGCCCGCACTTTCCTCGAAGATCGAATGCGGGATCGGCTTGAACTCGATGACGATTTCGGAAACGCGCGAGGCAAGCCGCTTGCCGGTGCGCAGGTAGAACGGCACGCCGGCCCAGCGCCAATTGGCGATCTCGGCCTTGATGGCGACGAAGGTTTCGGTGTCGCTTTCGCCGTTGCCGAGTTCCTCGACATAGCCCTTCACCGGGCCGGTGGCCGATGCGCCGGCGCGATACTGCCCGCGCACGGTCGATTTCGGCGCTTCCTGCCCGTTGATGCGCTTCAGCGAGCGCAGCACCTTCAACTTCTCATCGCGCACTGCGTCCGCTTCCATCGAGGCGGGCGCTTCCATGGCGACAAGGCACAGAAGCTGCAGCATGTGGTTCTGCACCATGTCGCGCAGCGCGCCGGCCTTGTCGTAATAGGTGATGCGGTCCTCGAGGCCGACCGTCTCGGCCACGGTGATCTGGACATGGTCGATATGGGCCGAATTCCACAGCGGCTCGTAAAGCGCATTGGCAAAGCGCAGCGCCATCAGGTTCTGCACCGTTTCCTTGCCGAGATAGTGGTCGATGCGGAAAATCTGCTGTTCGGAGAAGACCTTGCCGATCTGGTCGTTCAGTTCGCGCGCCGATGCCAGATCGCGGCCGATCGGCTTTTCCATGACGATGCGCGCAGTCGGCGTAACCAAGTCGTTGGCCTTCAAATGGGTCGAGATGTCGCCGAACAGGGCCGGCGCGACCGCCAGATAGAAGACCAGCACGTTCTTGCTGTCACCGACCACGTTCTTGAGATCGGCAAAACCTTCACCCGTCTTCGCATCGACGGCCACATAGTTGAGGCGCGCAATAAAGCTTTCGAGCTGGGCGGGGTCGATTTCCTCCGCCTTTACGTGCTCGGAAATCGCCTTGCTCGCGAATGCGCGATACTCGTCGTCGGTCATCGTCGTGCGGGAAGCGCCGATGATGCGCGTCGGTTCGGAGAATTGCCCGGCGCGCTGGCGCTGGTAGAGCGCCGGCAAAAGCTTGCGCTCGGCAAGGTCGCCCGTGCCTCCGAAAACGACAAGGTCGAAGGCTTCGACGGGGATGATCTGGCTAGTCATTGCAGTTCCGTGTTCACGACGGCGGTGAGTCCGCCGTCTATTAATCTAATCGATTTAAAATTACCAGTGTCAGACTGTCACAGCTTCAACCTTGACACTGGTCCAACCGGGGCGTTTCTGCGCAGGCAATAGTCACTCCGGTCTGTTCGCAAACGCAACATAAGACTTGAGCGTGACGATTTCCAAAGGAGAATTGCGATGGGAACGCATCTTTCCAGAACCGTGGCGGAAGGCCGCGCCTTCATGCAGATCGTCGACGGCAAGCAGGTCGATGCTTTGTCGGGCGAACGGATCGACGTGCGGTGCCCCTCGGACGGCAAGGTTTTCGCCTCAATTCCCGCTGCCGGTGCCGCAGATGTCGACCGCGCCGTGCAGTCCGCCCGCCGCGCCTTCGATGAAGGGCCATGGAGCCGCATGCCGGCTGTCGAGCGCGGACGCTGCCTGACCCGGCTGTTTCAGCTCATCGAAAAAAACGGCACCGAGCTCGCCGCACTCGAATCGCGCGACACCGGCAAGCCGATCCGGCAGGGCAGGGCGGATGTGAACGGCGCCATGCGCTATTACGAGTTCTACGGCGGTGCTGCCGACAAGATCCATGGCGACACCATCCCGTTTCTGGAGGGCTACACGGCGCTGACCCTGCGCGAGCCGCATGGCGTGGTCGCCGGCATCATCCCCTGGAACTATCCGCTGCAGATCCTTGCCCGCGTTGCGGGTGCTGCCCTTGCCATGGGCAACACGCTGGTGGTCAAGCCCGCGGAAGACGCCTCGCTGACCACGATCCGCATTGCCGAACTGGCGCTGGAGGCTGGTATTCCAGCCGGCGTGTTCAACGTTGTCACCGGCTACGGCCGCGACGCCGGGGCAGCCCTTTCGGCGCATCCGCTGGTCGATTACGTCACCTTCACCGGCTCACCAATGACCGGCACCGCGATCCAGCAGGCGGCGGCAATCAACAATCGCGGCGTCACCATGGAGCTTGGCGGCAAGTCGCCGCAGATCGTGTTTGCCGATGCCGATATCGAGGCGGCACTGCCCGTTCTGGTCAACGCGATCATCCAGAATGGCGGCCAGACCTGCTCTGCGGGCAGCCGCGTGCTGATCGAAAAGCCGGTCTACGACCGCATTGCCTCCGGCCTTGCTGAACGATTCTCCAAGCTCGTCGCCGGTCCGCATGATGCCGATCTCGATCTCGGCGCGCTCATCAATCCCAAGCAGAAGAGCCAGGTGGCCGGCATGATCGCGGCGGCGCAAGAGGCCGGCATTTCGATCCTGGCGCGCGGCTCGATCCATCCTGACGCGCCCGCAGAGGGCTATTATCAGGCACCGGTCCTGTTCGGTTCGGTTGATCCGGCAGCGGCGATCGCCCAGAACGAAGTGTTCGGGCCGGTGCTGACGCTGTTTCCATTCGAGGGCGAGGAAGAAGCCATCCGTCTCGCCAACGGCACCGATTTCGGCCTCGTCGCCGGCGTCTGGACGAAGGACGGCGCGCGCCAGCATCGCGTCGCTAAGCGCGTGCGCGCCGGCCAGGTTTTCGTCAACGGTTATGGCGCGGGCGGCGGCATCGAACTGCCCTTCGGCGGCTTCAAGAAATCCGGCCATGGCCGCGAGAAAGGTTTCGAGGCGCTTTACGATATGTCGGCCACAAAGACGGTGGTTTTTAATCACGGGTAGGAGAACCAGGAACACCATGCAACGTCTGAAGAACAAGGTCGCGATTATCACCGGTGCAGCAGCGGGCTTCGGCGAGGGCATGGCCAAGCGCTTTGCTGAGGAAGGCGCAAAAATCGTCGTCGCCGACCTCAATGTGAAGGGCGCCGAGCGCGTTGCTGCCGAGATCGGGCACCAGGCGATCTTCGTGCAGACCGACGTGTCGCAGAAATCCGAGTTCGACGAACTGGTCGCCGCGACCATGAAGACGTTCGGCCGCATCGACATCATGGTCAACAATGCCGGCTACACCCATCGCAACGGTGATCTCGTGGCGGTCGAGGAGGATGTTTTCGACCTGATCACCGCCGTCAACATGAAGGCGATCTACCACGCCGCCCGCGCCGTCGTGCCGATCATGGACGCGCAAGGTGGCGGCTCCATCATCACCACCGCCTCCACCGCCGGCCTGCGCCCGCGTCCCGGCCTGACCTGGTACAACGCCTCCAAGGGCTGGGCGATCACCGCGACCAAGTCGATGGCGGTGGAACTCGCGCCGAAGAACATCCGCGTGAACTGCCTTTGCCCTGTGGCCGGCGAAACGGGAATGCTGGCGCAGTTCATGGGCGAGGACACGCCCGAGCTTCGCGCCAAGTTCCGCGCCTCGATCCCGCTCGGCCGCCTGTCGACGCCGCTCGATATCGCCAATGCGGCTCTCTGGCTGGCGTCCGACGAAGCGAAGTTCATCACCGGCGTGGCGCTGGAGGTGGACGGCGGCCGCTGCATCTAGCCGGCGATCCTGCTTCTTTGCCGAGCTCTCCGGTGCGTGAAAAAAGCGAAAGCTGACATGGTTAAGGCTTTCGCCATCTTTTAGCCTGAAAAATGCACAATCTCGATTCTGGGCTGGGGACGACTAAGGAGTAAGGGGCCCGCTTGCTAAATCTCCCAAGGTGGAGGACGTTTCTTGCGTTCGGCACCGTCGTGTCCGGTTGCGTGCTTGCTGGTTGTACCACGCAAGGCGCTGGCGGTCTGTCGGATGGCCTCAAGACCGCGTCCCTCGGCAAGACATCGTCCAAAACGTCCTATGCCTACACGGCCAAGGACAAGGAATGTCTCGCCCGCGCAATGTTCTTCGAATCCAACCGCTCGAGCCGGTCGGGGCTTGTCGCCGTCGGCACGGTGGTGATGAACCGCCTGCAATCCGGCGAATACGGTAACACCGTCTGTCAGGTCGTTGGCCAGAAGGGCCAGTTCGCGCCCGGCGTGCTGTCGCGCCGGATGGACTCCAAGGCGCTCCCCGATGTGGTCGATGCAGCCGATTCCGTGCTGAAGGGCGAGCGCCATCCGAAGGTGCAGAGCGCCATGTTCTTCCACACCGCCGGCCTGCGCTTCCCCTACAAGAACATGCACTACGTGCTGGAAGCCGGCGGCAACGAGTTTTACGAAAAGCGCAGCCGGCGCCGCGCAAAGCCGGCGGTCGAAGAGACCCAGGTCGCAGAAGCCAGCCCGCTTCCCGGCGTGCAGGAGACGACGGCGCAGGCAACCGCTCCCGTCGAAACGAAGATTGCCATGACCGAAAACGGACCGCGTGTCGTTGCGCAAAGCGCCCGTTCGCAGGATTCCGCACCGGTCGAGACGCGCGCATCCACCTCTGCAAAGGGCGCACGGCTTGTTGCCCGAAATGGCCGGTCCGACGACGCCGGACCGGTAGCGATGCAGCCAGGCACCACAGGCAAGGGGCCTCGGATTCTTGTGCAGGACACGAAGCCCGAAGCCTCTGCGCCACAGATGGCGGAAGCCACGCCGTCCCTGCCGTCCGAGGCGCCGCAGCCGTCTGACCTGGCGCAGACCGCCATGTCTTATGAGGCCAATCCAAAAGCGGTCGACGCCATCGGCGCCATGATCGCCTCCCAGACGCGGCCGATGCCGGCGGTGGAGTAAGAGGTGGCGCGGCGGCGCACTTTATCGTCGCCACGCCTGCTTTCGCATCTGGCCATTGTCAAAGAACTCCCTCTACGAGGGTGGGAAGCGGGGCGCATGGCCGTGCCTTCCTAATGTTTAGTACGTGGCGCGACTTCCGCGCCCCGCCGGCGATTTCTGTTCCCGTCCGTTCCGCTGCTCTTCGCAAACCTTTCGGTTTGCGAAACCTATGTGCTCGTCCAGCACGCGCGGGCCGTATTACCCGCAGGGGAACCCTTGGACGGAACCTCCCCGGATGATGAGCCACGTTAGCCCATCACCGGAAGCGCCGGTTCCTCCCCACAGATCACCGTCGCGACCGATGTTCCCATGGGAGGAACTGGCTGGATTATGAAAGATGCTCGAAGGGTGTGGAAAAATCGGGCGTGAGAAAGTGTGGTGTGAGCGGAAACAATGGGTTGCTGGGAAATCGGATGGAAATCTTTCCCACAGTTAGCAAGCTTCAGCTTTGGCGGTTCTGCACCGCGGTACATTTCACCGAGGTTCCGGCATGGATCCCCGGGTCTTCGCCCTTCGCTTCGCTCGTGCTTCGCCTGGGATGACGAGCTTGTTATTTGCCGCCTTCGCAAACCGTCAACGCCAAGCCGCCAACGCCAAACCGCCAGCACCAAACGGCCAACGCCAAACCGCCAACGCCTGAGATTGGCGGCAAGCCTAAATGCAATTCGTCATTCTCGACCTCGTGAGCGAGGAACGAGCGGAGAGTGTCGGGAATCCATGCCTGAACGGTGGGGAACTTCGGCGGTGCAGAACGCGCGTCAACCTCAGGACCGGGCCGCGCCTGACGATGCTGCGGCCAATGGGTCCGGGATAACCTTCGCTTCGCTCCGGTTTTCGGGATGACGACGTCAGGACTGCCTTCGCCAGTCGTCGACATTGAATGGCAGCGTCCAGAATGACGACTTCACGGCTAGTCGCCCCTCGCACCAAGACCCTAGCCACCTTCCCGCATGCCGCACGAGCCCGCGCAAAAAGAAACCCCGGCGCGAGCGCCGGGGGAGTTCAGCCAATGAGACGGTTCGTTAGAACTTGTAGTTGAAGCCGAGACGGATGCCGTCGGACTTCCATTTGGCTTCGACAGGCGTGCCGCCATCCAGCGAGTAGTCGTCCTTGCCGAGATCGATATGCAGGTATTCGAGCTTGGCGGTGAACTGGTCGGTGAAGGCATATTCGAGGCCGACGCCGGCAGCCCAGCCGAACCGCGTCTGGTCGTCGCTGACGCTGTTGCCCGTCGCCGTGTCATGGGTTGTCAGCTCGACATTGCCGAAGGCCGCGCCGCCGGTGATGTAAGGCAGGAAGCGGTCATAGGCATAGCCGAGGCGTGGGCGCACCGTGCCATACCATTTCACTTCCGAGTCGCAGGAGAAGGTCGGGTTCGGACAGGTTACGCTGCCATCGGCGCCCGACCAGGAGAGATCGCCTTCAAGGCCGAGCACGACATTGTTGGGGAATTGATAGTTGTAGCCAACCGTGCCGCCGACCGAGCCACCATTGGTGTCGAAATCGTTGTTGTCGCCGGTGTCCGTGAAGGTCCAGTCGGTCTTGCCCCAATTATAGCCGCCGACGATACCGACATAGGCGCCGGTCCAGCTGAAGATCGGTGTTTCGGCAATGGGAGCCGGTGCTTCGGGCTCCACGACGTCAGCGGCATAGGCCACCGTTCCGGTGGAAAGAAGTGCTGCGAGAACCGCAGCGCGCGCAAACCCTTTGGTCAAGGCTGCCTCCTGCACATGCGAATACCCCACGCCACCCGACGTGATGAAGCGACCTTAGCCCAAATCCGGCGCTTTGGCTGTCACACCTGCGCAACAGTGCTCGGGGGCCTGATCACTAAAACGAGAGGTGTCAGAACCTGTCCCGCAGCGCGAACCAGTTCAGCGCGAGGAACATCAGCGGCGCGCGGAAGCGCCGTCCGCCGGGGAAAGGCGGTATTTTCAGGTCTTCGAACAGTTTCAGCCGGTCGCGGTTTCCGGCGATGGTCTCGGCGTAGAGCTTGCCGACGAAGTTGGACAGCATGACGCCATGGCCGGAATAGCCGCCGGCGAAAATGACATTGGGCATGACCTCGCGCACATAGGGCTTTCGCGGCACGGTGATGCCGACATAGCCGCCCCAGCCATGGGTGATCTCGACATCCTTCAAGGCCGGATAAAGCTCGGCGATCTGCTTGCGGATATGGATGTGGATGTCCTTGGGATCATCGACGCCATAGACCTCGCGCCCGCCGAACAGCAGCCGGCCATCCCTGGATTTGCGGAAATAGCGCACGACGAAGCGTGAATCGTCGACGGACTCGCCGCCCGGAATGACCGGGCTGTCAGTGCCCAGCGGCACGGTCGCGCCGATGAAGGAGCCGATCGGCATGACATGGGCGGCACTCACCGGTTCCAGGTTGCCGCCATAGGCATTGACCGCGATCAGGCATTTGTCGGCGGTTATCGTGCCGGTCGGCGTCGTCACGCGCACTTTGCCGCCGGCGGAGACGATGCCGGTTGATGGCGTCTCTTCGAAAAGCTGCGCGCCTGCCGCCGCCGCGACCCGCGCCGTGCCGATGACCAGTTTCAGCGGATGAATATGGCCGGTGCCGGTGTCGCGCGTGCCGCCGAAATAGGCGGTCGAGCCGAGCCGCTCCGCCGTCTCCTTCTCGTCCATGAAGGAGATGTGCTCATAGCCGAAGCGCGTCGCCATGATCTCGGCATGGGCCTTGTAGTCGTCGACATAGCGCTTCTTGTGCGCCACCGACAACTGGCCGGGCATAAAGTCGATCTCGATATTGTTGGCCGCCGAGAACTCCAGCAGATGTGCCTTGGCTTCCTCGGCGAGTTCGAACAGCGCCTTGGCGCGCGAAAGGCCGAGCTCGGCCTCGAGGTCTTCGGCCCAGGCGCGCTGGCCGGTGCCAAGCTGGCCGCCATTGCGCCCCGACGCGCCATCGCCGAAGCGATGCGCCTCGATGAGCACGACATTCGTGCCAGCCTTGGCCAGATGGGCTGCTGCCGACAGCCCGGTAAAGCCGCCGCCGATGATGACAACATCGGCACTGCGATCGCCGTCCAGCGCCGGATAGGCAGGCCGCTCGCCGGCCGTCGCTTCGTACCAGGAATGGCCTGGGGAGATGGGGGAGTGATGAGTCATTAGTGAGTAGTGAATAGTGAGTAGCGAGTGGTGAGTAGCGAGTAGAGAATTGCGCTGCATGCGCTGTTAACTTGCAATGCCGTCTTCATCCGATTTCCTGCTATTCACTATTCACTATTCACTATTCACTCATCTCTCACACATTCAACAACAAATACTCCCGTTCCCACGGGCTGATCACTTCCATGAAGGTTTCGAATTCGGCGCGCTTGATGGCGGCGTAGGTGGCGACGAAGGATTCGCCTAGCATCGCCCGCAGGTCCTCGTCGGCCTCGAACAGATCGACCGCTTCCAGCAGGCCGCGCGGCAGGTCGATCTCGTCCTCATTGGCCGTGGTCAGGATCGGCGCGTCGGGTTTCAGGCCCTTGTTCATGCCGATCAGCCCGCAGGCGAGCGAGCCTGCCAGCGCCAGATAGGGATTGGCATCCGAAGAGGGGATGCGGTTTTCGACACGCCGCCCGCCCGGATCGGAACGTGGGACGCGGAAGGCGGTGGTGCGGTTGTCGTAGCCCCATTTGGTGTTGACCGGCGCGGACGCCGCCTGCGTCAGCCGGCGATAGGAATTGACGTAAGGCGCAAACATCACCAGCGCGTTCGGTACATGGCGCTGCATGCCGCCGATGAAGTTGAAGAATGCGTCGGTCTCCGAACCGTCCGGTGCCGAGAAGATGTTCTTGCCGGTCTTGCGATCGACGATCGACTGGTGGATGTGCATGGCCGAGCCGGGCTGGCCCTGGATCGGCTTGGCCATGAAGGTGGCGTAGGTGTCGTGCTTGAGCGCCGCCTCACGAATGGTGCGCTTGAACAGGAACACCTGGTCGGCAAGCTCGATCGGATCGCCATGGCGCAGGTTGATCTCGAGCTGGCCGGCACCCTCTTCGTGGATGAGCGTGTCGATTTCCAGGCCCTGGTTTTCGGAGAAATGGTAGATGTCGTCGATCAGCTCGTCGAACTCGTTGACGCCGGCGATCGAATAGCCGGCGCCGCCGCCGATCGGCCGGCCCGAGCGTCCGACGGGCGGGGTCAGCGGGTAATCCGGGTCGGGGTTCTTGCGGACGAGATAGAATTCGATCTCCGGCGCGACGACCGGGCGCAGGCCCTTCCTCTCATAGGCGGCAACGACCTTCTTCAGCACGTTGCGCGGCGTGAACTCCACTGCGCGCCCGTCCTGATGGACGAGATCGCAGATCACCTGCGCCGTCGGGTCTTCCTCCCACGGCACGGCGGTCAGCGTCGAAAGATCGGGCATCAGCTTCAGGTCGCCGTCGTCTTCCGGATAGGAGAAGCCGTTGCCGTCTTCGGGGTAGTCGCCCGAGATGGTCATCATGAAGGGCGCCGAAGGCAGCGCCAGCGAAGTGTTCGAGGTGAATTTGCTCGACGGCATCATCTTGCCGCGCGCCACGCCCGCCTGGTCGGGGGTGATGCATTCTATGTCTTCGATGCCGCGCCATTCCAGCCAGTCGCTGACTTCCTTCCAGTTCTTTACGCCACGAAGGTTTTTTACGTAGGCGGGGGTTCGCGCGCGCCCTCCGGCTTTGGAGGGGCGGGCTTCCTTTTTAGGGGCAGGCATCAATCACCAGGATTTGATTTCGGATTTGCGAGTATAGCCACGCCCCATCAGGGAAGGAAAGGGGGGCTTTCGCGGCCTTTTGTGGGGCCACGCGCGGTTCTTAACCGCGCAAGCGGTCCAGCAGCCGATCGACCACCGGCTGGAGCAGTTCGGGCGTGATCGGCTTGGCGACGGCGGCATCGATCGCCGTCAGCGCCGACAGATCGTCGGCATCCATGATCCGCGTCGAGAGCAGGATCACGCAGGGCGCTTCCGTTCCCGACAGGCGCCGCAGGGTCACCAGTTGGCCCATCAGCGCCTGGCAGTCAGTATTGTCGACGCCGCCGTCGAGCACGACCGTGCCCGGCACCATCGTCTGCAGCGTCCTGAGTGCTGTCTCCGGATCTTCCGAAATCGGCCTGAGCCCGGATCTCTCGACGATCTTGGAAACCACGATGCGGTTGATCTGCGATTTGCCGACGACCAGAACCTTGTTCAGATCGACCGTGAATACAGCGGGACTCTGGTCAGTCGGGCCGGTGCCCGGGCGACGGCTGCTGTCGCTACGTGACTTGATCATGCACTAGCCCGCCCGCCGATAGCTCAATTTATGGTTGAGGAATGATGCAACTAACCGCACGCCCGACCTTCATGTCAAGCGTAAAACCATTGCGTGGCGAGCGTGAGCAAAAAGTGAAGGGATTGGCTGCGCCGCGCTTGCGACCAAAGGCGCAGCAAGGGCCATGGCATTAAAAAAAGATCACCCGCGCGAAACCGCGCGGGTGATTGAGCCGGCCTTGGAAATGTTTTGTCGGCTGACGGATGCCGATCGTTAGCGGGTGCCCTGGGTGACGATCACCGGGATGAGCAGGTCGCCCCAGTTGCCGTCACCGCCATGATGGCGTGCCGAGCGCACGAGCTCGACCGAGACGCCGGCCTCCACCGCCTTCATCACCGACTGGTTGAGGCGGTGCAGATCGTTGGCGACGATACGGATAACCGCCTGCTGATCCATATTCATGGCCGAAGACTGTTCCTCGGCCCGCTCCTTGACGCGTGTTCTTGTTGCCATTGGTCTTCTCCCGTGCCTGTAGTCGCCTTTCGGGCGCTTCCTCTGCTTTGGTTACTCTGCCGCCGGGCGGAACTGGTCGTGCTCGGTCGATTCCTTCATCGCCGTGGTCGACGACTGGCCGCCGGTGATCGCCATCGACACCGCGTCGAAATAGCCGGTGCCGACTTCGCGCTGGTGCTTGGTCGCGGTGTAGCCGTTGGCTTCCGAAGCGAACTCGGCTTCCTGCAACTCCGAATAGGCCGCCATCTGGCGATCCTTGTAGCCGCGCGCCAGCTCGAACATGCCGTGGTTGAGCTGATGGAACCCAGCCAGCGTGATGAACTGGAACTTGTAGCCCATGGCGCCCAGCTCGCGCTGGAACTTGGCGATAGTGGCATCGTCCAGATGCTTCTTCCAGTTGAAGGAAGGCGAGCAATTATAGGCGAGAAGCTTGTTCGGGTGATGCTTGCGCACGCCCTCGGCAAACTTCTTCGCCTGCGCCAGATCCGGCTTGGAGGTCTCGCACCAGATCAGGTCGCAATGCGGGGCATAGGCAACGGCGCGCGCAATGCAGGGCTCGATGCCGTTCTTGACGTTGTAGAAGCCTTCGACCGTGCGGCCGGCGTCGTAGTCGACGAAAGGCTGGTCGCGCTCGTCGATGTCGGACGTCAGCAGCTTGGCGGCTTCCGCGTCGGTGCGTGCGATCACCAGCGTCGGCGTGCCCATCACGTCGGCGGCAAGGCGGGCCGCATTGAGGTTGCGGATGTGGGCTGCAGTCGGAATCAGAACCTTGCCGCCGAGATGGCCGCACTTCTTTTCCGAAGCGAGCTGGTCTTCATAGTGGACGCCTGCAGCGCCCGCCTCGATGAAGGCCTTCATGATCTCGAAAGCGTTGAGCGGACCGCCGAAGCCGGCTTCCGCATCGGCCACGATCGGCGCGAACCATGTGTCGACCGACAGGCCCTTGCCTTCCGAGGTTTCGATCTGGTCGGCGCGCTGCAGCGTCTTGTTGATGCGCTTGGCAAGCTCGGGCGCAGCATTGGCCGGGTAGAGCGACTGGTCGGGATACATGGCGGACGCCGTGTTGGCGTCGGCTGCGACCTGCCAGCCCGACAGATAGATCGCCTTCAGCCCGGCGCGCACCATCTGCATCGCCTGGTTGCCGGAGAGCGCACCCAGCGCGTTGACGAAGCCTTCTTCATGGATCAACTGCCACAGGCGGTTGGCGCCCATTTCGGCCAGGCTGTGCTTGATCTGCACGGAGCCGCGCAGCTTCTTGACCGTCTCGGCGGTGTAGGGCCGCTCGATGCCTTCGAAACGGCCTTCCGGCGCGGATGGGACGAGATTGTAAAAATCGGTCATATTCTTCTCCGAACAGTCTGTGATCTGGCGTGGACAAAGCGACCTGCCGGCCACTTGTGTGTTACGGAATTTACATTGCGGTGCGACATAAGCGAGTTAATTCAGGAAAACCGTGCGGGAAATAGGGAAAACCTGTATTGTGTTTGACAGGTTGGCATTGTAAAATTGTAAATCTTGTAAATTTAGACTGCGCTTGATTGAGTGCGTTTCGTTTGTAAATCGATGTCAATACGGGGGGCTAGATGCGGGATTTGTGGATGTGGGCTTTTTGGGGCGCGATCGCTTGCCAGATTGCGTTCGTCTGGTTTACGAGCGGGCGAAAGGGATTGAGCGATCTCTATGGAATAAGCCCGAATAGCCCAGGACTTTGGCTGCTGGTGCTGCATGCCTCATTCGTGAACCTGGTCATCGTCGTCACCATGGCGGTTTCACTACGGCGACCTGAACTCTTGGAGCTCTCCTCGATTCTGGCAGTGGCAAGTTTCGGAGCGTTCGCTGTGCTGTCCATGTTCTTTCTGCGTTTCGCGCCTTCGCCCCTCGCGCGACGTGGTCTCACGATCAGCGTGCTGGGCCTCCTTTTGCTGTTGATCTCTTACATTTCCTATCCGACGGGCTGAGGACGGCACCCATGGCCGAGCAAAAAATCTTCGCCGGGCCGCGCATCCGCCGCATCCGCAACGCCAAGGGCCTGACCCAGACGGCGATGGCCGAGGGGCTCGGCATCTCGCCATCTTATCTCAACCTGATCGAGCGCAACCAGCGCCCGCTGACGGTGCAGCTGATCCTAAAACTCTCATCCGTCTACAAGGTCGAGCCCGAAGAGCTTCAGGGCGAGGCGAGGGGCTCGATCGCGTCACTCAAGGAGGTGTTTTCCGACCCGCTGCTTGCAGGCGAACTGCCGGGCGACCAGGAGCTGGTCGAGATCGCCGAGGGCGCGCCGAATGCGGCAGCGGCGGTGATAAAGCTGTTCCGCGCCTATCGCGAACAGGCCGAGCGCCTGTCCGATCTTTCGGAGTTGCTGGCGCGAGAGGGCAGGGCGACGGCCCTGTCCGGCGCACGGCTGCCCATCGACGAGGTGCATGAGGTCTTCGAGCGCCGGCCCAACCATTTTGCGTCGATCGAGGAGGAGGCGGAGGCGTTTACTGGCGTTCTCGATCCCGGCGACGACCTGTTCGGGGCGCTGAAGGCATGGCTCCGGCGCGAATACGGCATCGTGGTGAAGGTGCTGCCGGTCGCCACCATGCCCAACTGGCGCCGCCGCTACGATCGCCATTCGCAGCGCCTGTTCATTTCTGAGCGCCTGTCGCCCTTCGACCAGCTGCGCGAGGTGGCGATGGAAGCCTGCCTCATCCGCATGTCGGTGGCGGTAGCCGCCGAGATCCAATCGCTGAAACTGTCATCTGACGAGGCCCGGCGTCTCGCCCGGTTCGAGCTTGGCCGCTATGCGGCGCACGCGCTGATGATGCCCTATCAGGCGTTCCAGTCGGCGGCGCAGCGCTCACGCTATGATGTCGACGTGCTGCGCTCCCGCTTCGGCGTCTCCTTCGAGCAGGCGGCAAACCGGCTGACCATGCTGCAAAGGCAGGGCGCTTCGGCGGTGCCGTTCTTCATGCTCGAAGTCGACAATGCCGGCAACCGCTTCCGCAAGGCCGGCGCGCAAGGCTTTCCGCAAAGCCGCTTCGGCGGCGGCTGTCCGAAACTGCCGGTGCATGCGGCCTTCACCCAGCCGGGGCAGATCTTCGTCGAGGCAGTGGAGATGCCGGACGGCGCAGAGTTCCTGTGCGTTGCCCGCACGCTGGAAGGACCGCAAGGCGCCTTCAACGAGCGCCCGCGCCGCACCGCCTTGCTCATTGGCTGCGACATCGCCTTCAAGGACGAGATCGTCTACGGCGCCGCACTTCCCGGTGCCTCGGGCGGCAAGGCAGGCCAGATCGCCGCTACGCCCGTCGGCCCCGCCTGCCGGCTCTGCGAACGCACCGGCTGCCTCTCACGCGCCGAACCCCCCGTCACCCGCCCGCTCGGCCTTGACGAGATGGTAACCGGCTTGAGCGCCTTCGATTTTCAATGATAACCAGAAGTAGCCAGAAATAACCAAAATTGACAAAGCCTGTTATCGATCCTAACTTTTTGGCATGAACATCTCGCTGACCAAGGAACTGGAGGAGTACGTCTCCTCCCAAGTGCGCTCCGGCCACTATTCGTCTGCCAGCGAGGTTGTTCGCGAGGCGCTGCGCGGCCATTTGCGCGAGAAGGCGGAACGCGATTTGCAGAGCCGCATCGCCCAAGCTCGTGCCGACGTGGCGGCAGGCGCGGTGACCGAGGCGACGCCGGAGTTTTTTGAACGCGCGCGCCAGCGTATTCGTAAGGGCTCCGGGGCGAAGCCGGCCTGATGACCTATCGGGTCTATTTCTCCCGGGCAGCCGAAGACGATTTTCTCTCCATCATAGATTTCATCGCCGCCGATAATCCAGATCGGGCGCTGTCCTTCGTCGACGATCTGCAAAAGCGAGCCGTTGAGCAACTCGCAGCATTCCCCAATAGCGGTCGTGCCTATGGTTCCTTCCGCTATCTGGTGCTCGACAACTACGTCATCGCCTATGATGTCGATAAGACGGGCAGGGCCGTTCATGTCCTGCTGGTGTCGGAAGGACATCGCCTTTGGCGGGAATTGCTTGACGAGCGGGGCTGATCGACCCGCTCATCATTTCCGGTTACCGCTCAACCCGCCGCCGGGACGCGCGCAGCCCGAAATATCGCCATGCTGGCGGCGAAGATCGCGACGGCACCGACAGCAGCGCCTGCACAGAGGTAGGTCCGCTCGAAGCCGAATGCCGCGATCATCGGCTGGCTGACGAAGGGCGAGATGAAATGGCCGGCGAAGACGCTGGCCGTCATGCCGCCGGCAACGCGTCCTCTCATCTCCGGTGCGGCTGCGGTCATGGCGGCTGCTGCGATGTTCGGCATCATCATGCCGAGTCCGAGCCCGATGACGCCCGCGCTCGCAAGCACAGTGGGTAGCGAATCTGCCAGTCCCAGAAGCGCATAGCCGGTCGCCATCAGGCCGAAAGCGAGGCCGAAGATACCGGTCACGCCCAGTCTTGCGCGCAAGGGAGCATAGAACAGCGAGACGCCAGCGCTGACGATGTTGCCCAGCCCGATGGCGAACCCCGCCAGCGTGGGCGAACCAATGCCCATGGTATTGAGGTAGAAGGGAAGTTGCGTCGGTATCAGATAGTAGGCGACGCTGTTGAGAACGGAAGCGAAGTACACCGCGGCAATGGCAAGCCATGCCGTCGTGCCCACGGCTCCGGCGACCACGGTCGTGCTGCGGGCATGATTGGGTTCGTTGATGAAGGCCAATATGGCCGGGATCAGCAGGAGCGAAAGGCCATAGACGGCAAATGGTGCTCGCCAATGCAATTCGGCCAGAAAGCCGCCGCCGGTCAGGAAGACCAGGCCTCCTATGCCGACGAAAGCCGACTGCAACCCCATGAAACGATCGCGCGCCGGGCCGGTGAAATAGTCCCCGACGAGCGCCGTGACTGTCGTCATGACGCCGGCCACGGCAATGCCGAGTGCGGCGCGTCCGATCAGCAGGCCGAGAAGCGAATCCGCCAGCAGGCCCGACATGCCACCTATCCCGTAGAGAACAGCACCCGCCATCAGCAACGGCCGGCGGCCGAAGCGGTCGGCAAGGCCACCGGCGAAGGGCGCGCAGATGACGATGAAAAGCGCCGGCAGCGTCAGCACCAGCCGGGTCAGGATCTCGACATTGTCGCTGCCGGCGAAATGCGCTTGGATGGCCGGCAGGGAAGGCGAGATCGTCGCGCCCGACATGATGGTCAGCGTCGCCGCCAGCAGCAGCGTGATGTTGCGGGCGCGGTGCGGGTGGCGGCTTGATGCCGTCTCGATCGGCAGTTGCGCATTCATGCTGCCACCTCGAAGTAAGATGAGGTGGCGCGCGCATCGCGCAGCGTCACGGCCCACCAGTGGAGGCGGGCGAGCAGCGTTGTCATCGCCCGCTGCGCGTCCTTCGGTTCGACCAGCGCCCCGGCGCTGTCGAATCTGTTCCAGGGGTTGGCGAAGCTTACCGTGTCGCGGATGCCGACGGCATGAAGCTCGGCGAAGACCAGCCGAAGCTGCTCGACCGCCCGCAACCCGCCCGAAACGCCGCCATAGGAGACGAAGGCGATGGGCTTAATCTGCCATTGCTGATTGTAGGCGTCGATCAGCGATTTCAGGGCGCCGGTGTAGCCGTGATTGTATTCGGGCGTGACGATCAGGAAGGCGTCTGCCTCGTCGAAGCGGTGCCCGATCTCCGCCCGGCTTTTGTCGAGGTCTCGCGGGTCGATGGAATTCGCAACGAACCGCCCGTCGTTGACAATCTCGGCTGCCACCCAATTGACCATGGTGTCGCAAAAGCGGCCTTCTCGGGCGCTGCCATAGATCAGGCCGAGCTTTGTTTTCTGGGGCATTTTGGGTGGGCCTCCATTCGATAAGGGTCAGGAGCATCCCTATAAAACCTCAGGTATAGTTGAGGTCAAGCGCTAAAAAGCGCCGCCGTGGTTTTTGGAAACGCAGCGGGGCTGGATTCAGTCGCCTCCCAGGGGCCGCTCGCCGGCAAACAGCGGCGCATGCGCAGCGATCAGCGCGGCCAAGCGCTCGATGACTTTTCGCACTTCCGGGCGATGGCGGTCGTCGTCATGCATGACGATCCACTGCCTGTGATGCAGTTCAGCGATCGGCTCGCCGGCGCGCTCTAGCAGCGGGTCGCGGTCGCCGGCAAAGCACGGCAACACGCCGGTGCCGACGCCGGCACTGATGAGATCGTAGAGCGTGCGTGGCGTGTTTGCCCAGGCGGCAATCGACAGGTTCGGTTGCGCATTCGTCCAGCGGGCCGACGGCGTGGCCGCGTCGTCGGGCGTGATCGCCACCCAGTTTTCCGGTCCCTGCACCGGCTGGTTGCGTGCCCGGAAGGGCGCATAGGCGACTTCGCCCGCCGGCCGCGACGCCAGGTTCATGCCCTCGGCCGGTCGGTTGCGAACGCCGATCTCGACCTCGCGATGGGCGATGTCGAGCCGCGCTTCCGCCGTCTTGAAGCCGATGCGGAAGGGATCGTCGGGCGTCCACAGCCGCGAGAAATTGGCCGACAGCAGATTGGCGATCCAGGTGCCCGCCGATATCCGCACCACGGGGCGTCGCATGTCGGCTGAAAGCCAGTCCTCGATGGGGCGGGCGCTCGCCTCCATCGCCTGCGCCTTGGCAAGCAGCGCACGACCGTCTTCGGTGAGTTCATAGCCGGTCTGGCGGCGGATGAAGAGGCGCCGCGCGAGCGCCTGTTCCAGCGACAGCATCTTGCGGCCGATCGTGGCCGGGCTGGAGCGCAGTTCCACGGCTGCCGCCGAAAGCCCGCCGCTGCGCGCGACATGGATGAAGGCTTTCAGGTCGTTCCAGTCGAGATTTTTCATAATTGAAAAAGATAGCGCGAAATCCGCCGGAGATACATCCAAAAACGCCAGTTATCTTTCGATTATGAACTTCAAGGGAAAGGATATGGCCATGGAGCCGCTTCACGTCTGGACGATGATACAACACGAACTGAGCCGAAAATCCCGCGAGCGCCAGCGCTCGTATAACGGCGAAGCGCTGGACGTTCCCTCCAGAAGCATCCTGCGCAGGCTGTGGTCCGGCCTGTTTCGCAGCCGCCGCGAAAGGCGCGACAGCGCCTGCTGAGCGACCGGGTGCCACAACCACAAGCCCGGACTGGACCACCCGCAAAAAACATCTTTCGACTATCGGATTCCGAACGTGTTTGTCGCTTGGCGACATGCGCGGCCTTTTCGAAACATCGATAGTCGAGCCATGACAGAAACCGCCGTTTCACACGCAGGCTCTTACATCTCCCGGCGCGAGGAGCGCATCGGCATGCTGCTGGTGTTCCTGTCGGCGCTGATGTGGAGCTTTGGTGGCGCGATCGCCCGCTTCGTCGAGGTTGACGATAGCTGGACGGTCGTATTCTGGCGCTCGTTCTGGGCCGCCGTCTTCCTGCTCGGCTTCATGGCCTGGCGCGATGGCCTGCGCGGCACGCTGAAGCTGTTCCGGGGAATGGGCCTGCCTGGCCTTGCGGTGGCGCTTTGCTTTGCGGTGGCCTCCACCTGTTTCGTCGTGGCGCTTGCCTACACCACGGTTGCCAACATCCTTCTCATGCAGGCCGGTGTGCCGCTGTTTGCGGCGCTGATCGCCTGGCTGGTGTTCCGCGAACGTGTCAGCGGGCCGACCTGGATAGCGATTGCCGCCGTGATCTGCGGCGTCGCCATCATGGTCTCGGAATCCTTCAACGGGCAGGTATCGCCAATCGGCGACGGTCTTGCGCTGCTGATTGCCATGGTGTTTTCGATCGCCACCGTCATCACCCGCCGCTTCGCCCATGTGCGCATGACGCCGGCAACATGCCTGGGCACGATTCTCGCCGGCATATTCGCCGCCACGCAGGTCGAAGCCTTTGTCGTGTCGCCGCGCGACATGGGGTTCCTGTTTGCCTTCGGCGCGCTCAATCTCGGGCTCGGGCTTGCCTTCTTCGCCACCGGCGCGCGGCTGGTTCCGGCTGCCATCGCAGCCCTTCTCGGCTGTTTTGAGCCGATCCTCGGACCCATCTGGGTCTGGCTTATCCATGGCGAAGTACCATCGGCCCGCACCATCGTCGGCGGTGCGGTGGTGTTCACGGCCCTGCTGGTTCACATCGGGCTGGAGTTCCGGCGCCAGTCGCGTCCGGTGAGGCCGGGCGTCACAGGCATGCCGTCTCCCCATTGACATAACTGTTACAGAGCAGGCAGGTTATGTGATCTTCAACCAGTAAACAGGTATATCTTGCGTGAAATAACCGGAAGCATAGAAACCGGAACCAAACCTTCTTCCATAGGCGGCTCTTCTTTTCCCTCAAGCGGCACCGCCGGGAAAAAACGTCCGCCCGAAATTCCTTCCCCTGAAATTCCCCCGGTTCCAGCCTCTTCCGGCCAGAAGTCCTCGTTCATTTCCCCAGAGCACGAGGCCGAATATCGCGCCTTCGTCGAAAAGCATCCCGACATCGAAGCTGTCGAATTCCTGCTGGTCGATCCCAACGGGATGATGCGCGGCAAGTGGGCGCCGGGCGACGCGCTCAAGAAAGCTTTCCAGGACGGCGTCAATTTCCCGATGTCGCTGCACGGCCTCGACGTCTGGGGCCGCGAGGTCAGCGAGACCGGCCTGCACATCGAAACCGGCGATAAGGACGGCTACTGCCGTGCCACGCGCGGATCGCTGTCGATCGTGCCATGGGCCAAGCGCAAGACCGCGCAGGTGCTGCTCCAGACGTTTTCGCCCGAGGGCGAACCTTTCATGGCCGATTCCCGCCAGGTGCTGAAGCGCAAGGTGGCCGAGGTCAACGCCAAGGGCTTCTTCCCGGTCGTCGCCTTCGAGCTGGAATTCTATCTCCTCGATCCCGAGGTGGAGTGGGATGACGGCATGCCGGCCCCCGTCGGCGCCACTGCCGGTCCGGACAGGCTGCGCATGTATGGCCTCGACGATCTCGCCGAACATGCCGACCTGTTCGACATGATCCGCGACGCCGCCGACGATCAGAACCTGCCGATCGACACGATCATCAAGGAAGCCGCCCCCGGCCAGTTCGAGGTCAATCTCAAGCACCGGGCCGATCCGCTGAGGGCTGCCGACGACGTCATCATGCTCCAGCGCATCGTCATTGGCTGCGCCCGCGCCCACGGGCTGACGGCCACCTTCATGGCCAAGCCCTTCCTCGAATATGCCGGCAACGGCATGCACGTCCACGCTTCGATGCTGGACGCCGATGGCCGCAACATCTTCGGCGGCGCCGAGGGTCGCAAGACGCTCGAATCGGCCGTCGCAGGTCTCTTGAGGACCATGCCGGAATCGCTTCTGCTGTTCATCAACACCTGGAACGGTTTCAGGCGCATCACGCCGGGTTCCTATGCGCCGACACGCGCGGTCTGGGGCGAGAACAACCGTTCGGTTGCCCTGCGCATCCCGGTTTCGTCGGAAGAGAACACGCGCCTTGAGCATCGCATCGCCGGCGCCGACGCCAACCCCTATCTCGTCATGGCGACGCTGTTGCAGGGCATGGTCGAAGGCATCGAGAACAAGGAAGTGCCGCCGCCGCCCGTCCAGGGCAACGCCTATGACGATGGCGGGCTTTTCCTGCCCGACGACATGGACGATGCGCTGCAGCTGATGGCCAAGAGCACTTTCGTCGAGCGGGCGCTCGGGCCGTTGATGGCCAAGGTCTACCAGGACCTGAAGCGTGCCGAAATCCTGGCCTTCTGGGCCGAGATCACGCAGTTGGAACGCACAACTTATCTGTGAACTGCATGCGCGATTTCGCGCTTGTCGCACTGCAAAAACGCCAATAGGCTAAACCAAAAACCGCCCGGGGCTGGCTTGGCCCCGGAGCCGGAATGGAACACTGAAAACAGGAGATTGAGATGATACGCAAAGCGCTTTGGCTCACCGCCACGACGACTTTCGCAGCGGTTTTGACATTCTCGGCCAACGCGCAGGAGCGCGTCGTCAATGTCTACAACTGGTCGGATTACATCGACGATTCGATCATTGCCGACTTCACCAAGGAAACCGGCATCAAGGTTGTCTACGACGTCTTCGATTCCAACGAAATCCTCGAAACCAAGCTGCTGGCCGGCGGCAGCGGCTACGATGTCGTGGTGCCGACCGCAAACTTCCTTGCGCGCCAGATCACGGCGGGTGTCTTCCAGAAGCTCGACAAGTCGAAGCTGCCTAACCTCTCCAACATGTGGGACGTGGTTTCGGAGCGCACCGCCAAATACGATCCCGGCAACGAATACTCCATCAACTACATGTGGGGCACCGTCGGCATCGGCTACAACAAGAAGAAGGTCGAGGAAGCGCTCGGCACCGACAAGGTCGATACCTGGGAAACGGTCTTCAACCCGGAGAAGCTCGCGAAGCTCAAGGATTGCGGCGTCTACATGCTCGATTCACCGACGGATATGGTCCCGACCGTTCTCAAATATCTCGGCCTCGATACTGAATCGACCAATCCCGACGATCTCGCCAAGGTCGAGGAGACCTTGCTGAAAGTACGGCCTTTCGTCCGCAAGTTCCATTCGTCCGAATACATCAACGCGCTCGCCAACGGCGACATCTGCCTCGCTGTCGGCTGGTCCGGCGACGTGTTCCAGGCACGCGACCGTGCTGCCGAAGCCAAACAGGGCGTGGAAGTCGCCTATGTCGTGCCGCAGGAAGGCGCGGAAATGTGGTTCGACCAGATGGCGATCCCGGCTGATGCCAAGCATGTCGAGGAAGCGCATGAGTTCCTCAACTACATCATGAAGCCGGAAGTGATCGCGAAGGCGACGAACTTCGTTTACTTCGCCAACGGCAACAAGGCTTCGCAGGAGTTCATCGAAAAGGACATCACCAGCGATCCGGCGATCTACCCGGACGAGGCGATGCTGGCCAAGCTGTTCACCGTCTCGCCCTACGATCCGAAGTCACAGCGCAACATCACGCGCCTTTGGACCAAGGTCGTCACCGGCCAGTAAAATTGAGAAAAGAGAGCCCCGCGGAAAGCTTCGCGGGGCTCTTTTCGAAAACTCTCCCGCAAGCGCTCGCAAAGGGCCGGGGAGGCGATCCAGAGCAATTCCAGGAAAAGTGTGCAGCGGTTTTCCGTCCGGAATTGCGTAGAAATACCTAGAGTGGGAATCCGTACAGGACGGAGAGGGACATGAAATCGCTTGGAAGCATTCGCAGGAGCTTTGCGCCGTGGAGCGATCCCGCCGCCAAGCCCTACATCGTCTTTGAAAACGTCACCAAGCGCTTCGGCGATTTCACCGCCGTCAACGACCTGTCGCTGAGCATTTTCGAGCGTGAGTTCTTTGCGCTTCTCGGTGCGTCCGGCTGCGGAAAATCGACGCTGCTGCGCATGCTGGCCGGTTTCGACGAACCGACTTCCGGCCGCATCCTGCTCGACGGGCAGGATCTGCGCGGCATCCCGCCTTATAAGCGACCGGTCAACATGATGTTCCAGTCCTATGCGCTGTTCCCGCATATGACGGTCGAGAACAACATCGCCTTCGGCCTGAAGCAGGAAGGCATGCCGAAAGCCGATATAGAAAAGCGCGTCGCCGAGATGCTCAAGCTGGTCAAGCTGGAGCAGTTCGCCAAGCGCAAGCCGCACCAGCTTTCCGGCGGCCAGCGCCAGCGCGTGGCGCTCGCCCGCTCCGTCGCCAAGCGGCCGAAAGTGCTGCTGCTCGACGAACCGCTCGGCGCGCTCGACAAGAAGCTGCGCGAGGAAACCCAGTTCGAGCTGATGGACCTGCAGCAGGAACTCGGCCTCACCTTCGTCGTGGTGACCCACGACCAGGAAGAGGCGATGACCATGGCCGACCGCATCGCCATTCTCGACAAGGGCGAAGTCATGCAGGTGGCAACGCCGACCGAAGTCTATGAGGCGCCGGCCTCGCGCTTCGTCGCCGGCTTTGTCGGCAACGTCAACATGTTCGAGGGCAAGGTTGCCAGCCGCGATGCCGGCAGCGCGCGCATTTCGGGCGGCAACGGCCTGACGATCAAGACCGAGAATGCCGGCGACGCCTCGGCCGGAAGCGATGTCGTCTTCGCCATCCGCCCCGAAAAGATCAAGGTGTCGTCCAAGAAGCCGGCCGATGCCGAGGCCAATGTCGCTGAGGGTGAAATCTACGACATCGCCTATCTCGGCGACATGACCGTCTACCACGTCAGGCTTGCCGACGGGCAGGTCGTCAAGGCAAGCTCGCTCAACGCCGTGCGCATCTCGGAAGACCCGCTGAGCTGGAACGACAGGGCCTGGATTTCCTTCCGCCCCGATGCGGGCGTGGTTCTGACACGGTAGGTGCGGTCATGACGGACACAGCCATCGTCGCATCGAGCGCTACGGAATATGCAGGCAGATCGCCGCTTGCCCGCGCCTTGAATGCCTTCGTCAGCCGCCTCGTTATCATCATTCCCTATCTTTGGCTGCTGTTCTTCTTCCTCGTTCCCTTCATCATCGTCTTCAAGATTTCGCTGTCGCAGACGGCCATTGCCATGCCGCCCTACATGCCGGTGCTGGGCTTCGGCGAGGGCTTGAGTGGTTTCTGGGGGCAATTGAAGCAGCTCAGCATCGACAATTACCTCTGGCTGACCGAGGACGCGCTCTACTTCAACGCTTATGTGTCGAGCGTCGTCATCGCCGGCATCTCCACCATCCTGACGCTGCTGGTCGGCTACCCCATCGCCTATGGCATGGCGCGCGCGCCGGCGACGCTGCGGCCGACGCTGCTGATGCTGGTCATCCTGCCGTTCTGGACCTCATTCCTGATCCGCGTCTATGCCTGGATCGGCATCCTGAAGCCCGAGGGCCTGCTCAATCAGTTCCTGCTCGCCACCGGCATCATCGATCAGCCGCTGATCATCCTCAACACCCACACGGCTATCTTCATCGGCATCGTCTATTCCTACCTGCCGTTCATGATCCTGCCGCTCTATTCGGCGCTGGAGAAGATGGACTTCTCGCTGATCGAGGCAGCGCAGGATCTCGGCTGCCCGCCGATCAGCGCCTTCTGGAAGATCACCTTTCCGCTGTCGATCCCCGGCGTCGTCGCCGGCTGCCTGCTGGTGTTCATTCCGGCGGTGGGCGAGTTCGTTATCCCGGATCTGCTCGGCGGCTCGCAGACGCTGATGATCGGCAAGACGCTGTGGAACGAATTCTTCGCCAATCGCGACTGGCCGGTGTCGTCGGCGGTGGCCGTCATCCTGCTGCTGTTGCTGGTGGTGCCGATCATGATCTTCCAGCACGCGCAGGCACGCGCTCAGGAACAGGGCAGGTGACATGAACAGCAGCTGGAGCCGTTTCAACATCACCTCGATCGTGCTGGGCTTTGCCTTCCTCTATCTGCCGATCGTGCTGCTCATCATCTTCTCCTTCAACGAGTCGAAGCTTGTCACCGTCTGGGGCGGGTTCTCGACCAAATGGTACGGCTCCCTGTTCCAGAACAAGGGCCTGATGGATGCCGCCTGGGTCACCGCCCGCGTCGGCGTCATATCGGCCACCGTCGCCACCGTGCTCGGCACGCTGGCCGCGCTCACGCTGACGCGTTACACGCGCTTTCGCGGACGTGTGCTGTTTTCGGGCATGGTGTTTGCGCCGCTGGTCATGCCGGAGGTCATCACCGGCCTGTCGCTGCTGTTGCTGTTCGTGGCGGTTGGCCTCGACCGCGGCTTCCTGACGGTGACGCTGGCGCACATCACCTTCTCGATGTGCTTCGTTGCCGTCGTCGTGCAGTCGCGCCTGCTGACCTTCGACCGGTCGCTGGAGGAGGCGGCGATGGATCTCGGTGCGCCACCGGTAAAAACCTTCTTCCAGATCACCTTGCCGGTCATCCTGCCCGCGATCGTCTCCGGCTGGATGCTGGCTTTCACCCTGTCGCTCGACGATCTGGTGATAGCTTCCTTCACCTCCGGGCCGGGCGCGACCACCTTGCCGATGAAGATCTATAGCCAGGTGCGTTTGGGCGTGACGCCGGAAATCAACGCTGCCTGTACCATCCTGATTGCAGTGGTGGCGGTCGGGGTGATCGTGGCTTCGGTGGTCAACAAGCGCCGCGAAGTGCAGCGCCTGCGCGACGAACAGGCGGCCCAGCGCGGGTAGGCAATTCCAGCTCGGGTGGAGTCGCCCCTCATTCCGCTGCCGCGACCTTCTTCCCGTTTATGGTAGGGCAATCGCCTATGAAATACCCCCACCCCTAACCCCTCCCCACAAGTGGGAGGGGGATCCGATGGCATTCAAACAAGACGCTGATCATTGCCGGGTTCGTGTGGCAAACGGATCAAAAATTCCCTCCCCCTTGTGGGGAGGGGTAAGGGGTGGGGGTTCTCGTAAGGCGGCAATCATCGACGGGAAGAGGGTTAAGGGTGAGAGGCCATTTCCGCCAAGACCTGACACCATATAAGCGAAGGTTTATTGCACCGGTGCCGCCGGCCCTGCCAAGGCAGGCGGCGTCGAGCGGATCGGCGAGATGAAGGGCGCGCTCCACGAGCCACCGACGAAGAACATGGCGACCGGTGGCGATGCGCCGTTCTGCGCCGCGGGCTGGTCCGGCGGCACGATCCCGCCTGAAAGCGCCAGCCCCCGCCCGACATAGGGCACGATGCCGGTCAGCCAGAGCCTGCCCTGCGGGCTCTTGGCTTCCGCCTTGTCGATCTTGACGACGCCGCGCGAGATGCTTGCCTTGAACTCCGCGCCGTCGATCGGCAGCGTGCCTTTTGAGACGTCGCCGAGCGCGAAAAAGCCGCCCTCGGCGCTGCGCTTCTGGAAACCGGCAAGATCGAAATCAGAAAGCGCACCGGGACCGAAGGTCGCCGATATCGTGCCCTCGGCGTTGTCGAGAATGGACCCCCAGGTCCGTCCCGGACCTTTCATGATCAGCGAAATATTGCCGCGCCCGATCGGAAACAGCCGCGGCATGCCGGTTGCCGCACCGAAGGCGCCGCCCTCGATGTCGGAGGCGAGAAGCCGCATTTCCACCTGCGTTCCTTCCGGCTTGCGGTCGAAGCGTATGCCGGCCTGAAGGTTGCCGTCGAAGGCGGCGGCGTCCGAAATGTCGAAGGCAGCCAGCCCGTTCTTCACCTGCACATTGGCGGCGACCTCCGACAGCGTGACCGAGCCGGCAACGGCGTGACCGGCCGACAGGCGCAAATCCAGGTTCATGCGGTTGGCAAAGGTCGTGTCGATCTCGGAGGGTCCCGCCTGAGCCGCATCGGCCGCACCCGCTACCGGTGCCAGCGGCGTGAAGGCGGCAAGGAACGACCGCAGGTCGAGCGTCTCGAAAGCCAGCGTGCCGGCAATCGAAGGCACTCCATCAGCGAAGGACGCATTCAGCACGCCCATGCCCGGATTGCCGTCCAGCCCGATCTCTGCGTTTTCCAGTTTGAGCCGCTGTGCATCCCCGCTCATGCGTCCCGCTATCGAGAGCGAGCCGATGGCGCTGCCGGGAGAGACGTCGGCACGCGACCATTCCAGCATGCGCCGCAGCGAAGGCGCTGAAAATTTCACCGAGCCGTCGACGAAGGGATTCTCCGTCGTCTTCACGATGCCGTCGAAGGAGGCGGTGGCCGGCTTTGCGGTGAGAGAGGCGGTGACGGGCGCTTCGCCGCCGGCAAAGAGCATCAGCGGCTTGGCCGACGAAGCCTCGATCGCAACCGATTCGCCGCGCCAGATGCCGGTAACGTTGAGCGTCGCGGTGCTGCTGAGCGTTGGCCAGCTCACCCGGCCGGCGACGCCGGTCAGGATTTCGCGGTCCTTGCCCTCGGCAAAGACGGTCACGCGGCCGTCACTGACCTCGACCATCCCGAACGGGTCGGAGGAGACGCGTCCAGGTTCGGCTTGGCCGGCATTTGCCGCCACGGCTTCCCGCGTCGCCTTGACCGAACTGGCGATGCGCCCGCCTGCGGGCAAAGCCGGCAGATAATGACCATCTGCCGTGCGCTCGACGCGCAGCGTCGGCCGGATCATGCTGGCGGAGGAAAAGACGACGTTGCCGCCGAGTGCTGCCAGCGCAGAAAGCTTGATTTCCATGCGCTCGGCTTCGATCACCGGCGGGTGGTCCGGCTCGCCCCACTGGGTCATCGCGAC
This sequence comes from Mesorhizobium sp. DCY119, assembly GCF_003590645.1. Taxonomy (NCBI): domain Bacteria; kingdom Pseudomonadati; phylum Pseudomonadota; class Alphaproteobacteria; order Hyphomicrobiales; family Phyllobacteriaceae; genus Mesorhizobium; species Mesorhizobium sp. DCY119. Next base: position 4,183,872 of record NZ_CP031834.1, on the reverse strand, counting down.
ATTGGTCAGGACAGCGCGAAAACTCGGCCAGACTTCTATCTCCGGCGTCGAGCCGATGGTGACGCGGTAGCCGCTCCACGAGCTCATCTCGTAGGCGATGCGGTCGCGCACCAACCGCGTCGATGCGATGAGCGGAAGCATGGCGATGATCAGGCCGACAATCAGCGCAGCCGCGCCAATCACCCAGATGCTGCGCCTGACCAGAGGTGACGGCATTGTGCCTCATTCATGCTAGTGGTTGATCGGCCGCCGTGCCGATTACCGTGTTGTCCGGTTTAGCGGACATGCGCGGCATTTCAACCCTTTGTGTCAGAGCTATGGCATTTTGTGAACGACGAAGCCGCAACGGGGCGGTACGCCTTGCCTTGTTGCGCTGCACTATGCATAAGAAACCGCCGCTGGGAGGACCTTGCATGACCGAGAAGACGCCGCTCTGGACACCCTCGAAGGACCGGATTGCCGCAGCCCCGCTTACGGCCTTCATGTCGCAAGCCTCGAGCCGCGCCGGCGCGACATTCTCCGATTATGCCGAACTGCATGCCTGGTCGATCGATGACCGCGAAGCCTTTTGGGATCTGGTATGGGATTTTTGCGGCATCGTCGGCGACAAGGGCGCGCGCGTCCTTGCCGATGGCGACCGCATGCCGGGCGCGAGCTTTTTTCCCGATGCAAAACTCAATTTCGCGGAAAACCTGCTGAAGAAGACAGGGCCCGGTGAGGCGATGATCTTCAAGGGCGAAGACAAGGTCGAGCGGCGGCTTTCCTGGGACGAGCTTCACGCGCTGGTGTCAAAGCTGCAGCAGCTGTTCGTGTCGCTCGGCGTCAAGCAGGGCGACCGCGTTGCCGCGATGATGCCCAACATGCCCGAGACCATTGCCGCCATGCTGGCGACTGCCTCGCTGGGTGCCGTCTGGTCCTCCTGCTCGCCCGATTTCGGCGAACAGGGCGTGCTCGACCGTTTCGGCCAGATCGAGCCGGTCGTCTTCATTGCGCCGGACGGGTATTTCTACAACGGCAAGGAAATCGACGTCGCCGCCAAGATCGCGGCGGTGGCGCAGAAGCTTCCCACTGTCCGTAAGGTGCTGGTCGTCGACTATGTCGGCAAAGCGAAAAATGTCGCGGCAGGCGTCGACAAGGCCGAGGCGCTGGATGCGGCCCTTGCGCCGTTCACCGCAGGCAAGGTGAGCTTTGAGCGGCTGCCCTTCGCTCACCCGCTCTACATCCTGTTTTCGTCGGGCACGACCGGCATCCCGAAATGCATCGTCCACTCGGCCGGCGGCACGCTGATCCAGCACGTCAAGGAACAGCGCCTTCACGCCGGCATCGAGGATGGCGACCGCTTCTTCTATTTCACCACCTGCGGCTGGATGATGTGGAACTGGCTGGTTTCCGGGCTGGCGTCGGGCGCAACGCTGCTGCTCTATGACGGGTCGCCCTTCTACCCCGACGGCAATGTGATCTTCGATTTCGCCGATGCCGAGAAGATGACCTATTTCGGCACCTCGGCGAAGTTCATCGATTCGGTGCGCAAGGCCGATCTGCATCCGATCAAAACGCATGACCTGTCGACGGTTCGCACGCTGTCCTCCACCGGCTCGCCGCTCTCGCCGGAAGGGTTTTCATTCGTCTATGACGGCATCAAGAAGGACGTGCACCTGGCCTCCATTTCGGGCGGCACCGACATCGTCTCCTGCTTCGTGCTCGGTGTACCGACCGAGCCTGTCTGGGTCGGGGAGATCCAGGGTGCCGGCCTCGGCATGGCCGTCGATGTCTGGGACGACGACGGCAAGCCGATCCGCGGCGAGAAGGGCGAACTGGTCTGCACACGCGCCTTCCCGGCCATGCCGATCGGCTTCTGGAACGATCCCGACGGCGCCAAATACAGCGCGGCCTATTTCGAGCGCTTCGACAACATCTGGTGCCATGGCGATTTCGCCGAATGGACGGCGCATGGCGGCATCGTCATCCACGGCCGTTCGGACGCGACGCTCAATCCGGGTGGTGTGCGCATCGGCACTGCCGAGATCTACAACCAGGTCGAGCAGATGCCGGAAATCCTCGAGGCGCTGTGCATCGGCCAGACCTGGGACGACGACGTGCGCGTCGTGCTGTTCGTGCGGCTGGCTGAGGGCGTCACCCTCGACGAGGCGCTGGACAAGCGCATCAAGGCCAAGATCCGCACCGGCGCAAGCCCGCGCCATGTGCCGGCAAGAATTGTCGCCGTCGCCGACATCCCGCGCACCAAGTCGGGCAAGATCACTGAGCTTGCCGTACGCGACATCGTTCATGGCCGGCAGGTCAAGAACAAGGAAGCGCTGGCCAATCCGGAAGCGCTGGAGCTCTATCGCGATATTCCGATGCTGCAGAACTAAGGCGCCGGCGCGATTCCCTGGTCGGAGAGCGATACCAAATTAGAAGTACATCTGTTTCGATTCTGCTTTTGTTTATAGCATCTTACGTGAATCGTTCCGAATACGGATATATTCATTAAAGCATCTTCGGTTGAAAACACGAAGTTGCTTAAGTATTATTCTGTCATCGCGAAAGGCGCGACGGCATATCATAAAATTGTATTTGATTAATAGGCGCTTGCGGTTACGGCAACGCACGCCCGTCCTTTGTCTCATCGTTGGATTTCGCGAGGGTAGTGGGGGCTATCTCACGCGTCGGCCTGGTATTGGCCGATGTATTCAGGAGGATGGCGATGTCCCTGAAAACAAAGAGCTTGCCCAAGAGCTCCAAGGCAGGCGGACTTCCAACGGAATTGTTGAACACGCTCAAGCTGGCCGCCACTGCGGTCAAGACCACCCCCGGCCATGGCGTGGCCGGGCGGCATCCAAACAGGGAAATGCTCGACGCGCTGACCGGAAACAAGGATCCGGGCATGTTCGGCCGGATGTTTCCCAGGCTGCCGCCATTGCAGGTTTCCGATGCCAAGCTGAAGGCGCTGTCCGAGGCGATGGTGGATGCCAATCCCGGCGATCCCAACGGAAACAACCCGAATGTGCCGGCCGGCTTCACCTATTTCGGCCAGTTTATCGATCACGACATCACGCTCGACCTCACCTCGCTTGGCGAGAAGGAGAAGGACCCGCTCGGCATCGAGAATTTCCGCACGCCAAGCCTTGATCTCGACTCCCTCTACGGCCTCGGCCCGGACGGCAGCCCGCAACTCTACGCCCGCAATCCTGTCGCGGGTGAAAAGCATGGCCCGAAGTTCCTCATCGGCAAGAACTTCAATTCGGGTGAGGGCGAGTTCCGTAACGACCTGCCGCGCAGCCCGGAAGGCTTTGCGCTGATCGGCGATCATCGCAATGACGAGAACCTGCTGGTCGCCCAGACCCATCTCGCCTTGATGAAGTTCCACAACAAGGTTTGCGATACGCTTTCGGCAGCGCCCAATCCGCCACCGGATGTCTTCCAGGAAGCCCGCAAGCTGGTGACATGGCACTATCAGTGGATCGTGCTGCATGATTTCGTCGAGCGCATCACCGAACCGGGAATTGTCGCCAAGATCCTGCACAACGGCCGCAAATTCTACCGCTTCAAGCGCGTGCCCTTCATGCCGGTGGAATTCTCGGTGGCGGCCTATCGCCTCGGGCACAGCATGGTCCGCCAGCGCTATGCCCACAACCGGGTTTTCACGGCGGCCGACTTCAACCTGTTCTTCGCCTTCACCGGCCTGTCGGGCGGCATCGTCGGCGATCTCGCGCCGACGCCGCCGACCCCGCCGCCCAACACGGCGTTCCCGCGTCTGCCCAGCAACTGGATCATCGACTGGCGCCGGTTCCATGAACTCGGCGACATGGGCGGCGCGCCGGTCAACATGACGCCCTCGCGCAGGATCGATCCTTTCCTCGTGTCCTCGCTGCACAATCTGCCGGGCGGTGGCGGCAATCTCGCCTTCCGCAACCTGAAGCGCGGCGTGATGCTGGGGCTTCCCTCCGGCCAGGATGTCGCGCGGCATATGCGGATCAGGAACCCACTGACACCGGCCGAGATCGCTTCGGGAACGGACGGCGTGGTGGCAAAGCAGCAGGGGCTCGATAGGGCGACGCCGCTTTGGTACTACATCCTGAAGGAAGCCCAGGTGAAAAAGGGCGGACTGGGGCTCGGACCGGTCGGCGCGACCATCGTCTCGGAGGTTTTCGTCGGGCTCGTGCACGGCGACCAGACGTCATACCTCTGGCGCGAGGCCAACTGGAAGCCAACCTTGCCGTCGGCGGTGCCGGGCAAATTCACCTTCGCGGATCTCCTGCGGTTTGTGAACGACATCAACCCGATCGGGGATTGAAGAGCCCCGCCGCCTGTCGTGCAGAACGCGACGGGCGGCGGTATGGTTAACCAATCGTCACCATGAAATTTACCGAGATTTCATGAGTGGTACACTTTCGTAAACTGAATCGCATTCCGGTAAGGACTTGTTAAGGATTGGCCGCGATATTCGTGCGTAACTTGAGGGAGAAATCCCGTTCCTCACCTCCCGAGGAAAGCCAGTTCGCTCAAGTCCCCGTTGTGACAGCAATCAACACTCAGGCGTTCCCTTTGGAACGCCTTTTTCTTTTGCGGCAGGGAAAGTCACATCTGCGCTTCGCGGTCGCGGGCGAGCGCGCCGGACAGAAGCAGCACCGGCACCAGCGCCGTCAGGATGATGAGGATCGCCGCCACCGCGCCATCTTCCGGCACACCGCGCGAGGCGTTCTCGTAAACATAGGTCGCCAGCGTGTTGAAGCCGAATGGCCGCAGCAGGATCGTTGCCGACAGTTCCTTGATCGTGTCGACGAACACCAGCACGGCGGCGGTGAAGATCGCCGGCTTGAGCAGCGGCAGCAGCACGCGTGCTGCACTGCGCGCCGGCGTCTGGCCCAGGCTGCGGGCGGCTTCGTCGAGATTGGGCGGCAGCTTCTCCATGCCCGAGCGGATCGCGCTTTCGGCAAGCGCCAGGAATCGGATGGCGCAGGCGATCACCACGGCAGCCGCCGAGCCGGTGAGCAGCAGTCCCGTGCTGAAGCCGAGATGGGCGCGGGAAAACGCGTCGATCGTATTGTCGAAACGGGCGAGCGCAAACAGCAGCCCGAGCCCGAGAATGCCGCCGGGCAGGGCATAGCCGATCGAGGCCAGACGCACCGCACCGGTGATCGTATGCGAGCGTGCCAGCCGCACTGCGTTGATGAGAAACAGCGCCAGCACGACGGTGATGAGCGCGGTCACCGCAGCGGTCGCGACGCTGTGCAGAAAGGCTTGCCCGAGTGCCGGCGAGGAGAACTGCTCCAGCCGCCGCGCCGCATACTGGCCGAAGACGAACATCGGAATGCCGAAGCCGCACAACACCGGCAGGCAGGTCGCCAGCAGCGCCAGCACGGCGTGCCAGCCGCCGAGGCGGACGCGGGGAGGGCGCGCGCGCATATGCGTGGCCCGGCCGGTGTGGAAGCGCTGGCGCCGCCGCGCCCATTGCTCGGCGGCAAGCAGCAGGAACACCAGCAGCAGCATCAGCAACGCGATCTGCGCGCCACCCTCGAGACTGCCGCGGTTCAGCCAGGTCGCATAGACCGAGAAGGTCAGCGTGCGCACGCCGAGATATTCGGCAGCACCAATGTCGTTGATCGTCTCCATCAGCACCAGCGCCACGCCGGCGACGATCGCCGGCCGCGCCACCGGCAGCAGCACGCGCCAGAACACTTTTGACGGTTTCGCACCCAGCGTGCGCGCCACATCGGCGATGTTGCGGCCCTGCATAAGGAAGATGATGCGCGTCGTCAGATAGACATAGGGGTAGAGCACCGACGACAGAACGAAGGCTGCCCCGGGCGTCGAGCGGATATCGGGAAACCAGTAGTCACGGATGGTCTGGAAGCCGAAAATTTCGCGCACCAGGCCCTGCACCGGGCCGGTGTAGTGAAAGAACTCGCCGAAGGCGTAGGCAGCGAGATAGGGCGGCACCGCCAGCGGCAGCACAAGCGCCCAGGACAGCGTCCTGCGCAACGGAAACTCGTAGGCCACGACCAGCCACGCGCCAGTGACACCGGCGACCGAGGTCAGTATCGCCACCAGCGCCATCAGGTAGAGCGTGGTGATGCTGGAGCCCGGCAGCACATTGGCAATCAGGTGCGGCCAATCCTCGCCGGTTCCGCTCAGCGCGACATAGGCCAGCGACAGGATCGGCAGCAGAACGCAGGCCGAAACCGCAAGCGCCAGCAGATGCGCCGGCACATGGCGGTTGCGCTTGACGCGCAGCGGCAGCGGCGGCTTGGCCCCGGCGGCAGGCGCGTCCTCGATGCGTTGCAGTGCGGTCAATTCACGCTCGGTTCAAAAACGGAAAAGCCGGGCTACGATTGCCCGGCTTCCCCTTGATCAAATCACGGCCTCAGCTTGCCGGGCCGTCGTCGAGGCCGACGCGGTCGACCATTTCGGAAGCGGCCTTGCGGTTCTTGGCGATCTCGGCCAGCGGCAGCGTATCGGCCTTCAGCTCGCCGAATTCCTTGACCACCGGCGAGGGCTCAAGGCCCGGCTCGACCGGGTATTCGAAATTCTTCTCGGCATAGACCTGCTGCGCCTTGTGGCTCGACAGGAACTGGATGAGCTTCACCGCATTGTCGTGGTTCGGTGCGTATTTGGCGAGTGCCGCACCCGAAATGTTCACATGCGTCAGGCCGTTTTCCCAGGTCGGGAAGATGACGTTGATGGCATTGCCCCATTCCTTTTCCTGCGGGTCCTTGTCGTTGGTCCGCATCAGGCCGACATAGTAGGTGTTGCCGATGGCGATATCGCATTCGCCGGCAGCGATTGCCTTGGCCTGCGGACGGTCGCCGCCTTCCGGCTTGCGCGCCAGATTGGCCTTAACGCCCTTCATCCACTCTTCGGCCTTTTCCGGACCCCAATGGGCAATCGCCGCGCCGAACAGCGCCAGATTGTAGTCATGCTGGCCCGAACGGATGCAGATCTTGCCCTTCCACTTCGGGTCGGCCAGATCGGCATAGGTGATCGCCGTGTCCTTGACGCGATCCTTCGAGGCATAGACGACGCGGGCGCGCTTGGTCAGGCCGAACCAGTGGCCTTCCGGGTCGCGATATTCGGCGGGCAGGTTGGCGTTGATGGTGGCGTCGTCCAGCGCCTGCGTCACGCCCTTTTCCTTGGCGGTGGTCAGGCGGGCGATATCGACCGTCATGATGACGTCGGCGGGCGAATTCTGGCCTTCGGCGAGAATGCGTTCTTCCAGGCCCTTGTCGAGGAACAGAACCTCGGTCTTGATCCCGGTCTCGGCGGTGAAGGCGTCGAGCACCGGCTGGACCAGCTCGGGCTGGCGATAGGTGTAGATGTTGACGGTGCCGTCCGCGAGCGCGGTGCCTGCAAAGAGGGTGGCGAGGGCAAAAGCAGCGTATCCGGCCATCTTCGACCGGGCGTTTCCAATTGTCATGTCTCTCTCCTGACCAGAGGGGTTCAAGGCCCCAGGGGTTTGCTGGCGACGGCGCCATTGCCGAGCCGATCGTCTACTCGTCTATTTATAAAGCCTGGTCAAGGCAAAGACCAATGAATTCAATAGTTTAGAATTATTCTAAACTGGACGGTTTTTGGCAGCTTTCCGTGAGTTTTCCAAAAAGTATATCGCGCGAAGCTATGCTGAACGGGTTGTTTCAACTTGGCCGCGTTCGGTTGTGAATGAGCTTCATTTCCACGCTTTCATAGTCCACCGACAAGGTCTTGAGAAACGCGCCCAGCGCATTCCCGGGCCCTGTTTCGCGGACGTTGCTTTGTCTATGCCCTGGCCGTTAGAGAAAGGGCATGAACGAGAAAAATCCGATCTGTGAACTCCGGCCCGCGACCAAGGCCGACCATGACGCGATTGCCGATATCTGGCACAGCAGCGCGAGCCTTGAAGGCGTCGGCCCTCCGACAATGCCGACCCAAAATGAGCTGAGAGAGCGGGTCGATCTGGAGTCTGCGGGCTGGACCGTGACGGTCGCTGTTCGCGGCGATGAAGTGATTGGCTTTGCCGCGATAAAGCCGCGGGAGGCGGTTCTCGCCGAACTGTTCGTTCGCCCCGGATCGATCGGCGGTGGCGTTGGTCAGGCGCTTCTCGCTCACTGCAAGACTGCGATGCCGGAGGGTTTCACGCTGTATACGCGGTCTGCGAATATGAGAGCACGCCGCTTTTACGAGAAAGCCGGCCTGATTTTTCTCCGCGACGATGTCCATCCCCGAACCGGTGACCCGGTAACGCATTACGGCTGGAATGTTCGATGAGGATCTAGCCGCACATCTCGGGGACAGCATCATTCAAACGCTGCTCCTTGATGGCGGCAACGAGGTTGACGCCGAGCGCCAGGCAGACCGACAGACAGGCGCAGGCAACCGCAACCCTCAAGGGCTTCCTGAAATGCCGCCCGTTCACGAGTGCTCCGACGCCGTACAAGGCGATGCCCAGCCCGGCGAAAAAGAACACCAGCCCCGGCCCGTCGCAATCGATCCCGTCCCCGCCCCACGCCTTGTATTCATTCGCCGGCATCAGTCCCATCAAGGCGACGGGCAGGGCGATTATGAGGAGCGCATACCCCAGGAAGGGCCAGATGCGCCGGCGCGGATGAGGTTCGGTTTCATTCACGGGCGCAGTTCTTGATGGGTGCGCACAGCCGCCCCTCTACTCCGCCAGCACCCGCGTCGACGGAAATGTCACTTCCACCATCGTGCCTTCGCCGGGCGTCGAGGTAATCGAGAACCGGGCGCGGTTGGCTTCGACCATCGCCTTGGTCAGCGGCAGGCCGAGCCCGGTGCCGTCGCCGCGCGCGCGCTTCAGGGCGTTGATCTGCTTGAAGGGTTTCAGCGCCTGTTCGATCTCGGCATGGGTCATGCCGATGCCGGTGTCGCGCACCCGCATGACGATGTCGCCCGAAGCCTCGTAGGCGGTCGAGACGATGACCTGCCCGCCGGCCTGCGTGTAGCGGATGGCGTTGGACAGCACGTTGAGCGCGATCTGGCGGATCGAGCGCAGGTCGGCGACCACGTCGGGCAGTTTCGAGGCGAAGCTGGAGCGGATGATGACGCGCTCGCGGTTGGCCTGCGGCTGCATCATTGCCACCGTCTCGCCCAGCGTGTCGTTGAGCGACACCGCCTCATGGGCCATTTCCTGCTGGCCGGCCTCGATCTTCGAAATGTCGAGCAAGTCGTTGACGAGGTCGAGCACATGGTTGCCCGAGCGGTTGATGTCGCGCAGATAGTCGCGGTAGCGATCGTTGGCGATCGGCCCGAACTTCTCGTCGACCATCAGTTCGGAAAAGCCGATGATGGCGTTGAGCGGCGTGCGGATTTCGTGGCTGACGCGGGCCAGGAAATCCGTCTTCTGCGAAGAGGCACGCTCGGCCACGCTGCGCGCCTGCGTAAGCTCTTCCTCGGCCCGCTTCCACTGGGTGATGTCGCGCACGACGGCGCAATAGCCGCTCTCGTTGGGCAGGCGGCCGATGGTCATGAACAGCGGAATGAAGCGGCCCTGCGCTTCGCGGCCGATCACCTCGCGCCCGTCATTGAGCACGCTAGCGACGCCATGGTCCGACATGCCGTTGAGATAGTCATGCGCGGCGCGCTGGCTTTCCATGGCGAAAAGTGAGGCGAAGGGCTTGCCGGTCACCTCGTCGCTGTCGAAACCGAACAGCGCCTCGGCCGGCCGGCTGATCGAGCGGATCGTGCCGTCATTGGAAATCAGCACGACGCCATCGGTTGCCGTGTCGATGATGGTGCGCATTTCGGCGACGCGGCTGTGCAGCTCGCTTTCGCTCGGCGACAGCACCTGAAGCGGCGCGATGTCAGCCTCGCCGGTGCGGCGTATGACCAGCATCAACGCCTTGCCGCCCTGCCACGGCACGGAGCGCAGCAGCGCCTCGATCGGAAATTCCAGTCCGTCGGCGGTGCGCAGCTTGAGATGATGCTGTTCGGCCGCCGACTCGTCGTCATAGCTTTCGGCAAACAGCGCATCGAGCCCGCCTGCTTCAGCGAGTTGCTCGACCGACTCATAGGCCGTCAGCGTCAGGAACTCTTCATTGGCATAGTGCAGCACATCGCCGGAATGGATCAGCACCGGCACCGGCAGCTTTTCGAGGATCGGTGTGTCGGACGGCGCGGATTCGCTGGACTCGGCGGTCGCGGGTTCCGGGGCCTCTTCGGCCGCAGCGGCATGTTCGTTGGTTGCTCCGTCGGCATCGTTGCCATTTGCCGCAACTGGTCGGTCATCGTCATGCGCCAGCCGGCTCGCGTCGTCGATACCGGTAACCGGAGGGATGGTATCGTTCGCAGCGTTCCCGATGACGGGCTCGTCCCACGAGACGACGTCCTGTGTCTCTTGCGGCGCGCCTGCGTCTTCGCCGGGCTTGTCATCGGCCGTTGCCTCGGCGACCAAGTCCGCTTCCTCTGCTGCCGGAGCAAACATTTCGCCCTGGATTTCGGCAGGGCGCGTTTCCGGTCCGGTGACCTCGGTTTCCGTTTGGACGATCGGCTCTGATGCAGCACCTTCGGCTTCCTGCAATTCGACCGGTGAAATCTCGTCGGCAATGCCTAGTACGGGCTCGGCCGCCTCCTGCCTGCCTGCCTCGTCGTTCGCCGGCTGTTCGCCGGCCTCGCTCTCAGCCGCGCCGGCGGTTTCGCCGCGCTGCTTCAGCCGCTCGCCTATCTCGCGAAACGCGCTGCGCTCGATGGGAGAAAGGCCTTTTTCCGGCACGGCAGCCGGGCGATGCTCCGCCAGGCGGATGACCTTGTCGGCGAAGCGGCGGTTGTCGGGTTTCGGCACGATGGTCAGCGCCGGCACCTCGCCCTGGAACGGGTCGGGGGCCTGCGTGCTTTCAGATGCTGGCTGCTCGCGGGTTTCTTCGGCCACCGTGCTTTCGCGCGGCTCGCCGGTCGAAGGCACCAGAACCATACCGAGCCCTTCGGGATCGGTCACCGCATCGGCCCTGCGGGCGACGCCGAAACCGCGAAAACCTTCAAAATTGCGGTCGCGGCCATAGACGGGCAGGGCGGCGAGATCGACGGGGATCTTCAAATCCGTTCCGGCCACCGGCCACAGCACCGAGCGGCCCGACCATGTATCGCGGCGGTCGAGCAGGTCGGCGATCTCGCCCGACGGGTCGAGCCCGAAGGTCATGGCGACATCGCGGAAGCGCCGGCCGATCACATCCGCTGCGAGCGGCCCGACCACCTCGACGAATTCGCTGGAGACCGCGCTGAATTTCCCCTCGGCATCGGTGCGCCAGACAAAACGCGTGGGCGCCGCCATGCGGTCGATCTCCACCGGCTTGCGTTCCGCATCGGCTCCGGTCTTGCCGGCTTCACCGGCATTGAAATACCAGTTGTCGTGATCGCCCTTGGCTGCGGCCTCCACAGGCGCTTCCGAAACCGGCAACTGCGAGGACGAATCGCCTTCTACGGCGGGAACATTCGCTACGGGGCTTTCCGTCGCGACTGTCGCCGGGCTTTCGGCAGTGGTGGCCGGCTTTGCGTCGGCCGGTGCCGAAACATGCGCCAGCACATCTGCCACCGAGGCTGCAGGCACCAACGGAACCTCGGCCACCGGAGCCGCAGGCGCAGAAGGCTTGTCGTCGGGAGCTTCAGCCGTCGCCATCTCGTCGTCGGCGAACTGGCGTTCGTCGATCACCACCAGCAGATGCCGGGCAGGCTCGTCGACCAGCCGCGCCAGGCCGGCGGGGAAGGAGCGCTCCGCACCCGGAACCATCCGCTTCACCAGCCGCTCGCGTTCGCCGCTTAATTCCACGACCATCTCGGCCAGTGTCTTTTGCGAGATGCCGAGCCCGGCGAAACCCTGCGAGGCTGCCTCCACCGCACCGCGAGCGTCGATCAAGGCTGCGAACTGGCCGCGCTCGTCCAGGCCGCTTATGGCGCGCTCGGCAATTTCGCCGTCGCTGCGACCGCTGGTCTGTACGGCGGGCACCGCCAGCAATATCGCGTCCTCACCATCCGGCAAGGTCAGCGCGCTTGCGGTGAAATTGACGGCGCGGCTGCTGACCCCGGTCGCCAGCCGCACGGCAAGGGTCCGGTCGCGGCCTATGCGCGGAAAGCCGCTCGTCGCCATGATCTGGCGTCTGGCGGTCGGCCCGAGCAGGGGCGGCTCGCCGATGATCGATTCGATGTCGGGATAGCCGAGCAGTGCCGCACCCGGTCCGTTCGCCCAGATCACCTGGTCGAGGTCGGTCGTCAGGATGGCCAGCGCGTCGCCGGCCGCGAAACGCTGCCGCACGTCGTCGAGTATGGCTACATCGATGAACGAATACGAAGCTGACGGCATGCGCTGCACGAACTCCCAGGCGGAGACAGATTCTCTGCGGTTAACTCTTTGTTAATAACAAGGCGGCGGGGCAAACGTCCACAAAACAGCGCGTTTGAGCACCGAAACCCGATGGTTTGGTTAACGCGCCTTAATGTTTTGGCCTGCCTGGATGACGGTCTTGTTGCAGTGCACAAAAGATGTTGCAATGCACCATTGGCTGCGCTATATCAGGGTTACGCATGAACGAGACCGGCTTTCGCAAGGTCGGTCCACCGAAAAGGATGGAAATATGTCCAAGACCGCAACCAAAACCGCTGAATTCGCCAACGTTGAATTCCCGACCTTCGATGCCTCCAAGGCCACCGACCAGTTCCGTGCCTTTGCCGAAAAGGGCGTCGAGCAGTCGAAGGAAGCCTACACCAAGATCAAGTCCGGCGCCGAAGACACCCAGAAGGCCCTCGAGTCGACCTTCGAGACCGCCAAGGCTGTCGGCAACGACCTGTCGCTGAAGACGATCGCCACGCTGCGCACCAATGCCGAAACCGGCTTCTCGCATCTTGAAGCCCTGGTTGCCGCAAAGTCGCTGTCCGAGCTGATCGAGCTGCAGACCTCGTTCCTGCGCAAGGGCCTCGAGACTGCCGTCGAGCAGGCCAAGGAATTCCAGGCCGTCTCAACCAAGGCTGCCACGGACGTGACCAAGCCGATCAAGGACGTCTTCGAAAAGACGTTCAAGGACTTCAAGGTCGCCTGATTTCAGGTGACTTCATAGATACCCGAAGGGCGGTACCTCCTCCCACCAAACTTCGGGCATGACGGCCGGAATCCTCCTCCCTCCGGCCAGATACAAGGAAAAGACCGGCACCTCCTCCCGCCGGTCTTTTTCTTTTTGGGCAAGGCGTTGCGCGCTTTCCTGTGGCTCTTATTCGCCCTGCGGCCAAATTGACCGGAATAACCGTCGCCAAGCGTCTTGAAATCTCCGTCGTTTGTCCGTATTGGAGCGCTTCGCCAGACAATGGCCTGCGCGGTTGTAGCTCAGTTGGTTAGAGCGCCGGATTGTGGATCCGGAGGTCGGTGGTTCGAGCCCACCCAACCGTACCATTCCTTTCTCCATGATTTCAGGCAAATGCTCTACAAGGCGGGCGACAGCTCCTGCGCCCGTGAGGTCCATGCCATGCAGATGCCGGAAAACCACGAGCATCTTGCGGGAGTCAGATGTCCAGTTTGATTCCGCAGAGGAGGAGGTAGCACTCCACAAAGCGGGCATGTTCCGGGTCGCCTCGCGGGGGCATCCGACGTCCGCCATCGTAACGTTCAAGGACGCGCGAACACTGAGCTCCGTTCACCGCAATTGCGTTTGGGGCAAGCAATAGCAAGCCGCTCAGGAAGACGCATCCGGCACTGGCGGCGAGGAAAAGATAACGCTTGTCCATGGCGACAAGGATATGGCGGGCGAACGCGCAAGACAACCGCTGATTGCCGCCGTATCCAGCCGGACATGGCTCGGCCATCTTTCCCGGCACCGCCAAAAGGCAACATCGCGATATCATCATGTTCGCGCTTGTTTTTATGCTTGATTGGAGCGGTTCCTGGAAAAATGCTAACTTGGCTCGTCGCCGCGCGATGTCCACGGGCACCGGCGATCGAGAGACAAGACGTGCTCCCGCCCCTCGAAAAAAGGGAGTAGGCATGGCCACAAAATCGCCGGCGCAACCGACAGGACGCGTCTATTTTCCCGACGAGCTCAGGCTGTTGCGGGAGATTTTCGACAATTGCACCGCTGGCCGGGCCGACCGCGAAAAAGTGGCCGGCATCGTCGCCAAGCGGCTGATGGACGCTTATGAAAACGGCATCAGGGATGAGAAGCTGTTGCGGCTGATAGCCGTTGGAAACCGCGCTTCCCTGGCAACGCGCCCAGCCACGACCGTCCATCATCATCTCTGACAGGCGCCTGGCGCTTTGCCGGGTTCAAGACATCCTAGAACAGCGAACCCTGCGTGCCGGGGACTTTGGCCTTGGGCGCGGGTTTCGGCTGCGGCTTGGGCCGCGCGGCGCCTTCACCGGCAACCACGCCCACCGTGCCGTCGGCAAAGGTGAGCGAAAGTGCTGCATCGGTCGCCACTTCCGCTGCGCGCTTCACCAGCATGCCTTCCTCGTTCGTCACCAGCGCAAAGCCGCGCTCCAGAATCGATTGGTGCGACAGCGTCGACATCAGCCGCTCGGCCTGGGTCAGGCGGCCGCGCAGCCGCTCCAGCCGGATTTTCGTCACCTGATCCATCCGCCGCTGAAGTGCGGCCAGCCCATCGCCTGCAAGCTTCTGCCTGCGCATCAGCGGTTCCGGCCCGATGCGCTGCGCGGTGCGGTCAAGCCGCGTGCGCCGCTCGCGCAGCATGGCGCGAAGGGCGGCATAGGCGCGGGCGATGTCGCGGTCGGTGGTCCTGCGGGTTTCCGCCAGCCGGCGGTCGAGTGTCGCCGGCGACAGGCGGATGGCCGAAAGCCGCGCCCGCTTGCGCTCGGTGCTGACGATCAGCGCGCGCGAAAGCCGGCTGGTCGCCTCGTCGAAGTGCCGGCGCGGCAGTGCGAGCAACTGGTCGGGCGAGGGCAGGGCCCGCGCCGCTGCCCTCAGCGCCTGCCGCTTGCGGTCGAAATTGCGCGATATGCAACCCTTCAGCCGCGCGCCGAGATTGGCCAGCGTCGCCTCGAGATCGGCCTTCACCGGCACGGCGATTTCGGCTGCACCCGTCGGCGTTGGCGCACGCACGTCGGCCACCAGATCGACCAGCGTCCAGTCGGTTTCGTGGCCGACCGCCGAGATCACCGGGATGCGGGACGCGGCGACGGCGCGCGCCAGCGCCTCGTCGTTGAAGCCCCACAGGTCCTCCAGGCTGCCGCCGCCGCGCGCGACGATCAGAAGATCCGGCCGGACGATCGCGCCGTCCGCCGCCAGTTCATTGAAGCCGCGAACCGCTGCCGCCACCTCCGCCCCGGAGGTGTCGCCCTGCACGCGCACCGGCCAGAGCAGCACATGCAGCGGAAACCGGTCCTTGATGCGGTGAATGATGTCGCGGATGACAGCGCCCGTCGGCGAGGTGATGACGCCGATGACCATCGGCATGAACGGCAGGCGACGTTTGCGCTCGCTGTCGAACAGGCCTTCTGCGGCAAGCTTGCGCTTGCGCTCTTCGAGCAGCGCCATCAGCGCGCCGGCGCCGGCCGGCTCCAGATTGTCGATGACGATCTGGTATTTCGACGACCCGGGGTAGGTCGTCAGCTTGCCGGTGGCAATAACCTCCATGCCCTCTTCGGGGCGGAATTTCAGCCGGCTCATCGTGCCTTTCCACACCACCGCCTCGATGCGGGCGCGATCGTCCTTCAGACTGAAATAGGCGTGGCCGGAGGAATGCGGCCCGCGATAGCCGGAAATCTCGCCGCGCACCCGCACATTGCCGAAGGCGTCCTCGACCGTGCGCTTCAGCGCGCCGGAAATCTCGCTCACCGTATATTCGGCAGCGTTGGTTTTCGATTCGGGCAGAAAATCACTCATGGCGCGATTGGGGCCATTCCGGTGCGTCGGGTCAAGTCCGTTTGCCCCTACATATCGTTTGTCTCAATGTTTCAATCAGAAGAATTGGATGGACGTCTGCCACTGCGAAGACCTACCTCAGGCGCATGAGCACGCAGACCGAAACCATCGCAGCCCCTCAGGCATCGTCCGCAGTCGACAGGCCGTTCCAGCCGATGGACTACGGGCTCTATGTCCTGACGGTGCTGTCGTGGAGCCTATCGTGGTTTGCGATCTCCCTGCAGGTCGGCACGGCTGTGTCGCCGGAGGTCAATCTCGTCTGGCGTTTCGCCATCGCCACGCTGCTGATGTTCGGCTGGGTGATCGTCAGCGGCAAGCAACTGCGCTTCCCGCTCTCCGACCATCTGCGTTTCGCATTGCTCGGCGTGCTGATCTTCTCGTCCAACTTCCTGTTCTTCTATTACGGCGCGCTCTATCTGGTCAGCGGCCTTTTGTCGGTGGTGTTTTCGCTGGCGTCCGTCATCAACATGCTGCTGGGCGCCATCATCATGCGCGAGCGGCCTGCGCCGCGTATTTTGATTGGCGGTCTGCTCGGCTTTGCCGGTATCGCGCTGATGTTCTTCCCCGAAATCGCCGCCCATGGCCTGTCCGGCGGCACGCTCACCGGCCTGCTTCTGTGCATCGCCGGCACGTTTTCTTTCTGCCTGGGCAATCTGGTCTCGGCGGCCAACCAGCGCAGAAAACTGCCGCTGATCTCCACCAGCGCGTGGGGCATGCTGTACGGCACGATCTGGGCGGCGTTCCTCGCCTTCATGCTGGGCAAGCCCTTCATCATCGCCACGACGGTTTCCTATCTCGGTTCGCTGGTTTTCCTGGCGGTGGTGTCGACGGTGATGGCATTCGCCGCCTATCTCACGCTGCTCGGCCGCATCGGCGCGGCGCGGGCCGGCTATGCCACGGTCATTTTCCCGGTCTTCGCGCTGCTCGTCTCGACCGCGCTCGAAGGCTATGTCTGGACCGCCTATGCCCTCGCCGGCATCGTCCTTGTCGGGCTCGGCAATGTGCTGGTCATTCGCGGCGGCCGGCGATAGTTTCGCGATCTTTCCAATCCAAAGCCCCAGGGATTATCGATGAAAGCTGTTCTGTTCGAGCATTTCCGCGAAGCGCCAGCCGTCCGCAACGTGCCGGACCCGAAGCCTTCGACCGACGGCGTGGTCATCAAGGTCGAGGCGACCGGGCTGTGCCGCAGCGACTGGCACGGCTGGATGGGCCATGACGCCGACATCGTGCTGCCGCATGTGCCGGGCCACGAACTTGCCGGAACAGTGCAGGCGGTTGGCCGCCAGGTCACGCAATGGCGTGTCGGCGACCGGGTTACGGTGCCTTTCGTCGGTGGCTGCGGCCATTGCCACGAATGCAATTCGGGCAATCACCAGGTCTGCGAACAGCAGTTCCAGCCGGGTTTCACTGCCTGGGGTTCGTTCGCCGAATATGTCGCCATCGACTATGCCGACACCAATCTGGTGCGTCTGCCCGAAGAGCTGGATTTCGTCACCGCCGCAAGCCTCGGCTGCCGCTTCGTCACCTCGTTCCGGGCCATCGTCGATCAGGCGAAAGTGCTGCCCGGCGAATGGGTGGCGGTGCATGGCTGCGGCGGCGTCGGCCTGTCGGCGATCATGATCGCCACCGCCATGGGCGCCAATGTCGTCGCCATCGACCTCACCGAGGAAAAGCTCGCCTTCGCCCGAGAGCTCGGCGCCGTCGCCACCGTCAACGGCGCAGAGCAGGACGTCGTTGCAGCCGTGAAGGAAATCACCAAGGGCGGCGCGCATGTCTCGGTCGACGCGCTCGGCCACCCTTCCACCTGCTTCAATTCCATCGCCAACCTGCGCCGGCGCGGCCGTCACGTTCAGGTCGGGCTGATGCTCGGCGACCACGCCACGCCGCAGGTGCCGATGGACAAGGTCATCGCCCATGAGCTGCAGATCGTCGGCAGCCACGGAATGCAGGCCTTCCGCTACAAGGCCATGATGGACATGCTCGAAACCGGCAAGCTGAAGCCGCAGAAGCTTGTCGGCAAGCGCATCAGCCTTGCAGAAGCGCCCGTGGCGCTGATGCAGATGGACCGTTTTGATGGGACGGGGATCAGTGTGGTCGACAGGTTCTGAGTGGTCGCCAGTATTTCTGTCGGCTGCCTTCTCTCAGTTTGCGGTTGGGTAATCGCATTTGAAATACCCCCACCCCTAACCCCTCCCCACAAGGGGGAGGGGAACTTTGCTGCACGGCCGCCCAACCCGAATCTTTACCGTTCTTGGTGGCAACGGCGACGAAATCGTCCCCTCCCCCTTGTGGGGAGGGGGTAGGGGTGGGGGTATTTCCACCACGCAGGCCATCGGAGAATGCACATGCGATAGCCCCTAGCGAGAAGGTTTTCGCAGCGCCGCCTCACCACCCCGGCATGACATGGCTAGGCTTCAGCCGCTTGCTGCGAATCCCGGTAAGTGCTGCAAAATCGAACGTGCCCGTTTCCTGAACAGCCGGTACCGAGATGTTGTCGAGACTTTCGGCGATGTGCCGGGCCAGCGCCTCGACGATGTGGGCGCTTGCGGTGTGGCCGCGCATGATGCCGATCTTGCAGTCGGGCAGGGCGCCGAAACCGTCGGCCTCGCCAAGCACGCGCATGCCCGGCCTGAGTGCGCATTCCGGCAGCACCGAGATGGCCAGTCCTGAAAGCACCGCGGCGGTGATGACGGTGGCCGACCAGCTCGTGAACAGGATGCGATAGTCGCGCTGCATGCGGTCGAGCACGTCGCAGGCTCCGCGCCGCCAGATGCAGGTTGGGCGGCCGAAGGCCATCGGCAGGATTTCCTGCTCATGCGTGGCGTGGTTGGCCGAGCTCACCCATAGCAGCGGTTCGCGCCGCACCACTTCCGACTGCCCCTTCACGTCGTCATGCGTCACCAGCGCCAGGTCGAGATGCCCGCGCTTGATGTGCTCGACCAGATTGAAGGTCGGCTCGCAGATGACGGTCAGTTCGACGCGTGGGTTCGACCGGGCAAAGCGCGCCATGATCTCGGGCAGGAAGCGGTCGGCATAGTCGTCGGGCGTGCCGATGCGGATCGTGCCTTCCAGGCTGCGGTCGTCGAAGGCGGCCAGCGTCTCGCGGTTGAGGTGGATCAGCCGCCGGGCATAGGAGAGCAGCTTCTCGCCTTCCTCGGTCAGCTTGTTGGTGCGCCCGTCCTTTTCGAAAAGCGGCTTGCCGATGCGCTCTTCCAGCCGGCGCATCTGCATGGAAACCGCCGATTGCGTGCGGTGAACCTCGTCGGCGGCCCTGGTGAAGCTGCCGGTGTCGGAAATCATGATGAAGGTTTGCAGTTGATCGAGATCGAGCGGCGCGGCCATGACTTTCATCCATCATCGATGTTGATGATAAAGATTAAAAACATTCGTTGGATTAATCAATACGGCGATGGCAAAGTCATAAGCGTCCACAGGAAGCGACGCAAAACACCGATGCGGAGCGCGATCAGCGCGTCACCGTGCGGAGCGGTTTCCTGTGTCCGAGCCCTTGAAAGGAGAGTGCCATGACCACGATCGATTACGCCGCCAAGACGATGCAGCCTGCAGTCCGTCCGGTGACTGCGTTTCGCGTCGTGAACTGGCTCTTCAATACATATCGCGCCCTGAAAAATCGCCGCGAATTCTACCGAATGGGCGAAATGACCGACCATGAACTGGCCGATATCGGCCTGACGCGCGCCGATCTCCACGTCGTCGTCGACCTGCCGTTTGGCGTCGACCCGACCGCACGCCTCGGCTCGATGGTCAGCGCCCGCTCGGACGTGATCGAAGACATGGCCCGCCGGGTACATTAGACCCGACGCCTGAGTTTCTGCAGGCTCCCCACTCCCTGCCGGTTTCCCTCCGGCCCGCCTGCACGCTGCCCGGTCCTCGCGGACCGGGCATTTTTGTTATGGGATCAAGCCAAGGCTAAGTGGCGGGAAGGGCGCGGAATCGAACGGCCGAGATCCTGCGCTGCCTCGATCCACACCGCGATGGCATCCTGCACATTCGCAATCGCCTGTTCGGGCGTATCGCCATCACTCATGCAGCCGGGAAGATCGGGGACCACAGCGGAAAATCCGCCGCCATCTTCAGCGGACAAAGGCTCAATGACGACCGGGTACTCAAGTCTGTCAGCCATTTTTCACCTCGTCGATGAAAGCTACTAATTTACGAATATATACGGCTTTGATGGGACGTTTGAAAGGCACAGTCAGAATTTCAGGATGCGGCGGATGAAACACCTTGTAGTGCGAGCCACCCGATCGCGGTGGCAAACACTGCACTCCAGCCTCTTTACATACAGCCTTCACATCCTGAATAGACCAGTCGCCCTGCGGATTGCGGCGCATCTGTTCAAGGCGTTTGCTCATCAGCAGCGGAGCGGTCTTTGTTACCGCCGCCGGTCCATGCCTCGCGTAAACTGCTCGAAGATCGATTCCACGCCCTTCTGGTAGTCGTCGCGCTGCTGGGCGCCGGTTTCGAACATCTTGCCGAACAGATCGTCATACGGGTTCTTCGACTGCCCGCTCGGAGCGGCCTGCGGCTGTGCTTTTGGCTGTGCCCTGCCGCTCGGCTGAGCCGCGCCGCCTCCGAACATGCCTTCGAGAATCTGGCCGAGTGGATTGTCGCCGAGAGGGTTCTGACCCTGCGGCTGCGCGCGGCCAGTGGGCTGCTGTCCGGCCTGTCCACCGCCGAACATGCCTTCGAGGATTTGTCCAAGCGGGTTGTCGCCAAGCGGGTTTTGTCCCGATGGCTGCGCCCTGCCGGTGGGCTTGGTTTGCGCGCCACCGCCGAACATGCCCTCGAGAATCTGGCCGAGCGGATTGTCGCCGGCGGGAGCCTGCGCCTGCCTCTGCGGCTGGCCTGCCTGGCCGCCGCCGAACATGCCTTCAAGGATTTGCCCGAGCGGGTTGTCCGAAGGGCTCGCCGATTGCGGCGCCTGCTGCTGTTGGGCAGCGCCGCCCATGCCACCCTGGCGCATCATCTGCTCGATGATGTCACCCAGCGGATTGTTGCTGCCGCCGCCAAGACCGGCTGCCTGAACCTGATTGGTCGACTGCTTGAACAGCCCGCCCATCACCATCGTCGCGATGGCCGGCAGCATCTGCTTCAGCACATCCTGGCCGATGCCGGTGGCTTGCGCCGCCTGGCCCGCAACCGCCCGCGAAAGATCTTTCGAGCCGAACAGATGGCCGAGAATGCCATTGCCTTCCGCCATGCCGGCAGGCGAGAAGGCTGCCGCCGGGTTCTCGAAATATTTGGCGTGCTGGCCACTCGCCATTGCGCTCAGAAATGCGCCGGCGCCATAGGGGTCGGCGGTGTTCTGCTTAAGCCCTTGCGAAAAGGCCGGCAGCAAGGCCGCGACGGCCGACTGCGCCTGCTGCGGCGACAGCCCGAACTGCCGCGCCAGCGCATCCATGCCGTTGCCGTTCTGGGCATTCGTCAGCATGTCGAATAGTGAAGCCATTTTCGATCTCCTCGGAGTGTCTCGCCGGGAAGCAGCCTAACCCAAACCCGTGAACCCGCCTACGGGATTGTTACGGGTGAATGCAGAGACCGTTAATACGCATATTCGAGGAAAGCCGGCTCGATCGAGCCGCCCCAGCGCGTGTGATAGGCGTTGAGCATTTCCTGCGCGCTGGTGGTGCCGCGCGCCACGACTTCGTCGAGCGTGGAGAGGAACGTCGTCTCGTCATAGCCGTCGCGGTTCAGCCGGGCGCGGTTCTTCAGGCCCTTGCGCGAAATCGCCAGCACCTCGCGCGAAACCTCGCGCAGGTCGGTGTTGCGGAACGGCGCGCCGATGCCTTGCGCCGGCACGGCGTTGCGCATCGCCAGCACTTCCTCATAGGTCCAGCTTTTCGTCAGCGCTTCGGCCGCATCCAGCGCTTCCGCGTCATAGAGCAGCCCGACCCAGAAGGCCGGCAGCGCACAGATGCGCCGCCACGGCCCGCCGTCGGCGCCGCGCATTTCCAGAAAGCGCTTCAGCCGCACGTCGGGAAACAGCGTCGACAGATGATTGGCCCAGTCGCCGATGGTCGGCATGCCGTCCGTCAGCTCCTTGTGCGCAGCCCCTGCCATGAACTGGCGGAAGGTTATGTGGGTCATGTCGTGATAGTGGCCGTCGCGGATGACGAAATACATCGGCACGTCGAGCGCCCATTCGACATAATCGGCAAAGCCGAACTCCGGCGAGAAGCAGAAGGGTAAGAGGCCCGAGCGCTGGTTGTCGGTGTCGGTCCAGATATCGCCGCGCCAGCTCTGCAGTCCGTTGGCGTGGCCGTCGGTGAAGGGCGAGTTGGCGAAGAGCGCCGTCGAGAGCGGCTGCAGCTTCAGCGAGACCTGCATCTTGCGGCGCATATCCTCTTCCGAGGAGAAGTCGAGGTTCACCTGGATCGTGCAGGTGCGGTACATCATGTCGAGGCCCTTGGTGCCGACCTTGGGCATGTAATTGGTCATGATGTCGTAGCGCGATTTCGGCATGCGCGGCGTCTCGGCCAGTGTCCATTTCGGGCTGCCGCCGAGGCCGAGAAAGCGGATGCCGAGCGGCTCGGCGATTTCGCGCACCTGCGCCAGATGCGCATTGCCCTCGCGGCAGGTCTGGTGGATCGTCTCCACCGGCGCGCCGGAAAGCTCGAACTGTCCGCCGGGCTCCAGCGAAATCGCGCCCTGTCCGGTCGGCTCGACCAGGCCGATGATGCGCTCGGCATCGACGATCGGCTCCCAGCCCAGCGTGCGCTGCATGCCTTCCAGAAGCGCGCGGATGCCGCGGTCGCCGCCATAGGGCACCGGGCTGTTGCCGTCGACATAGAAGGGGAATTTCTCGTGCTCGGTGCCGATGCGCCATTTTTCGCGCGGCTTGTTTCCCTCGGCCAGATAGGCGACGAGTTCGTCCACGCCTTCGATCGGCCGGAAATCGGTGGTGTCACGCGCCATGGTCTACCCTCTCGCCGCTCAAAAAAAGCGTCGCGCTTGATGGACGCAATCATATCTCGCGATCAAGCGAAAAATCCTGAACTTTGGTTCAACTCAAATTGAGCATGCTGGCGAATCGAAAAAGCGTCGAAAATCATGCTCAAAACGACAGTGGGCCGTGCCTTGAACCGCACATTCCCAACCCGGAGGGCATTACCGCATGAATTTCACATGGATCGAGCATTTTGGCGGCGGCCGTGAGCAGGAACTGTTCGAGCTTTACCGGCAGGAATGGTGGACCAGGGATCGCAGCTTCGACGATGTCGCCCATATGCTGAAGCATTCCGATATCGTGCTTGGCTGCTGCACCGACGACGACCGGCTGATCGGCTTCGCGCGGGTGCTGACGGATTTCACCTTCAAGGCGATGATTTTCGACGTGATCGTCCACGCGGATTTCCGCGGGTCGGGCGTCGGCAAGGCGATCGTGGACAGGATCATCGGCCTGCCGTCGCTGGCGCGCGTGTCGAGTTTCGAGCTGTATTGCCCGGAGCGGCTAGTTCCCTTCTATGAGAAACTCGGTTTTGCCGAAGGGTCAGCGAAATTGCTTTTTCACCAGCGGTGAGCGGCATTGATACAGGTGCTGCGAGAACTCGCTGCGCATAGACGTCTGGCGTGGTTTGCGAGAACCGGAGCGGAGCGGACGTTCTGGTCCGTGAGCACCGGAAGCGCAGCAAACCGCGTCAGACGGCCGGCGCTGTAGAGTTCGCGTAGTGCCTGTTCACCAGTCGCCGATCGTCGCCTGCAAAACCGCCATCGCCGCCACGGCCGCCGTGTCGGCGCGCAGGATGCGGGGGCCGAGCGGGATGGCGGTGACGAAGGGCAGGGCATAGAGCTGGCGGCGCTCGTCTTCGGAGAAGCCGCCTTCCGGGCCGATCAGCAGGCCGAGCTTGCGCTCGGTGATGGCCTGAAGGGCGGGCAGGGGATTGTTGGTCTCCGCACTCTCGTCGCAGAAGATCAGCCGCCGGTCCGCTTCCCAACCGGCAATCAGCCTGTCGAATTTCTGCGCCTCGCGCACTTCAGGCAAAGCAAGAATGCCGCATTGCTCGGCGGCTTCCACGACATTGGCGCGCAGCCGGTCGATGCCGGGCTTGGCGATCTGGGTGTGCTGGGTGATGACGGGTTGCAGCACGCCCGCACCCATCTCGACCGCCTTCTGCACGAGATAGTCGAGCCGACCCTGCTTCAACGGCGCGAAGCAATAGACGAGGTCGGGGAGTGGCGGTTGCGGCCGCGTCTCTTCGACCGCGCGCAGCTTTACCGCTTTTTTGGTCTTGGCCTCGATCCGCGCCAGCCATTCGCCGTCGCGGCCGTTGAAGACGAGCAGTTCCGCGCCTTCGTTCAGGCGCAGCACGTGGATGAGGTAATGGCTCTGCTCCGTGCCCGTCTCGAAAACGGCATCCCTGGCGAGGTCCTGCGGCACGAACAGCCGCTGCATTTTGTAGTTTGCACGCATGGCGGATGAATGCTGGAGCGGAGCGGGGAGGTCAAGTCTCATCAACGGAGCCTGAATCTTAGAACCTTGATGCTGCCCCTCATCCGCCTGCCGGCACCTTCTCCCCGTAAACGGGGAGAAGAAGGTTGGCCGCAACGCTGACGCTTCCCCCTTCTCGCCGTCACTATACGGGGAGAAAGTCGCGGCAGCGGGATGAGGGGCAGCGCCAAACCTCTCAGGACGCCTCGACACTCTCATGCCAAACCGGCTCATACCCTGCCCGCAGCACCGCAACCGTCGTCGGCGGCGTCAGCAACGAAAATCCCGGCGATGCAATATCAAAGTCCCCGCGCGGAACCTCATAACCCTCGAAGCTCCAGCGCCGAAGCCTGCCCCGATGAACTGCATAAGCATCAGGGCCCCGCGCCACCATCGCCCCATCCGGCAGGCGCTCCAACGCACCCGCCTTCAGCGCCACCGCCCGGCCACCCGCTGCCAGCCGCTCGCCATGCAACCGCGCGTCCATCTCCGGCGCTTTTGGCTTTTCCACCCCGCATGCCTCGCCATAAAGCCCCGCAAACTCCTTCGCCCGCTCGCGCTGGCAGTAGAAGCAGGGCCGGTGGCCGGCGGCCAGCGCGGTCACCTCGTCGAGGAAGAAAAGCTCGGTCCAGCCGGCATTGCCGCTCGGCGTATTGCGGCCCATCACATCGCGCCGACGCCCGCGAAATTCGCACACGCAGATTATCCAGGCGCGGGTCGCCCAACGCCGCTTCAACAGCGTACGCGTTGCCGGGTCGTGGATGACGCCGCGGTTTCCCGTGAACAGGCCGCGCGCCGGCACGGCATGGATGTCGCCGAAGGGATCGACCCGGTTCTGCAGTGGCATATCCGTTCCTCTCTTTTTGGCGGTTGCCGCGCATGATATCGGGGCTGGAGAGTTTGTCATTGCGAGGGTCCTTCATGCGGGTGCTGGTCGTCCAGAATTACGACAATACCGGTCTCGGCCAGATCGGCGCCGCATTGCGCGAAGCCGGTGCCGAAATCGACCTGCGCAATGCCCATCACGGCGATGCCATGCCGCAAGACGCCAGCGAACACGATGCCATCGTCGTGCTCGGCGGCGGGCAGAATGCGCTGGCCGACGACAAGTATCCTTATATTCCGGCCCTTCTCGACCTGATTCGTGATTTCGAGGCCAAGGATCGTTCCGTGCTCGGTATCTGCCTCGGCAGCCAGCTCATGGCACGGGCCTTCGGCGGCGAGAACCTGATCGGCACCTCGCCCGAATTCGGCTGGCGGCGGATTTCGCTGACGGAAAGTGCAGAGGCCGACCCCGTTCTCGGCGCGCTGCCGAAGGATTTTTCAAGCTTCCAGTGGCACGACGACACCTTCACGCTGCCTGACGGCGCGGTGCATCTCGCCGCCAACGAGGCGACGAAGAACCAGGCGTTCCGCATCGGCCGCGCGGCCTATGGTTTCCAGTTCCATTTCGAGGCGGACCAGCCGCTGGTCCGCTACTGGAACGCGTCCTTCCCGGACCTCCTGCGCGAGCGCCAGCCCGGCTGGCTCGAACGTCATGAGGACGAGGCGGCAGCGCACGGAGCCGAGGCCGACGCCACCGGTTTGTCGATTGCCCGCGCCTGGGTAGCGACCATCTGAGGGCCATCTACCTCTTTTGTACGTGGCAAAAATAACACGTCCGTAAGATTACGTGACTGTGTGCTTTTCGAGCACTGGACGTCCCGGAGGCCGAAAGCCTAGAAGGACGCCGCTTCCGCCAACAAACCGGGTTAACCATCCGACGGGCCGCCCGCCGAAGCGAAACACATTCGTAATAATTTCATGAAGAGATGCAGGAAGCCGCAACCGAGATGACCGCCGTGAAAGCCGCTTTACTGTCCTTTGCAATGCTCTCCGCCATCGTTATTGGCGGTCTCGGCATCTATGCTGCCGATGCTGCCGGCGACCATAATGTGGTCGACGGCTACGGCGTCACCGCCGCCCGTTATTAAGGCGCTGCGGGTCGTTCCCGTCAGGGGCGACCGGAGGCCAGGCGGTTCAGTTTTTCGACTGTCGTCTTCAGCAGAACGGTAAAGGATACGTACTTTAGCGACGTGTCCTCCCGGTAGAACGCGCCCACCTGCACGTTGCCTTTCATCCAGTGATCCCAGTCGATCTCGCCGTCTTCCTCTTCCGTGTGATAGGGAACGCCGAATTCGCGCAGGGCGTCGTCTCGGTCGTGGATAGGGCCGCTGCTGAAGGGTATGGGGCCGACATAGGCCTTCCGCTTCTTGGCGGGTTGACCATAGACGAAGATGGCTGAAAGGATCGCCTTGCCGCCATCCATGGGCACGCCGTAGCTATGTTTGTAATCCGTGTGAAACTGGAACGCGAGCTCGATGCCGAGGGCATTCAGCTCGCAATGTCCAGTCCCGCCACCGCGTTGCGCCCGGCCCGGCATCAGCGAGACATCGAACCCCGCGGTTGCCAGCAGATCGGACAGTCCGCTGTCTTGTTCGGAATGCCCGAGAAAGGGCAGAAGCGCGTTCAGTTCCATGGTTTCTCCGGTTTCAATCCTGCAGTGCCACGCTCAGATCACGCGCTCATGTCAGCAATCACCGTACAAAATGCGCTTTTGCGCACCGTCTATGACGAGCGCGGTCAGCTTGCCCGATTTGTAGGCAAGGGTGTCGACATTGACCCGGTTGGCCATGACTTCAGGTTCGTCATGCGGCGTGTGGCCGTGCACGACCACCTTCGGGTGCAGATACGGATAGTTCAGGAATTCTCCGCGTATCCAGATCAGGTCCTGGCTGTCCTGCCGGTCGAGTGGGAGGCCTGGCCGGATGCCGGCATGACAGAAGAAGAAGTCGCCGAAGCTCGCCGAATAACGCAGGTCGGCGAGAAAGGTCACATGGTCTGCCGGCACGGCAGCCATGAGCAAGGCGTGGCCTTTCCTGCATTGCTCCGCGCTCGTGAAATCGATGTCGACGCCGTAGGAAAGCGCGGTCTCCTTGCCGCCATAGCGCGCAAACAGTCCCTCTGGCTCGGGGTTCGCCAGAAAATCGAGAAAACCGCGATCATGGTTTCCGGCCAGTGAGATGATCTGGCTGTCGCGTTTCTCGGCGTCGATCAGAAACTGCACAACGCCCTTGGAGTCCGGCCCGCGATCGACATAGTCGCCGAGATGGACGATGCGCCAGTCGGCCGGAGCGTCCCGCTCCAGTTCGCTTTTGATGCGCGCATGCATCATTTCCAGCAGGTCGCGCCGGCCATGCACGTCACCAATCGCATAGATGCGCATGCCTTCGGGGCCGGCAGCGTCGAGATAATGAATGCCTGTGCTCAATGCGCCCGCCGTCGGTTCTTCATGCGCTCCGGCGTCATCTGCAGAGCATCTCCTTACTGGCGTCCGTGATCAGTCGCTTGCCGCACAGGGCCATCGTCATGTCCAGCTCCTTGCGGATGATTTCCAGTGTGGTCGTCACGCCTTGCTTGCCCATCGCGCCCAGCCCGTACAGGAAGGGCCTGCCGATATAGGTCCCCTTCGCGCCAAGGCACAACGCCTTCAGCACATCCTGGCCCGATCGGATACCGCCGTCGAAGTGAACCTCGATTCTGTCACCAACGGCTTCGATGATTTCCGGCAGCACCGAAATCGAAGACCGCGCACCGTCGAGCTGGCGGCCGCCATGATTGGAGACGATGAGGGCATCCGCCCCCGTCTTTGCTGCCATGATGGCGTCTTCCTTGTCGAGAATGCCTTTCAGGATCAGCTTGCCGCCCCAGCGTTCCTTGATCCAGGCAACGTCGTCCCATGACAGGCTCTGGTCGAACTGCTCTGCCGTCCATGAGGACAGCGAAGCAAGATCCGACACGCCTTTGGCGTGGCCGACGATGTTGCCGAAGCTGCGGCGCGGCGTGCCCAGCATGCCCATCCACCAGCCCGGACGCCTGCCGATGTCCAACAGGGTCTTCGGCGTCATCTTCGGCGGTGCCGAGAGGCCGTTGCGCAAATCCTTGTGGCGCTGCGCCAGCATCTGCAGGTCGACTGTCAGCACCAGCGCGGAGCATTTCGCAGCCTTTGCCCGGTCGATCAGGTTGTAGACGAAATCCTTGTCGCGCATCACATAGAGCTGGAACCAGAACGGCTTCTTCGTCACCGAGGCAACGTCCTCGATCGAACAGATGCTCATCGTCGACAGGGTGAACGGTACGCCGAATTCTTCCGCCGCCTGCGCCGCCAGCATCTCGCCGTCGGCATGCTGCATGCCTGTCGATCCGGTCGGGGCCAGCGCCACCGGCATCGCCACCTTCTCGCCGATCATGGTCGAGGCCAGCGAGCGATTGTCCATGTCGACCAGCACGCGCTGGCGGAATTTTATCTTGGAAAAGTCTTCCTCGTTCGCCCGGTAGGTGCTTTCGGTCCACGAGCCGGAATCGGCATAGTCGAAGAACATTTTCGGCACGCGGCGGCGGGCCTTGTTCTTGAGGTCGTCGATGGTGAGGATTTGTGACATTCGTCTTTATTCCTGGCTACTTCCCGGTTCCGGTCTTGCGCGCCGCATCGCCCGCTTCGGAGCGCTGGCGCAGTCTCAGTTTCGATACGCGCTGCCAGTCGCCGGTGCGTTCGGCCTCCGTCATCGCGCGTTCGACATAGGTTATGTGGTCCATCGCCGCCTTGCGCGCCTTGGCCGGCTCGCCGCCCGCCACCGCCTCATGGATGGCGCGATGCTGGGCCAGCAGTTCGTCGCGCGCGCCGGGCAGGGCATAGACCAGAAGCCGGCTCTGGAACACGCCGTCCGACAAAAGGCGATAGCAGGAGCGCAGCGTGTGCAGCAGGATGATGTTGTGCGCGCATTCGCCCACGGCGTGATGAAACTCGACATCGATCTCGGCTTCTTCCTCGAAGTCGACGCGCTCATGCACCGCTTCCATGCGCTGCATGATGCGCTCCAGCAGCGCGCGGTCGTCGGCGGTGGCGCGGCGCGCGGCATATTCGGCCGCCACGCCCTCGATCTCGCGGCGATATTCGAGATAGTCGGAGGCCGCCTTGCTGTGCGTGCCGATCAGGTCGAGCATCGGCTTGGTAAAGACCTGGCCGATGACGTCGGCAACATAGGTGCCGCCGCCATGGCGGGTCACGATCAGCCCGCGTATTTCCAGCGCTTTCAGCGCATCGCGCAGGATCGGCCGCGACACGTCGAACTGGCGCGCCAGTTCGCGCTCGCCGGGCAGGCGATCTGAAACGCGCAGCACACCCTCGAGAATGAGGCTCTCGATCTGCTGCACCACCTCGTCAGCGGTGCGCGAATGCTCGATCCTGGAAAAAATCTCGCTCAAGCGAAGTGTCCGGTGAGGCCGATAATCTGCCGAGAATAACGGCATCGGGCATAACTGGTCAATTTATTTATCCAATTGGACGGATATGGCGGGCAAAATCAAATGAACCGGTCCCGGTTTACAGGCGGCGTCGATAACTGGTAAAAGCTTTTTACCAGTATCCTGAGGAGCGAACCCATGTCCGGTCTGGCCATGCCGGCACCCGATCAATCGACGCTTTCACGTCGCGCCGAGATCGTCGCCGACATGCGCATCATCGTGCCGGGCGAGGGGGTTGTCGATGCCGTCAACGAAATGCGTGCCTTCGAAAGCGACGGGCTCACCGCCTATCGCCAGCTTCCGCTGGTGGTCGTGCTGCCCGAAACGGTGGCGCAGGTTTCCCGCATCCTGAAATATTGCGACGACCGCAAGATCCGCGTCGTGCCACGCGGCTCGGGCACTTCGCTGTCGGGCGGCGCGCTGCCGCTGGAAGACGCGGTGCTGCTGGTCATGAGCCGCTTCAACCGCATTCTCGAGATCGACTATCCCAACCGCACCGTCACCGCGCAGCCGGGCGTCACCAATCTCGGCATCACCACCGCCGTCGAGCAGGAGGGCTTTTACTACGCCCCCGATCCATCCTCCCAGATCGCCTGCTCGATCGGCGGCAATGTCGCGGAAAATTCCGGCGGCGTGCACTGCCTGAAATACGGCCTCACCGCCAACAATGTGCTCGGCATCGAAATGGTGCTGATGAATGGCGAGGTCATCCGCCTCGGCGGCAAGCATCTGGACAGCGAGGGCTACGATCTGCTCGGCATCATGACCGGCTCGGAAGGGCTTTTGGGCGTCGTCACCGAAGTCACCGTGCGCATCCTGCCCAAGCCCGAAACGGCGCGCGCGCTGCTGATCGGCTTTCCGACCAGCGAGCAGGGCGGCCAGTGCGTGGCCGACATCATCGGCGCCGGCATCATTCCCGGCGGCATGGAAATGATGGACCGCCCGGCGATCCACGCGGCGGAAGATTTCGTCCATGCCGGCTATCCCCTTGAATGCGAGGCGCTGCTGATCGTCGAGCTCGACGGGCCGGGCGTTGAGGTCGACCATCTCATCGATCGCGTCGAGGCCATCGCGCTGAAAAACGGCTCGACCACCTGCCGCATCTCGCAATCCGAGCAGGAACGCATGACTTTCTGGGCCGGGCGCAAGGCGGCATTCCCGGCGGTCGGCCGCATCTCGCCGGATTATTACTGCATGGACGGCACCATTCCGCGCAAGGAACTGCCGCGGGTGCTCGCCGGCATGCGCGAACTGTCCGAGCAATACGGCCTCGGCGTCGCCAATGTCTTCCACGCCGGCGACGGCAACCTCCACCCGCTAATCCTCTATGATGCGAACGTCCCCGGCGAACTCGACAAGGCCGAAAGCTTCGGCGCCGACATTTTGCGCCTCTGCGTCAAGGTCGGCGGCGTGCTGACGGGCGAACACGGTGTAGGGGTCGAAAAGCGCGACCTGATGCCGGAAATGTTCAACCCGATCGACCTCGACCACCAAATGCGCGTCAAATGCGCCTTCGACCCCAACCATTTGCTTAACCCCGGCAAGGTATTCCCGCAACTGCGCCGCTGCGCCGAACTCGGCCGCATGCACATCTCGGGCGGCAAACTGCCGTTCCCCGACATTCCGAGGTTTTGATGGGGACCTTTCAGAACGGGGGTTCCTCGCCCCGCTTGCGGGGAGAGGTGGCTCGGGCAAAGCCCGAGACGGAGAGGGGGATTACCGACCCCTCTAGCCGCCGCTCACCCGAAAGCATCGAGCGAGCCCGGCAACTTCGCCATGGCGACAACCAAGCGGAAGCCACCCTCTGGAACCAACTGAAAGCCAAAAAACTGGGCGGTTACAAATTCGTCCGCCAGATGCCGTTGGGGCCGTATTTCGCTGACTTTGCATGCCGAAGCGCGAAGCTGGTCGTTGAACTGGATGGAAGCCAGCATGCCGAGAGTTCCTACGACCGGCGCCGCGACGAATTCATGCGCGCCCAAGGCTATTCGGTCATTCGTTTCTGGAGCGCTGATGCGGTGAAGAACTTGGCGAGCGTTTGCGAAACCATTCTTGCGGCATTGGACGGAAGGCTGAGCGAAGAGGTGGTTGCCTCGGATTTGCTGTTCGTTTTTGCGAGGACCAACAAGGCAGGGGACGGTTCTCTATGATCGCCCCCTCTCCGTCTCGCTGCGCTCGACACCTCTCCCCCGCTTCGCAGGGGCGAGGAACCGGCACTCGCCGAGGTCGCAACTTTACAGAACTTGCGTTCCTCGCCCCCATGAAATGGGGGAGAGGTGGCTCGGGCGGAGCCCGAGACGGAGAGGGGCCCCCCTCCACTGGACTCGACTTGTTTTTACGGCAGAGCACTGCCGAACTGACCCCCTCTGGCTGCTTCGCAGCCATCTCCCCCTCAAGGGGGGAGAAAGCGTTGGCGCCATGACCACCTTCACCCCCACAACTCCCACTGAGGCGCTCGCCGCCGTCGAGTGGGCATTGGCCAATGAATCCCCACTGGAAATCATCGGCCACGGCTCCAAGCGCGGCCTGGGCCGCCCGCTCCAGACTGAACACACGCTGGACGTCTCAAACCTCACCGGCGTCACGCTCTACGAGCCGGAAGAGCTGGTGCTGTCGGCGCGGGCCGGCACGCCGCTTGCCGAGATCGAAAAGCTGCTGGCCGATCACGGGCAGGAACTCGCGTTCGAGCCCATGGATTACGGTCCGCTGCTTGGGCAGCCCGCCGGACGCGGCACCATCGGCGGCGTGCTGGCGGCCAATCTCGCCGGCCCGCGCCGCCTCAAGGCGGGTGCCGCGCGCGACCATATCCTCGGCATCAACGCTGTCTCCGGGCGCGGCGAGGCGTTCAAGTCCGGCGGCCGCGTGGTGAAGAACGTCACCGGCTACGACCTGTCGAAGGCGATGGCCGGCTCGTGGGGCACGCTGGCCGTGTTGACCGACGTCACTTTCAAGGTTCTGCCTGCCGCCGAAACCGAAGTGACGCTCGCCATTCGCGGCCTCTTCGACGATGGCGCGAGCGCCGCCATGGCGCTGGCGCTCGGTTCGAGCGAGGAAGTTTCAAGTGCGGCGCATGTGCCGGAAAACCTTGCCGGCAGCATCGCCAGCGGCGCGTTGAAAGGTGCATCCGCCACGCTGCTGCGCGTTGAAGGCTTCGGCCCGTCGGTCGCCTTCCGCACCGGCAAGCTCATCGATCTCCTGAAAAACGCCGGCCCAATCGACGAGATTTCCGGCGATGCTTCAAAGGCGATCTGGCGCGATATCCGCGACTGCACGCCCTTCGCCGACGGCGCCGAACGGCCCGTCTGGCGCGTTTCGATGGCGCCGGCGCAGGCCCATGCGATGGTCATGGCGCTGCGCATGGAGGAGGCCACCGACGCCTTTTACGATTGGCAGGGCGGCCTCGTCTGGCTGCGGCTTCAGGCCGATCCCGAAGCCGACCTGCTGCGCCGGCTGGTCCGCAAATTCGGCGGCGGCCACGCCACGCTGGTGCGCGCCAACCATTCGCTGCGCGCGTCGCTTCCCGTGTTTGAGCCGCAGCCGCCGGCCCTTGCCGGCCTCTCGGCGCGGCTGAAAGAACAGTTCGACCCGAAGGGCATCCTCAATCCGGGCCGTATGGTGCCACTCGGCAAGTCTGCTACGCTCGATGCTGCAACTGGGGGCAAGTCATGAGCGATATCAACAACGGGCCGACCGCACCGCGCCAGACCGACCGCTGGCTGGAACCGGGCGCAACCAATGCGCAGGTCATCTACATTCTCTATCTCGCCGGCCTCGTCATCGGCATTAGCGGGCTGGTCGGCATCGTGCTGGCCTATATCAATCGCGGCAAGTCGGAAGCCTGGGTCGAGACCCACTACACCTGGCTGATCCGCACCTTCTGGATCGGCCTGCTCTATGGCCTGGTTTCCGCGGTTCTCATCGTTCTGGTCGTCGGCTTCTTCATGCTGTTTGCCGTCGCCGTCTGGTTCATCGCCCGCTGCATCATCGGCCTGCAGGCGGTCGGTCGCGGCGAGCCGATCCGCAATCCGAACGGCTGGTTTATTTAGGAAGACAAAAGGGCGCCATGCAGACCAGTTTCACCCCCGCGCAGCTCGCCGATCCGCATGTCGCGGAATCGGAGAAGATCCTGCGCAAATGCGTGCATTGCGGCTTCTGCACGGCGACCTGCCCGACCTATGTCACGCTCGGCAACGAGCTCGACAGCCCGCGCGGGCGCATCTACCTGATCAAGGACATGCTGGAAAACGGCCGCCCGGCCGACAAGCAGATCGTCACCCATATCGACCGCTGCCTGTCCTGCCTGGCCTGCATGACGACCTGCCCGTCCGGCGTGAACTACATGCATCTGGTCGATCATGCCCGCGCCCATATCGAGAAAACCTACAGGCGGCCGCTGCCCAACCGCGCCATCCGGGCGCTGCTTGCCTTCGTGCTGCCGCATCCGGCGCGCTTTCGCGCGGCCTTGAAGCTGGCGAAGCTGGGCAGGCCGTTCGTGGGCCTGTTCGAGAAGGTTGCTGCGCTTAAACCCCTGGCGGCGATGCTGAAGCTTGCGCCCGCCACTGTCCCGGAAAAGTCAGCGATGGCATCACCGGGCAGCCATGCCGCGTCGGGCACCCGCCGTGGCCGCGTTGCCATCCTCACCGGCTGCGCCCAGCCGGTGCTGGAGCCCGGCATCAACGAGGCGACGATTTCGCTGCTGACGCGGCTTGGCGTCGAGGTGGTGGTGCCGCAAGGCGAGGGCTGCTGCGGCGCGCTCGTCCACCACATGGGCCGCGAGGAGCAGGCGCTTGCCTCGGCGCGGCAGAATGTCGACGCCTGGACGCGCCAGATCGAGCAGGTCGGGCTCGACGCCATCGTCATCACCGCGTCGGGCTGCGGCACGACGATCAAGGATTACGGCTTCATGCTGCGGCTCGACCCCGCCTATGCCGAAAAGGCGGCGCGTGTTTCCGCACTGGCCAAGGACATTACCGAATATCTGGCAACGCTGGACCTGCCGGAACCGGCGCAAAAGCCCGGCCTCACGGTCGCCTATCATTCAGCGTGCTCGATGCAGCACGGCCAGAAGATTACGCGCCAGCCCAAGGAGCTTCTGGCCCGCGCCGGCTTCATCGTGAAGGAGCCGCGCGAAGGGCATCTGTGCTGCGGCTCGGCCGGCACCTACAACATCATGCAGCCGGAGATTTCGGCGCGGCTGCGCGTCCGCAAGGTGAAAAACATCGAGGCGACCGGCGCCGACATCGTCGCCACCGGCAATATCGGCTGCATCACGCAGATCGCGTCGGCTGCGAACATGCCGGTGGTGCACACGGTAAAATTGCTCGACTGGGCCTATGGCGGCGAAAAACCTGCCGGCGTGCCGGAGGGTAGGGTGCTGGTGGCGGCGGAGTGAACCGGCGTCCGGCCGCTCGCGCGGCAGCACTCATTGATCCTCGTTATTGTCCAGCTCGATGATCTGCGTGAATTCCACGTTGCGCAGTTCGCTGACGACGCTCTTGTCGGCCTTGTAGTTGGGCATGACGATGACTTCGACGGCCTTTGTGCCGGGCCGGAACTGGTAGTGGCTCTCGTCGCCTTCCTCGGCGATCACGCCCTCGAGGCGGGTCCAGCCATCCTGCGAGTTGATCTGAACATTCGCAGCGCCGGCAAAGCGGTAAGGCCCGGGACCGGAATTCAGCGCCTTGCCTTTGGCGTCATAGGTCTGGACGCCGAGATAGACGGTGGAAATCTGCGGCGAGCCGTCTTCCTTGGGCAGCACGCGAATGTCGGTTCCGATCCGGTACCGCCGGCTCGTGTCGACAGGGATCAGCTTCGACCGGATGCTCTGCGCCCCGGCAATGCTTGCGGGGCGGTCGATCTGCAGGACCTTCTTGGCCGTCGGCATATCGGGCGTGAACCAGCCCAGTTGTGTGCCGACGAGCGCAAAGATGCCGATAAGGGCAAGTAGCACGGTCGCCACGCGCAGATAAAGCATGCCGATCTCGGCAAACAAGCCGCGCGCCTGCCCCTTGTCCGTCAACGCTTCTACCGTCACCCGAAATTCCTCACCGTGTCGCTCCTCACGCTCCCTTATGCGGGCGCGATCCATCAGCGACTAGTGAAATAAGGCAACACCGAAGTTTTATGTCGGCCGCTTGAAGGCAGCGCGCTCGCTTTCGATCTCGGCGCGGCAGACGCAGCCTTCAATATGGTCGTTGACCAGCCCCATCGCCTGCATGAAGGCGTAGACCGTGGTCGGGCCGACGAAACTCCAGCCGCGCTTCTTCAATTCCTTGGAGATGCGGGTGGAGGTCGGCGTGGTCGGGTTGGCGATCAGCGAGGCATAGTCGACTTTGGCGGGGCGCTCGTCGGCGCCGGGCTCGAACTTCCAGAACCAGGCGGCGAGCGAGCCCGCCTCCGCTGCCAGTTCGCGGGCGCGCTTGGCATTGTTGATGGTCGAGACGATCTTGCCCCGGTGGCGCACGATGCCGGCATTGCCCAGCAGGCGCTCGACATCTGCGTCGGTGAATTCGGCAAC
Organism: Mesorhizobium sp. DCY119; assembly: GCF_003590645.1. Classification (NCBI taxonomy): domain Bacteria; kingdom Pseudomonadati; phylum Pseudomonadota; class Alphaproteobacteria; order Hyphomicrobiales; family Phyllobacteriaceae; genus Mesorhizobium; species Mesorhizobium sp. DCY119. The sequence goes on along the minus strand of NZ_CP031834.1, from coordinate 4,147,715 downwards.
GCGCTCATACTCGAAATTGGCAAAACCCTCGCGGAACGCCTCGCGCTTGCGCAGAATGGTCAGCCACGACAGGCCGGACTGGAAACCTTCAAGGCAGATCTTTTCGAACAGCCGCCGGTCGTCGGCCACGGGGCGGCCCCATTCGTGGTCATGGTAGTGCTGGTAATCCGGCAGATTGCCATGCCAGGCGCAGCGCGTGACGCCGTCTTCGCCTTCGACCAGACCGGTTTTTACTGTTTCCATTTCCTAATACTTTCCATTTTTACCCGGCCTTTACCAGATTCCTGAACCGGGCGGTAACCACACCAAAAGGTTTAAACGCGGTTTGGCTTTTTGCGCATTCCGATTCACGTTTCGGTTGCCACTGGCGGACAACATCGCACACGGAGGGGGTGCAATCCCCGCCTGTTGATGACGATCGAGTTCGAGAGTGCGTCCGATGAAACATCTTTTTCTACTGGGGGCCACGGCCCTTGCTGTCAGCATGGCGTCAGCAGCCTTCGCCAACGACCGCTACGCAGAACGCCCGCCGGTGGTGGTAAGCCCCGATCTTTCCGCCCCTTGGGTGATGCAGCTCGGCCAGCAGCCGGGCAAGGTGGTGCGCCGGCAGGTGCGCCAGGTGCGGCAGCAAATCCCGGCCGGGGTGCAGGTCCAGCCCTATGCGGTCGAGCCGCGCTTCGACCAGCGCTATGCCCCGGCACAGCGGCGCCAGCAGCCGCAGCCGGACGCGCAGCGCACCGCGGGCATCGTCGCGCCGGCACCGGCCAAGCGCGAGGTGCGCCGGCAGATCGACCCGATGTATCTGCCGCAGCAGGTTTCCTATGACGGCCCGCACAAGCCGGGCACGATCATCATCGATACCAAGCAGAATTTCCTCTTCCTCGTACAAGCCAATGGCGAGGCACGGCGCTATGGCGTCGGCACAGGCAAGCCGGGCTTCGAATGGGCCGGCACCCACAAGGTCACCGCCAAGCGCGAATGGCCGGACTGGCGGCCGCCGGCGGAGATGATCGTGCGCGAGCGCGCCAAGGGCCGCGTGCTGCCCGTCCATATGGCGGGTGGGCCGGAAAACCCGCTCGGCGCGCGCGCCATGTATCTCGGCTCGACGCTCTACCGCATCCACGGCACCAACCAGCCCTGGACGATCGGCGGTGCGGTGTCTTCCGGCTGCATCCGCATGCGCAACGAGGATGTCGTCGACCTCTATGATCGCGTGAAAATCGGCACGCAGGTCGTGGTAATGTAGCGGCCGACCCGATTCGATTATTTCCGGGGGACGGTCCGGAAGCGGCGGTTTTCGCCGCCGCAGCAAGGGCAGCATGATGGGGATCGTGCTGCCCTTTCGCTTTGAGAGACGCAGTCAGCCGTAAAAACAAGGCAGCCGCGAAATGGCGATAGCCTGACGCGATTGCGGCAACGCCTGCACGACATTTCCAATAAACCAGCTCCTGCCCTTTCGTTTTGTCGCACTGCCAAGCGGGCCGAAATCGGCTATAGGCGGCAGTGAGAGCGAAATCGCTCTGGACTTTCCTTTTGTGAAAATATTATTCTTGATGGTGGGAAGTTCCAGACAGCATTCCATATGAAGTCCGGCAACGGATTGCCGGCCATCCTGTCCGCCGAAGGAAGCTAAAAAATGCCTCTCGACGACACACGCTATCTGAAGGGCGCGCCCGTCGCAGCCCGCATCATCGCGCAAGTGCGCGCGGCAGCCGACAAGGCTGTCGAAGAAGGTTTTCCGCCCCGCCTCGTTTCGATCACCGTCGGCGACGTGGCGGCCGTCGACGTCTATGTGCGCAACCAGCGTGCCAAGGCCGAACTCGGCGGCATCGATTTCGAGGAGCGCCGCTTTCCGCAGGAAACGACGGCAGCCGAGCTGGAAGCAGCCATCCACGGCATGAATGCCGACCCGCGCGTCACCGGCATCATCATCCAGCGGCCGGTGCCGGCGCATATCCCGATCAAGGCGATCCAGGCGGCGGTGCACCCGCTGAAGGATGTCGAGGGCATGCACCCGGCCTCGATCGGCAACATCGTCTACAATGAGATCGAGCTGGCGCCCTGCACGGCGGCCGCCTCGGTGGAAATGCTGAAAGCCACCGGGCTCGACCTGAAGGGCCTCGAAGTGGTCGTCGTCGGCCATTCCGAAATCGTCGGCAAGCCGATCGCCTTCCTGCTGATGAGCGAGGGCGCAACCGTGACCGTGTGCCACCACATGACACGCTCTGTGGCCGCCCATACGCGCCGTGCCGACGCGCTGTTCGTCGCGGTCGGCAAGCCGCGCCTGATCAAGGGCGACATGGTGAAGCCGGGCGCCGCCGTTATCGACATCGGCATCAACGCCGAAACCGCGCCCGACGGCTCGACCCGCATCGTCGGCGATGTCGACACCGACAGCGTCAAGGACGTGGCCTCCTGGATCACGCCGGTGCCGGGCGGCGTCGGCCCGGTGACGGTCGCGATCCTACTGCGCAACACCATGGTGGCCCTGAACCGCCAGCGCGCGCTGTATCAGAGCACCTATGCGACAGAGGGCAAGATCGCTGCGGAGTAGGGTTTGAGGCCCGGCGACGGGGCGCTGCTGCCTGTCGGTCAGCGCCATGTGTGATTTCCGGTCACTGAAACACGCGGGGACAGTAGCAGGATCAACGACAACGAGACGCGCTTTAGGGCCTTTGAAGCCGCTTCGATAGAAGCTGCGAACCAGGGTACCAAAGCACTGCTGGGATGATCAACGTTTCGCTTACCTTATGGCTTGCCAATGCTTGCCGACAGCCTTCACGCGTGATTACCTATAAGTGCTTTACCTTGGGGGAATACAACTATGCGTTTTCTGCTTGCCGCCATTGCTACGCTGTCGTTTTCCATCACCGCAGCGCTTGCTGACCCATCCTCGGACTTCAAAAAAGCCGATCAGGCGCTGAACCAGACTTTCAAGAAAATTCAAACGAGAATTGCTGACGACGCCGATGGAAAGGCGCGTTTTGTCAAGGCGCAAAGAGCGTGGATTGCATTCCGCAATGCCGAATGCACTTTCCAATCCAGCGGCGATGATGGCGGCTCTGCTGCGCCGATGGTTGTCGCTGCATGTCAGGCTGAACTGACCAAGGATCGCACCAGGCAATTGAAAGCCTATCTGAATTGTCAGGAAGGCGACCTCTCTTGCCCGGTGCCTTCGGAATAGCCGAAAAGGGCGGGATGACCACTTCCCTACGCTGCTGAAAATCCATTTGGTCTCTGGCAGGATCGGGAACTTCGTCCACCCGCCATCCAGCCTCACATCATCGGCGGTGAAGAACCGGAAACCAGCGGCACCAACCAAATGATGCGGGCCGTTGCACGGGCGTCGTCGGCGCGATGCGCCAGATTGTACTGGTTCTGCACGCAGACGATCTCGGCAATCCGGCGTCCTTACGCGATCTGCTCCGGTGTGAGGTTGCTCAGCCCGATGTGGCCCACTTGGTGACAACGCGAAGGCAGCCACCGCCGATTTTCCGTCGGCAAAGCCCGACGCGTTCCAACTGACCGGTTCAGGCATTTTTGCGAAGAAAGTGACCTACAACGGAATTAAATCTGTCGTGATCCATGTTCAGACTGTTCGTATAAACCGCCACGGGCGTCGATATGGTTTTCTGATTGGACACCATCCTTTTGTACAGCGGATGTTGTTTGTGCGCGGATAAGTAACCTTCCGGATCTTTGAGGATAATTTTGTATCCCGTCAGATGCGAGGACGTGAAATCCTCATAATGCTCCAAAGCAGCTATATCGTTCCATTTCACCAGCAATGAACCATTTAAGTTGATGCCGTCATGATTGACTATCAGACCTTTTGCACCCGAGAGGAGCCGATAGAGGCCTCCAACCGAGAGCGCTAGAAAAATCAAAAGCCCAAATCCAAATATAGGATAAAATAAATAACCTTCCCGGAGCACGATTCGCAGACTGCTTTGGTCTGGCCCTCTATGGAGATAGTAAATCGCAATAGCAGATATCGTAAGGAGAAATATTGTTGAGAGCAGCAATTTCACCTTATTTGGTTTTGCTACAAAGAGCTCTTGATTCATAAAATCATCCTATATTGGGCGTATGCCGAATTAACGACACTTAAGACGCCCCAACATTAGCCGGACGGGCTCGCCTTAAAATGTTCGCTTGCCTTGCAGGGCCCCTTTTAGAAACGCGACCTCTGTCGGGCAAGCTCTCCAGTGCGGCGATCCGTTCAACCCACGGAATCGTCGCATTGGAAAGCTTTTCATGCCACAGGGCCTGGGATCGCCCCGAATGATCGCTGGCGTTACGTGAGCTTGTGCTGATGTCGGAATGCGACAACAGTCCTGTGTGCCGTCACGCGGCGATCCTGGCCACAGCATCCAGCTCCGCCACCACATCATGACTCAGCACCAACCCACCCGCGGCGAGATTTTCCTGCAGATGCCTGACCGACGAGGTGCCCGGGATCAGCAGTATGTTGGGCGCGCGGCGCAGCAGCCAGGCTAGCGCGACCTGCATGGGCGTCGCGCCGAGGCGCTTGGCGACATCGTTCAAGGTTGACGACTGCAGCGGGTTGAATCCGCCGAGCGGAAAGAACGGCACATAGGCGATGCCGTCGCGGGCGAGATCGTCGATCAGGGCGTCGTCGGCGCGATGCGCCAGATTGTACTGGTTCTGCACGCAGACGATCTCGGCAATCCCGCGTCCTTCCGCGATCTGCGTCGGCGTGACATTGCTCAGCCCGATGTGACGGACAAGGCCCTTCTGCTGAAGCTCGGCCAGAGCGGAAAGCGGCGCCTCGATCGACCCTTCGGCGGGGCCGTGCGTGTCGAACATGATGCGGAGATTGACCACATCCATCGCCTCGAGCCCGAGATTGCGCAGATTGTCATGCACGGCCTGGGTCAGTTCTTCAGGCGAAAACGCCGGAAGCCATGATCCATCCGCGCCGCGCCGCGCGCCGATCTTGGTGACGATGACGAGATCGTCGGCATAGGGATGCAGCGCCTCGCGGATGATCCGGTTGGTGACATGCGGGCCGTAGAAGTCGCTGGTGTCGATGTGATTCACACCGGCTGCCACGGCCGCGCGCAGCACGGCCAGCGCAGCGTCATGATCCTTCGGCGGGCCGAACACGCCGGGGCCTGCAAGCTGCATGGCGCCATAGCCTAGCCGCTTCACGGTGCGGTTCCCCAGGGTGAAAGTGCCTGACTGTTCGATGCTGGTCACGATCTCTTTCCTTTTGATCTGACCCCGTATTTAGGCGATGACCATATTCATGATAATGGGCTACAATCGGCACAGGCTGTGCGGGATTACGAACAATGAAAACCGACCTCGGTGACTTGAACGCCTTCGTGGCGGTGGCGCGCGCCAAGGGCTTTCGCGATGCTGCCCGCCTCAGCGGCGGCAGCGCCTCGAGCCTGAGCGAGGCGGTTCGGCGCCTCGAGGCGCAACTGGGCGTCAGGCTGCTCAACCGCACGACGCGCAGCGTCGTTCCGACCGAAGCCGGCGAGGGACTGCTTGCGCGCCTCGGCCCCGCGCTGGCCGAGATGGAGGCAGCGCTCGATGTGGTGAACAGCTTTCGCGACAATCCGGCGGGCTCGCTGCGGCTCAATGTGCCGGTCAGCGCGGCACGGCTGGTGCTGCCGCAAATCGTGCCGGCGTTTCTCGCCGCCTATCCCGACATCGTGCTGGAGGTGATCACCGAGGAAAGCTTCGTCGACGTGATCGCAGCCGGGTGCGACGCCGGCATCCGCTACGACGAGCGGCTGGAGCAGGACATGATCGCCGTGCCGATCGGGCCGCGTTTCCAGCGCTTCGCCACCGCCGCGTCTCCGGCCTATCTCGATCGCCATGGCCGGCCCGAACACCCGCGCGATCTGCTCGGCCATGCCTGCCTGCGCGGCCGCTTTTCAAGCGGCTCGATGCCACCCTGGGAGTTCGAGCGCGACGGAGAGGTGGTGCGCGTCGATCCCAGCGGCCCCTTGATCGTAAGGCTGGGCGGGTCCACCGACCTCGCCGTCGACGCGGCGATCGCCGGCACCGGCATCGTAAGCCTCTTCGAGGATTGGCTGCGCCCGTATTTTGACAGCGGCGTCCTCGAACCCGTGCTGGAACCATGGTGGCAGCGCTTTTCGGGGCCGTTCCTCTACTACCCCGGACGCCGCCTCGTGCCGGCACCGCTGCGTGCGTTCATCGATTTCATCAAGGCATCGGCAAACCAGGGCCTCACCTCCTGAAACCACTCAGATCCCACCACAACAAAGCGTGATTTTGCCGGCGGCGCTGCCGCTGTTAGCCTTTGCCTGTACCAATGCAGCGAAGGAGACAGACGATGAAGACAATTCTCGTGCTTGCCGCCGCGATCGGCCTGACGGTATCGGCCGCATCCGCAGAATGCATGGGTCATTCGAAGGTAAATGCTTCGATAGACACCGAAACCAAAGTGGCGAGTGTATCAACGGCCGACACCTCGACGGCCACGGTTCCGCAGACCGTCAAGCAGCAGGAAACCAAGGCCCAATAGGCCACCCATCCAGGCATCTCGCCCTGTCGCGCTTGCTGGTGCGGCAGGTCGAATTGCCGTGCGGTGATGCCAGGCATCACCGTAATCCGGCCCGCACGACTATTTTGTTTTGAACGGGTCGATGGAGATGACGTATTTCAAAATCTGGTCCGGGCTCTTGATGCCGACCTCGAACAGCGTCAGCACCTTGTAGGCCAGGTCGCTGATATCGCTCTGGTCCGTAAGCTGGAGATGCTGCTTGGCAGACTGCAGGACTGCGTCCAGCGTAGACAGATCCTGCGGCGAGTATATGCCCGTGCAACCCAAGTGTTTTACAAGATAGTTGGTCATGGCAACGCTCCACAGAAGCGTTGCAACATATCTGCTGTTGGAACAGCCCTCTATTAACTTTGACGTATGTAAGCAAAAATCGCTCCGGCGCGCCCGCATCTCATCTATTGCTGTTTGGGCCACCCGCCAGATCTATCCCCGATCGGTCCTGCACCCTCTGGACAATTCGCGACCGAGGTTGACCAACCGTCAACCGATGTCCTACAAGCGGCCCTGACGGGCCTTACCGTCAAAGGGCATTCGTGCCGTTTGACGTTTGTTGTCGGTTTTGAATTGGTGACGCTGAAAGCTCTGCTCAGGCGTCGAAAATGCCGGATCTCAGATATTCTGGGTTTCTGGAAAGCAAAATTTAACCATATTTGCCCATCTTCAGTCGATCACTTGGTCTAAATGGGGACATTCTGGAAGTCACGCAACTACGGTCGCTTGCCGACCCTGAGACCGTTTGCGGGATATGCCGGTTTGGCGCGCGTTTGTGAGTAAGGTCGTTCGTACACATTCCTGGCGCCGCCTGATGCGTCCATTGCTGGTCACCTCCGTTGGCATCGGTTTTGCCGGTGCGGCTGTGTGGTCCGTCGCCGGCATGGTCGCGATGAGCAGCTCATTCGCCTCCAACTCAGGCAGCCTCCTTCCCAAGCCGCAGTTCTACGGAGTCGAGCCGTTGCAGGCGCGGCTGCCGCAGGAGCATGGCAAGACCGGCAAGGCGCCGCGGCTGGTCATTGCAACGGCGCAGCCCTTCGTGACCGCGAGCATCGCTGCCGGCCCGAAGAAATCCGCCCGCCATCCCGATGTCGCCGCCGTCACCGGCGCGAACCCCAATGCAGCCCGCTTCGACGCTGTCGTGAAGAATGCCGCGCTGACGTCCAAGAAGCTCGCCAGCCTTTTCCAGGCCCCCAATTCCGGCAAGTCGGCCCGCACGGTCGGAAAGAGCACTGTCGCAAAGGCCGGTACGCCCGCGCAGGAGCGGTTCGCAACGCTGCCCGCTGCGACCGAACAGCATCCGACCTTGCTTGCCTATGCCGATCCGTCCCCCGGTGGAGCAGCCGACGCCGCACTGTCGGCCTTGCTGGCCCCGCCGCTGGAGGACGACCTCGCGGCATCGCAAAACCCGAACCTCGACACCGGCGAAGACGCCGCGTCCCTGCCGGACTATGAAAACACCCCGTCCGACGGTCCCCTGCCGCAGCTTCGGCCGCGCTACGAACAGGCACGCAAGCCCGTCCCGGAGACGGAAAAGCCCGGCGTTCAGCAGGCCGATGAACCGGCAGCACCGAAGCCCGACGAGCAGCCCGTGCGCAAGGCCGATGAGCCGAAGAAGGCAGACGAACCGAAGAAGGCCGATGAACGCGCAGCACCTAAGCCGCAGAAGCTCGCTTATGCGCGGCCGAGCGATCCTGGCGACAGGCCGACAAGCGGTGGCTTCGGCCGGGCGCTGCAGAATCTGTTCGGCGGCGGTGGAGCCAGGGCAGGCGGCGGCGTCGCCGTCTACGACATCAGTGCAGCCAAGGTCTACATGCCCGACGGCAGCGTGCTCGAGGCCCATTCCGGCGTCGGCAAGATGGCCGACGATCCGCGCTATGTGAACGTCAAGATGAACGGCCCGACCCCGCCGCACACCTATAACCTCAAGATGCGCGAAAGCCGCTTCCACGGCGTCGAGGCTATCCGCATGCTGCCCGTCGACGGCAGGAACAAATATGGCCGCGACGGTTTCCTGACCCACAGCTACCTGCTGCGCGGCCGGCAGGCCGAATCGCATGGCTGCGTCGCCTTCAAGGACTACGAACGCTTCCTCACCGCCTTCAAGAAGGGCAAGGTCAAGCAGCTCGTCGTGGTGCCGAGCGGCGGACGCTCGACCATGGTTGCGTCCAACGGCTGATCACGTCTTCATTGCCTCGGCGCTGTCGCTTCTCAGCGGCTGCCAGACCGAGATATCGCGTGGCGCTTTCAGAAGCTCGTCGAGCGCTGCATGCCATTCCTCGCGATAGGGACGCTTGATCTGCACGTCGAGCACGTCCTGAAGATCGACCCACGTCTCATGCAGCAGGAAGTGGCAAGGATCGTTCGGGTCGACGTGAAAATTCGCGCTGACGAACACGCCTCATGGCGCATCGCATCGAGCACGCCGTTGAGCAGCCACAGAAAGCGCTCGCGCTGGGCAGGCCGTACGTTGAAGCCGATGATGTAGGTGATGCTCATTCCGATTTCTCCATGCAGGATCGGAAACGCCGATCTCATGACGAGAGAAATGCCGGAATGAGGGACGGTTACAATTACGTCGGGGGTAATAGGATCGAGCTGGCCCTTGTTGCCGTTTGAGCGTTCCGGCGGATCCTCGGTCTGCGCATTTCGCTACGCTCATGCTGCGTCCAAGGATGATGAGGTCCGCGCTTCGAAATTCAACTGTGCCGATTAGCGATAGCAACCATGAAGTCGTCATCCCGGAAACCGGAGCGAAGCGGAGGTTATCCGGGATCTATTCCGAGCATCGTCAGGCACGGCCCCGTCCTGATGTTGACGCGCGTTCTGCACCGCCGAAGTTCCCCACCGTTCCGGCATGGATTCCCGACACTCTCCGCTCGTTCCTCGCTCACGAGGTCGAGAATGACGAATTGCATTTTAGATTCGTCGCCAATCTCGGACGCTGGCGACTTGCACGAGAGTCTGCAAAGCAACCCTTCTCTCCAACACAAGTGATTTGAGCCTAGCATTCCATGACATCCGTCATTCTCGACCTCGTGAGCGAGCGTTAGCGAGTGGAGAGTGTCGGGAATCCATGCCGGAACATCGATGAAGCCGCTGCGGTGCAGAACTGCCGAAGCTGAAACCAGCGGAAACTGTGGGGGAAAGATTTTCACCCAATTTCCAACCAACCCATTGTTTCCACTCACCCCACACATTTTTTTACGCCCAATCTATCCCCACCCCAAGACACCTCGCACATAATCCCTCCATCGCTCTTGCGGGACCGGGTTCTGGAACCGGGATCGGGGAGAGCGGCGGTGACCTCCCGCCCTGGTGTGGTAGCCAGGAACCCGAGGACCCGACACAGGCCGGCGTCCTGCGGCCGCATGCCCTGGCTGGAAGCTGCAGGTGAAAACCTGTGGCGGAAGGACCAAGGGCAGATCGCGCAGGATGCGGAGAACCCGCGGCGTCTTGTCCATGGAATGTACATGGAGCGGGCGTTGTGACCGGCCAACTTCGGGACAGACACCGAGACGGGCGGTCGAAAGATCGCAGAAAAATACAAAAGATGAGCGAGATTTCGGCCGCCCGTCTTTCCCGGCTCTTTGACAATGGCCAGATGCGAAAGCAGGCGTGGCGATGAACAGGTGCGTCCTTCGAGGCTCGCTACGCTCGCACCTCAGGATGAGGGAGGGTGTGCCGGCAGAAATTGTCTTCATGAAGAGTAGGTGCGTTTCAATATGAGGGAGAATAGCGCCAACTTCCCTCATCCTGAGGTGCGATCCTGAGCTTGTCGAAGGGGAGCCTCGAAGGACGCACCGCAATGCACCGGGGGCAGGGCACGGCGATGACGAAATGCGCCTCTCCCTCTCCCACAAGGGGAGAAGGAAGGGCACCGCAACCCTTGCCGGTCCGGGCCGCATAAGTTAGGACACGCGCGCTGTAACTTTATACGGGTTACAACGCATTACACGAGCGACAAGAGCGAAGACGACATGGCCGAAAAGACCGAAAAAATGAAAGCGCGCCAGCCGCGCGGCTTTGCCGATCGCTCGGCCGACGATATTCGCGCCGTCGAAAAGATGATGGGCAAGATCCGCGAGGTCTATGAGCTTTACGGTTTCGAGCCGGCCGACCAGCCGATGATCGAATACACCGACGCGCTCGGAAAATTTCTGCCCGACCAGGATCGTCCCAACGAGGGCGTGTTCTCGTTCCAGGACGATGACGAGCAGTGGCTGTCGCTGCGCTACGATCTCACCGCGCCGCTTGCCCGCTATGTCGCCGAAAATTACGAGCGCCTGCCAAAACCCTATCGCAGCTACCGTGCCGGCTGGGTGTTCCGCAACGAGAAGCCGGGGCCGGGCCGTTTCCGCCAGTTCATGCAGTTCGACGCCGACACGGTAGGCACGCCGGGCGTGGCAGCGGATGCCGAAATGGCGATGATGATGGCCGATATCATGGAAGCGCTCGGCATCAAGCGCGGCGACTACGTCATCCGCGTCAACAACCGCAAGGTGCTCGACGGCGTGCTGGAGGCCATCGGCCTCGGCGGCGACGACAATGCCGGCCGCCGTCTGACCGTGCTGCGCGCCATCGACAAGCTCGACAAGTTCGGCCCGGAAGGCGTGAAGCTGCTGCTCGGCAAGGGCCGCTGGGACGGCGGCAAGGAAGGCGAGGGCGACTTTACCAAGGGCGCCGGGCTGGATGACACGGCCATCGCCAAGGTGCTTGCCTATATCGAAACCGGCGAGATCGAAGCCAATGAAGGCGTCGAGGAACTGGCGCAGATCAAGGCGCTCTGCGCTGCGGCAGGCTATGATGACGGCCGGGTAAAAATCGACCCCTCCGTCGTCCGCGGCCTCGAATACTACACCGGCCCGGTCTACGAGGCCGAACTTCTGGCCGAAATCCCCAATGACGAAGGTCAGGTCGTGCGCTTCGGCTCGGTCGGCGGCGGCGGGCGTTATGATGGGCTCGTCTCGCGTTTCCGTGGCGAGCCGGTTCCGGCGGCGGGCATTTCCATCGGCGTTTCGCGCCTGATGACGGCGCTGAAGAACCTCGGCAAGCTCGATACCTCCGATGTCGTCGCCCCGGTCGTCGTGCTGGTCATGGACCGCGACACCGAAAGCCTCAGCCGCTACCAGAAGATGGTCTCCGCGCTGCGTCAGGCCGGCATTCGCGCCGAGCTTTATCTCGGCGGCGCCGGCATGAAGGCCCAGATAAAATATGCCGACCGGCGCGGCTCGCCCGTCGTCGTCATCCAGGGCGGCGACGAGCGCGCCAAGGGCGAAGTCCAGATCAAGGACTTGATCGAGGGCGCGCGGCAGGCGGCGGCGATCGCCGGGCATGCCGAATACAAGGAGGCACGGCCGGGACAGATAACGGTGGCGGAAGCCGATCTGGTGGCCGAGGTGAAGAAGATACTCGATGCGCAGGCGGAAGAGCGGAGGCGCGGATGAGTGGCGCCGCGCTCTCCCTCCCCCTTGAGGGGAGGGTGGCCGCGAAGCGGTCGGGTGGGGTCGCTCGTGAAGGACGCGGCCTGATCTCTTCGTCGCGCGCGGCCGCAACGACCCCCTCTGGCTGCTGCGCAGCCATCTCCCCCTTGAGGGGGGAGAAAAGTCGGCGCGCGTCATGAACTCCCGCTACCCCGCCATCGCCCCCGAGCTCCTGAAACTGTTCGTCGCCCGCGAGGCCGACCCTGTCGACGTGGCGGTGATTCAGCCGGCTGATCCGTTTCTCGACATGGCCGGCGAAGACCTGCGCCGCCGCATTTTCCTGACCGAAAGCGAGACCGGCCAGACGCTGTGCCTGCGCCCGGAATTCACCATCCCGGTCTGCCTCGACCACATCGCCAGCCAGTCCGGCACGCCGCGGCGCTATTCCTATCTCGGCGAGGTGTTCCGCCAGCGCCGCGAAGGCGGCAACGAGTTTTTTCAGGCCGGCATCGAAGACCTTGGCGACACCAATATTGCCCGCGCCGACGCCCGCTCGGTGGCCGATGCCCACGCGCTTTTGCAGCTTGCGCTGCCCGGCAAGAAGCTTGGCATAACGCTCGGCGATCAGGCGGTGTTCGAGGCGGTTCTGGCAGCGCTTGGTCTGCCGCGCGGCTGGCGCATGCGCCTTGCCCGCGCCTTCGGCTCGGCCGAGATGCTGGCAGCAGCCCTTGCCGATCTTGCCACGCCCGCCCGCAACAACGCGCTTGCCGAGCCGGCCGCCTCGCTGGTCGCCGACGGTGATTTCGAGCGCCTCTCGGCCCATGTCGCCACGCGCATGGAGGCAGCGAGCCTGTCGCCTTCGGCCGGCCGCACGCCCGGCGACATCGCCCGCCGGTTGATCGAAAAGGCCGAACTGCGCGCCGTGCGCCTGTCGAACGAGGCCTTCGACGCGCTGAAGGCGTTCCTGGCGATCAACGTGCCGGTGGATGAGGCAGCAGATGCCCTGCGCGATTTCGCAGCCGGCGCGTCGCTGTCACTGGGTGCGGCACTGGACAATTTTGATGCGCGCGCCGCAGCCCTTGCCGAGCATGGCCTGTCGCCGCAGGCGATCCACTACGACGCCGCCTTCGGCCGCCCGCTCGATTACTACACTGGCCTCGTCTTCGAGATTACGGCCGATGGCGACGACCGCCCGCTGGTCGGCGGAGGCCGCTACGATCGGCTGCTGACGCTGCTCGGCGCGACGCAGCCCATTCCCGGCGTCGGCTTTTCGGTCTGGCTCGACCGCATCGAACGCCTGCGGGGTGCCGCATGACCATCACGCTTGCGATCCCCTCCAAGGGCCGCCTCAAGGAACAGACGCTGGAAGTGCTGGCCAAGGCCGGGCTTGCCGTCAGCCTGCCCGGCGACGAGCGCAAATACCGCGCCCGCATCGAAGGCCGCGACGACATTGAGGTGGCGTTCCTGTCGGCGTCCGAAATCGCCGGCGAGATCGGGCAGGGCGCCGTCGATCTCGGCATTACGGGCGAGGACCTGCTGCGCGAAAATCTGGTCGATTGGGAAGCGCGCGCCGAGATATCCGCGCGGCTTGGCTTCGGCCATGCCGATGTCGTGGTCGCCGTGCCGGATGTCTGGCTCGATGTCGACACCATGGCCGATCTGGACGATGTCGCTGCCGATTTCCGCCAGCGTCATGGCCGGCGCCTGCGCATCGCGACGAAATACTGGCGGCTGACGCAGCAGTTCTTTTCGCAGAAACACGGCATCCAGGTCTATCGCATCGTCGAAAGCCTGGGCGCCACCGAAGGCGCGCCGGCGGCCGGCTCGGCGGACGTCATCGTCGACATCACCACGACCGGCTCGACCTTGCGCGCCAACCACCTGAAGATACTTCAGGACGGCGTCATCCTGCGCTCGCAGGCCTGTCTCGTTGCCTCGAAGAAATCGCGCAGCGCCAATGACGAGGCATCGCTGCGCTCGATCGTCGAGGCGGTGGCCGGTATCGTGTGAACCTCACGCAGCCTGCGGTAGCACGACCTCGCGCAGGCCCCGCACGATCTTGGCCAGCTCCACGCATTCCTCGTGGCGCTGGCTGTTCCGTCGCCAGGCGAGGCACACCGTGCGTGAGGGCATCGGCTCCATGAAGGGCACGATCTTCAGGTCGCGCATGCCGTTTGCCGGGCCGGTCGCCATCTCGGGAATGAGCGTCACGCCCAGCCCATGCGCCACCATCTGCAACAGCGTCGTCAGGCTGGTCGCGCCATAGCTCGCCATCGCCACGGGCTTGACATTGCCGCAGACGGCCAGCGCCTGTTCGCGCAGGCAGTGGCCTTCTTCCAGCAGCATCAGCCGCTCCAGCGCCGGACTGTCGGGCGCCACCGGTGGCGCTATGAAGCCGGGATCGTTCTCGGCAACGGCCAGGAAAAACCGGTCCTGAAACAGCTCTTCCTTGACCAGCCCCGGAAAATCCAGCGGCAGCGCGGCGATGAAACCGTCCAGTCGCCCGGCCGCCGTTTCCTCGACCAGTGAAGCCGTCACCGCCTCACGCAGTTCGAGCTGAAGCGCGGGGAAGCGCGATTTCAGTTCCGGCAGCACATGCGGCAGCAGATAGGGCGCGATGGTGGGGATGATGCCGAGGCGGAACCGGCCTTCCATGGAAAGCCGGCCGCGCCGGGCGATGGTCTCGACCTCGCGAATGTCGGCCAGAATGGTCTCGATGCGCGGCAACAGCGCCTGCGCTTCCTCGGTCATGCGCACGCTCTTGCCGCCGCGCTCGAACAGCCGGCAGGCGAGCCTTTCCTCCATCTCTGAAATCTGAGCCGAAAGCGCCGGCTGCGTCACGCCGGCAAGCTCTGCCGCGCGGCCGAAATGCAGCGTTTGGGCGAGCGCGTCGAAATACTGCATCTGTCGGACGGTCAGTCTTATCATAAGGAAAAGCTATCGATAAAAATAGAAAAGGCAATTTGTTTTTATGGAAGGCGCGGCCTAATCTGGAACAGTTCCAGACTGGCCGAGGGCGAGAAACCGCCCCGCCGGTCGTTGAGATTCGGCAAAACCCGGACAATCCAAGGGAGGCGAAAGCCATGACGAAACCGACAAACACCATTTCGGCCGTCGCGCTGATTCCGGACAATCAGAACCAGATCGCGACAGGCTGACGCGGCCCGCTGCCGCTGCAGGACCGCTGATCGAAGATCACACACTACAGTCGGTTCCAGATGGAACCCCCATAACAATCCAAAGAACACGTTCGGAGAGAAACATGGACGCAAAGACAGACGACAAGAGCGCCGGCAAGTGCCCGTTCACGGGCGGCAGCAGCGGACGCTCTAACCGCGACTGGTGGCCGGAAATGCTGGACCTCCAGATGCTCCATCGCAACTCCACGCTGTCCGATCCGATGGGTCAGGATTTCGATTACGCCGAGGAGTTCAAGACCCTCGACCTCGATGCCGTCATCAAGGATCTGCATGCGTTGATGACGGACTCGCAGGATTGGTGGCCGGCCGACTTCGGTCATTATGGCGGCCTGTTTATCCGCATGGCGTGGCACAGCGCGGGCACGTATCGCATCACCGACGGCCGCGGCGGCGCAGGTGCCGGCCAGCAGCGTTTTGCGCCGCTCAACAGCTGGCCGGATAACGCCAACCTCGACAAGGCTCGCCGGCTGCTGTGGCCGATCAAGCAGAAATACGGCAGCAAGATTTCCTGGGCCGATCTGATGATCCTCACCGGCAATGTTGCGCTGGAATCGATGGGCTTCAAGACGTTCGGCTTCGCCGGCGGCCGTGCCGATGTATGGGAACCCGAAGAGCTCTACTGGGGTCCTGAAGGCACATGGCTGGGCGACGAACGCTACAGTGGCGAGCGCGAGCTTTCCGAGCCGCTCGGCGCGGTGCAGATGGGCCTGATCTATGTCAATCCGGAAGGGCCGAACGGCAATCCGGACCCGGTCGCGGCGGCCAGGGACATCCGTGAGACGTTCTTCCGCATGGCGATGAATGACGAGGAGACGGTTGCGCTCATCGCCGGTGGCCACACCTTCGGCAAGACCCATGGCGCCGGCGATCCTTCGCTGGTCGGTGCCGACCCCGAAGGCGGCGCCATCGAGGACCAGGGCCTCGGATGGAAGAGCAAGCACGGCACGGGCGTTGGCGCTGATGCCATCACCGGCGGCCCGGAAGTCACCTGGACGCAGACGCCGACGCAGTGGAGCAACCTGTTCTTCAAGAACCTGTTCGAACATGAATGGGAACTGACGGCGAGCCCCGCTGGGGCGAAGCAGTGGAAGGCGAAGAATGCCGAAGCTTCTGTGCCTGACGCGTTCGATCCGTCGAAAAAGCATCTGCCGACCATGCTGACCACGGACCTCTCGCTGCGCTTCGACCCGGAATATGAAAAGATCTCGCGCCGCTTCTACGAGAACCCGGACCAGTTCGCGGATGCGTTCGCCCGGGCCTGGTTCAAGCTGACCCATCGCGACATGGGTCCGCGCGTTCGTTACAAGGGCCCGCTCGTTCCGCAGGAAACGCTGATCTGGCAGGACCCGATCCCGGCCGTGGATCACCCGCTGATCGACGATCAGGACATCGCAGCATTGAAGGCGAAGATCCTCGCCTCCGGCCTGTCGGTGTCGCAGCTGGTCTCGACCGCCTGGGCGTCGGCCTCGACCTTCCGCCGCTCCGACAAGCGTGGTGGCGCCAATGGTGCACGCATCCGTCTCGCTCCGCAGAAGGACTGGGAGGTCAACCAGCCGGCTCAGCTGGCGACGGTGCTTCAGAAGCTAGAAGCGATCCAGAAGGAATTCGGCAAGAAGGTTTCGCTCGCAGACCTGATCGTTCTCGGCGGCGTTGCAGCAGTCGAGAAGGCTGCAAAGGATGCCGGTGTCGACGTGAAGGTTCCGTTCACGCCGGGACGCATGGACGCCTCGCAGGAACAGACCGACGTTGCCTCCTTCGCCCCACTGGAGCCGCGTGCTGACGGTTTCCGCAACTATATTGGCGGCAGGCAGTTCATGAAGCCCGAGGAAGCTCTGGTGGATCGGGCGCAACTGCTCACGCTGACCGGCCCCGAAACGACGGTTCTCGTCGGTGGCCTGCGTGTCCTCGGCGCCAATGCCGGCGATAGCAAGCATGGTGTCTTCACCAAGCAGCCCGGGACCCTGACGAACGACTTCTTCGTCAACCTGCTGGACATGAACACGCAGTGGCAGCCGTTGGCCGGCCCCGACGGGGTATACGAGGGACGCGACCGCCACACGAATGAACTCAAGTGGACCGGTACCCGTATCGACCTGATCTTCGGTTCGCACTCGCAGCTGCGCGCCTATGCCGAAGTCTACGGCAGTGCGGACGCCAAGAAGAAGTTCGTGAATGACTTCGTGTCGGCCTGGACCAAGGTGATGAATGCAGATCGCTTCGAAGCTGCGCAACCGTTGCGGAAGGCTGTGTAGCGTTAGCGATCGCCGAAGACGGAACTTACCGTCCTCCCAAGACGGCAATTCAGGCGCGGAGCGATCCGCGCCTGAATTGTTTCAGCAGCAGCTATCAGCGGCAGACCCTGACCTTTTCGACGATCAGGCGGCCATGACGATGATGCTTGACCGTCTTGGTGTAACAATGATGCCGGACCATATGGTGCCGGTATTGAGGCTTGTGGTGACGCGGCGCGACCACCCGTTCCGTCGTGGTAACCGTCATGCCGGCTGCCTGCGCCGGCAGGTTTATAGAAAATACCGCGCTTGCGGCGATGAGAGATGCGAGCAGGAAATTTTTCATTTCAACCTCTGTGATGTCAACAAGGCTGTAACAAGCGGCAGGTCACGACCGTTCCTGCATTACAGAAAGTTTAGGTTCGGGTTCGGGTTCGAGGCGAACGCGGAAACCAAATTTCAAAGTGCGGCTTGTGCTTGCTCGTTGCCAAGGCTAGTCAGGCCCTCTCTCGGGTACACCGAAATAGGGATCACCGATTATGCGACTTGGCGGAAGACTGGCTGCGGCCATTGAAGTGCTGGAAGATATCGAGCGGCGGCATCGCCCCGCTGCGGACGCGCTGAAGGATTGGGGCTTGTCCCATCGTTTCGCCGGCGCCGGCGACCGAGCCGCAATCGGCAACATCGTTTATGACGGGCTGCGCCGCAAGCGTTCCGCCGGATGGCTGGTCGGCGACGACACGCCCCGCGCCATTGGTTTTGGCGCGCTGCTGCTCGAATGGCGCGAAACCGCGCAATCACTCAATCAGACGCTTGATGGCGACAAATTTGCTCCGCCGCCGCTGACCGCGGATGAGTTGAGCGCAATCGCTGCGCGCAACCTGAATGATGCGCCCGATGCAGTGCGCGCCGATTGCCCCGAATGGTGCGCGCCATTGCTGGAACGGGCCTTCAACGGGGAATGGGTGGGGGAGGGCGCGGCCCTTGCTGCCCGCCCGCCGCTCGACCTGCGCGCCAACACGCTGAAATCCAGTCGTGCCAAGGTGCTGGAAGAGCTTGCCGAGACCGGTGCTGCGCCCACTGCTCTTGCCGCCAACGGCATTCGCATTGCACCCATCGATGGCAGCGGCCGCCACCCCAACGTCCAGGCTGAACCTGCCTTTCAAAAGGGTTGGTTCGAGGTGCAGGACGAAGGTTCGCAGATCGCCGCCGAACTGGCCGGCGCGAAACCCGGCATGCAGGTTCTGGATTACTGCGCAGGCGCCGGCGGCAAGACGCTGGCGCTGTCGGCCGCCATGGAAAATCGCGGTCAGATTTTTGCGCATGATTCCGAAAAGGGCCGTCTCGCGCCGATCTTCGACCGCATCCGCCGCTCCGAAAATCGCAATGTTCAGGTGGTCACCAAGCCCTCCGAACTGGCCGGCCTCCAGGACCACATGGACATCGTGCTGATCGACGCGCCCTGCACCGGCAGCGGCACTTGGCGTCGCCGCCCGGACGCGAAGTGGCGCCTGACACAGCGGCAGCTCGACGTCCGCAAGGGCGAACAGGCGGCGATCCTCGACACGGCAAAGACCTATGTGAAGCCGGGTGGTCTGCTCGTCTACATCACCTGTTCGGTCTTTGACGAAGAGAACCGCGATCAGGTCGAGGCCTTTCTTGCGCGCGAAGCAGCCTTTGCGCCGGTGGACCATGCCGAGCTTTGGGAGCGCGGTTTTCCGGGAAAGGCCGATGCCGCGCGAATCGATAAGGCGATGGGCATTTCGCTGACGCCGGCACGCAGCGGCACCGACGGGTTCTTCTTCGCGGCATTGCGCCGGCAGCAATAGATCGACGATTGACCGGCCAAGTCTATTGCGCCGCAACATTGGCGATTGCTTGCAGCCGGAGCGTTTGCAATAAGCCTTTGAGGCAGCGAAGGTCAGGCGTCATGGCAACGAAGATAGAATCCTCGCCGAACTATGAAGAACGGGTGAGGTCGTCTTTCGCCCGGCAGCAGGTGATGACAACAGTTGGTGCGACGCTGACCGTTGTTACGCCGGGCACCGTCGAGATCGAAATGCCCTATTCGGACGCGCTGACGCAGCAGCATGGCTTCCTCCACGCCGGCATCATCTCGACCGCGTTGGATTCGGCCTGCGGTTATGCGGCCTATTCGCTGATGCCGGAAGACGCCGCCGTGCTCACCATCGAGTTCAAGGTCAATCTTCTGGCGCCGGGCAAGGGCGAACGTTTCCTGTTCCGCGGCTCGGTGACCAAGCCCGGACGCACCATCATCGTTGCCGACGGACAGGCCTATGCCTTTGCCGCCGATGGAGAGGCAAAGCTCGTTGCCACGATGACCGGCACGATGATGACCATAACTGGCCGTGACGGCATCGAAGGCTGATCCGATGACCCTGACGAGCCTGGGTGGCAAGAAAATCCTGTTCGTGATGGCGGTGGACGCCGAATACGGACCGCATCTGAAAAAGCTGTTCGTGCCCTTTATGACGGGCGTTGGCCCGGTAGAGGCTGGCGTCATGCTCGGCGCGGAAATGGGGCGGTTGAAGGCATCGGATGCTCTGCCTGATCTGGTGGTTTCGCTCGGCTCTGCCGGAAGCCGCAGCCTCGAGCAGACCGAGATCTATCAGGCCACGACCGTTTCCTATCGCGATATGGACGCCTCCGCGCTCGGCTTCGAGAAGGGCGCGACGCCGTTCCTCGATCTGCCGGTAACCGTGCCGTTGCCATTGCGCGTGCCCGGCATCCGCGAAGCCAGCCTCTCGACCGGTGCGGCGATCGTTTCGGGCGCTGCCTATGGCGCCATCGATGCCGAGATGGTCGACATGGAAACCTTCGCGGTGCTGCGTGCCTGCCAGTTGTTCGGCCTGCCGCTGATCGGCCTGCGCGGTATATCCGACGGTGCCGCAGAACTGAAGCATGTCAACGATTGGACGGAGTATCTTCACGTCATCGACGAAAAGCTGGCCGGCGCTGTCGGCAAGCTGGGCGATGCCTTGTCGAACGGCACGCTGCGCCTTTGATCTCATCATTTGCGCGAACGCGATGAATCAATTCGCGAGGTCGATGAATCGGATCGTTCATACGTTGTCGCAACCCATTGCGCCGACTCACTCTTTTCTCTAAATGCTCGCCATGAAAACCAACAATCATCCCGACACCGTCCTTATCATCGACTTCGGCAGCCAGGTGACGCAGCTGATAGCGCGTCGCATCCGCGAGGCTGGCGTCTATTCCGAGATCGTGCCGTTCCAGTCGGCTGCCGAGGCCTTCGAGCGCGTTCAGCCCAAGGCGGTCGTCCTTTCCGGTAGTCCTCACTCCACCATCGACATCGGCAGCCCGAGAGCGCCGGACGCGATATTCCAGGCCGGCATCCCGGTTCTCGGCATCTGCTACGGCGAGCAGACGATGTGCGCCCAGCTTGGCGGCAAGGTCGAGGGTGGTCACCACCGTGAGTTCGGCCGGGCCTTCCTGGAGATCGAGGACGACAGTGCATTGTTCGAAGGCGTCTGGGCCAAGGGCACGCGCCATCAGGTCTGGATGAGCCACGGCGACCGCGTCACCGATATCCCCAAGGGCTTTCGCGTCATCGGCACGTCTGCCGGCGCACCCTTCGCGGCGATCGCCGACGAGAAGCGCAAATTCTACGCTGTCCAGTTCCATCCCGAAGTGGTGCACACGCCCGACGGCGCAAAGCTGCTGCGCAATTTCGTGCACAAGATCGCCGGCATTGAGAGCGACTGGAGCATGTCCGCCTACCGCGAAAAGGCGGTGGCCTCGATCCGCGAACAGGTCGGCAAGGGCAAGGTCATCTGCGCGCTCTCCGGCGGAGTCGACTCCTCCGTTGCAGCGCTGCTGATCCATGAAGCGGTCGGCGATCAGCTCACCTGCATCCTCGTCGACCACGGCCTGATGCGGAAGAACGAGGCGGCCGATGTCGTCGCCATGTTCCGCGAGCACTACAATCTGCCGCTGATCCTGGTCGATGCGGCGGACCGCTTCATCGGCGCGCTCGAGGGCGAGGCCGATCCCGAAACCAAGCGTAAGACCATCGGCCGCCTGTTCATCGAGGTGTTCGAGGAAGAGGCAAAGAAGCTCGGCGGCGCCGAGTTCCTGGCGCAGGGCACGCTCTATCCCGACGTCATCGAAAGCGTCTCCTTTACCGGCGGTCCGTCGGTCACCATCAAATCGCATCACAATGTCGGTGGCCTTCCCGACCGCATGAACATGAAGCTCGTCGAGCCGCTGCGCGAATTGTTCAAGGACGAGGTGAGGGTGCTCGGCAAGGAACTCGGCCTGCCCGACCATTTCATCGGTCGCCACCCTTTCCCGGGACCGGGCCTCGCCATCCGCTGCCCCGGCGGCGTCACCCGCGAAAAGCTCGAAATCCTGCGCGAGGCCGACGCCGTCTATCTCGACGAGATTCGCAAGGCCGGTCTCTACGACGCCATCTGGCAGGCATTTGCCGTGCTGCTGCCGGTGCAGACGGTGGGCGTGATGGGCGATGGCCGCACCTACGAATTCGTCTGCGCGCTGCGTGCGGTGACATCGGTCGACGGCATGACCGCCGACTTCTACCACTACGACATGAGCTTCCTCGGCCGCGCCGCCACCCGCATCATCAACGAAGTGCGCGGCATCAACCGCGTCGTCTACGACGTGACCAGCAAACCGCCCGGCACGATCGAGTGGGAATGATTCTGGCCCATCCAAGCGTATCCAAAACTACGCCACGGAACTACGCAAGGCATTGATCTAGAATAAGTTTCTTGCTGGAAGCGTTCGACACCTATCGGTGGGTGAGCATCGCATCTGACGGGCTGCCTGACGGTAGCCGGGGCTCTTGCCAGTTCGAAATTTAGCGACTACCGTCAAGGGCAGATGCCCGATGACGGTAGTTTTCTTATGCCTAAAGCATTGAAGAATATGGCGTAATTCTACGATCGGACCGCAAAAATCGCCTGACGGTAGTTTTCTGAGGAGGGCGCGCCATGCTCACCGACGCAGCGCTTAGAGCGTTGAAACCAAAGGAGAAAGACTTCAAGGTCGCGGACCGTGACGGTATGTACATCCACGTCACGACGAGGGGCGCGATGTCATTTCGCATGGACTACCGTCTGAATGGGCGCCGCGAGACGCTCTATCTTGGGAAGTATGGTCCTGACGGAATTTCGCTCGCGCGGGCACGCGAGAAGTGCATCGATGCCCGGCGATCGGTCGCTGATGGCGTGTCGCCGGCGATCGAGAAGCAGCGCGAGAAGCGGCGCCTCAAGGAGGCGAAGAGCTTCGGCGAGTTTGGGGAGAAGTGGCTCCAGGCGGCTCCGATGGCGGACAGCACGCGGGCGATGCGCCGATCAATCTTCGAGCGCGAGCTGCTCCCCGTGTGGCGCAACCGCCTGCTGACGGAGATCTCGCCAGATGATCTCCGGGCTCATTGCGGAGCGATCGTTGAGCGCGGCGCTCCTGCGACCGCCATCCACGTCCGCGACATCCTCAAGCAGATCTACGGCTTCGCCATCTTGCACGGCGAGAAGGTCGCCAATCCGGCAGAGGAAGTCGGTCCCGCATCAATCGCGACCTTCGTGCCGAAGGATCGCTCGCTGTCGCCGACCGAGATCCGGATCATGCTCAAGCAGCTTGAGCACGTCGCCACGCTTCCCACGATTCGGCTTGGCATGAAGCTGTATCTGCTGACGATGGTCCGAAAGAGCGAGTTGCAGGACGCGGTCTGGGAAGAGATTGACTTCGAGAACGCGGTCTGGACCATTCCGAAGGAGAGGATGAAGCGATCAAAGGCGCACAACGTCTATCTGTCTCGCCAGACCTTGGACATTATGATCGCCCTCAAGACCTGCGCCGGGAACTCGCGTTATCTGCTGCCGTCGCGATACGATGCTGACGCTCCAATGTCGCGCGCCACTTTCAACCGCGTGACCTACTCGGTCGTGGAGCAGGCGCAGAAGGAAGGGCTTCCGCTTGAGCCGTTCACGGTCCACGACCTGCGGCGAACCGGCTCGACGCTTCTGAACGAGCTGGGCTTCAACAGCGACTGGATCGAGAAGTGCCTGGCTCACGAGGACGGCCGGTCGTCGCGCGGGGTCTACAACAAGGCGGAATATGAAGCTCAGCGGCGCCACATGCTGCAGGAGTGGGCCGACATCATCGACGCTTGGGTGGAAGGGCGCAAGTACATGCCCGTGCTGATGCCGCCCTCTATGCCCATGTTCGAGCCTGATCCGGCCCTCTAACGGGCCGGGTCTTGCGCTGGCCGACGTCGGGTTGCTTCGCACGGGTGATGGGCGATGTTCTGCGGCTTTCGAGCCAGGCCTCGACCTCGGCGAGATCCCAGACGATACAGCGTGGCGAGAGCGCGAAGCGACTCGGGAACTCGCCTCGCTGCTCCATTTCGTAGATTGTGCTGTTTGCGAGCGGGACCATCTCCTGCAACTGCTTGCGTCTGATCGTTCTCCTGAGGGGGACGATGGGGGTTGCCGTCTTCATTCTCCACTCCTTCATTTTCTTCGTGGAGATAGAATGTGATAGGTGTGGGAGAGCGAAAGCCCCTTAGCGCCGCTGTGCGGGAATATCGGGTGGCAGCGTGCAAATAGGATGGCGATGGGCCAAAGAGGTCATCACCACCTTCAAACTACGAATCTGGGGGTTAGGAGTTCGAATCTCTTCGGGCGCTCCAAATTTCGAAAAAAAAGCAAAGGCTTGATACGCCGCCCTTCGGGGCGGCGCCTTTGTATTGGCTGCAAGATACCACTGAGATACCACCGAAGCTGGGTTGAAACCGAGATTACAGGGAATGGTCCAGAGACCAGCGCCGCGCTCAGATGGATAGAGCACCACCTCCAGAACGTGGAGGTCCCGCGTCCGAATCGCGGCGGGTGCGCCAACCACTTCAATCGCCTGACTACGAACGCTCCGTCGCGGCGAACGGCAACCCCCTTGTCGTGGCCCTCAGCATGAGCGCCGTTGGTCGTTTGCGCGCGCGACTTCAGGTTACTTCTGCGTGAGGAACCAAGCCAATAGTT
Source organism: Mesorhizobium sp. DCY119 (assembly GCF_003590645.1). Classification (NCBI taxonomy): domain Bacteria; kingdom Pseudomonadati; phylum Pseudomonadota; class Alphaproteobacteria; order Hyphomicrobiales; family Phyllobacteriaceae; genus Mesorhizobium; species Mesorhizobium sp. DCY119. The sequence continues at coordinate 4,123,268 of NZ_CP031834.1, read as the reverse complement.
CTGCCGAGTTTGCAACGCCAACTGTGCGCGTCAGGCGAAGGCGATGCGCCTCCACCGTTCGCTTCGATAACCCCGCTTCTGCACCAATTTCGGCGTTGGTCTTTCCTTGGGCGACCAAAGTCAATATTTGCCTCTGACGTCCGGTGAGCCGCAAAGTGGATTCTGTGACGGGGCGGCTCATTTCCTGAAAGCAGTAAAGTGCAGATGCAAAAGGGTCGTCACTCTTATTGGAACGACCATTGACTTGGCACCAGAACCGCCGGCCGTTCACATCCCTCATGATACGCTCGTCATAATAGACCTGACCGCCTGCAAGATGCATACGCCACATTTCGCCAGTGCGAACGAAGTCTGACAATTGCGGATAAAGCCGCGAGAAGCTGCCGTCGATCAGTTCGGATCGCGCGAACCCGAACAGAGCAGCGAACTCGTCATTGCAATCCCTTATCATCCGATGGGTCGCATAGACCATGGGTACCGGCAATTCGTTGAGCGATACAGATAGTCCGCTGGAAGAAGGGTCCAGGCCTTGGGGCGCGCCGATCCACATGCAGTATAAATACTACTAACGATGCTGGCCGCGCAACGCTAGCGTGACACTTCGGGATTGACGATTGAGTGTGGCATCGGCTGTCTATCTGGGGAGGAACATCTTGCGCAAAGTCTACCCAACCGCTGTGGAGGCGGTGGCCGGCCTGCTTGCCGATGGCATGACGATAATGTCGGGCGGATTCGGTCTCTGCGGCATACCCACAGGCCTTATCGAAGCCATCCGGCTTTCAGGCGTGAAGGGCTTAACCGTCATTTCCAACAATGCCGGCGTCGATGGCGCCGGTCTCGGGCTGTTGCTCGAAAGCCGTCAGATCCGCCGCATGGTTTCATCCTACGTCGGTGAGAACAAGTTGTTCGCTAAGCAATATTTGTCCAGCGATCTGGAGCTTGAGTTCAACCCGCAAGGAACGCTCGCGGAACGTATTCGCGCTGGCGGCGCCGGCATCCCAGCCTTCTTCACCAAGACAGGCGTCGGCACGATTGTCGCCGAAGGAAAGGAAGTCCGCGCATTCAACGGCGAGAACTTCGTTATGGAAACCGCGCTTGCCGCGGATCTGGCGATTGTTCACGCTTGGAAGGGCGATGCGGAGGGCAACCTTGTCTATCGCAAGACTGCTCGGAACTTTAATCCGATGATGGCGACGGCCGGGAACGTGACAATCGCCGAAGTCGAACATCTGGTCGAGACGGGCTCGATCGACCCTGACCACATTCACACGCCGGGGATCTTCGTGTCTCGCATCGTTCATGTGCCTGACCCCGAGAAGCGCATCGAGCAAAGAACCGTCCGGATACGGCAGAAGGAGACCGTCTGATGGCTTGGACACGTGAACAGATGGCAACCCGCGCCGCCCGAGAGATCGAAGACGGCTTTTACGTTAATCTTGGCATTGGAATTCCCACGCTTGTAGCCAATTACATCCCGGAAGGCATCGATGTACGGCTCCATAGCGAGAATGGTATGCTTGGGATGGGTCCGTTTCCATTCGAGGGAGAGGAAGATCCGGATCTGATCAACGCCGGCAAGCAAACGATTACTGAACTCCCTGAGACCAGTTTCTTCTCGAGCGCCGACAGCTTCGGAATGGTCCGTGGCGGCCACATCGATCTCTCAATCTTGGGCGCGATGCAGGTCGCGGAAAATGGCGATCTGGCGAACTGGATGATCCCAGGCAAGATTGTCAAGGGCATGGGCGGCGCCATGGACCTCGTTGCCGGTGTCAAACGCGTGGTGGTGTTGATGGAGCATGAAGCCAAGGGCGAACCAAAGCTGCTCAAGGAGTGCACCCTGCCGCTGACCGGGAAAGGCGTGGCCAGTCTGGTGATCACAGACTTGGCAGTGTTTAGGATCGACAAGCAGTCGGGGCCAAGTCTGGCGCTGATAGAACTCGCCAGTGGCGTGACGTTGGAAGAGGTTCGGTCAAAAACTCACGCAAATTTCTCGGTAAGTCTCAACTGACACTCGGCAACGACTCGCCCTTTGATATCAAACGTTCAGTCCCCTCCATTTGCTGGCGCGGCTTTGCGGTGAACCGTTCGGGCGGGGAGGTTCAGGCCTTTCAAATGAACTTATGCGGGGTGAGCCTTTTGGGGGATCTTGATCCCATGTCCGAAACGCCGCGCGAGATCGTATTGCGTCGTAGACATTCCACCGGCCCCGGCTTGCAGCACTATCTAGCCCGGATTTCTCAAACAGGTGAGGTGCATCGGGGTGCCGAATCAGAGAAAGTTGTTTTGCGACAAACACTTATCTTTAATGCGGAGAGCCCCCGATGCAAGCAGACTGTATAACGGACGCGTTCGGTTTTGCACCCGTCGAAGGGCGCAAAGTTGTGGCTTGTTTCGACGGTGGCGCGATGACGTCGGATGGCGGGCTTCTGCTGGGAGCGACGGACCGCGCCGTCGGCCTGGTTGATCGGCTGGCGCAGTGTTTTGCCGATGGGCGCTGCCCGGAGCTGATCGAGCACGAGGTGCGCACGCTGGTCGGGCAGCGAGTGTTCGCCCTGGCGCTAGGCTACGAGGACCTGATCGATCATGACGTGTTGCGCCACGATCCGGTGATGGCGCTGCTGGCCGGCAAGCTTGCGGCGCGCCGCAAGGATTGTGCGCCGGTGGCCGGCAAATCGACGCTCAACCGGCTGGAACTGAGCACGAGCGCACCGACGCGCTACCACAAGATCAGCCATGATGCCGGCGCCATCGAGAGCCTGTTCGTCGACCTGTTCGTGGAGGCGCATCGGCAGGCGCCCAAGCAGATCGTGCTCGACCTGGATGCCACCGACGATCCGCTGCACGGCCACCAGGAAGGCCGCTTCTTCCACGGCTATTACGACGGCTACTGCTACCTGCCGCTCTATGTCTTCTGCGGTCGCCACCTGCTGGCTGCCAGGCTGCGCCGCGCCAACATCGACGCCTCGGCCGGCGCGGTCGAGGAGGTGGCACGCATCGTCGCCCGGATCCGCCGCCTGGCCCAAGGTGCGCGTCCTGCTGAGGGCCGATTCCGGCTTCGCCCGCGAAGAGTTGATGGCCTGGTGCGAGGGCAACGGCGTCGACTACCTGTTCGGCCTGGCCAGGAACACCCGCCTGGTCGCCGAGATCGCGGGCCGAACTGGAGCAGGCTGCCGTGGAGAGCCGGCATACCTCAAGGCCGGCACGCCGCTTCAAGGACTTCACGTGGACGACGCTCGACAGCTGGAGCCGCAGGCGCCGGGTCGACGGCAAGGCCGAGCATACGGGCGGCAAGGCCAACCCGCGCTTCGTCGTCACCTCGCTGACCCATGACGAGTGTGGCGCCCGCTACCTCTACGAGGACGTCTATTGCGCGCGCGGCGAGATGGAGAACCGCATCAAGGAGTGCCAGGGCGATTTGTTCGCCGATCGCACCTCGACGGCCACCATGCGCGCCAACCAGTTGCGCCTGTGGTTCGCCTCCATGGCCTACGTGCTGGTGTGCGCGCTGCGTCGCATCGCGCTTCAGCACACCCAGTTCGCAAAGGCCACCTGCGCAACCATCCGCCTCAAGCTGTTCAAGATCGGGGCGCTGGTGCGCGTCAGTATCCGTCGCATCGCTCTGGCGATGGCATCAGGTCACCCCTATCAGCGCGAGTTTGCCGCCGCACATGCAGCGCTCGCCCAATGGGCGCTCTGACGAACCAGACAGGCGCGCCAGCACATCACAGCGACTTACCGGCTCGCACGCCACTCCTTCGCTCGTCCAAAATCCCGCAAGCTGCACCAGTCTCTGCTCCCCACCCGCAAGCCGCTCAAAACCGGCGCCACCACCGCTATCCACACCGGTAGTTTGAGAAATCCGGGCTAGGTGTTCACTGCGGATGACGCGAGTCGTCCTGCGTAGGTCGCCATCGGTCGGTGCCGCGTTCTGTCATTGACGTCGTGGCGCCACTGAGGTTGCTTGAGCAGCAGCGGCGAGAAGTGGATCACCCAATGGTCAATGCTGATGCCGCTCAGCCATCATCTCCTTCAGGTTGCGCCGGCATAAGCCGTGCACCAGATACCAGCGAACGGTCGAAATTAGCCCTTTTGAACATGATGCAAGCTCCGGCAAAAAAAGCGGCCTCCATCCCCCAAACTGATTGCCGAAAAGCGTGCAACAGAACCTCCTGCACGGCGCTGACCGCGATCTGGTGCTGCTCGCCGGACTTGCCGCGGCGACCCCCATCTTCGTGGTGGTGACGGCCTATTGCGCGCTGCTGGGCGTTGCTATCTTGATCGCGGTCGTTGCCGCGCTGCGGATGGTGGCGCAGGCTGATCCGATGTCCCCCTTCATTTCGGACCGCTTCACCTCTATGCCAAGCGCGACATCCACCGGTGAGCAGGCTTGGCCTCACAGAACCTTGCCCGGATTGAGGATGCCTTTGGAATCGAGGGTCCTTTTCAGCTGACGAAGCAGCGCCATTTCGCTCTCCGATCTGCTGTAGCTCAGCCAAGGCTTCTTGTGCAGTCCGATGCCATGTTCGGCCGACACCGACCCGCCATATGTGCGGATGATGTCATAGACGATCTGCTCGATGCCATGGCTGGTCAGGCCGATGTCCGCGACGGGACCGGCAATCAGGTGGATGTTGCTGTCGCCGGCATGGCCAAAGAATACGACTTGCAATGTCGGGCAGGCTTGCATTAGTCCGACCCGAATCTCTTGCACGCACGCTCCGATGCGCGCGAGCGGCACCGAGACGTCAAAGGCGATCACCGGGGCGCGACGCGAGAGGATTTCTGCCACGCCGTCGCGCAGCGACCAGAACAGTTCAACCTCGCATTGCGACTGCGCCACGACGGCGTTGACGACCAGTCCCGCCTCGAAGGCCGCTTCCAGCATGGACTCGAAGGCCGGTCGGTCGCCATCAGGGTCCGAGCCCTGCATCTCGATCAGCACATAGATATCCTGGTCCGGGGGGATCGGCGCGCGTTGCCCCGTTTCGGCAAGCACGGCGCGGTAGTAGTCGTTCCACATAAGTTCGAAAGCCGTAATCCGGCCCGAAAGCGCGTGCTGGGCGTGGCGTAAGAGTCCCGTAACGGCTTCGAAGTCCTGCACCGCGACCAGCGAGGCATTGGCGCCGGCCACTCCGGGATGCAGCTTCAGCACGGCGCGCGTAATGACACCGAGCGTTCCTTCAGATCCGATGAAGAGGTGCTTGAGGTCCAGCGCTGCATTATTCTTCGGCATGCGGTTCATCATCGGCAGGATGGTGCCGTCGGCCAGTACGGCTTCGAGACCCAGCACGAGATCGCGCGTCATGCCGTAGCGGATCACCCTGTTGCCGCCGGCATTGGTGGCGACAATGCCTCCAATCTGACTCGACCCGCTTGCGCCAAAGTCGAGCGGAAACGAAAGGCCCGCTTCCTGAGCGGCCTCCTGGACACGCTTCAGGATACACCCCGCTCCGACGACCATCAGGCCGGAGATGACATCGATCTCATCTATCCGGTCGAGGCCCGCCAAAGAGAGAAGCACTGCACCCTCCGAGGGAACCGCGCCGCCCGCCAGCCCCGAACGTCCGCCCTGCGGCACGACCGGGATTTCGTGAGCATGGCACAGCCGCATGATCGTAGCGACGGCTTCGGTGTTGCGTGGGGCCACGAGCGCCAAGGGAGTGCCGCCACGCTCGTCGCTCCAATCGCGAAGCGCAGCCTCGGGTATATCGGCCCCGACCTTGACATTGGACGCGCCCACCGCGTGCTGCAGAGCCTCGACAAAATCCAGAGATTTCCGTTCTACTTGGATTGGCTTTCCCTCCCTGACGAGGCCGCGCTTAGGCATTCGCCAGCTTCACGCCCCTGCTTCTTTCATCGTCGCTAAGACCTATCATCAGAAGCGTCGCAACCATGGCTAGAGAAACGGATGCAATCCAGAGTAGTCTATAGTCGCCGCTCCAATCAAAGACGGCCCCTCCTGCCCAAGCGCCGGCGGCAGCTCCGATCGCATGCCCGGCGGCGAGCAGTCCCATCGATAGGCCAAGGACGCGGACGCCCAGGCGGCTGGCGAGGTAGCTCGCCGTCACCGGAGCGGTCGAGTAGTCGAAGAGCCCGAACAGAGTGGCGAAAACCATGAGTAGAGGATAACTGTCGGCGACGAACATCAGCAGGATGAAAGCGCCCGCGCGGGCTGTGTAGATGAACGCCAGTAGGAGCGGTCGGTGCACGCGGTCCGACAGCCATCCGGCGGCGATCATTCCAGCGAGGTTCAGCGCGGACAGCACACCATAGGCGGTGGCGCTCGGCACGGGGCTGAATCCGCACAGCGCCGCATAGGGCATCAAGTGGGTCTCGATGACGCCGGTTGTCGTGAACCCGCAGATTGCGTAGCTCCAGAACAATGCGTGGAACACCGGACTGCGAGCGAGCGCGGCAAGGTTGCTGCGTGGCTTGGTATGAGCACCGCTTTCACCATGGATGTGAGAACGTGCGGTCGAGGCAGGCGCATGTCCTCCTAAGGTGAGCCATGCCACAGGTATGAGCAGAAAGCAGGAAGCTGCGAGGAGCAGGAAAGCGAGGCGCCATTCGCCGCTTTGCATCAAGAACGCCAGCGCCGGCATCAACAAGAGTTGTCCGGCGGTGGAGCCGGCAGTGCCGATTCCGACGGCGAGGCCACGGTTTTGCTCGATCCGCTGCGCGATCGCCGCCGCAACGACGTGCTGGGCAATGGTCCCGAAACCGAGGGCGCCTATCCCGGCGAAGCCGATCGGCAGCAGCCAGGATGTCAGTCCGGGTTGCGCGGATGCAACCAGCACGATGCCGACGCCGATCGCGGCCAGCCCGAAGACCAGAAGAGGCCGGGATCCCCGACGGTCGACGAGACCCCCGGCGAAGGGTGCTATCACGGCAATGACAAGGAGGGAGGCTGCCGCGATACCGGAGATGAAACTCCGTGACCAGCCGAACTCGGACTGCCAAGCCGGCATGGCGAGCGAGAGCGAACCGCGCACCGTGAAGGCGAGCGCCAGCGTCAGGAACCCGAGAATGACAACGCCCCAGGCGCCACTGCCGGTTTTCTGGATGACGGATTTTCTGGTCATGCCCTATTGCCTCAAGACGCTACACTCTCGATCGCGGTGTGCGCCGCAAACGCGGAGTGGACGGGATAATCATATTCAGGGACGTCGAGCACAGGCCGCGCGTTCTGCCGCCACGGTTGATTTCCAGGATCTGGCTTCAGGAACCGCATCTCGCATCTATCAGAGCGCTTCGAGCGCCAGCGCAATGCCTTGGCCGCCTCCGATACAGAGCGTGACAATGCCCCGCGACAGCCCGTCGCGCTTCATCGAATGGAGAAGCCGTGTGGTAAGGATCGCGCCGGTTGCACCGATGGCGTGACCGTGCGCGACAGCGCCGCCTTCGACATTGACGATGTCGTCCGGCAGGCCGAGTTCTTGCGTGACGGCGATAGGCACGGCGGCGAAGGCCTCGTTGATCTCGATGCGCTCAATGTCGGCAAGCGTCCAGCCGGCCTTTTCCAGCGCCTTGCGAACGGCCGGTACAGGACCAAGACCGAACAGGCCCGGCTCGACGGCGGCGACGCCGTAACCTGCAAGGCGCGCCATCGGCGCGATGCCCTTGGCCTCGGCAAAGCCACGCTCGGCGACGATGATCGCGGCGGCAGCGCTGTTCAGCCCCGGCGCGTTGCCGGCGGTGATGGTCCCGTCCGGCCGGAAGGCCGGCTTCAGCCGGGCTAGCGACTCAATCGTGGTGTCGGGGCGCGGCGCTTCGTCATTCGCAAAACGTTCCAGCCCCTTGCGGCCCTTGATCTCGACCGCAACGATCTCGTCAGCGAACAGTCCGGCATCCCGTGCGGCGGCAAAGCGCTGCTGCGAACGCGCGGCAAAAGCGTCCTGCGCCTCGCGAGTGATCTGCAGCTTGGTGACGAGATCTTCCGTGTGCCAGCCGGAATGCTCGCCCGAGAAGGCGTCGTTCAGCCCGTCGGTCAGCATGCTGTCGAGGATCTGGGCAGGCCCCATGCGGTAACCCCAGCGCCCGCCATCCATGAGGTATGGCGCGCGGTCCATGTTCTCCATGCCGCCGGCAATGGCGGCGTCGCTGTCGCCGGCGGCGATTTCCAGCGCCGCGGTCAGGATTGCCTGCGCGCCCGAGCCGCAGACCCGGTTGACGGTCAGTGCGGGCACCGAAACCGGAAGACCACCGCCAATGGATGCCTGACGCGCCGGGTTCATGCGGTTGCCCGCCTGGATGACGTTGCCCATGACCACCGTTCCGATGTCGTCACCGGAAAGCCCCGCGCGCCGCAGGGTTTCTCGCACGACGACCGCGCCGAGCTCGGTGGCGGGAACGCCCTTCAGCGCGCCGTTATAGGCGCCGATCGCGGTGCGGACCGGGTAAGCGAGGATGATGTCACGTGAACTCATGGTCTTTCTCCTTGTCAGGATGGTGTTTGTACGGCGTTCAGGCGACGGGTTTTCGGCTGCCGCTCTCGCCTGTCCACGGCAGCGGGCAGCGCGCCGGCGCGGCCGGATCGAGGTTGCTGACGCTGTCGAGCCTGTCGAGCTGTCCTGAGGAGAGCTCGACGCCGATCGCCCCGAGATTGCTGGTAAGCTGCGTCAGCGAGCGAGGGCCGATCATCGGGACCGCGCCGTGGCTGCCCGCCCAGGCAATGGCGACTTGATCGGCGCTGACGCCGAGGTCGCCGGCGATTGCAAGCACGGCGTCGAGCACATTCGTGCGCTGCTCCGAATTTTCAGGCTGGAAGACCCTTCCGCCCATGCCTTCGGCACGGCCCTTCTCGCCCTGGCGGTACTTACCCGTCAGCATGCCGCCGCCGAGCGGCGACCATGTCACGATGCCGAGTCCGAGCGCCTCGGAGGCCGGAAAGAGGTCAGCTTCGGGTTGACGGTGGACCAAGCTGTGCTCGAACTGCGCGGCGGCGATCGGCACCGCATGGGTCAGTTCCGCCAGCGTGACCGCGCGTGAAAGCCGCCAGGCCGGGAAGTTGGAGAGGCCAGCGTAGAGAATCTTGCCGGCGCGGGCGAGGTCCTCGAACCCACGGACGATCTCCTCGGCCGGCGTCACGCCATCGGGGTGATGCGCCCAGTAGATGTCGATGCGGTCTGTCTTCAGGCGCTTGAGGCTGCCTTCAACAGAGGCGATCAGCGCCTTGCGGCTGTTGCCGGTGACCAGCCGGTCGGCATTGGGTACGGCTCCGTTGGTAAACTTGGTGGCGAGCACGAAATTTTCACGCCGACCCTGCAGCAAGGATCCGAGTATCTCTTCGGATTGCCCGAACTGGTAGACGTCCGCCGTGTCGATGAAATTGCCGCCGGCCTCCGCATAGGCGTTGAAAATTGCCGTGCTATCGTCAGCGTTGGCGCCATGGCCCCAGCCTGTCCCGAAATTGCCGGTGCCAAGGGCGATCTGCGAGACCCGAAGGCCGGTCTTTCCTAACAAGGTGTATTTCATGATAGCTCCGTTCTTTACGCGGCACGAGGTTTGTCAGTAGTCGAGAGGCGCTAGCTGCGAGGTCTGAGGGGTCACGCAGATCGAACTTTCTGCGGGTATATGCCCGCTTTGAAAAAGAACCCTATAACGAGTGCAGGATGTCCTGCAACGCTATGATCTTCACCGGGCCTAGCTGCTTTTCGATCTGTCGCTGACATTCTTCCCAGATCGGACGCGCGGTTCCGAGCACGTGGGTCCCGCGATCCGCGAGGGTGACGGTGGCCTCCCTGTGGTCGTCTTCACCGCGTCCCATCTCGACGAGGCCAACTCGCTCGAGGACTCGCACATTGCGCCCCACCGTCGAACGGTCGAGTTCGGCGATGCGGCCGAGTTCGGTGAAGTTCACGGGCTGACAGCGTTCGATGATCCTGAGCAGCGAATATTGCGCGATGTTGATCCCCAGCGGGGCCAGCGCCTCGTCATAGATCGACGCGACTTTCCGGGTCGCCGTGCGCAGCAGTGAACCATAGCAGTGGGACATATTGCGCGTATATACCCTCTTATTATCGATGTCGAACGAATATAGCGCCAGTTTTCTTCACAGCTACATGGGTGATGGTCCTTTGCCGATGAATGCACCAACCCTGGCTCGCCACGCCGCGAATGCCTGTTCCAGGGCCTTCATTCGTCTTCCGCAGCGCGCACTTGGGGTGGATCCAAGCGGGCTCGAAGCGTTCCCATCTCGGCCTAAGGCGGCGATCACTCATCCAGGAACTGGATGGCGTGCTTCAGAAACCGCTCGGGATACTGGAACTGCGCGCCGTGCCCGGCGTCCGGATAGACGATCAGTTGCGCATTCGGAATGTTCTGAACCATATGCCAGGAATTGATCGTGGCGATCATGACATCGTTGACGCCGTTGACGACCAAGGTCGGCTGGCTGATCTCGGCCAGATGGTCGAATGGCTTTTCCGGGTCGAGCGGCGTGGCGAAAGCGGTGCTCGCCTCGATTTCGGCCTGCATGAGCTCGACTGAACTCGGCGGGTCTTGGTCTTCGCGCTGGTGGCGGCGGGCCCAGAAATCACGGCCGGCCTGTTTGGCAGCTTTCGAGGGACCGAAGAACAGGAACAGGAAATCGTCCACGGTCGGAACCGGCCGTGGTGCGGCCTCGAAAATCCTTGGATCGGGAGCGGGATTGCCGCCGCGCGGCTGGGTGCCAAGGAGCAGGAGTTTGCGCACAAGTTCAGAATGACGCTGCGTGAAATCCTGCGCCACCATACCGCCGAGAGAGAAGCCGGCGACGTCGACCTTGGAGAGGCCGAGTGCATGGATCACCTTGGCCGCGTCGTCGGCCTTGTCTTCGATGCGATTGCGCGGGGCGCCGGTAGAGGATGCGCAGCCACGGTAGTTGTAAAGGATCACCTCGCGCCCTGCCGCCAGTCCGTCGGTCAGCAGAGGGTCCCAATGATCCAGACCGCCGCGGAAGTGCTGGAAGAACAGCAGCGGTGGCTGCCCGGAATTGGCGTTGCCCCAACGGCGATAGGCAAAGCCGTCGCCGTCGACTTCGATGAACCGGGTCGGCGCTGTGAAATGGGTATCTGACATTGGAGATTCCTCGTGATACATGCAATTTAAATGATGGTCATCATCAAGGGAGTCAAGCAATAATGATGACCGACATCATTATCTGGTTTCATTTGTCGAAAGGAGCTGCCAAGTGCGTGTCACAAAAGAGAAAGCGCAGGAAAACCGCGATCGCATTGTCGACACTGCGGCGGTGCTGTTCCGCGAGCATGGGTTCGATAGCGTAGGCGTCGCACAGTTAATGGAGCAAGCGGGGTTCACCCATGGCGGCTTCTACAACCATTTCCGGTCCAAAGAGGGTCTAGTTGTGGAGGCAGCGGCCAAAGCCTTTGGCGAAACGGCGGCACGATACTCAGGCCGCGATGCCGTAGTCGCCATCGAACTCTACATATCGCGTGAGCATAGGGACGCGCGTGGCCACGGCTGTCCGGCCGCAGCCCTGAGTGGCGAAGCTGCACGTCAACCGGACGAAACCAAGTCCGTTTTTGCCGTCGGAATTGAGAATCTCGTGCGGGTGCTTGAGGATGACATCGCACGAAGGAAAGCCCATGCCTCAGAGGCACGCATGCAAGCCATCAACGTCTTCGCCCAAGCCGTAGGCGCCATCGTCCTGTCGAGGGCTTGTCCAGACAACTCCATGTTGGCCGATGAAATACTCGACGCTTGCCGCGCCGATTGCCTCTCGACGATCCAACATGGCGCACGAAAATAATCGAGCTGTAGACCAAGAATAATGTTGAACAAACATAGCGATCATCCGCACGACTAGGAGAGGCGCAGCAGGGACGCCCATTCGCATCGCTGGATCGCTAAGACAGACCGCCCGATTGATGGCTGCACCATATTGAAAGGCACCCCGCCCAAACGATCTGGCTCGGGCGGAGTGCGAGCTCGGCCTCAATGCGTCAAGGACGGCTTGAGGCGGCGATGGCGGGATAGTCCGTGTAACCCGCTGCGCCACCGCCATAGAGAGTGGCCTGTTCGAAGTTGGCGAGCGGCGCGCCGGCCGTCAGGCGCTCAACGAGGTCAGGATTGGCGATAAACGGCCGCCCGAAGGCGAACAGGTCCGCTTTGCCCTCGGCCAGACGTGACTTGGCAAGCTCCAGATCGTAGCCGTTATTAGCGACGTAAGTGTTCCTGAACTTGCGGCGCAGCGCTTCGAAGTCGAAGGGGGAGACGTCGCGCGGCCCGCCTGTGGCGCCTTCCACGACATGGATATAGGCAATGCCGAGCTCGTCGAGCTTCTCGACGATGTAATCGAATTGCGCCTGCGGATCGGAGGCGAACACCCCGTTGGCCGGTGATACCGGCGAGATCCGGATCCCGGTTCTATTCGCGCCGATTTCCTTGGCAACGGCGGTCGTTACCTCAAGCGTCAGCCGGGCGCGATTCTCGACCGAACCGCCGTAAGCGTCGGTGCGGGTGTTCGCGCCATCCTTGAGGAACTGGTCGAGCAGATAGCCATTCGCGCCATGGATTTCGACACCGTCGAAACCGGCTGCGATCGCATTCGCGGCTGCTCTGCGGAAATCTTCGATGATGCCGGGGATCTCGTCCAGTTCGAGCGCACGCGGCTCCGACACATCGACGAAGCCATTGTTCACGAACGTCTTGGTCAAGGCCCTGATAGGGGACGGTGCTACCGGGGCCTGCCCGTTCGGCTGCAAGTTGATATGCGAGACACGGCCGACGTGCCAGAGTTGCAGGAAGATGCGCCCACCCCTGGCATGCACGGCGTTCGTCACCTTGCGCCAGCCGTCGATCTGCGCCTGGGTGTAGATGCCGGGGGTGTCCTGATAGCCCTGACCCTGCTGAGAAATTTGTGTCGCCTCCGAGACGATCAGGCCTGCGGAAGCCCGTTGCGTATAGTACTCCACAGCCAGTCCACCCGGCACAAAACCGGCGCCGGCTCTGTTGCGCGTTAATGGAGCCATGACGACCCGGTTTGCCAGCGTGATGTTGCCGAGCTCATAGGGCTCGAAAAGAGTTTTGTCGGTCATGATTTGCCTTTCGTCTTCCTTGTCGCGCGAATGCAGCGAACATGTTCGGTGCATCAGGGCGCAGCTTCATGCCGTCCCCGATATAAAGATGATGGTAATCATCATAGAGAAATATGATAGTCGTCATGAAAGAAGTCAAACCGCAAACTGCGGTTAGACGCGAAGCCCAGCGCGAGGAGACAAAAATGACGCACCCTTCAGCCAAGCCGCTCGCCCTCGTGACCGGCGTCGGCCCGGGGACCGGGGCCGCCACCATAGTCCGGCGTTTCGCCAGCGGAGGGTATCGCGTCGCCATGGTGGCGCGCGACGCTGAGCGGCTGAACGTTCTGGCATCAGAAATACCGGACACGATCGCGGTCCCCTGCGACGTGACAATTGTCGAAGCTCTCAAAGAGGCGATAGCCCGGGTCGGGAACCCGAAGATCGTTGTCCACAATGCCGTTGGCGGCACCTTCGGTTCGTTCACGGAGATCGACCCCGACGTTTTACGGCGCAACTTCGAGGTCAACACGATGGCGCTTCTTCACCTGGCCCGGCTGACCACACCGGCGATGGTAGAGGTCGGCGAGGGTGCCCTGATCGTAACGGGCAACACCTCGGCGCTGCGGGGGAAGCCTAATTTCGCCGGCTTCGCACCGACCAAGGCCGCGCAGCGGATTCTCTCGGAGGCGATTGCCCGCGAGCTTTGTCCCAAAGGGGTTCACGTCGCCTATGTGGTCATCGATGCCGTGATCGACGTGCCGCGGCAGCGCGAACGTTTGCCGAACGCGGCGGACGATTTTTTCATTCAGCCCGCATCGATTGCCGAGGAGGTGTTCCATCTCGCTCACCAGCCACGCGACGCATGGTCGTTCCTTGCCGAGGTCCGTCCGTTCCACGAGCCCTGGTGATCGTCCGGGCGCCCGGCGTCGCAAACTGACAACGACACACAACGAAGCAGTCAACGGAGGATTGAAGATGCCTACATATGTATGCTGGTCGGCGGCCGGCTGGCTCTCTGCGGAGCAGCGCACGCAGATTGCCGAGGCCATAACAACCATCCATGCCGAGGAGGGAAGGGCGCCGCGCTACTTCGTTCAGGTGCTCTTCAACGAGGTGCAGTCCGACAGCCACTTCATTGGCAGCCGAGCCGCCAACGACGGGCACATCTGGATTCGAGCCGATATCAGAAGTGGTCGCACCGACGAGCACAAGAAGGCCATCCTCGAGCGGATCGCCACCGATATCAGCGCGATTGCAGAGGTCGGCAGGGAGGATGTCTGGGTCTACCTATCCGACATCTCAGCGGCGGGGATACTCGAGTTCGGTCATGTTCTGCCTCAGCCGGGGGAGGACGACGCCTGGTTCACGAAACTGCCGGACGCCCTGCAACAGCGGCCGAAAGCTTTATCCTGAGCACGACGTGGCGGCCGGGACGGTCGTCTGGATGGATGACCAAGAGGCCCCCGCGGAGGCGACGGGCGACTAACGCATCCAGCGTTGCGCCGACCAATGGAGGGCTGCGCGCGTACAAAGAGACGCTTCAACCGCAACCCTTAAGCGTCAACAAACGCCACCACCTTGCTGACGAACGCCTCGTGGTTTTGGAAAATCCCGCCATGCCCGGCATCTTTGTAGATGACGAGTTCGGTGTTTGGCAGACGGCGCACGAGATCGACTGAGTTGGGGGTCGGCACCATGATGCCGTGATCGCCATTGGCGACCAACACCGGTTTGCCGATGCCGGACAGATCCTGCGGCGGCTGTCTGCCCCAGGCGTGGATCGCCTTCAGTTGTCTGAGCAGCATGGCGATCGTGGCCGGCTTGTCGCGATCGGCCTTTCGCTCCTTCAACCGTTCGAGGAAGGCTTTCGCGGCGCGGCGGCCATTCGTGGTCGCGGTGAAAAATAAAAACTTCTTCGGGTCGGTGAAGGTCAGCATGCCCTTCATCATCAGCGGCCAGGACACCGGCCCGACGCGCTCGATGCCCTCGCCGCCTGCTGGTCCCGTTCCCGCCAGGATGACCTTTCGGATCAGCTCTGGGTGGTCCAGGACGATCTGTTGGACGACAAAGCCACCAAGCGAGAATCCGATCAGATCGACTTCCTTGAAGCCTAGCGCGCGGATCACGGCGACGGTGTCCTCAGCCATCTCAGCCACCTTGAGCGGGGCCTTGCCGCCCGACCCTCCGACACCGCGATAGTTGATCGCAACAACTGGCCGCGTTCGGGCAAGGCCGTCGACGATGCACGGATCGAAATTGTCCAGCGTCGCGCCCCAATGGTTCAGCAGGATGACAGGGACGCCGACGGCAGGTCCGAGCTGTCGATAGACGAAGGTCGTTCCAGCCGCGCCGACGCTTCTCGTCGGCGCATCCTTCCCCGTCGTCACCTCAGTTTCGGATGGATGAAGTTTGGTCACGACCGTCTTCCAGGACATGCGCGCCGACACGAACTCCGGGCGTGGATTACTTCAATGTGAGAACCACCTTGCCTTTGGCGCGTGCCGAATCGACGTAGACAAGGGCATCGTTGATGGTCTCGAACGGGAAGACCCGATCCACGACCGGACGAATGACGCCGGCTTCGATCAGGGAGGTGATCTGGCTCAGCTGGTCGCCATTCGCTCGCATGAACAGAAACGAGTAATCGACCCGGCGCGCCCTCGCCTTGCGCTTTATGCCGAAGCTCAACAGCCGCAGCACCTGTCGCAGGAACCAGTTCAGTCCCTGTTCCCTGCCAAAGGCGGGATCGGGCGGGCCGGAGATCGAGATCAGCTTTCCGCCGGGCTTGAGTACGTTCAGCGATTTCTCCAGCGTTTTTGCGTCGAGACTGTTTAGCGCAACGTCGTAGCCAGACAGGACTTTCTCGAAGTCCTGCGTCCTGTAGTCGATGGCAACATCAGCACCGAGGCTCTCGACGAGATCGGCGTTCGCGGCACTCGCTGTCGTGGCGACCGTCGCGCCGAGATGTTTGGCAAGCTGGATGGCAAAGGTGCCGACCCCGCCCGATCCTGCATGAATGAGAACCTTCTGCCCTTTCTTGAGCTTCGCCCGATCGACAAGCACCTGCCATGCGGTCAGCCCGACCAGAGGGATGGAAGCGGCTTCCTTCATTGTCAGGTTGTTTGGCTTCAGAGCCACATCGGCTTCGTTGATGGCTATGAATTCCGCGAAGGCGCCGATCCGGCCGTCACGAGGCCGGGCGTAGATCTCGTCGCCGGCCTTGAAACGCCGGACGTTCCTGCCGACGCGAACCACGACGCCGGCTACGTCGTGTCCGAGGACGAGGGGCGGGCGATATGGCAGGATCAGCTTGAACTCGCCGTCGCGGAGCTTGGAATCCAGTTGGTTGAGCCCTGCTGCGTGAATTTCGACAAGGACGTCGTCGTCCTTCACCGCCGGCTGCGGTACGTCGCCAAGCCGCAACGCGCTCTTTTTCGCATATCGGTCGAGGATAAAGGCTTTCATGTTTTCATTTCTCTATCGCATCGCCAAGGCCTGTCCCGGCCAATGGCAGTTCATCACGCATTGACGTCGACCACGGTGCGGCCCTGGATCTTTCCTTCCAGGATGCGGCTGGCGACGTCCAGAACATCCGCGAGTCCGACAACTGTGGTCGTCCGCGCCAGCTTCCTGAGGTCCAGATCGCGGGCCAGCCGCGACCAGGCTTCGAGCCGCACGGGCTGAGCTGCGTTGACGGCGTCGATGCCCGCCAGAGTGACGTTGCGAAGGATGAACGGCAATACCGAGCCTGGGAGATCTCTGCCCTGCGCCAGACCAAAAGCGGCGACCACGCCGCGATACCGCGTCTGCGCCAGCACATTCGCCAGCGTGTGACTGCCGACGGAATCGATGGCGCCGGCCCATCGTTCGGTCGAGATCGGCTTCCCCGGCTCGGAAAGCGTGCGACGGTCGATCACTTCGGCCGCGCCGAGCTCGCGCAGATAGTCGGCCTCTTCGAGACGGCCGGTCGAGGCAATCACGCGATAGCCCAGCGTGGACAGCAGCGCGATCGCGACAGATCCCGCGCCGCCATTAGCGCCTGTCACCAGGATGTCACCCCGATCGGGCGTGATGCCGCCATGTTCGAGCGCCAGCACCGACAGCATGGCCGTGTAGCCTGCGGTGCCGATTGCCATGGCGTCTTTCGTCGAGAACGGCTCCGGGATCTTGACGAGCCAATCGCCGGTCAGCCGGGATTTCTGGGTGAAGCCGCCGTGATGGGTCTCTCCCAGTCCCCAGCAGTTGGCGACGACGCGATCCCCGACCTTGATGCCGGGATAGGAGGAGGCCTCGACAGTGCCCGCGAAGTCGGCGCCCGGTATCAGCGGAAACCGCTTGATGATCGGCGCTCGCCCCGTGATGGCAAGGCCGTCCTTGTAGTTCACAGTCGAGTAGTCGACGGCGACAGTGACGTCACCTGGCATGAGATCGTTGTTAACAAGGTCGACGAGATCGACCGAGAACTTGTCATCGTTCTTGGTCGCTAGAAGGGCTTTGAACGTCATTGCTCTTTCCTCCGCTTGTATTTGAATCGCGTCAATCCGCCGTCCGATAGCGGTCCGCGGGATGAATCTGGGCGAACCCCGGGATCATCACGTGTCGCGCTGCCTGATAGGCGTCCCAGTGCTCCGCCTCGTGAAGGGCTGGGATGGTGATCGACTCGCGGCGGTCGAAACCGACGAGCGCGGCATCGACCAGGTCGCCGACGTCCATAAGCGGAGGAATCTTGGCGGGGTCCGCCCTGGCGCGTTCCCAGATCTCGGTGCGCGTCGCCGCGGGTAGCACGGCCTGCACGTAGACGCCCTTGGGTCCGAGCTCGAGGCCGAGCCCCTGCGATAGATAAAGGACAAAAGCCTTCGTTGCGCCGTAGACGCTCTGGCCGAATTCCGGCACCAGCCCGACCACCGACGAAGTGTTGACGATGGCTCCCTCGCCGACCTGTACGAAGCGTACCGCCGCGGCGTGGGCCAGTCGGACAAGAGCCGTCGTGTTCAGCGCGACCAGACGATCGATGTCGTCGATCGCCTGCCGCTCGAACGCGCCAGCGAGACCTGCCCCGGCATTGTTGAGAAGAATCCCGATCCTCCAATCCTCGCGCAGCCGGGTTTCCACGACCCCGAGATCGTTCCGGTTCGTGAGGTCGGCGGGGACAATTTCGACGGAAACGCCCGTCTTATCGCGCAGCCGCCCGGCAAGGGCCTCAAGCCGAGCCTTGTCCCGGGCGACGAGGACAAGATCGTGTCCCCGCTGCGCGAAGCGTTCGGCGTAAGTGGCTCCGATGCCCGTCGAGGCTCCGGTGATGAGGACTGAGGGGGTGTCGGTCACGGTGATGTTCTCGGTGTCGGGTTCTTATTTATGATGGCAGTCATTATTACGCTTTAAATATGATCGCCATCATAGGGAAGTCAATGACGGTGAAGAGGAATACGAGCGGGATTTCGCAGCGCCTGCCTACTCGAACGCGGTGCCTGCATGGCCGGCAGGGACGGAGTGCCCGATGACGATGGATCCTTCGCAGCTAAACCATTCACGACATGGCAACCGCCGCACGACCGCACAGTTCAGAACGACAGATAGCCCTGCAGGATCAGGAACAGCAGCACGGTCGTGGGCAGAAGCGCGTGCCTGTACTCCTTGTGCAACAGCAGCGTCGCGATCGCAGCCAGAATGATGGCAGCGCCAAGTCCGACGCCCCAAAACCGCGTCGAAGCGAAGGCGAGAAACATCGCGACGAGGAGCTCAAGCCCTGCTGTGACGTAGTGAAACCAGTCGGGATAGCCCCAGCGAGTATATTCCGCGCGCACATTCGGCGGCGCAATCCAGTTGCCAACAGCGCCGATGACGAAGAAGGCGGCGAGAGCCCAGGCCAGCAGGTCCTGTCCGGCAAAACCGAAGATCACGTCGCGGCCTCTCTTGTTCCACAGGATACGTAATGATGATTTGTATCATCATTACGTGAATATGATCGAGACGATGCGAATGTCAACGCCACAGTCTGGTTCGCAGGACGTGGCAGGCTCCCGCCGGCCACTCACCGCCAAGACGATGAAGCGCAATACATCGGCGAAACCTTTATCGAGCAAGTTTCAGCCCCTTGAGAACCTTGTCCGCGAGTTTGCGATCCGTCCGAAACGCCAGTCCGACGACCTCAAGATTGTCGGCGGCGACGGCCGAGACCGCTGCGCGGTTGTCGACATCGTTGAAGGTGTTGAAGAGGTCTCGCGTGAAGATCGAGAACGCCACATCCCTGCCGCGGGCTCGCTCCACAGTGCGGGTCATTTCCCCGGGACTTGCGCTAAAGACGAGGACAGGGTCCTTGAACATCGGAAGGTAGCGATTG
The DNA here is from genome assembly GCF_003590645.1 of Mesorhizobium sp. DCY119. NCBI lineage: Bacteria > Pseudomonadati > Pseudomonadota > Alphaproteobacteria > Hyphomicrobiales > Phyllobacteriaceae > Mesorhizobium > Mesorhizobium sp. DCY119. Next base: position 4,103,906 of record NZ_CP031834.1, on the reverse strand, counting down.
CCCGACGCATCGCGATAGTCTTCTCCCACCACGCCGTCCTGGCTGGCGACGCCGCTGATCGTGAAGGCGGCGACATTCAGTCTCTCCCAGGGTTCAAGGTCGGACCGGAGCACGACCGCGATCTTCATCGGCTGGCCGGCATCTTGTATTTCGCCCATCTGGTCTACTCCCTGGCTGTCTACGTTCATTCTTCTTGCTCCACTGCTTCTGGCGTCCTCGACCGGCGGTGATCGCCGTCGTCATCGACGCCGTTCCCGCGTTTGTCACGATATCCCGCAGGCCGCACTGACCTCGTTGCTCTTTTTCACGTTACCCCTATATACATGACAAACGTCATGATTGTAGTGTGTGTTCGGACCCTTTGTCGTCAAATACAACGACGGAGTTGGAGACATGCGAGATGAAAGTCAGCCGAGAGCAAATGGCAGAGAACCGCCGCCGGATCCTCGATTCAGCAAGCCAGCTGTTTCGAAAGAAGGGCTTCGAGGCCGTTACGGTCGCCGAAGTCATGAATGCGGCAGGCCTCACGCATGGCGGCTTCTACGGTCATTTCGAGTCCAAGGACGATCTGGTCGCCCAGACGCTCGCGCATGCCCTCAAGCCGAGCTCAGAGCGAAAGTTCGATCTCGACGCCTATGTCGACGGCTATCTGTCGCCACGCCATCGCGACAATCCGGCCAAAGGCTGCCCTACGGCGGCGCTCGCCGCGGAGACCCGTCATCAGAGCGCGGCGGCGCGAGCAGCGATCACCGACGGGTTCCGCTGCCAGATCGACAGATTGACTGAGGCGCTTCCAGGAGCGACCGACGCTGACAGGCGTCAGGTGGCCATAGCAAGCTGGGCGGCGATGGTGGGAGCCGTCATCCTTGCACGCGCAATCGACGATCCCGAGCTTTCGGATGAAGTTCTGGCGCAGACGCGCGCTTGGATCGGTTCCGGAACCGACCTCCTTTCTTCCGATCGGTGAAAGCGCGTCGTGGCAGACACCGTTGCGACCGTTGCTGAGCACCGGATAGATTCGCGTACCCAGCGTCTTCTCGAAGCGCCCGTTCTTCCCTTGCTCCTCGGAATGGCGTGGCCGAACGTCCTGATCATGATAGCCCAGGCCTCGACCGGGCTGATCGAGACGTGGTTCGTAGCCCGGCCCGGCACCGCCGAACTTGCGGGCATGGCGCTGGTGTTCCCGCCCGTCATGCTGATGACGATGATATCGGGAGAAGCGGTGGGTGGTGGGATCTCGTCCGCTGTCGCGCGCGCTCTCGGCGCCGGACGATGGCAGGATGCCGACGCACTCCTCCTGCACGCCGTCGTCATCAACATCGTGCTGGGTCTGCTCTTTTCATTCATCTTCCTTAGCGTTCGGAGAGCAGATCTACCGCCTGATGGGAGGAGAAGGCGCGGTACTCGAAGCCGCCCTGATCTACTCGAACAGAGTATTCGCGGGCTGCATCTTCATGTGGCTCGTGAACGGCCTCGCCAGCGTCATTCGCGGGACGGGCAACATGCTGTTTCCAGCCATGGTCATCTGCGTCGGCGTGCTCTTCCTTGTTCCCGTTTCGCCGCTCCTGATTTTCGGCTTCGGTCCGATCCCCGCACTCGGCATCGCCTGCGGGGGCGTGGCCCTGGTGCTCTTCCATGTTGTGGCAACCATGGCGACCGCCTGGTACATCCTTGCCGGGCGCAGTTCGGTGCGATTCAAACGGACCAGGCTTCAAAGATCCGCCACGGCAAGCATCATGCATGTCGGCGCATATTCAGCGATCAATTCAATCCAGACGAACGTCACCATCGAGGGGGACGATCGCGTTGGTCGCGGCCATGGCCGGTGTCGGGTCGGTGGCCGGCTATGGTACCGGAGCGCGCCTCGAATATCCGCTCATTCCGCTCATCTTCGGCATCGCCGCCACCATCTGGCCCGAGCAATGGCTGAGGCTGTTCAGCGCGAAAGCCGATATGATCGAAACCGGAAGCGCATACCTCCGGATCGTCGGACCGACCTATGGTTTCTTCGGTCTCGGGCTGTCGCTTCATTTTGCCTCGCAAGGAGCGGGACGGCTATACTGGCCGCTCACCGCCGGCTTCCTGCGCATCGCGGTAGCCCTCGGTGTGGGATGGATCGCCCCGAGTATCACCGGATCGCTCGAATGGCTGTTGGGCGCGCTCACACTGGGATTGGTGGTCTATGGGATGACGATCCTCGCGGCCGTTCGATCCGGCGCCTGGTTCCGGCAAGACCTCCTGAGCTCAAAAAGTCCCGAAAGAGCCTTGCTGATGGTCACTTCGTCCAATCAGACGAGAACGCAACGAACGCCCGCTTGAGAACCTCGTTCTCGGCCTGCAGCTTTTGGATCTTGCGACGAAGGGCGTTCAGTTCCTGCACCAGTTCGTCCTCGGATCGGGGTTTGCGATTTGGCTCCAGGCCGCCGCGCTGTTCTAGTCGCTTTTCGTCAGCCGCTCGCACCCAGAGCCGCAACGACTGCTCGCCGACACCGGATTGCTGCGCCACCTCGCGAAAGATCGTGTGGTCGCGCGGATCGGCAACCCGGCGCTGGTCGACCATCGCCACCGCGGCCGCACGCTGCTGGTCGGAGTATTTTCTATTCAACGGCGTCAGGCTTTCCGGGTCGGAAGGTGACCAAAATCGTACTGCTGATCAACCATAGTTCCTCCAACCCTACGGCTTGTTTCCAGCTTGATGTTTCACCGGTTCTAGTTAGAATCTATATAGCTTCCTCGCCTCGGTAAAGTCCGGGTTTCAACGAGCAGGGACGATGCGGGGCGTAACCGAAAGCACTGCGATGAACGAGCGCCCGCCCCTGGTAACGGTCGAATGGCTGAGAGAGAACCGCGACGATCCGAGCCTCGTGCTGCTTGACGCAAGCGTCTGGCTTGACCGCGCACCCGAAGGCCAGATCAGGGGCGAGTTCCGCAGCGGCCTCGACCAATATATAACCAGCGGTCACATTCCCGGCGCGCGGTTTGCCGATCTCTTCACGGAGTTTTCGGATGCCGAGGCCGCACACCCCTTCACATTGCCGCGGCGCGAACAATTCGAGGCCGCCGCCGGCCGCCTCGGCATCACCCCAGAAAGCCACGTCGTCATCTACGATGCGATTAAGGGCCAATGGGCGGCGCGTCTCTGGTGGGTCTTCCGAACCCTTGGCCACGGGAGGGTCAGCGTACTGGACGGTGGGTTGCGACGGTATCGGGCGCTGGGTGGAACTCTGGAAACCGGAATAGCGCCCTATCCCAGGACGACTTACCGGAACAAGGGGACGCCCGGCCCTTATGCCAGTCGTGCCGACGTTCTCGATCTGGTCGCCCGACGCACCGAGGGTACCCTGATCTGCCTGCTTCAACCCGATGATTTTGCCGGGATCATTTCGGTCCGCAGTCGAGCCGGACATATCCCCGGCAGCGTCAACCTGCCCTTCGACACGCTCATCGACGAGAAGGACAATACTCTCCTGCCGGCCGAGGAGTTGCGATCCCGCTTTCGTGCAGTTACTCCATTAGAGGGCGAGCGAGTGATCACCTATTGCGGGGGCGGAATCGCCTCGACACTCGGGGCGCTCTCTTTGGCTGTGATCGGATATGGCAATACCTTGGAGTATGACGGATCTTTGGCGGACTGGCTGAGCGATCCGGAATTGCCACTAGTGACTGGCCGCTAATCCGAAGCTGCGCTGCAAGAATCTGCTTCCGGACGAGCGTTCTAGAGAATGGCAGCACTTTAAATTCTACTAAATTGGTAGATTTAGCTATTTAAAATTCTAACTAGAACGTTTAGGTTCTGAACTGAGGCTACGCGTAGTGCGGCACTTCGGGTGTGGGCACTGCGGGGCGATCAGTGAAGGGATCAGACATGACTATCTATGCTAGAGCGGCGCGTTTCGCGGCCGTCGTGGGGATTGGGCTTTCGGTTCTGCAGGGCTTCAGTGGCATCGCTGTTGCACAAGAGCTGCAAACCATTCGAATCTCTGCCGTTCCGGGCTCGATCATGGGCGTGGATTTTCGGGCCGGCATCGCTGAAGGCTTTTTTGCGCGCCATGGCCTGAAGCTGGAGATTGCCGAACTCGCTACCGGAACGAATAACATCACGGCGACGATCAACGGATCGGCCGATATCGGCTATGCGGACATTTTTGCCGGGCTGTCGAGCATCAGCAATGGCTTCGATATCGGCCTGGTGGCCCCTAACAACGGCCTTGGCCAAAACTGGTTCGTGCTGGTTCGCGAAGACAGCGATATCGCGACGGCCAAGGACCTCGAAAAGCGAACCGTCGCTCTCGGCGCGCCTCCGCAATTCAAGGCGATCACCTCCGCCTGGCTAGACGCGCAGGGCGCCGATCCTTCGGCTGTTTCATTCACCATCGTTCAGGATCAGACGACATACGGCTCATTGCTGGAAACGCGGCAGGTCGACGCGATCGCGACCGCATCGTCGGTGAACGCCTTTCGCTGGATCGCTGATCACAAGTTTCGGCTGATCGGAGAGCGGAACCTGGGCAAACTGCGGCTAGCGGAAGGATCCCCGATTGCCGGCTGGTGGGTCACTCGCCAGTGGTATGACGCAAATACCGAACTGGCGACGCGCTTCCGCGATGCGCTGCGCGAAAGCATCGCGTGGTACTCGGGGCTCTCGATCGAGGAACGTGCACGCCACTTCCTGGATCAGACGACCGTCGATCTCGTCGCCTTGGACAAGAAAACGCCGGGTGTTCTGGAACTGACGGCTGGCAGCTATCCCGGATTCAAGACGCCGGTGGACCTTGAGAAACTCCGTGTCTGGATCGAGATCGGAGCGCGCTACGCCAACGTCCCCAAGGGCGTGGATCTGGAAGCCCATATCCTCCCCACCTCCCGCAACTGACAAGAGCGTGTCGCCACGGGCACCAAGGAATGGATCATGACGAAGCGCCGTAAACTGAAGATCGCCTATTCGTCCTGGCCCACCGGCCGACATGCGAGCGCATGGCGCCTGCCGGAGGCGTTCAACAGCGGAACCGTCGATCCGGTCTACCTTGCCGACACGGCTCGCGCCACGGAGCGGGGGCTGTTCGACTATTATTTCATGGGAAATGCGATCTCCAGCACACCCGAAGCGCAAGGAAGCTGGCACAACAACGTGTTCAAGCTCGAAGGGTTCACGGTCGCGGCGTACGTGGCCGCGATCACGCGGCATATAGGCCTGGTTGTCACCGTCAACAGTTCCTATCAGGATCCCTACGATACGGCCCGCGCGATCGTCTCGCTCGATCACCTGAGCAATGGCCGCGCCGGTCTTAACATCGTCACCGGGTTGGCGGGAGTGGACGCCCCGTCGCGCAACTACGGCCAGACGCAACACATGGCCGGGGACGACAAATACCGGAAAGCACACGAATTCATCAGCCTGGTGCACGGTCTTTCCGACAGTTGGGAAGACGGCTTCTTCCTGGACGACCGTGACGGGGGCCGCTTCATCGATCCCACCAGGGCCCACGCGATCAATTTCAAGGGCGAATTCTTTTCCGTGGCCGGTCCGCTCAACCTGCCGCGCCCTATTCAAGGCCATGTGCCTGTCATTCACGCCGGCAACTCGGAAGCTTCGTTCCAGTATGGCGGCCAATACGCCGATATTCGTTTCAGCCCGTTCGTCACGACCGACTGGAATGTCGAATACTATGCCAAGGTAAAGAGCTATCTCCCCACCTACGGCCGTGATCCCGACGACATTTTCGTCATTCCCGGCATCACCTTCTATGTCGCAGGCACCGACGCCGAGGCCCGGCGCAAATTCCGCGAGGTTCAGAACCTGGTCGTGAACGAATACGCGCCGGGGAACATCGGCGCGGTCCTGGGACGTGATTTTTCGCGCATCGACCGCAATGAGCGCATCGTCGACATTCTGAACGAAGAGGATTTCGCGAAGCACAAATGGCTGCGCACGGCGCTGAATGCCTTTGGCGACGAGAGCGTCACGCTGCTCGACCTGTTCAACTACATCTCCAACATCGGTCACCTCAACCAGCCGCCCGTGGTCGGATCCGGCCGCAGCGTGGCGCGTTGGATCGCGGAAAACTTCGAGGCGCGTGCATTCGACGGGGTCAAGCTGTTCCCGCCCTATTCGCGTACGCCACTCGACGCCTTTGTCGATCTGGTCGTCCCGGAACTGCAGAGGCTGGGCATCTACAAGACCGCGTACGAAGCGGAGACGCTGCGCGGGCATCTTGGCCTGTCCAGGCCTTCGAACAGTTTCGAGCGTGCCGCAGCCCAAGCTGCGGCTTAGGTGCCGGCGATGTCGATTCAGATTACCTCCCTGAGCAAACGCTACAAGAGCGTGCTCGGCTCCGACGTCGTGGGTCTTTCGCCGGTCAGCCTGTCGCTGCGCGAAGGCGGACTGGTTTCGATCGTCGGTCGATCCGGCTGCGGCAAGTCGACGCTTCTGCGCCTGATTGCCGGTCTTGAGCAGCCGAGTTCCGGAAGTGTCGCGGTCAATGGCAAGAACGTCATGCGCCCGCCCGCCAGCGTGCGTTACGTGTTCCAGAACTACGGCGAGTCCCTGCTTCCCTGGAGGACAGTCGGCAACAACGTTCGCTTCGGATTGCGCCACTCCCATCGTCCGATTTCGTTGCCGGGCATCGAGAATGCCAGGGAAGCGATCATCGACAAGCTTCTCGATGAGGTCGGCCTCGGCGGGACCGCGGCGCGCTACCCCGCCGAACTTTCAGGCGGGATGCAGCAGCGCGTGGCGATAGCACGAGCCCTGGCCGCCAATCCGGAGGTGTTGTTGCTCGACGAGCCGTTCTCGGCAGTGGATGCGCTCAGCCGCGCCACGTTGCAGGATCTGCTGCTGGGCCTCTGGAAGGACCATGCGCTGACCGTCGTTTTCGTCACGCACGATATCGACGAGGCGCTTTATCTGTCCGACCGCGTGATCGTTCTGGCGCCTTGCGGCCAGGGCATCCAGATGGACGTGGACGTGCCCCTGCCGCGTCCACGCAACCAGATCACGACAAGGCAGGACCCGACTTTCCTCGAGCTTCGCCGCGACATCCTTTCCTACGTGCTCGCGAATTGATGAGAAGGGTTTCACCGTGACTGCCCAAGATCACGTCGCCAAATATCCTATCGCAAAACCCGACCGGCCAGCGTTTCGCCTGCCTGTCGGATTGACAAGCTATTTTCGCAGCCGGGCCTTTGGCTGGACGATCGTCGTCGTGCTGCTGGTCTCGTGGCAGTGGGTCAGTACGGCCTACAGGATGCCGCAACTGCCGCCACTGTCCGACATAGCCCAGACATGGCTGCAGCAGATCCTGAACGGTCCGTTGCTGACGGCCGTCCTCCAGACGCTTCGCATCACCGCGATCGGATATCTTTTCGCGACCATCATGGGAGTAACGATCGGTTTCCTCATGGGGCGGGTTCAGGTCATCTGGGGCGCCGCCGAACCGATTGTCGAGCTGCTGCGCCAGGTTCCGATATCGGCAATGCTGCCGCTGCTGATTCTCTATCTCGGGATAGGCGACAGTTTCCGCATTGCGATCGTTTTGCTGGCGGCAAGTTTTCCGATCCTCCTCAATTCGTATGCCGGCGCCCGCAGCGTTTCGAAGACGATGCAGATGACGGCTCAGACGTTCCAGCTGAACTGGCTGCAGACGCAGATCGAGATCGGTCTGCCTTCGGCATTGCCCTTCATTCTCGTCGGCATGCGCCAGGCACTCGGCGTGACGCTGATCGTCGCCGTCCTGACCGGAATGCTCGCCGGCAACAGCGGCATCGGCTACTTCATCCTCCAGGCCCAGCAGGTGCTGGACGTGCGCTCCCTGTTTGCGGGAATCTTCACGATCGCGGCGGTGGGCTACTTTCTTAACACCATCTTCCTGATTGCCGAGAAACGCCTGACGCGCTGGCGGAACCTTGGTCTCTCCGCGCACTGATCGAGCGCACCAGTCAATCGAAAGAAATGACCATGACCCATGAACCTGACCCGCCGCTGGCGCGAACAGTCACCCCTGCCTGGCTTTCGGAGGCCCTACAATCGGGCGGAGATTTTGTCGTGCTCGACGTCCGCTTCTCTCCGGGGCAGCCCGGCCGCCGGGAAAGCTTCCTGGCCGGTCACGTTCCGGGTGCCCGATACATCGATCTCCCGACCGAACTCGCCGATCCCGTCGCACGCCAGAAGGGGAGGGGATCCAATCCACTACCGCAACCGGATCATCTTCAGCAGACCCTGCGGCGGCTTGGTGTTTCGGCCACGGCGACGGTGATCGCGTATGACGACACCAACGGCGCGCCGGCGGCGCGTGCGTGGTGGGTCCTCGTGTGGGCAGGCTTGGCCGATGTGCGTGTCCTCGAAGGCGGACTGAAAGCATGGGTCGCCGAGGGCGGGTTGCTGGCGAAGGGCGAGGCAAACGTCGAGGAACCCGGAAACGTTGAGTTGGCGCCGGGTCGGCTGCCGCATGTCGATGTCGATGCCGTGCTTCAGGTGGCAAATCACGCAACGCTCGTCGACGCGCGCCCGGCCGACAATTTTGCAGGGCCGACGGGCGGGCACATCCCCGGCGCACGCAGCTTCCCCGCAAACCAGGTGCTGGACGCCCACGGCAGGTTCATCGAGGCGGAAGTCTTGCGCGACCGTCTGAGCGCCGCCGGCATCGATCCGGATCGGCCGATCGTCGCCTATTGCGGCGGGGGCGTCGCCGCCTCGCTGCTGACCTTCGGCCTCGACCGCATCGGCGCGGATGTGACTTTTTATCCGGGTTCCTGGTCGGAGTGGCGGCTCGATCCGGCGCGCCCGGTCGAGTCTTGAAACAGCACTATCAGGGACATTACGAATGAGTATCTCCAGGATCTTTTCCGTCGAAGGGCGCAAGGCGCTTGTCACAGGCGGAGCGAGCGGCATAGGTCTCGCCGTCGCTGAAGCCTTGGCCGAGAACGGCGCGTCTGTGACTCTCCTCGATCAGAACGAGGAAGCGCTTCGCCTGGAAGTCGGCCGGCTCAAAGCCGCCGGATATGCGGTCGATGGCGTCGTCGGCGACGTCTCGCGCCAGGACATCAAGGGTGTCATCGCCTCGGCGATCGACCGTCTCGGCGGCCTCGACATCGTCTTCGCCAACGCCGGCATCAGCGGGGGGTATGGCGCCGGACTGGATCCTGTCGTCGGAGCGATCGAGAACCTCGATCCCGAAATCTGGCACAGGACACTTGCCGTCAATCTGGGCGGCGTCGTGAGCACGTTGCAGGCGGTGACGCCGGTCCTGAAAGCACAGCGCTCCGGCAAGATCGTGGTGACATCGTCCATAGCCGGCCTGAGAGCCAACATATCGATCGGCTATGCGTACACCGCCTCGAAGTCTGCGGTCGCGCTGCTGACCAAGGCGCTCGCGCTGGAGCTGGCGCCGTTCGGCGTCCAGGTGAACGGACTTGCGCCGGGGCCTTTCAAGACGAACATCAACGAGAGGCGCTTCCACATTCCCGAGAACGAAGCGGCACAGGCGGCGAAAGTGCCGTTGGGAAGGCTGGCGCAGCCTGATGAGATCAAGGGGCTTGCGCTTCTTTTGTCTTCGTCGGCGTCGAGCTACATCACCGGAGCGGTTATCCCGATCGATGGTGGTGTCACTGCCGGGGTCTAGGGGGCATCGCGTCTCGCAGAGCGGTCCCTCGCGAGGCGCCGATCAACCGATTTCGCTCGGTTATGGCGCGGCCGCATCTTTTCGGCCCAGCATCGGGCTCATTCAGCGGCGCGGGATAAGGATGCGGGTCGAGTGTAAGCGGCAAGCTCGATGTCTGCGTGAAATTCTCGCGCTGGAACAACAATAACAGCTTCCCGATCAGCGGGCGGCGCTAAGGGATGCGTCAGCATCGATTGGGCTTTTCCATGAGCGAGAGTATCGCCCTTCAACGACAAGACAATGCGAGGTTCGACGCACGGACCAGCCGTCTGCTCGAAACGCCGATCCTGCCGCTGCTGTTCAGCATGGCGTGGCCGAACGTCCTCATCATGGTTGCGCAGGCCTCCACCGGTCTGATCGAAACCTGGTACGTCGCCCGGATCGGCACCGAGGCACTCGCCGACATGGCGCTTGTCTTTCCGACGGTCATGTTCACGACGATGATCGCGGGCGGCGCGCTGGGGGGCGGCATCTCGTCCAGTGTCGCTCGCGCGCTGGGCTCGGGTCGAAGAGAAGCTGCAGATGCGCTGGTCCTGAATGCGATCGTCGTCAGCATCCTGCTGGGCCTCGCCGTCAGCCTCATCTTCCTGGTGTTCGGCCGGCCGATCTACAGGCTGATGGGAGGGCAGGGCGCCGAGCTCGAAGCGGCGCTGGTCTACTCGAATGTGGTCTTCTCCGGCAGTGTCTTCGTCTGGCTGATGAACGGCCTCGCAAGCGTCATTCGCGGTACTGGCAACATGCTCTTTCCGGCACTCGTCAGTTGCGCCGGCATCCCGTTCCTGGTTTTGATCTCCCCGTTGCTGATCTTCGGTTATGGTCCCATCCCTGCGCTCGGCATTGCAGGAGGCGGCGTCGCGCTCGTCTGCTTCTACGTCGTCAGCACCCTGGCCATGGCCTGGTATGTCTTGTCCGGGCGCAGCCCCGTCCTGTTCCGATGGGGGCGGCTGCGCAGCGACGCGATCGGCGGCATCCTGCGGATTGGCGCGCTGTCCTCCGTCAACGCGCTCATCATCAACGTCACGATCGGCGGCGCCACGGCGCTTGTCGCCTCCGTCGCGGGAGTGACTGCGGTTGCCGGCTTTGGAACCGGTGCTCGGCTCGAATACCTGCTGATCCCGATCGTCTTTGGAATCGGTACTCCCCTAGTTGCCTTGGTAGCAACGAACCTCGGGGCGGGCCAGCGTGACCGCGCTGTCGCAATTGCCTTGACGGGAGGCGCGCTGGCGTTCTCCCTCACAGAGGCGATCGGTATCGCCGCGGCCATCTGGCCGGAGGCGTGGCTGAGGCTGTTCAGCACCGAACCCCTGATGATTGAAACCGGCAGCGCCTATCTGCGCATCGTCGGACCCGTCTACGGATTCTTCGGCCTGGGGCTATCGTTGTACTTCGCCTCGCAAGGCGCGGGGCGACTGTTCTGGCCGCTCGTCGGCGGCTCTCTCCGCATCGCCATAGCCCTCGGCGGGGGATGGGTCGCACTAAGACTCACCGGATCGCTCAATTGGCTCTTCGGGGCGATCGCTTTGGGCTTGGTGGCCTACGGCTTGACCATCCTGACAGCTATCCGTTCAGGCGCGTGGTTCCGATAGAGGCGGCCCGCAAGGTCAGGCTATAGGTCGATCGATATCGAAGACGAGCAAGGTCGACGTCGCTGACGCGCACAAACGGCCAGCGGAGTCGACAAGCCTCGCTTCCGCAAAGGCGACGCAACGACCGAGTGAGACCAGCTTTCCCTCGGCTCGCACCGGGCCGCTTTCGTCCGTCAACCCACGGTATAGGCGACCTTGAGTTCGAGCGTCGTAAATCCCTGGTCTGCTGACAGGCTCGAGTGCACGGCGTAGCCGCAAGCGCTGTCCAGCAACGTCGCAGCATAGCCACCGTGAACGGAGCCGATAGGATTGTAAACGGCCGTCGATGGCCGTCCTTCGAAGATCGCGCGCCCGCGTTCCACCGCTACCAGCTGGATCCAGCGTGTCCCCGATCGGAGGTTGCTTCCCCTTTCCAAGAGGGCGCAAAGCTGGCCAAGGCCGTCCCTCTTTTGCAGGCTCTCGGTAATTGCATTGTGCGGTCTTGCGCCCATCCGGCATACCCCTTGAATGACAATGTTCAGCCGAACACCAGCCGATCTCGACCACCTTGTGGTGTCTTGGCGCCTGCGCCCTAACTGGCGGGCGGCCTCCGCTGTACGACGAGATTGCCGACTGAAACCTGCACCACCTCGTCATTCCGGTTCAGAGGGTTCGTCCGCACCTTGATCATGCCCTATTTGGGTGCGGACCGCTTGTTCTGGTCGCTTACAGGCGGCTCTATCCGCATTGCGATAGCGCTGGGCGGTGGATGGATTGCTCTGAAGCTGACCGGCTCGATCAACGGTCTCTTTGCGGCAATCGCGCTGGCGCTAGCGGTCTACGGCCTGACTATCCTGACTGCGGTGCTGTCGGGCACCTGGTTTCGATAACCTCCATAGGATCACGGTTCCGGGCGACCGTATGACCGATGTCAGGCGGCGCTGGAAGCCGAGAAAAAGGAAATGAGGGCGTCCGCAGTCTCCTGCGGAGCTTCTTCCGGTAAAAAATGCCCAACCGCAATGCCATGGCCTGTCACATTCGGGGCCGTCTCCTCCCATGTCTCGACGACGTTATAGAGCTTGCCGACAAGCCCCTTCGTTCCCCAAAGCGCTAGCAACGGAGCATCAATACGCCGATCCTCGTCGCCGGCATCGTGAACGAGGTCGATGCTTGCAGCTGCCCTGTAGTCCTCGCAGGTCGCGGAAATGGAAGCCGGATCCCGGAAGGATCGGCAGTATTCGTCAACGGCAGCGTTCGAAAAGACCGCCATGCCACTTTTGCCCCAGGCAGCCAGCTTGCTGCGCAAGTAGAAGTCCGGATCAGCGCCAATCAGCTTCTCGGGAAGAGGGGCGGGCTGGATCAGGAAGAACCAATGATAATAGTGCGTTGCGAACTCTCGGTCTGTGTTGGCGTACATTGTCGCCGTCGGTGCAATATCGAGGACCGCGAACCGTTCCACTGCGTTCGAATGATCCAGCGCCAGCCGACGAGCGACCCGGCCGCCACGATCATGACCGGCGACAGAAAAGCGGTTGTGGCCCAGTCGGCGCATGACTTCGACCTGATCCGCAGCCATCGCCCGCTTGGAATACGTCAGATGATCGGGCGAGGAATGCGGTTTGTCGGAAGCGCCATAGCCACGCAGATCGGTCGCCACAACAGTGAATCCTGCAGCAATCAGCCGGGGCGCGACAGCGTGCCAGCAGGCCGATGTCTGCGGATATCCATGCAGCAGCAGGACGGGGGGACCGTCCCCGCCGATACGGGCGCGGATGGAAATCCCCGTGGACAGCACGATTCTCTCGTCTCTGAACCCCGCAAACATTGTCACCGACCTGATCTCCTGCATTCGCAGACCATGAAAGCTGGGCTGCCACCAGAGGCATCGGCTTCAGTCCGGGAAACTTTCGATGCGACGGAGCGGCGGCTCCGGTCTGACAAGTGTCAGCAACAAGACGGCGACCACATCGGCGTCTTGTCCCCAAATAAGCGAGGGGTCGTGCCGAAGGAGCCAATATCATCACCCGCTGCTGGCTCCAGTGAAGACCAGCCAAGGACATTCATGCCTCGCACTGCTATGCAGCAGTCTCTTGCTTATCTTCCCAGACGAACTCGTTGATCGTGCGTTTCAGATGGACGGTCATAAGCGCGCACGTAGTCTGAATGTCGCGGTCGATGGCGGCGTGGGCGATTTGTTCGTGTTCGGCGTGCAGGTCCCGGCTGGTGCGCGGATGCTGCAGCGCAAGGGCCCGATAGCGTTCGCTGTGCTGATAGAGATTGGCCCTGATCTTGATATACCAGGGATTGCGGCAGGAACTGACAAGCGTGCTGTGGAAGTTGGCATGAGCCTTGAGCCAGTCGATCGACACGCTGCCACGTTGACCACGCTCCTCGGGTGTTTTGGCGAGTTCGTGAAGCGCCGCCACCAATCGCCCCTCCCAAGCCAGGTCGGCGTGCTCGATGGCGTTGGTCAGGCAGAGACGTTCGATTTCGATGCGGGCCTCGAACAGGTGGTAGGCCTCTGATTTATCGAAAGGAACCACCCGGAAGCCGCGCTGCGGCTCGGCCACGACCAAGCCATCCGCCACCAACCGGGACAGTCCCTCGCGTATAACGCTGGGACTGACAGACATGGATTGAGCCAGCTCTGCAATCTTCAATTTTCCATCCGGTTTCACCTGCGCGCCCAGAACATAGGCATGCAGTTTCTGATAGGTCGCCTCTGTGAGGCTTGATTGGTTCATCGTCTGGATCCTAGGTGCCGGAAAAGTCTATAAAAAAGCACGACGCGACTCAATGTATAATCGAAGACTTTTTGCCGGTGGTATTCGTTAACGAGCACGGGCGCTCTTTCCCGTCCCAATTGAGCCACTGGCCACGTGGGATGGAGTCCGGCGCACCGCCCATCCCGCGATCCTTCTCCATCATTACTCCATAAAAAAGATTTTCCTCGACAATTTCGGCGTTGGCTATACAAATAGGGAAGAGACAGAGGCCAAGCGTTGAATTGAGGAAGTGGGCTAAAAAAAGGCGGTTTGAATGTGTGTCTGGATCGTGCTTCCGAGCGGACCGTCGAGAAGCTATCGACTAGAGGGATGTGCTCCACCGGGGCGGACGTGATCGTATTCGGCCGGGATGAACAGCGGGGCACTATTGAAATCACGCCGACCGAGGATGTTTGAACGTGTCGGGTATTCAAGGGAGGAATAAATGCCAACGATAATAGCGAGGCAATCGGTCGAGTACGTCGAATGCTGTGGAGTTGTTGTGCCCGTCACAACCAATGCCAGAGATGAGAGGGCTGCCTACAAGGAAATTGCCTTAGGAAATATGATTGTATTGGCTGTATCTCTGCCGGTCTCTTTGGTCATCTTCTATTTATTGCTCTAGAAGCAATAAACCGCCGGCTCTCATCGGAGAGTCTACTGCCTATTCTCCCGCCTGTGGCGGGAGACCATGATGCGTGTCCTTTGTTTTGTCCTCGTCGAGGGCGTGATCAACCATTTTGCTTAATCGCAGCTTTAGCAGATCTCGCCTTAGGCGAGTGGTATGAGACTGTGCGCGGGTTGGCTGGGCGGCGTGGTGTGCTCGTGATCCTTTGATTCGAGCAAGGGAGGTTTGCGATATCTCGTCGTCGGATTGCCGGGAGAGCTTTGGCTTCAGAGATGGCAGAGGTTGCTCGACGATCTGGGTGGGGTGATTGATTGGGTGCGGATCGAGCGCCTGCTGGTCGGGATATCGAGCGCGGCCAAGGGTGAAGCTGCCTAAATAGCTACTCGCCGCTGGCGCTGTTGAAGGCGATGCTGCTCTCGGTTTGGTACAACCTTTCGGACGTGAAGCTTGCCGAGGCGCTGGATGACCGGTCCTCGTTCCGGACCTTCTGCGGGTTTTCGTCATCGGAGCCGATGCCTGAACGCACGGCCTTCGCGCGCTTCCGCAAGACCCTGGTGGAGCGGCAACTGGACAAGGTGCTGTTCGACGCGATCACCGCCCAGCTCAAGGCCAAGGCGATCCGGGTGAAGGCCGGCACGCTGGTCGATGCCACCATCATCGCCTCGGCCAGCGAAGACGATTGCGAGACTCATTGGGTCAAGCACAAGGGCAAGCCTGCGGTCCACGGCTTCAAGGCTCACGTCGGCGCCGATGCCGATACGACCCTGGTGGAGGAAGTCGCCATCACGCCGGCAAATATCAATCACGGCAAGGCCGGCGCCGAGGCTCTGCCCGACGTCCCCGGTGAGGTGTTCGCCGACAGCGCCTATCAGTGAAGCCGTTTCGGTTCGCGGTGCGGGCCAAGTGTGGCGTGCCGCGTATTGTCGCCACCGGCATGTGAAGACGCGACGAAGCCGAGACGTTCAAGCGCCTTGATGCCTGGAACCGGCGGATCCATCGCGTTCGGGCACGCATCGACAAGATCTTCGGCACGTGGAAGCGCAGCTACGGCCTACGACGGATGCGATGGCGAGGCCTTGCCAAAGTTGCCGTGCAAGTCCGCATCACCGCCATCCGCCTACAACCTCAAACGCACGATCAGCATTGTCGCAACGGCGCGGTGAGACGCCAACGTCGTGTCGAAAGCCAAAAGGCTGACGCGACAGCATGACCGTGCCATCACGCCTCAAATGGAGACAGCGGTCGCCCAGCCAACCCGCGCTCAGGTCTCATTATGCATCACCATGCCAATGGCGGCAGGTTGATACCAGTGCGTCTCCCTCGTATACGGCTGTGTATGCGCGCTTGGCTTTCTAGTGGCCGTTTCGATCCAGCGGGATTGCAGACCCACGCTTGCCGACAAGAAAATCGAGGTCGGCGCCCTGATCGGCCTGCAGGACCGTGTTCAAGTAGAGCAGACCGTATCCGCCTGTGATGGGCAGGTCTGGCTTCACCCACCCCCCCAAACGCCTCGCCAATTCCGCATCGGAAACCTGAAGTTGGATCGTGCGAGCATGCACGTCGACCGAAATCAAGTCGCCGCTCTGGACGACAGCCAACGGACCGCCGTCCGCAGCCTCCGGCGCAGTGTGCAGAATGACCGTGCCGTACGCCGTGCCGGACATGCGCGCATCCGATATGCGGATCATGTCTCGGATGCCCTTCTTCAGCAGCTTCGGCGGCAAACCCAGATTGCCGACCTCGGCCATGCCCGGGTAGCCTTTCGGACCACAGTATTTGAGAACCATGATGCAGCTCTCGTCGATGTCGAGATCGTCCAGGCCGATGCGGGCGTGGTAGTCCTCGATGCTCTCGAAGACCACGGCGCGGCCGGTGTGCTGCATAAGGTGCGGTGATGCGGCGGACGGTTTCAGGACCGCGCCCTTTGGCGCGAGATTGCCGCGCAGAACCGCAATTCCACCGGATTGGGTCAGCGCTTTTTCGCGCGGAACGATCACCTCGTCGTTGTAGTTGACGGCGTCCTTGACGCCGTTCCAAATCGTATCGCCACTGACGGCCATGACATCCTTGTGCAGCAGGCCCATTTCACCCAGCGCCTTGATGACCACGGGCAGGCCGCCCGCATAGTAGAACTCTTCCATCAGGTGCTTGCCGGAAGGCTGCAGGTTGACGATCGTCGGCACATCGCGGCCCAACCGATCCCAGTCCTCCAACGACAGATCGACGCCAACGCGTCCGGCCAGCGCCAGAAGATGAATGACGGCGTTGGTCGAGCCACCAACCGCGCCATTGACGCGAATGGCGTTTTCAAAGGCTTCCTTCGTCAATATATCCGACGGCTTGAGGTCTTCCTTGACCATATCGACGATGCGACGGCCGGTAAGCTGCGAAATGACGCGGCGGCGCGCGTCCACCGCCGGGATCGCGGCGTTTTCGGGCAGTGTCATCCCAAGAGCTTCTGCCATCGACGCCATGGTCGAGGCGGTGCCCATGGTCATGCAACTGCCTGCCGACCGAGCCATGCCCTGTTCGGCATCGATGAACTCGTCGATCGACATCTTGCCGGACTTCACCATGTCCGAGAAGTGCCAGATCGCCGTGCCCGACCCGACGTCCTTGCCGCGCCACTTGCCGTTCAGCATCGGACCGCCGGACACGAGGATCGCCGGAATATCGACCGACGCAGCCCCCATCAGAAGCGCGGGTGTGGTCTTGTCACAGCCGCCGAGCAGAACGACGCCATCGATGGGATTGCCCCGGATCGCCTCCTCGACCTCCATGGCCGCCAGGTTGCGGAACATCATCGCGGTGGGGCGCAGCGTGCTTTCACCGGTCGAGAAGACGGGGAACTCGACCGGAAACCCGCCTGCTTCATAGACGCCTCGTTTGACGCGCTCGGCCAACTCGCGCAAATGCGCGTTGCACGGGGTCAATTCCGACCAGGTGTTGCAAATGCCGATGATGGGGCGTCCATCGAACGTGTCGCCTGGCATGCCCTGGTTCTTCATCCAGGAACGGCACATGATCGCGTTCTTGCCCTTGCCTCCGAACCACTCATAGGATCGTAGTTGGCGTGGCCACTCGGCCTTCTTTTTCATCGTTTCATCCTCCATGAACTATCACCCGACACGCCGGGCCGAGAAATGCGACAGACCGATCATGAACTATGGCTACGAAGCCAGGGAGCGTAAGAAAAGCGCACCACACATGCCGGTGTTCTTGAGTTTCAACCGTAGAGCGCCTAGACGATAAAGTCTACATATTATGGAAACATCTTTATTTTATCGACAAGCATAGAGCGATAGCCGACAAGGGAAGCCTTGGATGTCCTCGTCGCAATCGGTGCAAGGTCAATCGGCTCTCGCAGGAATGGCGCGCTGACGGAGTCACCATCCCTTCTGGGAGCTGTCAGGGTAGGGCGTGCCGGAGAAGACGGGATAGTCGGTGTAGCCCTCCGCGCCTCCGCCATAGAAAATTTTCGGTCGTAGGGGGTAAGATCGAGGTTTCGGCGCATGCGGCGCCCAATTGCCCGCAGCCTCGCGCGCGTCGGAGAACGGTGGACGATCCTGATTCTTCGGGACGTCCTCAATGGCCGGACGCGCTTCGACGAATTCCAGGAAAGCCTTGGCATCGCCCCCAACATCTTGACGGGGCGACTAAAGGCGCTTGTCGTGGCCGGATTGCTCGAAAAGCGACGCTATAGCGAGCGGCCGGCCCGGGACGAGTATCTGCTGACCCAACGTGGTCAGGATTTCCGGCTGGTGATTGTGATGCTTCAGACGTGGGGGAATGCGCATTTCGCGCCAGACCCGTGGTGATCGACGCGATCAGTGGGTTGCCGGTCGATCATACCGCTTTCCGCACCGTGCCGGGGCCAGGCGCAAAAGAGCGAACACGCCAGCGCTACGCGCGCAGACTATGATGGTCGCCGCTGCAAACATCATCGACAATACGCATATCACGACACTGCTACGTCGCGATCGCGTAATTTTCATCCCGCGGACCTGAGCTCCATTCATCTGCAATAGGCGACTATCAAATCCTTCGCGTCGATCTGGTCGCCGGTCTTCACCAGCACCTCGGCGATCGTGCCGTCGCGTTCGGCGTGCATGGCCGTTTCCATCTTCATCGCCTCGATGGACAACAGCACGTCGCCGGCCTTCACCGCCTGTCCGGCATTGACCGCGAGCGCCGAGATCACACCCGGCATTGGCGCGCCGACATGGGCGTCATTGCCCGGCTCCGCCTTGCGGCGGGCCTTGCCGTTGGAGGCGCCGTGCGCCCGGTCCGGCACCTTGGCGCGGCGCGGCTGGCCGTTGATCTCGAAGAACACGGTGACCATGCCCTTCTCGTTGACCTCGCCGATGGCGAGGCAGCGGATGACCAGCGTCTTGCCCTTCTCGATGTCGACGAAAATCTCGTCCTCGGCCTTCATGCCGTAGAAATAGATCGGCGTCGGCAGCACGCTGACCGGACCGTAGGTCTCCTGCGCGCCGGCGAAGTCCGAAAACACTTTCGGATACATCAGCCAGGAGGCGAACTCCTGCTCCGTCAGCTTGCGGCCGAGTTTTTCCTCGACTTCCTTGCGGCTCTTCTTCAGGTCGGCGGCCTTCAGCAGCGAGCCGGGACGCACGGTGATCGGCCTGTCGCCCTTCAATGCCTTCTTCTGCAAGGCCTCCGGCCAGCCGCCGGGCGACTGGCCGAGGTCGCCACGCAGCATGGAGACGACCGAGTCGGGGAAGGCGATGTCCTTGGCCGGGTTCTCGACATCGGCGACGGAAAGCTCCTGGCTGACCATCATCAGCGCCATGTCGCCGACGACTTT
This sequence comes from Mesorhizobium sp. DCY119, assembly GCF_003590645.1. Classification (NCBI taxonomy): domain Bacteria; kingdom Pseudomonadati; phylum Pseudomonadota; class Alphaproteobacteria; order Hyphomicrobiales; family Phyllobacteriaceae; genus Mesorhizobium; species Mesorhizobium sp. DCY119. Next base: position 4,084,467 of record NZ_CP031834.1, on the reverse strand, counting down.
CGACGAAGGCGTGACCTTGACGATGTCGCCGAACATCAGATTGACGTCGTGATAGGCCTGCGCCACCTCGTGCCAGCGGGTTTCGAGTCCTAGCGAGCGGGCCTGTTCCTTCAGATTGGTGAACTGGCCGCCCGGCATCTCGTGCAGGTAGACCTCCGAAGCGGGGCCCTTCAGGTCGCTTTCGAACGCCGAATACTGGTTGCGCACCGCTTCCCAGTAGAACGAGATTTTCCGGATCCATTCCGGATCGAGACCAGGGTCGCGCTGGGTGCCCTTTAGCGCCTCGACGATCGAGCCCAGGCAGGGCTGCGAGGTGTTGCCGGAGAAGGAATCCATTGCCGCGTCGACCGCGTCCACGCCGCTGTCCACGGCGGCGAGCACGGTGGCGGCCGACAGGCCTGATGTGTCGTGCGTATGGAAATGGATCGGCAGATCCGTCGCCTCGCGCAGCGCCTTGAACAGCACGCGCGCCGCGCCCGGTTTGAGCAGACCGGCCATGTCCTTGACCGCCAGGATGTGTGCTCCGGCCTTCTCCAGTTCCTTGGCGAGGCCGACGTAATATTTCAGATCGTATTTGGCCCTATCCGGATCGCCGATGTCGCCGGTGTAGCACATCGCCGCTTCGCATAGTTTTCCCTCGGCGCCGACGGCGTCCATGGCGACGCGCATGTTCTCGACCCAGTTCAGGCAATCGAACACCCGGAACAGGTCGATGCCGCCCTCGGCGGCCTGCTTGACGAAATGCTGGACCACATTATCGGGATAGTTGGTGTAGCCGACGCCGTTGGCGCCGCGCAGCAGCATCTGCAGCAGCAGGTTGGGTGCCGCCTCGCGCACCAGCGACAGGCGTTCCCAGGGATCTTCCGTCAGGAAGCGCATAGCGACGTCGAAGGTCGCGCCGCCCCAGCATTCCAGCGAAAGCAATTGCGGCAAGGCGCGGGCATAGGTGCCGGCGATGCCTGCTATGTCATGCGTGCGCATGCGGGTCGCCAGCAGCGACTGGTGGCCGTCGCGCATGGTGGTGTCGGTGACCAGTACCTGTTTCTGGGCACGCATCCAGGCGGCGAATTTTTCCGGGCCAAGCGTGTCGAGCTTCTGCTTGGTGCCGTCGGCGACCGGCTTGTCGAGATATGGAACCTTCGGCGCCGCGGCATCGGCCTTCGGCATCGGCCGTCCTCGCGTTTCGGGATGGCCGTTCACCGTCACGTCGGCGAGATAGTTGAGCAGTTTCGTTGCACGGTCCTGCCGCTTCACCTGGGCGAAGAGTTCCGGCGTCGTGTCGATGAATTTTGTCGTGTAGGAATTGTCGTGGAAGCTCGGGTGGTTGATGATGGCTTCCAGGAAGGTCAGGTTGGTCGCGACGCCGCGGATGCGGAACTCGCGCAGCGCCCTGTTCATGCGGGCGATCGTCTCTGGGGCACTTGGCGACCAGGCGGTGATCTTCTCCAGCAGCGGGTCGTAGTAGCGGGTGATGACCGCACCGGAATAGGCGGTGCCGCCGTCGAGGCGGATGCCGAAACCGGTGGCGCCGCGATAGGCGGTGATGCGGCCGTAATCCGGGATGAAGTTCTGTTCCGGGTCTTCCGTGGTGATGCGGCACTGGAGGGCGTGGCCGTTGAGGCGGATATCCTTCTGCGCCGGCACGCCCGACTCCGGCGTGCCGATGGCGAAGCCGTCGAGGATGTGGATCTGCGCCTTGACGATGTCGATGCCGGTCACCTGCTCGGTGACGGTGTGCTCGACCTGGATGCGCGGATTGACCTCGATGAAGTAGAATTTTCCGGTATCAGCGTCCTGCAGGAACTCGACGGTGCCGGCACCGATGTAGTGCGTATCCCTGGCGAGCTTCAGCGCGTAGCCGCACAATTCCTCGCGTAGCGCCTGGTTGAGGTAAGGCGCTGGGGCGCGTTCCACGACCTTCTGATTGCGGCGCTGGATCGAGCAGTCGCGTTCGAACAGGTGGACGGCGTTGCCATGCGTGTCGCCCAGCACCTGCACCTCGACGTGGCGGGCGCGTTCGATCAGCTTTTCGAGATAGACCTCGTCCTTGCCGAAGGCGGCCTTTGCCTCGCGCTTGCCTTCCGTCACCTCGCGTAGCAGGTCGGCCTCGCCGCGGATGGCGCGCATGCCGCGCCCGCCGCCGCCCCAGGAAGCCTTCAGCATCACGGGGTAGCCGACCTCCCTGGCAAGCCTCTTGATCTCTTCCGCATCGTCGGGCAGTGGATCGGTCGCCGGGATGACCGGCACGCCGACCTCGATGGCGAGATTGCGCGCCGCGACCTTGTTTCCAAGCCGGCGCATTGTCTCCGGCTTCGGGCCGATAAAGGTGATGCCATTTTCGGCGCATGCCTCGGCGAATTCGGGGCTTTCAGAGAGCAGGCCGTAGCCGGGATGGATCGCATCGGCGCCTGAGAGCTTTGCGACGCGGATGACTTCCTCGATGGAGAGGTAGCTCTCGATCGGACCCATGTCCTTGGCCAGATGCGGTCCGCGCCCGACCTGGTAGCTCTCATCCGCCTTGAAGCGATGGAGCGAATATTTGTCCTCTTCCGCCCAGATCGCTACGGTTTTGAGGCCGAGTTCATTGGCCGCGCGGAAGACGCGGATGGCGATTTCGGAACGGTTGGCGACGAGGATCTTGGAGATGGGCACGGCGAGGTCCTCCGGGGCGTAAATGTTGCGCAAAATCCCGGGACGGCAATTGCCCGTGCGGTATGCGTTGTCCAAATCAGCCCTTGCCTGGCAAAGTGCCATCAACGACAGAGAGACACGGCCAGAGGTACACTCATCTTTCATATAAAAAAAGATGTTTAAAATTTTATCGACTTTTTGACTTCTGTAACGTGTTCGCCAGCGTGTGGAGGCTACGAATTCGCGCTCCGTCGTCGGTCACAGAATCAGTTCGGGTCGATCGAGTCGAGCGCTCTGCCAAGTAACGTCTACCAGTCGAGCCTGACCGCAGGTTATGAGCGCGCATCGCATCGGCGATGCTGCACTCTTTGGGCCTGACAACGCAGGAAATCCATCAACCCGAGATCACTCACCCTCTTTTTCGGAACAGACACTCGGACCGAAGCATCGCCGCGATTCGCGCGATACCATATTCGTGATTTCGCGAGGAGAATCTTGAGGTCATGACGTCGGCCGCGCAGTCACAGGGACCGCTTTCCGCAAGCGAAGCAATCACGCCCACGCACAGTTTCAGTTGCGCAATACGATCTCGACGATTTGAAGCGTCGCCTCGCCGCCGCCCGAGTACCGGATAAGAAGCCGGTCAGCGACCAGACGCAGGGTGTAACCGCTGGCGAAGGCTCAGGCGTTTCTCAACTCCTGGCGCGATCATTACGACTGGCGGAAGGTCGAAGCCCGTCTCAATCTATCCGCGGTTTCGCACGACGATCGATGGGTACGGCATTCACTTCCTTCACATCCGCTCATCGCATGCCGTCGCACTTCCGATCGCTCTGACCCATGGCTGGTCGGGCCCATTGAGTTCTTCGAGATCATAGAACCACTGACCGAGCCGACTCGACACGGCGGCAGGCCGGGAAATGCATTTCACATCGTTGTCCGTGTCAAACGGCTTTCAAAACTGACCCCCAATCTGGAGTGCGCCCCTCGGAGGCGACGGGATCAGGCGGTGGTTTTGCCCATGGCCGCTTCCCGCGTGAGATATTCTGGGCACCAATCTGTTCTACTGGAACGAGTTCCTCAAGGGCGGCCATTTCGCGGCCTTCGAACAGCTGATCATGCCCAAAACAAAAGGCCGTCTCTATCGGCATTCGTGATGGGGACTATGCCTGCCTCCGCGACAGCCTTTGATTCGGGTTGATTACCCATGCCGATAGACAAAGGCGGCGAACGCGCATTCTCATTTCAAAAAAGATTATTTCATTTTTTGTAGACATTATATTGATCGGTCGATAACATCGAATTTGGAGGTGGCGTACATGTGTCCGCCATTCGACGCGGAACCAAACCGACCGGATAGAAACGATAGGTCAGGGCACCGGAGTTGAACTGGGCGCAAAGGGTCGATTCTACGAAAGCGCTTGTACGACCAGTAAGGGAACGAGGAGGAGGAATGACAGTCGATCGCTCTGCCAAGCAAAGCCTACCCAGCAGGCACGTGACTGAGGGGTATGAGCGCGCATCGCATCGGGCGATGCTATACTCGATGGGCTTGACCAAGCAGGAGATCCATCAGCCTTTTGTCGGTGTGGTCTCGTGCTGGAATGAGGCAGCACCCTGCAGCATTTCTCTGATGCGCCAGGCGCAAGCCGTAAAGCGCGGAGTGATCCGCGGCGGTGGAACGCCGCGCGAGTTCGCGACGATTTCCGTAACAGACCTCCTGGCGATGGGCCACGAGGGCATGCGCGCTTCGCTGCCATCGAGGGAATGCATTGCCGACTCCGTCGAGCTGACGGTTCGGGGTCATGCCTATGACGCTCTGGTCGGTCTCGCCGGCTGCGACAAGACCTTGCCGGCACTGATGATGGCCATGATCCGGCTCAACGTGCCCTCCATCTTCATCTACGGCGGATCGCAATTGCCCGCTCAGTATCGCGGCAAGTCGATAACGGTTCAGGACATGGTGGAGGCGGCCGGCAAATATTCCGTGGGCGAACTGTCCGCCGAAGAGCTCGAGGAGATGGAGAGGGTGTCCTGCCCAACCTCCGGATCATGCGGCGTGCAGGCGACCGCGAACACCATGGCAGCCGTTTCGGAGGCCATTGGCCTCGCCTTGCCGTATTCGTCTGGCGCTCCCGCCGCCTATTTCAGCCGCGACGCGCTTTGCGTCGTGTCGGGAGAAAAGATCATGGAGTTGGTGATGCGGCAGCTCCGCCCGCGCGACATCGTGACCCGCAAGTCGCTCGAAAACGCCGCGGCGGTTGTCGCCGCTTCCGGCGGATCAACGAATTCGACCCTGCACCTTCCGGCGCTCGCGCATGAATGCGGGATCAAGTTCGATCTGTTCGACGTCTCCGAAGTTTTCCAGCGCACCCCTTACATCGCCGATCTGCAGCCGGGCGGCAAATACGTTGCCAAGGACATGTACGATATCGGCGGCGTTCCGCTTCTGATGAAGGCCCTTTTGGACGGCGGCTACCTTCATGGAGACTGCATGACCGTGACAGGCCAGACGGTCGCGGAGAATCTGGCGGGCGTGAAATGGAACCCCAACCAGGATGTCGTCCTTCCCGTCAGCGCGCCGAAGAGCCCGACCGGGGGTGTCATCGCGCTTCGCGGGAATCTGGCGCCGGAGGGTGCCGTCGTAAAGGTGGCCGGCCTGGCAAAGACGAAATTCAGCGGTCCGGCGCGCTGCTTCAACAATGAGGAAGACGCATTCATCGCGGTTCGCGACCGCAGATACGAGATGGGCGATGTAATCGTCATCCGTTACGAGGGCCCCAAGGGCGGCCCCGGAATGCGGGAAATGCTGGCGACCACCGCCATGCTCTACGGCCAGGATACATCCGGAGAGGTGGCGCTCGTCACGGATGGGCGGTTCTCCGGTGGAACGCGCGGCTTCTGCATCGGTCATGTCGGACCGGAAGCCGGCGTCGGCGGCCCGATCGCCCTCCTGCGCGACGGCGACATCATCGACATTGACGCGGTCGCGGGGACGTTGGACGTCCGGTTGAGCGATGACGAGCTTCAGGCGCGCGCGCGTGCGTGGAGCCCGCCCCAGGACAGGCGTTACCGCTCCGGTGCGATATGGAAATATGCACAGCAGGTGGGCCCGGCCTTTCAAGGGGCCGTGACGCATCCCGGTGCTCAGCCGGACGAGCAAACCTATGCAGATGTCTGAGACGGAACGCCGTTGTGCGGCGATCCGGCGCGCCGCTCGAAAGGGATTGAGATCGCTTGAGGATCGAGCGGCCTAACGGAATGCAACGGCATCGATCGCTGATGACCCAGAACGAGCCCGCGTCTCCGAGCCGACCCGGTGAAACGAACCTACCAGGAGGATAACCATGAACGTGCATCTTAAGGCCCTGCTCACTCACGACCCCGAAACACAGCTCTCGGCCAAGGCCCGCGCCTTCGCCGCGCGTCCGAAGCAGCTCTTCATCAACGGAGAGTTCTGCGATGCTTCCGACGGCGGCACGTTCGCCTCGGAGGATCCGGCGACCGGCAGGAAGATCTGTGATTTCGCATCCGCCACCGCGCAGGACGTGGACGCCGCGGTGCGTGCCGCCCATGCCGCCTTCGAAACGGGCTGGCGCGACATGGCGCCGGTGGCCCGCGCCGCCCTGATCTTCAAGCTGGCCGACCTGATCGCCGACAATGCAGAAGAGCTTGCCCAACTGGAAAGCCTCGACAGCGGCCGGCCCTTGAACGTCACCCGGGTGCTGGACATTCCGTTCCCGGTCGAGGCCCTGCGCTACTATGCCGGCTGGGCGACGAAGCTTTCCGCCCGTACGATCGATCTCTCGCTTCAGAGCGACGCGTATCACAGCTTCACCAGGCGCGAACCGATCGGCGTAGCGGCCCTGATCGTCCCGTGGAACTTCCCGTTCGTCCAGGTCGCCTTCAAGCTGGCGCCGGCGCTCGCCGCCGGATGCACCGTGGTCATGAAGCCGGCGGAACAGACGCCGCTGACCACGATCCGGCTGGCCGAACTCGTCATCGAAGCCGGCTTCCCGAAGGGCGTGGTGAACATTCTCACCGGCTTCGGTCGCCCTGTCGGCTCGGCGCTGGCCGAACATCCGATGGTCGGCAAGGTCTCGTTCACCGGCTCGACGCAGGTGGGCAAGTCGATCGTGCAGGCGGCGTCCGGCAATCTGAAACGGGTCGGCCTGGAGCTCGGCGGCAAGTCCCCGAACATCGTGTTTGCCGACGCCGACATGGACCTGGCGATCCCCGGCGCCGCCAATGCCATCTTCGCCGGAAGCGGGCAGGTTTGCGTCGCGGGCTCGCGGCTGTTCATCCAGCGCTCCGCCTTCGACAAGGTCGTGAGCGGGATCATCGATCATGCGTCGCGCATTCGCATCGGCGCCGGCCTCAACAGGGAGACGGAAATCGGGCCGCTGATCTCGGATGTCCAGCGGCGCCGGGTTTCCTCATACGTCGATGCGGGGCGCAAGGCCGGCGCAGACGTCGCCCTGGGCGGCAGCGCGCTCGGCGAAGCCGGCTACTACTATTCCCCCACCGTGCTTGTCGGCACCACCCCGAACATGACCGTCCAGCGGGAGGAGATTTTCGGGCCCGTGGTCTGCGCGGTGCCCTTCGACGACATCGACGATGTGCTGCCTCTGGCCGACCACGAGGTCTACGGGCTCGCTTCGAGCGTCTGGACCAGGGACATTTCGACGGCACATCACATTGCACGCGGGCTCAAGGCCGGCGCCGTGTGGGTCAACTGCCACGGCGTGTATGACCCGAACCTGCCGATCGGCGGCTACAAGCAGTCCGGCTGGGGCCAGGAACTCGGACAGGCCGGCGTCGAGGCGTTCACCTCGCTCAAGTCGATAACCTTCAGGCTCTAGTTCCAAGGCGGGTGGGAGGAGAAAGCAAAGTGGCAGAGTTTGATTACATCGTCGTGGGCGGCGGCGTCGCAGGTTGCGTCGTCGCCAACCGGCTCACGGAAGATCCGAACGTAACCGTCGCCGTGCTGGAATTCGGAACGTCCGGCAACGACAAGCGGCATATCGTGCGCACGCCGCTCGGGATGGTCACGTTCATGATGCCGAACCTGGCATTCCTGGGCGGCCCCAAGATGATGTATCTCTACGAGGCCGAACCCTCCCGCGGCCTCGGGAACACAAAGATGGTGCTGCCGCGGGGCAAGGCGCTCGGCGGCAGCTCCATGGTCAACGGAATGATCTACATCCGGGGCCAGAAGCGGGACTACGACGATTGGCGCGACCTGGGCAACGTCGGCTGGGGTTACGACGACCTGCTCCCCTACTTCAAGAAGTCCGAGAACTTCGTGCTGGCCAGCGAACCCGACGCGACGCGCAACTTCCGCCTGGGAGGCAAGCCGGTCAAGGACCAGATCGACATGGCCTATCACGGCGTTGGCGGACCGGTGAGCGTCGCGCCGCCGCGCTCGCCAAACCCCATGTGCCAGACCTATTTCGAGGCTTGCGCCGCCGCCGGCTACAAGCTGAATGCCGACTTCAACGGCGCCGACCAGGAGGGCATCGGCTACCATTGGCTCACACAGAAGGGAGGAGAAAGATTCGGGGTGGAAAGCAGCTACGCTAGGCCGGCAAGCTCACGTCCCAATCTGACGATCATCACTCAGGCGAAAGCGCTGAAGATCCTCTTCGAAGGCAAGCGCGCGACCGGGGTCTCATACGCCCGGGGCGAACAGACCGCACAGATCAGCGCGCGCAAGGAGGTCGTCGTGGCCACAGGGGCCTTCGTGTCGCCCCAGCTGCTGATGCTGTCCGGCGTCGGCGATCCGCGCGAAATCAAGAGGCAGGGCATCGAGGTTCTGCATGAACTTCCGGGCGTCGGCCGCAACCTGCAGGACCACATCGACACCTGGACCAAGCAGCGATCGACCACCAGACAAACCTACGGGATCTCCTGGCCGACGATGCACGTCAATGCGATGCACGTTCTCAAATGGCTTACCGCGCGGCGTGGCATGTTTTCCTCAAACACGGCGGAAGCGGGCGGCTTCGTCAGGTCCGGTGCGGATGTCGACCGTCCCGATCTTCAGCTGTTCTTCACCTCCACGATGGCCTCGGCGCAAGCCGCCGACAGCTTCTGGGGCCACGGCTGGGCGATGCATGCCTGCCTCCTTCGCCCGCGCAGCATCGGTCATGTCGGTTTGAAGAGCGCGGACCCGTACGATGCTCCGCTGATCGCGCCCAATTTCTTCGACGATCCCTACGACATGGAGATCCTCGTGCGCGGCGTGAAGATCATGCGGCAGATCGCGCAGGAACGGCCTTTCGATCCGTACCGGGGCGAAGAAGTCGCTCCGGGACCGGAGGTGAACAGCGACGACGAGATCGTCGCCTATATCCGCCAGAACTGCATGACGATGTTCCACCCCACGAGCACATGCAAGATGGGAACCGATCCCCTGGCTGTCGTTTCCCCGGACTCGCTCCTGGTGCATGGCCTGGAAAACCTGGCGATCGTCGATGCATCGGTCATGCCGGCGGTCATCTCCGGCAATACCTTTGCCCCGACCGTAGCTGTGGCAGAGAAAGCCGCGGACCTCATCAAGGCGCGCGCCAAGGCGACGAGCATCCGCATAGCGGCTTGAGCGCACGATATCGGGCTGCGCCCAGCCGCTGGCGGCATCGCGCTGTGGTGGCGGACATCGGCATAACCGACACCGCGTCGCGCTTGATGGCCGCGCCACAGCTTCGTGCAGAAAGGACCCAGCCGCAGGTCCGGTTGCCAATCTCTGAACGCCTTCCCGGCTCGCCATCGACACCGGGAGGCGCTTGATCCCCTGTGCGCTCCTCAGAAGAGCGTGCGGTCCACGAACCTATTCCGGAACTTTCCGTGAGGATCGTGCGCTTGGATCAATGCCTTGAAATCCGACAGCCGCGGATATTGGGCCTGTATGCGCTTCGGCGACATCGTGAACAACTTGCCCCAATGCGGGCGTGGATGGAATGGCGCGAGCGCGGTTTCAACCTTAGGCAGGATTGTCTTCAATGCCGGCCAGTCCTGCCTGAAAGAAAAGTGAAACGCCACACATGGCGTCCCGTAGCATGGACTCATCCAGAAATCGTCGGCCGCGATCGTGCGAATCTCGCCGCCGACCAGAATATCCTTGAACAGGCCGCCATGGCTCCGCAGCGCTCGTATCGCACCCGTTGCATGTGTCCTCGGTACAAAATACTCGACCTGGAGTTCGTCGCCGCTTGCCGGCGTGAAGCCGGCCCGGAAATGGGGAAGTCGTTCATGGGCGGCGCCCGGCACGCCCATCTGCTCGGTGCAATGGATGGCATCCAGGCCTTCCATCGGATGCAGGTTCTGCGTGGCCGGCCGCGCACCGAAAAGATCGCTCCTGGCGATAAAGGGCGCGTCCGCACGGATCGCGCTCTTGATCCACACCTGCTCGATGTCGTCCGATTGCCACACCGTGAAGGTACTGACGCTGTAGCCGCTCGAAACGATCTCGTCGAAATGGTCTGCGAGCGCCGCAATGGGCAAGCCGCGGAACACATCCTGCCGAACGTGAAAGGCGGGCTGCAGATCCAATGTGAACTTCGTCACGACACCAAGCGCGCCGAGATTGACGACGGCACCGGCGAACGTGTCGCCATCGGCAGCGCGCGAAAGGGACACGAGGTCGCCGGCGCCGTCGATGAATTGCAGTTCGGCGACGGCCACCGCGAGATTGCCCAGAGCTCCCGATCCATGGGTTGCGGTCGCGCACGCGCCTGCCACAGAAATGTGAGGCAGCGACGCCGTGTTGTGAAGCGCGAACCCACGCTCGTGCAGATATGGTCCAATTTCGCCGTACTTGATACCTCCTTCCACCGTAACGCGCCGGTTCGCAGAGTCCACCGAGACCACGCGGTTGAGATTCTCCAGCGAAATATGGGTTCCATCCGTATCTGCGATGTCGTTGAAGCAGTGGCGGGTGCCTACGGCGCGCACCTTCGTTGACGCCCTTACGGCCTCCTGCGCCTCTTCGACCGTGGTTGGAGCGACAAAGCGCTCGGCGCCGTAGGTCAGGTTTCCGGCCCAGTTGGTGCGCGAGGCGGCGATCCGCGGCGCGACAGATTGGTTCATGGCATTGCCTCCACAGATTGGCTTCATATTCGTTCCAGGCCCAGCTCCATGCCCCTCAGGAGCATTCGCCGGCAGGGTTTATGCCCGCATGTCGGCGACGTGCCCTGAACAGTCCTCTACGTCGCGATCATCGACCGCAGGTCACGAGGGTGCAGAACGTCGCCATAGCGCTATGTCCGCCGGACTTCAGGCCTGGCCTACTCCAGCGAAAATCCGGTCTCCACTGCGCCGATCGAACAGGAGCGCGTCGCTTTCGAGAAAAGCGACGTTGACCGTCTCCCCGATCTGCGGCCGGATCCTTCCCGCCTGCTTTATGGTCACCAGTTCTTTGCCGGTATCAAGGATCAGCTCCGTCTCGAAGCCAAGTTGCTCGACGTTGCGCACACGGGCTGAAAAGCCATGTTCCCCTGCATCGCGGTCAGATGCGAGACGCATGTGTTCCGGCCGAACGCCCACAAGAATATCGCCTGGAGCGCCGCTCGGAGCGGCAATGCTTGGAGATGAAGGCCCCTCTCCGACGCGGATTCGCTGGCCCACATTGATGCCGGTCAGCATGTTCATCTGAGGCGATCCGATAAACTGGGCGACGAAGGCGCTGGATGGGTTGTCGTAGAGTTCAAGCGGAGTTCCCACCTGCACGATCCGCCCGTCCTTCATGAGGACGATGCGGTCGGCCATCGTCATCGCTTCGACCTGATCGTGAGTCACATAGACCGTCGTCACGCCGAGCTGGCGCTGCAGGGAGCGGATTTCACTGCGCATCGTCACGCGCAATTGCGCGTCGAGATTGGAAAGAGGCTCGTCGAACAGGAAGGCCACGGGTTCACGTACCATGGCCCGCCCCATGGCCACCCGCTGCCGCTGGCCACCCGACAGTGATCGAGGGTAGCGATCCATCATCTGCTCGATGTTGAGCGTCCGCGCCGCGGCCAGAACTCTGCGTTCGATCTCGGCGCGTGGCATCTTCGCCTGCTCGAGGCCGAAGGCGAGGTTCTTGCGGACAGTCATGTGCGGATAGAGCGCATAGGACTGGAAGACCATCGCTATGTTGCGATCTTGGGGTGCCAGAGCGTTGACAGGCCGGCCGCCAAAGCTGATGACGCCCGAAGAAATCGTTTCCAGCCCGGCAATGATGCGCAGCAATGTGCTCTTGCCGCAGCCTGACGGTCCGACGAGCACGACGAACTCCCCCTGATTTATGGTGAGATGAATATCATGCAGCACGCCGACCGAGCCGTAGCGCTTCTCGAGATCGGTAATGGTGATGTTGGTCATGATTCTCCACCGCAAATGAGATTTCACAAGGCTGCAGCGTCACTGCTTACTTGATTACTTGACCGCCCCCGCCGTGAGGCCACCGACCAAGCGGTTCTGCATCAACAGTGCGATCAGATAGATCGGAACGATGCCGGCGATCGACGCCACCGCCATCTGCCCGAAGTTCACGAGCCTCTCACCCTGGAAGAGTGATATGCCGACCGTCAGGCCGCGCACGGACGGATTCTGCGCGAAGGCCGAGGCGAAAAGAAACTCGTTGTAGGCTAGGATGCCGGCGATAAGCGCCGTCGAGATCATGCTCGGCACCAGAAGAGGCAGGTCGATGACAAGGAAGGTCTTGAGGTAGCCGGCGCCGTCGATCCAGGCGGCTTCGTCGAGGGCGCGCGGAACCTCTTTTATGAAGCCGCGCATGAGCCAATAGGCGACCGGCGCGTTCATGAGGCCGTAAACCAGAATCATTCCGGGAAAGCTGTTGAGCAGTTCGAGCTTCCTCAGCAAAAAGAACAGTGGCAGGAGCGCGACCACCGGCGGCGCTATATAGGAGCCGAGCGTGATCGATCCCAGAGCCGCGCCCACCTGCAGCCGCACCACGGCATAGGCAGCGGGAACGGCGATCAACAGCGTCAGGATCGCCGACGCCACCGAGATCAGAAGAGAACGCCAGACATACCCCGTCAGATCGACGATCTCGAAGGCCTTGGTCCAGTTATCCAAGCCCGGCTCGGCCGGAAAGAACGTTCCGAGAAGAACCTGGTCCGGAGATTTGAAGGAGGTTGAGAACAAAAACACGATAGGCAGGAAAAAGAAGCCCAGGGCGACGCTGAGTGCGCCTACTCTAAATGCGTATCGCCACGCAGGCCACCGCCCGGGTTTCCTTGAAAGTCGCCCGTCGCGTTCACCTCTCCCGCTATTTCCCGCAAAGCTCGATCCGACCTGCATCATTGATGCCTCTCACTGTATTTGTGCAGCCATAGGATCGGTAGCGTGACGAGTGAGACGAACAACGCGAAGATGACGGTCTGCGCGGCCGCTGTCCCAACGTCGAACTTCTGCAAGCCGCTCTGCCAGATTACAAAGCTCGCATAGGATGTGGCATAGCCAGGACCGCCAAAGGTCAGGATGTAGACCAGGTCGAACGTCTTGAAGGCCATGATGATGCGCAGCAACAGCACGGCTATCAATCCGGGCGCCGCGATCGGAAGGACGATGCGCCAGAAGATGACCGAGGGGCGGGCGCCGTCGATCTGCGCCGCCTCGCGGATGTCGTCCGGCACCTGCAAGAGCGCGGCATAGGCGAGAATCGCGACAAATGGCGTCCACTGCCACGTGTCAGCTACGAACAGGGACAGGCTCGCCCAAGGCTCCGAGCCCAGGAAGGAAATGGGTCCGCTTGTAATTCCCCAACGCTGGAGGACGCCGTTCAGCAGACCGCCGCCCGGAGCAAGGATAAGCTTCCAGGCGACGCCGACAAGCAGCGGCGGCGTCATCAGAGGAAGCAGGATCACGGAGCGCACCAAACTGCTGTGCCGGCGCAAGTCGATCAGCAGTACCGCAAGCGCGACCCCGAGGACCATCTGGAGCAAGGCGACCGGAATGGCGAAAAGCAAGGTCCGCAGCAATGCTGCCGGAAAATCCCAGCGCGACAAGAGCCAGGAATAGTTGCCCAAACCCATGAAGGCGCGAAATGGATCTCCCAGCGTTGACTCGGTTAGGGACAAGGCGACCAAATAGAGCAGCGGATACACCGCGAAAAGCAGAAGCCCTATCGCCAGCGGCGCCAGCATCACGACAGCGGTTGCGCGGGACGAAATTCGCCACCGCGCTTGGGTCGGGTTCCCGGCCTGCCGTACCGCCGCTTGGCTCGACGTTATGGCGTACCCGCTAGCCAATGATCCGCTCCCAGGTGGTCTGGGCGTCGCCCATCGCCTGTTCGGGCGTTTTCTGTCCGGCCAGCATGACCGACAGCTCATCGCAGAGGGACTGCATCAATTCGGGCGACTGCGGGATAGTCGGCCATGCCAGGTCGTTGCCGATCGACTCCTCGATGGCGCGCTTCACCTTCGGCGCAAAGTTGCCGAAGGCCGCCGATTCGAGGTTCGACTTCCGAATGGGGTCTATTCCGGTGCCGGTCGTCAGAAGCAGCTTTTCGCAGATCTGGGGAGTGACGGCCCAGCGGATGAAGTCGAAAGCGAGATCTGGATTTTTGGATCCGGCGGGGATCGCCCAGGCGAATCCTGCATTCAGAGCGGCCAGCGATTTCTTGGCCTTTCCGCCGCGCGGAAGCTGAACGACTTCCCATTTGTCTATGATTTTGGAGCCCTTCGGATCCTGGGCATAAATGCCCATGTCCGTCCAAAACTCGATCATCGCCCCTTTCCCGGAGAGAAACGCCGGGAGGCCCTGCTCGAACGCGACCTCGCTGGGTGTTGGAAGGCAATGAGGGGCCGCCCGGTTGAGTTCAACGGCTGCGGCGATCGCCTCTTCGGAGGCGAGGTTGGCCTTGCCGTCGACGATAAGGCTTCCGCCAAAGCCTGCGAGCCGGTTGACGTAAGCGCCGCCGAGAATGATCGGCGCCTTGAAGCCCATTATGATGGCGCCGTAAATTCCGTTCGCCTTCTCCGCTTCGGTGATGACTTTTGCGGCCTCGAAGTATTCGTCCCAGGTCGAAGGTGCTTTCAGGCCGTGACGGTCGAAAATCTCCTTGTTGTAGAAAAGAACATGGGTGTCCCTGTCATAAGGCAGGCCGTAGTAGCGGCCATTCACCAGCGTGTAGGTATCTCTAACGCCGGGGATGAAGTCATCCGGATTGATATCGCCTTTATGGGCGTCGATGCGGTCAGTAATGTCGAGGATGGTCCCTTCGGTAGCGAGCGCCCCCACGCTTGTGTACCAGTAGTCGATCACGTCGTACTGGTTGTTGCCCGACTGCACGTCCAGCGTCGCCTGCTGCTGTAGCTGGTCGTAGGGTACTGCCGTGATGTTGAGGGTGACGCCTGTCTGCTTCAGGAATTCGTTCTTCAGAATTTCCACCGAGCCCGCATGCGGCTGTACGATCATGACGTTCAGCGTCTGGCCCGCATAGGCGCGGGACATCAGCGCTTGCGGAAGGCCAAGCACCACGGCAAGTCCGCTTGCGCCTCCAAGAAACGAACGACGGCGTATAGACGTATTGAAAATCTTTCCCATTCTTTCCTCCTAAGTTTCTCCCGGCATGGGGCCACAGCGGCCACATGCGCCGGCTAAATTGTCTGCATTTCTCCGTCGCGATGCCCTTCCCAGCTCAAATCTCTGATGGTCCGCTTGAGATGAACGGTCATCAACGCGCAGGCGGATTGCACGTCCCGTGCGATGGCCGCATCGGCGATCTGCCGGTGCTCGCCCTGAAGGTCGCGGTCAATCGTCGGAAGCCGCAAGACATGCGCCCGAAAGCGCTCGCTGTGGACAAAGAGATGCGATCGCATCTTCAGATACCAGGGATTCCGGCACGAACTGACCAGTGCCGTGTGGAACTCCGCATGGGCTTTCAGCCAGGTGCTAGAAGCGTCCTCCGGGTGCTGTCCGGGTTCTTCGGGGGTCCTCGCCAACTCATGAAGAGCTGCGAGCAGTTGCCCCTCCCAGACCAGAGTCGCGTTCTCTATGGCGTCCGCAAGGCAAAGACACTCGATTTCAACGCGTGCTTCGAAGAGGTGACGGACCTCAGATATCTCAAAGGGTGCGACGCGAAATCCGCGCTGTGGCTCGGCCACGACCAACCCTTCCGACACCAATCGGGACAGGCCCTCGCGCACGACGCTGGGGCTTACCGACAAGGACTGGGCCAGCTCAGCGATCTTCAACTTGCCGCTCGGCTTCGCCTGCGTGCCCAACACGTGAGCATGCAGCTTGCGATAGGTGGTCTCCGTCAGGCTGGATTTTGATCTGATGGCCATAGGGACAAAGTTGCAGAGATACGACAAAAAGTCTACAATAATTAATATCGTCTATTTAAATTCTCAAAATGTCGGACCTGTGCCCGTGCGACGAACTTCCCATCTCTCTCAGCGATGAGCTTCGATCTCGCAAGGAGTCGCGCCAAATTAGGCAAGAAGGCCGCATCTAAGGACGGCGCGCGCCACATCAGCGTTCAATTCTGGTTCTTCACCTTTCCACGCTGAGCTGACGTCACAATGACCACAAACAGCAGAAAAAAGATTTTAGTTGACTGCAAACTATTAAGTCGTTACGAGCTTCGCTGCAATTCAGAACGCAGGCTGGGTTCTACGGTCGATCGGACCGCCTCACTTTGAAGCACCGAGTGCCCGTGGTGAAGGCCGTGTTGGATTCGCTCAGCGTGGCAGGATGCAACCATCATCGAATTTCCGCTGAACCGCGCCGAGGTGAGGGGTGCTGATCGTCGGACTGCTTTTTTGCCGATCTTGGTGAGTGACACCGTGGTGTCGCTTGGCGTGCCCGCTTAGCGCAATAGGAGAAGTAGTTGTATCGATGAATATTTTGCCAAGCACGGCGTTGTCTCTCCTTTTTTCCCTTGCGGTCAACTTTTCGTTGGTCATGGCGCAGGAGAGCCGACCGGCCATGGCTCTCGCACAGCAGGAAAGGCATATCACCGAAATCAGGATCGGCTATCTGCGCGCCTATGAGCCGCAACTGGCCCTCTCCGTCTTGGATATCCCCCCACGTGACGAAGGTGTTGCTGGCGCAGAAGTGGCAATCGGCGACAACAACACGACAGGCACCTTTCTCCATCAGAAATTCACGCTGGATGTAGTCGAGGTGAAACCCGATACGGGCGTGGTATCGGCCATCAAGGCGATGGCTGCCAAAGGTGACCGCTACGTGCTTGCGGACATCTCGGCTAGGCACCTGCTGTCGGTCGCAAGCATTGCGCGCGACAATGGCATCCTGCTTTTCAATGTCGGTGCGACTGACGACATTCTGCGTGAGGAAGAGTGCCGTGCGAACGTCTTTCACATCGCGCCCACGCGCACGATGCTGGCTGACGGTCTCGCGCAGTATCTGATCTGGAAGCAATGGCGGCGATGGGTCCTGCTATATGGCTCTCATGAGCGCGATCAACTTTTCGCCGAAGCGCTGCGCCGCGCGGCTACACGCTTTGGCGGCGAGATCGTCTCTGAGAACCTGTTCGAAGATACCGGCACAGCGCGAAGGACGGATTCCGGAGTCGTGCAGGTTCAGCGACAGATGCCCGTGTTCACACAAGATCTTCCTGATCACGACGTCGTCTTGGTCGCCGACGAAAGCGAGGTGTTCGGCACGTACGTACCATTTCGGACCTGGATCCCGCGGCCGGTCGCGGGAACCGCGGGCCTTGTCCCCTCTGCCTGGCACCCGGCGAGTGAACAGTGGGGCGGTACGCAAATCCAGAATCGCTTCGCCAAGGCTAATGCACGGCGCATGCTTTCCAAGGACATGGCGGCATGGACGGCGGTGAGGATCATCGGTGAGGCCGCAACCCGAACGCACAGCGCCGAGCCTCAGAAGATGGGTGAGTTTATCCGCTCGGACGATTTCTCGATCGCCGCATTCAAAGGTCAAAAGTTAACGTTCCGCAAATGGAATTGGCAATTGCGGCAGCCGATCTTCCTCGGCGACGGGCGTTCCGTCGTGTCGACCTCGCCACAGGAGGGCTTTCTGCATCACGCTTCCGAACTTGACACGCTAGGAATCGACCGGCCGGAAACGAAATGCGCCCTCAAGTAAAAAAGCACCAACCAGAGGAAGAAGGTTCATGACGGGACGACGACTGACATTTTTTGCTGCCGCCATGCTTGCGGGTTTCTTCGCCAATCCGGCATCGGCATACACGGTTTACGTTTCCAACGAAAAAGACAACACGGTCAGTGTCATAGATTCGAACTCAATGGAGGTGGTCGGGACGATCGATGTCGGCCAGCGCCCACGCGGCATCACGATCTCGCATGACGGCAAGATGATATATGTCTGCGTCAGCGACGACGACATCATCGAGATAATCGACACGGCTACTCACAAGATCATCGGATCGCTGCCGTCCGGGCCTGATCCTGAACTGTTCGTTCTCTCGCCCGACGGCAAAAGGCTCTATGTCGCCAATGAGGATGACAATATGGTCACGGTGATCGAGCTTGCTTCAAAGAAGGTGTTAGCTGAAATTCCGGTTGGCGTCGAACCCGAGGGCATGGGCATCAGCCCGGACGGAACCGTAGTGGTCAGTACGTCGGAGACGACGAACATGGCCCATTTCATCGATACGTCGAGCAATAGGATCACGGACAACGTATTGGTTGATTCAAGGCCGCGTTTTGTCGAATTCAAACCCGACGGTTCCGAGGTCTGGGTCAGTGCGGAAATCGGGGGAACGGTCTCGGTAATCGACATCGCTAGCCGTGAGGTGAAGCAAAAGATTAACTTCGAACTCCCCGGCATGAGTGCGGAATCGATTCAACCTGTTGGCGTCCGAATCACCGCTGACGGCAAGAAAGCCTATGTCGCTCTCGGCCCGGCAAACCATGTCGCAGTCGTTAACACCGAAACCTACGAAGTCGAAAAATACGTGCTGGTTGGCCAGCGCGTCTGGCAACTCGCATTCACCCCCGACCAGAAGACGATCATCAGCACCAACGGCGCCTCGAACGACGTCACCTTCATCGACGTCACGACCGATGAACCGATCCAGTCGATCACTGTCGGCGCGCTTCCGTGGGCTGTAGTGGTCGCTCCCAATTGAATCAGCAAGTCCAAAGCCTCAGAGGGCAAGCGTTTTCGCTACGCCGGCTGACTTGGCGCTAACGGAGAGCCAAGCCTGGACGCAAGCGGGAGTGTGGCCGGCGCCGCGACTGAGAAGACAGGCGCCACAAGCGCACAGGTGGCGCCAGTAAGGTCCCGGCACCTACACTTGGTCGGCGCCGAATCTTGCGGGTCAGAGTCAACCATCGAATAGGACTGCTACAGCTTACCGAGGCACTGTTCCGGTTGAAACGTATTGAGGAAACACGGTTTTGGAGCATGTAAAAGCGGGTGGCGGCTTGAATGGCGCGGCAGCTCTCGAGGTCTCCGCCGTCAGTCACTCGTATGGCCCGAAGCTTGCGCTGAACAACGTTTCCTTCGTGATCGCGCCCGGCACCTTCACCGTTCTGCTCGGCCTGAACGGAGCCGGCAAGACGACGCTGTTCTCGCTGATCAGCCATCTCTACGACACGCGGCACGGCCAGATCCGCATCTTCGGCCATGACGTGACCCGCGCTTCCGGCGAGGCGCTGCGCAGGCTGGGCATCATCTTCCAGGCGCGCACGCTCGACCTCGACCTCAGCGTCTACCAGAACCTCTCCTACCACGCCTCGCTGCACGGCATCGGCGCGCGGGAGGCGCGAACCCGGATCGGCGCGGTGCTGGAGACTGTCGACATGAGCGGCCGTCTGCATGACAAGGCGCGCAGCCTGTCGGGCGGCCAGATGCGGCGCGTCGAGATCGCCCGCGCCCTGCTGCACAAGCCGCATCTGCTGCTGCTCGACGAGGCGACGGTCGGGCTGGATGTCCAGTCCCGCGCGGGCATCCTCGCCGACATCCGCCGGTTGGTGGCGACCGAAGGCATCAGCGCCTTCTGGGCGACGCATCTGATCGACGAGGTCGAGGACGGCGATCATGTCGTCGTGCTTTCCGAGGGCAAGGTCGTCGCCAAGGGCGTCGGCGCCGACGTCATCGGCGAGACAGGGTCGAAGACCATCGGCGAGGCTTTTTCTAAGCTCAGCCGCAAGGCGCCGGCCGCCGTGCAGGGAGTTTTGCCATGAACACGCCTGTGGTCGGCAAAGCGATCGCCGTCGGCGCGACGCCGGTCGCGGCACCAGCCTTCGGCCTTTACAACTACCTCGTCTGCCTGAAGGGTGTGCTGGACCGCGAAGGGCTGCGCTTCCTCAACCAGCGTGAACGCTTCATCTCGTCGCTGGTTCGTCCGCTGCTCTGGCTGTTCATCTTCGCCGCCGGCTTCCGCCAGGTGCTCGGCGTGTCGATCATCCCGCCCTACAAGACCTACGTGCTCTACGAGGTCTACATCACGCCCGGCCTGTGCGGCATGATCCTGTTGTTTTCCGGCATGCAGTCGTCGCTCTCGATGGTCTACGACCGCGAGATGGGCAACATGCGCACCCTGCTGGTCAGTCCCTTCCCGCGCTGGTTCCTGCTGGTGTCGAAACTGCTTGCCGGCGTCGTGGTGTCGCTGGCGCAGGTCTATGTGTTCCTCGCCGTCGCCTGGTTCTGGGGCGTCAAGGCGCCGCAGATTGGCTATTTGCTGGTACTTCCGGCGCTGTATCTTTCCGGCATGATGCTGTGTTCTCTGGGCCTGCTGCTTTCCTCGATGATCAAGCAGCTTGAGAATTTCGCGGGCGTCATGAATTTCGTGATCTTCCCGATGTATTTCGCCTCGCCGGCGCTCTATCCGTTGTGGCGGATTCAGGAATCGAGCCCCCTGCTTTTTAAGATTTGTCTCGCCAACCCCTTCACCTATATCGTGGAACTGATCCGCTTCGCCTTCTATGGCCAGGTTGAGTGGTTTTCATTGGCCGTCGTCGTCGGTTGCACGGTGCTGTTCCTCGGCGGCGCGGTCTTTGCCTATGATCCTTCCCACGGCCTGATGAATCGCAAGAAGGCTACGGGAGGAACCGCTTGATGCGACGGGACCGTGGCCTGAAGCGCATATAGGCAATCATCGAGCGCAAGCGGCGCCTGCGGAAGGGGACGACCAGCGCTTCCCCTTCCTTTGAGAGGCACCGTCGAGCGCAATCCTTCGGAAAATGGCGATTGACTCGAATGCTACTACCCGCCGGCAAGCATACCCGGCGTGAGCCGTTCGATCACCTCGGGAGCCGTCGGCATGAAAAAGGTCATGCCAGCTTCGGCGGCGATGCGCGCGGCGGTGCCGTCCGCGATCATCGCTCCAATCGCGATATTGACTTCGCTGACCAACGCTGCGTTGGTTTCGAGCGCCGTGTAGCCGAAATTGACGATCACAGGATGATAGTAACCGCTGGTCTTGAGTTTGCTGTCCGGATGGCGTTTCTTCCAAGCATCGAAATGATGCCGCTCGACTAGCGTCGCATCGAACTTTCCATCCTCGAGTGCCGGGAGTACGTCCTCTCGCACCGGCAGCGTGACGATATCCGGCATATAGACGCCTCCCTTGTAGGAGAGTAGGAGAGTGCCGGCGAGCGTCGCCGCGCGCGCGCCGAGCTTTAGCCCCTTCAAATCGGCCAGGCTTTTCACTTGTCGATCAATGCGTGAACCGAGGATGATCTCCAGCGGTGCGGCGTGATAGGCATGCGTGGCGACCAGCACGCCCAGTCTGACGCGCTGCCCGCGAGGGCCGCCGCGTCCGCCCTCATGCTCCGGCAGCTTACCATTTTCTATCGCGGGCAGCCCCAGCATGCCCGAAAATAGCGGATAGGCGGCGAAAAGATGGCATTTTTCCGCCGAGAGAAGCGCGTTGGCGTCCAACGCCAGGCTTTCCTCTTTCTCATACTCGCTCTCGAACCATTGAGCCTCGAAGACGCGGCCGAGGCGCTGTGCGAGTTGAATTCCGAAAGCGAGGTCGAACCCGCCCGTGCCACTCTTCCGCTTGAAGGAATAAGGCGGCGCGTCATCGTCTAGACAGATGCGCAGCGTGCCTGCGAATGTCGGTCCGGCAAACATTGCGACAAAAGCCGCAGCGACGAGCCCCGTCAGTCTTTTCCATCCGTGAGAATATACGCCCATAGATTGTCGATCTCCTCTGGCTTCAGCTTCTTCCCAAACGGTGGCATTGCCCCTTTGCCCTTGGTTAGCGAGGTCCGGAAGCGCTCTTCGTCGGTTTCGGAAAACTTCCTCAGGTCGAACGAGGAATTGCCCGGATTGACCATCTTCGCGCCATGGCAATGGCTGCAGAACGTCCGGTAGATCTTGGATCCGGCCGCGACTTCGCCGGCGACTACGGATCCGGGCGGCAATGCGGCGAAGGCAAGGGCGCAAGCAAGAAGTCTCGCAGTCATCGTCATCTCCGCGAACAGCAACGGGGGGCGAAACGATCCGGGCAGCCGGTCCGTTGGAGCGTTTCATGGTCAGATTGAAGCAGTTTTGCTTCTCGGATGGCGCGCGTTCGACAGCGGGAAACCACCCGTCTGTTTTGCCTACGGCAAAACGAAAGGTCTACTCTCTGCCGGTCGTCCTTTCCCGATTGCAAAGTAATCGGAGCCGACCGGCGGGCCGGGTCAATTCGATCCAAATCCGTCCGTCTTCGGACTTGGCCGTACCACCGGTACGACCTGCACCGAAGCCCTCGACCTTGAATCGAATTGCCTCCGGCAGAACGATTCAATCCAGCCACCAAACGCTCTAATCGCCAAGAGCGAAGGTGGTCAGGCTGCCGCCCGTGGGTACGTTGGCTAGCCGCTCGTCGCCAACAAACAGAGCGTAGACGCCACCAATGCCACTCGACACCGTGACGTATTGCTTTCCGCCGCTTTCCCAGGTGATAGGCTGGCCAATGATGCCTGAGCCGGTCTGATAGTCCCACAGCTTCTTGCCACTATCGGCGTCGTAGGCGGAGAACATGCCAGTCATGTCGCCTGAGAAGACAAGGCCGCCCTTGGTGGTAAGCACGCTGGAGAAGCTTGGAATCTCGTATGGTCGCTCCCACTTCGCCTTGCCGGTCAAGGGATCGATCGCCTTTAGATAGCCGCGCTCCTTGTCAGGCCAGTTCACGCCGAGAAAGTTGATGCCGAGATAGAAGGTCCCCTGGCGGTACTCGGGCGCGATCGGCTCATAGTGCATCGTGGCGTTGAGTGTATTGGCGTATACGAGGCCGGTGTCGGGATTGAACGCCATGTGCGGCCAGTTCTTGCCACCAAGCGCCGACGGCACCACCACGAAGGGCGCGCCGGTTTCGCGCATTTTCTTCATTTCTTCAGATTCGATTGGCCGGCCGGAATCAAGGTTTATGCCAGTCGCCCAGTTTATGTCCTTGACGAAGGGACTGGCTGTGAGAAGCTTTCCGTTCTCTCGATCTATCACATAGAAGAACCCGTTGCGGTTCGCTTGCATGATAACCTTCTTGGCCTGCCCTTCTATAGTCAAATCAGCTTGAACCAGCTCGTTGGTTCCGTCATAATCGAAGGGATCGTTCGGCGAGAACTGATAATACCAGACGATTTCCCCAGTCTTCGGGCGGATGGCGAGAACCGAGCAGATGTAGAGGTTGTCACCCTTGCGGACGTTAGGATTCCATGGGCCGCCGTTGCCGGTGCCCCAATAGACGAGGTCAAGGTCGGGATCGTAGGAGCCGGTCAACCAAGCCGGGCCACCGCCACGCTTCCAGGTATCGCCGGGCCAGGTATCGCCGCCCTTCTCGGTTGGCTCCGGAATTGTGAAGCGTCGCCACAACTGCTTGCCGGTTGCCGCGTCCCAGCCGTCGATGAAACCGCGGGTGCCGTATTCGCCGCCTGAAATACCTGTGATAACGACACCGTTGGCGACAAGTGGAGCCACCGTAAAGGAATAGCCATCGGCTATCTCGGTCGCCTTGGACCGCCACAGCTCTTTGCCGTCCTGGATGTCGAGGGCGATCACATGCGCATCGAGCGTGGTGCGGTAGAGCCTACCATCGAAGAGCGCCGCCCCGCGGTTGACGATGCCGCAGCAGGCTAGAGCATTTGTTTCTGGCGGATACTCGAACGCCGCACGCCACAACTGGCGACCAGTCGCCGCGTCGATCGCCATTGTTGCGTTGTGGGTCGTTGTGTAGATGACCCCGTTGTACACGAGCGGCTGCGCCTCCTCGCCGCGATCGCTAGAGATGGTGATATTCCAGATCGGCCTTAGCTTGCCGACCGTATCCTTGTTCACCTGGTCGAGTGGGCTGTATCGCTGGAGGCCGTAGCCCATTCCGTAGGTGAGGACGTCGCCGGGCGTCGTCGCATCGGCCTTCAATTCGTCGGCCGTCTGAGCAAATGCGGTGGCAGGCAGAACGGCCGCCATCGCCACGAGAAATTGACGTGTCTTCATGTGTTCCTCCTTGGGCTCGGCGCCGATTCGCCGGCGCTGGTTTGCCCGATCCGGGCGCTCGGAGCAGATCGCGTTTTAACTTGCCATCAGGCTCCTCCCTGCTGCGCCCCGCAAATAAGCATGCAATTTCCGGTAGGACGGCTCCGACGAGATCGATTTTCTAGTTCCCGTTGCGATATTGCAGAGGCGTCCGGTAAAGTCTACAAAAATCTCTATCATCTTTTTATTTTGGAGATGTGCTAGGGTGAGGTGAGCGCCCTAGGGTCGAATTCATGAAGGTGAACCTGCCGCGATATCTGGAATCTAGTAAAGCACTGATTTTACAGATATAATTTTTGTGTCGAGTTCTCGGTTACCAATCCAGATGCGGACCCGTTGGGCGTTCTTTGCTTTTTTATCGTCGCAGGATCGGAGTTGCACGACATCTCGGCTTCACATGGAATAAAGATTTTTAGTTGACGACGGAGCGGTTCTGGAGTTATTCGGGGCAACATGACGTCCTGCAGCCGCCATCGTGGCTGAGCATCTAGGCACGAAAGGGAAAGCTATGCGGTTGATGCGCTTCGCAAGAGGAGGCCGGTTGGGCCTTGCGATCGGTAGCGGTCAGAATTACCGGGGGTGGATGTCGTCGGACGAACAATATCCGGGCGACCTTGACCGCGCGTTGATCGAGAAGATGTCTCTCGCTGAAGTCGAGGAGGTACTTTCGAGCGGTCTGGAGATTGACACAGCGTCCGTTACGTTTCTTCCGCCGTTCGTCGGTTCTTCCAAAATGATCTGCGTCGGCTTGAACTACGTTGACCACTCGGCGGAGACCGGCTTCAAAGTTCCTGACTATCCCACGGTGTTTCCACGGTTCCCGTCTAGCCTGATCGGTCACCTAGCCCCGATCATCAAGCCTGTTTCATCCGATCAGCTTGATTATGAGGGAGAAGTCGCCGTCGTACTTTTGCAGGGCGGTCGATATATTCCTCAAAGCGAAGCGTTGAGCCACGTCCTCGGCTATTCGATCTTTAACGACGCCTCGGTGCGTGATTTTCAGCTTCGTACGCCCCAGTGGACCATCGGCAAGAATTTTGACGGGACCGGCGCTTTCGGTCCCTCCCTCGTGACAGCCGATGAACTCCCCGCCGGCGCTGCGGGGCTTTCCATCACGACCCGCCTGAACGGCGCCGTTGTTCAAAAGGCAAATACCAACGACCTCGTGTTTTCTGTCGCCAAGCTCATATCCGATCTTAGTCAGACTATGACGCTGGAGCCAGGGGATGCAATCATCACCGGGACGCCTGCGGGCGTCGGCGCCGGCCGCAAGCCGCCTTTGTGGATGAAGGACGGCGATGTCTGCGAAGTCGAGGTCGAAGGCATCGGCGTCCTGCGAAATACGGTGAGGAACGAGCAGGCAAATGGTCGCCTTGGCAGCAATGAAACAGGAGGTCGCGTTGTCGAGCATAGCTGAAGCCGTCGATGCTTTCTGGAATTGGCGTCGCAGCGTCGGCGTTCCAGAGGGCTTCGTGAAAATGCTGAGTACGGAAGATGGTTTCCGTGTCCAGATTGCGATGCAGGATTTGTACGACCGCGAAGGCGATATCCGCATCGGTTGGAAAGTCGCGGCCACCAATCCCGCCGTTCAACAGCAGCTTGGGATCTCAGAACCCGCATTCGGCAGTCTTCGGAGTTCACGAACCTACCAAAGTGGACACGACCTTTCGCTTTCCAGCCTCGTGCAGCCCCATGCCGAATGCGAAATCTGTTTTGAGATCAACGAGAATATCATCAACGCTGTCACAATCGAGGATGCTCGTAAGGCGGTGACCAACTGCTTTCCGGCCTTCGAGATCATCGAGAAGCGCGTACCGATCACGGATTTCGGCGGCGCAATGGCGGACAATGCGGAGCATACCGCGATCGTTCTCGGCAAAGGTATCCCGATGTCCCCGGACATTGATTTTTCCAAGGTCGAATGCAGTCTCGAAGTCAACGGAGAAGCAGTCGGAACCGCAGCCGGGTCGGCCGTGCTCGGGAACCCGCTAAACTCGATCCTCTGGCTGAAGGAACGCCTGAAACGCTACGAAGCCTCGCTCAAGCCGGGCTCGCTGGTGATGACCGGCTCATTTCTCCGGCAGCAGCCGATCAAGGAAGGTGACCGATTTCTGGCAAAATTCTCGGGGGTTGGCGCCGTGGAGATTCACGGAGTGAAGTAGAGCTTTCGGGGTGGGAGATGAGTGTCAGCCGGCAATGCGTTCGCTGCCAACTCCCGTATCGGAGCGGGTGTTCGGCCGCCTCAGACAAGGGTGAGATTCGGCGCTTTTGACTGCAACGGAGTTTGGCAGTCCGAGCGTCCAACACGAGTAACCGATAGGAAAGTACCATACCATGTTTGCCATTCATTGCCGCGACAAGGCATCAGCAGCGCCGCTACGGGTCGAGCATCGCCCGGCTCATCTTGATTACGTCAAAGGCAGTGGCGCGTCCATTCTCGCCGCCGGGCCGCTGATTGGCCCTGAAGGACATGCGGTTGGCGGTCTGTTTCTGATCGATGCCGCTGATGCCGCGGCCGCTAAGGAGTGGGCATCCAAGGATCCGTTCCAGACGTTGGGCGTCTACGAGAGAGTCGAGATCCACGACTGGAAGTACGTTTTCGGAACGGGCCTTGAAGCAAAGCCATAAACGCGGCAACTGGCTCAGGCGTTTGCGTAAAGAACCCACACAACAAAGGAGGTCATGATGCCAATCATTACTTGTGATATTCGAAACGGTCGAACACCGGAACAGAAGAGCCAACTGGCGAAAGGCTTGAGCCAGGTGCTGGTCGACGTGGCCGGCGTGTCGATCGACAACATCTTTGTCGTGACCCGCGAAATGCCCGGTTTCAATTTCCTCGACGCTGGCGAACACGTCCCCGACTATGTTCCCGGACCTAACGGCGAGGATATCGCGGGGGCGGAACAACTGCGTAGGCGAGCCGCGGAAAAGCAGAAATAAGATCAAGTTCAACCATCAAGGAGCTTTAGACATGCCTTTCATCCAGTGCGATATCGAGCAAGGCCTTTCCAACGAGCAAAAGACCGAGATCGTCCGTCGAATGATCGAAGTCACCAACAAGGCGATTGGCTCGTCCTGCGATCATATTAACGTGGTGCTCAGGGAGCACCCGACTGCCAACATTGGCGAGACGGGCAAAACGAATCTTGGCCTCATCAGCCGTCAGCACCAGGCTGCCTAAGCCTTTTCACGAGCGGATGAGATTGACTCACGTGAGGCATCCAAGCGGAACTCAGTGCTGCCGCTGCTCGCAGCGGACTCACTGCCTCATACTGCTCTGATCAGTGGCTTTTTCATTTGTGCCATTTCAGGAGCTATGACGACCCGCTCTATAACAGTGCCCAGCAGCCGCGGATATCGACAAGATCGGCCCATGCCGGGCCGGTGCAAAAGGAGGAACGAAATGAAGAATATCTGGACGAAGCCGACCATGTGCGAGGTTGCAGCCGGCTTTGAAATCTCGCGGTACCTGCCTGCTGAAATTACTCCCAAGAAGTAGGCCGCGTCGGCGCGCGTCGCTGGCAACGGCGGCGCGCGCCGTATTCTTTGGACTTGGACGTGACGTATCGGGTTGCGGCAGCGTAACAGCTGCTACGCTCTCCGACGGTGCATTGATTTCAAAATTCGGACTGTGGCGATGCGTTTGAAAATCGTCGGATCGGCGGCCGGCGGCGGTTTTCCCCAATGGGACTGCAATTGCCGACTGAGCCGTGCCGCCCGCGCCGGAACTGGCGGCCTGCGCCAGCGGACTCAATCGAGCCTTGCTGCATCGGCCGACGGCGTCGGCTGGGTTCTTTTCAATGCCTCGCCCGATATCCGCCAGCAGATCGCACAGACGCCCGAACTGCAGCCTGCACCCGACGCGCCGTTGCGCTCGACGCCGATCCGCGCCGTCGTGCTCACCAACGCCGATGTCGATCATGTCGCAGGGCTACTCAGCCTGCGCGAGCGCCAGCCCTTCGCCATATACGCCTCGGCGCGGGTTCTCGCCGCGCTCGATGCAAACCCAATCTTCAATGTGCTCGAACGGGCGGTCGTGCCGCGACGTACGCTGCCTGCGGGGGGCGAACTCGAGCTATGCGACGCCGGCGGGCAGGGAACAGGTGTGAGGATCGAAAGTTTCGCCGTGCCCGGCAAGGTGGCGCTTTATCTGGAGGATGCCGGCAGGCCGGAGGCCGATTACGGCTCCGAAGAAGGCGACACCATCGCGGTGCGCGTTGCCGCCTGCAGCGGCCGCTCGGCATTCTATATCCCCGGCTGCGCTAGGATCGACGCGGCGCTGCGGGAGCGGCTTGCCGGCGCGGCTTGCGTGCTGTTCGACGGCACGGTCTATACCGACGACGAAATGATCGCGGCCGGCGTCGGCCGGAAGACCGGCGCACGCATGGGGCATCTGGCGATGTCCGGCGAGGCCGGCTCGATCGCAAGCCTCGCCAAGGTGAAGATCGGCCGCCGCATCTTCGTCCATATCAACAACACCAACCCCATTCTCGATGAAAGCTCGGCCGAGCACGCGGTTGTCAGACAAGCTGGCTGGGAAGTCGCGCACGACGGCATGGACATAGAATTGTGAGCGATTTCCAGGATGCCGCCAAGAACGGCCTGTCGACGGCGGAGCTTGAAGCCGTGCTGCGGCAGGTCGGCGCCGAGCGCTATCACAATCGCCACCCCTATCATCACCGCATGGTCGGCGGCGGCATGTCCAAGGGCGAGTTGCAGGCATGGGCGCTGAACCGCTACTGCTACCAGGCAGTGATCCCGCGCAAGGACGCCATGATCCTCGCCCGCGCCACCGATCCGGTCTTCCGCGCCGCCTGGCGCAAGCGCATCGAGGACCATGACGGCGATGACGGCTGGAGCGGCGGCATAGCGCGCTGGCTGCATCTCACCACCTCGCTCGGCCTCGACGCCGCAGCGGTGAAAAGCGAAAGACTGGCGCTGCCCGCGACGCGCTTCGCCGTCGGCGCCTATTTCTCCTTCTGCGCCAACGCGACACTGCTCGAGGCCGTCGCCTCCTCGCTGACCGAGCTGTTCTCGCCGATCATCATCGGCGAACGCGTGCCGGCGATGCTGGCCAAATACGACTACGTCACCGAGGACACGCTCGCCTACTTCAGCCGGCGGCCGGAGCAGGCTTCACGCGATTCCGATTTCGCCCTCGACTATGTGCTCCGCCATGGCAACACGCCGGAGCGCCAGCAGGCAGTGATCGACGCGCTGGTGCTGAAATGCGATATTCTGTGGGCGATGCTCAATGCGCTCCAGCATGCCTATCAGACTGGTAACATCCCGCCCGGCGCTTTCCGACCCGAGCAGGCATCATGATCGCGGAACGGCAAAGGGCAATCGTTTCGCTGCAGTCGACGCCGTCGCTGCCGAAACATGTGCGCATCCAGTTCGATCCGGAACGGCAGGCATACGCGGTGCTGTCGCCAGAAAAGGTGTTCTGGCCCAACGAGATCAGTCTCGACATTCTGCGCCGCTGCGACGGACAATCCGATGTCGGCCACCTCATCGCCGATCTTGCGGTGGAATATGGCGCCGCGGAGGACGAAATCGCCTCCGATGTCACCGCCTTCCTGCAGGAATGGGCGGACAAACTGGTGGTGAAGCTATGAGCGAGCCGCTTCTCCCTCCGATCGGAATGCTGGCGGAACTGACACATCGATGTCCGCTGCAATGCCCCTATTGCTCCAATCCGACGGAGCTCTTGAAGGCGAACCGCGAGATGGACACGCAGGTGTGGCTCGATCTGTTCGACGAGGCTGCTGATCTTGGCGTACTCCAAGTGCATCTCTCGGGTGGCGAACCGACCCTGCGCCGGGATCTCGAGCAACTGATCGCCGGGCTTTCGGCGCGCGGCGTCTATACCAATTTGATCACAGCCGGTGTCGGCATCGCCGAAGGCCGGATCGACGCGCTCACCGACGCGGGGCTAGACCATTTACAACTGAGCTTCCAGGGAGCCCGGCCGGAGACCACCGAGCGTATCGGCAACCATCGGGGCAGCCATGAGAAAAAGCTGGAGACGGCGCAGCGCGCCCGCGCAGCCGGCCTGCCGCTCACCATCAATGCGCCGATCCACCGCCACAATATCGAGGAAGTACCGGAATTCATCGAACTCGCTTTGTCGCTCGGCGCGGAGCGGCTCGAGATCGCGAACGTCCAGTATTCAGGCTGGGCGCTGACCAACCGCGATGCGCTGATGCCCGAGCGTGCCGCGGTCGACCGCCAGGCCGAAATCGTCGAACGGGCGCGCGAGCGGCTGACCGGCATCATGAACATCGACTTTGTCACGCCGGACTATTTCGCGATCTATCCGAAACCCTGCATGGGCGGCTGGGCGCGCGACGCCTTCATGGTGGCGCCCGACGGCATGGTGTTGCCCTGCCACGCCGCGCAGACGATCCGGTCGCTCAGATTCGAGCGTTTCGGGGAGCGCACGCTCGCCGAAATCTGGGCCGATTCGCCGGCGTTCAACGCCTTCCGCGGAACCGATTGGATGCAGGAGCCGTGCCGCGGTTGCGAACGGCGCGAGATCGACTGGGGCGGCTGCCGCTGCCAGGCGATGGCGATCACCGGCGATCCGGCCGCCACCGACCCGGCCTGCGTGAAATCGCCGATCCATGCCCGCATGGCGAATTTCATCGCCGCGGCCACCTCGACGGGAAATGAGAGGAAGGTGGCAAGCTTCGTCTATCGTAGGATAGGCGCAGTCACAGAGCCGGTAAGACCGCGCAATCTCAATCCTGATGGAACTAGCTCTCGGCGATCTCGCGTTTCAGGACGACATCGGCGAAAGGCAGCGTATCCCTGTTGATCGCGACGCCGTGAACGCGAAAATACCTGGCGCCCTTCAGTCGAAGAATGACGCTGTTCGCCCCTGTACCGGCATCATGTAACTTTCTGTCGCCGCTCAGCAGATCAGCGAGCAGGGGATTGCGTGAGTTGCCGGAGAGTCAGGGAAAGCCGAGCACATGCAATTCCTCGAAGCATGGGTGCGTTGATCCGGGTAGTCCTGGAGAGCGGGTCGGCAGCTTTGGCGAAGGCGCGCGTATGCTGTGGGTTCATTTTGACCTGCGGCCTTCTGCGCTCGGCTATCTCATATCAGCCCGTAGCAGGTCGAAGATCAATGCGTGGTTTCATCCTACCTCCAGCTACTTGAAGGTTGGCAGCCCGCCAAGGCCATCCTGTGTGCCGTCGCCGCCAAAATCCGGCACTTCGATCTTGATCGTCTTCGGATCGACGACTGTGCCTGAGCTTTTGTAGTGCATGACCATCTGTGGGAACGCGATGACCAAGCCGACCATCAAGAGCTGAATGCATACGTAGGGCACCGCGCCCCAGTAGATCTGACCCGTTGTCACCGGCGCGATATTCTTGCCCGTTATCCGGTCGATGTAGGGCACGCGTGCTGCGACGGAGCGCAGGAAGAACAACGCGAAGCCGAACGGTGGGTGCATGAAGCTTGTCTGCATGTTGACGCCCAACAGCACGCCGAACCAGATCAAATCGATGCCAAGCTTGTCGGCTGCAGGCGCGAGCAGCGGCACGATGATGAAGGCCAGCTCAAAGAAATCGAGGAAGAAGGCCAGCACGAAAACCAGGATGTTGACCGCTATCAGGAACCCCAGTTCACCACCCGGCAGGGAGGTCAACAGATGCTCAACCCAAAGATGTCCGTTCACTCCGTAGAAGGTTAGGGAGAAGACACGCGCACCGATCAGGATGAACATCACGAAGGCCGACAGGCGCGTGGTCGAGGCAAGCGCCTGCTGCATGACTTGCAGGTTGAGACGGTGCTTGGCGGCCGCCATGATCAGCGCTCCTACCGCGCCCATCGCGCCACCTTCTGTCGGTGTCGCAACGCCCAGAAAGATTGTGCCTAGGACCAGGAAGACCAGCGCAAGCGGTGGAATTAGAACGATGATGACCTGCTGGGCCAAGCGCGACATCCTGTTGAAGCCGAAGGCCTTGTCGATAATCGCGACGATATAGATGAAGATGACGCCGATGGTCGCCCCGAGCAAGTCGGCATTGTTGCCTTGAGTCGGATACAGCACAACGTGGGCTAGATAGCCTATGGCGAAGACTGCGGCGAGCGCGACGAACAATGACGTCACACCGTGCCCCAAAGTGCGTGCCTCGAGCGGCAGCGCCGGCATCGAATTCGGACGGATGATCGACATCACAAAGATGTAGAGCATGTAGAGGCCGGTGAGCATCAGGCCCGGAATGAGCGCACCGGTATACATATCGCCCACCGAACGGCCAAGCTGATCGGCCAGAACAATCAGTACTATTGATGGAGGAATGATCTGCGCCAGTGTACCTGTAGCTGCGATGGTGCCCGATGCGATCCTCCGATCATAACCATAGCGAAGCATGATCGGCAGCGATATGAGGCCCATAGCGATCACGGACGCGGCGACGACACCAGTCGTTGCGGCAAGCAGCGCTCCAACCAGAATAACCGCATAAGCGAGACCGCCGCGGATCGGACCGAACAGCTGGCCAATGGTGTCGAGCAGATCCTCTGCCATGCCCGAGCGTTCGAGCACGATGCCCATGAACGTAAAGAACGGAATTGCGAGCAGGGTTTCATTGGCCATAACGCCGCCGAAAATGCGCTCCGGCAGTGCGTAGAGCAGAGGCCAGGAGAGGGTGATCGTACCGTTCGACAACGGCGCCAGTTCCACGCCAACGACGAAGAACATCAACCCATTGGCGGCTAGCGCAAAGGCGACCGGATAGCCCAGAAGCAGGAAGATGACGAGAAAGGCGAACATGATTGGAGCCATGTTCACAGCAATGAATTCCATCACGACCGCAGCTCCTCTACCAAGGCCTTGCCTTCTTCCTCGGCGGCCTGATGCGCTGAAATGAAGGGATTGGGATCCTCCATGTCCCCGCGCATAATCGCGATCTTCTTGATGATCTCAGATACGCCCTGTAGCGCCAGCAGGAAGAAGCCTAGCAACAGCAGCAGCTTTGCCGGCCATATGACGAGCCCCCCGGCGCTTGAGGACATCTCTCCGCTTCGCCAAGAATGCAAGAAATATGGCACGAAAAAATAGACCATCAGTAGCGTGAATGGCATCAGGAAGAACACGTGCCCGAATAGGTCGATCCAGTGCTGCTTACGCCGAGAAAACTGACCGTACACGATGTCGATTCGAATATGCTCGTTCTGCCGGAGCGTGTAGGCGGCCGCCAGGAGGAAGGCGGCGCCAAAAAGATACCATTGCAATTCCAGCCAAGCGTTGGACGACAGGTTGAATGCCTTTCGCATAACCGCGTTTCCCGCGCTAACAACGACCGCGACGAGAATGAGCCAGGCGACGGACTTTCCTATGCTTTCCGTCAAGACGTCCAAGAGTCGGCTTAGGCCGATCAAAGCGCGCATGAAATCCTCCCTCTAAGATGTCCCCTCTTCGCGCATTTGCATCTCTGTTTCAAGCCGATCTGGGGAAAAAGAAAGATTTTTTGCGGACGCGGGTAGCCATGTCGCGATCGACCTATAAAGAATCCGGCAGGATTGTCGGCTTTTTCGATGGTAATGGCCCTCAGAAAATTACCTCGCAGATTCGGAAAAAGAATATTTCCTGAAAAAAAGATATATGTGCTGGACTGAGGTGGTGCGTACGTGCAATGCTCACCCGAGTTTGCGGAGATCGGACGCAGCACACGCCGCCGCATCAACGGAGGAGGAGAATATGGATCGCAGATCATTTATTGCACGCGCCGGGATGGGCGGCGCGGCCGCGGCTGCCGCGCTGGCGGTGCCCGCAATCGCCCGGGCTAATCCCAAGGTAAGCTGGCGCCTCACGTCGGCCTTGCCCAAGTCGCTACCTGCAATCTTTGGGACTGCTGAGGTATTGTCCAGATACGTGTCCGAGGCGACAGACGGCAACTTTGCTATTCAGGTCTTTGCCGGCGGCGAAATCGTTCCTTCCTTGCAAGCCGCAGACGCCACCGCGGCGGGGACCGTCGAAGCCTGCCATACCCTGGGCTTTTTTAACTGGAGCAAGAACGCAGCCTGGGCGGTTGGATGCGCAGTTCCGTTCGCGCTCAACGCCCGCGGTCACAACGCCTGGCTTCACCAGGGAGGCGGCAATGAGCTTTACAACGAGTTCCTTGCTACACAGAATCTCGTGGGCTTCCCCGCAGGTAATTCCGGCACCCAGATGGGCGGCTGGTTTCGAAAGGAAATCAAGACAATCGATGATCTCAAGGGCCTCAAGATGCGCATCGGCGGCTTCGCCGGCAAGATCGTCGCGCGCCTGGGGGTTGTGCCGCAGCAGCTTGCTGGCGCTGACGTTTATCCGGCGCTGGAAAGAGGTACGATTGACGCGGCGGAGTTCATCGGACCCTATGATGACGAGAAGCTCGGCATGTACAAGGTCGCACCGTATTACTACTATCCAGGCTGGTGGGAAGGTGGACCGACCATTCATGCCATGTTTAACAAGGCGGCTTTCGACAGTCTGCCGAAGAATTACCAGTCTCTGCTGCGAACCGCCTGCCAGGCCGCCGATGCAGACATGCTGCAGAAGTATGACTACCTGAACGCTTCTGCCATAAAGAGCTTGGTGGCCAAGGGCGCCAAGCTCAGCCCCTTCAGTCGGGAGATTCTCGACGTCTGCTTTGTGGAGTCCCATAAAGTCTATGCTGAAGAAAGTGCGGTAAACCCCGAATTTGCAAAATTGTGGGGTTCGCTCAAGGCTTTCCGAGGCGAGTACTATCTCAATCTTCAAATCGCCGAGTATAGTTTCGACACTTACATGATGCATCAGCAGCGCGCCGGCAGGCTCTGAGAGTCCTGAATCCTCCCAGGAAAGAGCTCCGATCCGCAGTTGCGGATCGGAGCTCTTGGCGATTTGGACAAGAACGTCGGGAAGCTACACGATTTCCGCGCCAGAAACCCAATTAGGAACTAACTATCATACGGTGGAACAATGTCGAAAAATAAGCTGACCGTGAGAGCAATTTCTGCTAGACCAATCGTCATCCAGCTAAAGAGACCTATAATCGCTAGAATAGGCGCGATTCACGAGTGGCCTATTATCCTAGTCGATCTCCTGACAGAGGAAGGCATCGTCGGGCGCAGCTACCTGCAACCCTACACCATAAGCTCAATGCGCTACATCGTGCCGGTGCTCAAGGATCTGGGGACTATGCTGAAAGGTCGGTCCGTTTCACCTGTCGACCTTTTCGATGCAGCAAGGAAATCACTTCACTTCGTCGGCTATGAAGGCGTGTCCATGATTGCCGTATCTGGGCTCGACATGGCGGCGTGGGATGCTTTCGCTAAAGCAGCCGACCTTCCTTTATGCGTGATGCTTGGTGGGTCCGTGGGGCCTGTCAAGGCGTACAATACCAACGGGCTATGGCTCCAGGAGCCTAGCGCCGCTGCAAAGGAAGCGGTGGAATTGATAAACGAGGGTGGGTTTACAGGCCTCAAGATAAGATTGGGCCGTGAACGCGCCTCCGATGACCTCTCGGCGCTTGACGCGGTGCGTGGAGCGGTCGGCGACCAAGTGCACCTGATGGCCGATTTCAACCAAGGCCTGAACCTGGCGGAAGCCCTACAGAGGTGCCGAATGATCGACAATCACGGACTTGCCTGGATTGAGGAGCCAATACTCTATGACAATCTGGATGGCTATGCACATCTTGCGGCAGACTTGAAAACTCCCTTGCAAATGGGCGAGAATTTTTACGGGCCGCGCGAGGTTCACAAGGCGCTCCAAAAGAAAGCGTGTGACCTTATCATGCTTGATGCAAAGCGCATCGGCGGGGTAACGGGCTGGCTGCGAGCGGCGGCTATTGCCGGCGCAGCAGGAGTACCGGTCTCAACTCACGTTTATCCCGAGGTGTCAGCCCATATGATGCGCATTACGGAGACGGCCCATTGGCTGGAGTGGAACGACTGGCACAATCCGCTTCTTCAGGCGCCATATCAGGTCAAGGACGGGTTCCTGCATATTCCCGACGTCCCTGGTACAGGAATCGAGTGGGACGAGACGGCGGTCCAACGCTACCTCGGGTAGGCCTCAATCTTGAGTGTCGCCGTGCGCTGGCAGTTCCGCGTGCTGGGCAGATCGACAAGTGGTGGGAGTCATCGCCGACTAGGCTCCAGGACGCAATTGATCGGGGTCATTGTCGGGGGAGAGATTGACTATGCGCATTCTCGTGGTGGGTGCCGGCGGTATCGGCGGATACTTCGGCGGTAGACTCCTAGCGGCCGGGCGCGATGTGACGTTTCTGGTGCGACCGGGCCGGATGCGACAACTGAGGGAGATGGGCCTTGTCATCAAAAGCCCGACCGGAGACCTTGAACTTCCGAACCCGCCGATCGTAATCGCTGAGGCGCTCAAGGTGCGCTTCGATCTCGTGTTGTTGAGTTGCAAAGCTTACGATCTCGAAGACGCAATCCAGTCATTTGCCCCGGCGGTGAGGGAAGGCACCGCGATTGTCCCCTTGTTGAACGGCATGCGGCATCTCGACATGCTGGAGGCGAAGTTTGATCCCCAGGCCGTGCTCGGAGGTCAGTGCGTCATCTCTGCGATGCTCGACGCAGCTGGTCGCATCCAGCATCTTGGAGAACTACAAAATGTTTCCTTCGGCGCGCAAGGCGGATCGATGAGCCCGAGCACAGAGAAAATTGCAGCCGCCCTCTCAGGCGCGGGGTTCACTGTGAACCTAACTAGGCAAATCTTGCAGGAAATGTGGGAGAAGTGGGTGTTCATCGCGACCGGTGCGGCGATCACATGTCTGATGCGATCGACCATCGGGGACATCGTCAGCGCCGGTGCTGCAGATGTTGCTATCGCGCTACTGGAGGAATGCTGCGCGATTGCCAAAGGGGAAGGTTATGAACCTCGGCCCGCTGCCATGGAGCGGTTCCGGACGACATTGACGACGCCGGGGTCAGCGCTGACCGCGTCGATGTTCAGAGACATTCAGGTCGGTGCCCGCATTGAAGCTGATCACATCGTCGGCGACCTGCTGCGTCGGAGCGACGGAATTCCGGTTCCGACCCTGCGAACGGCTTTCGCCCATCTGAAGACCTACGAGGCTCGTCGGGCGCGGGAGCCGTCCGTGGCTGTCATCTGACGAAACGTGTGTGGCTGGATCACCGCCAGAACCAGGTGCGGTCGGTAGCAGGTGGAGAGCGGTCCACACGCCAGCAACCTCGACCACGCGAATTGCGGAAGGAGTGGGCGCTTGTTCCGCCGGACTGGCCCCTGAAAAGGTTCTGCCACCTTGGCCAACGCGTGGGCAGGGCGCGGGTCGGCATCAGGATGCATGCAAACCAGGAGGCTGCAACAATGCCCAACCGCATACTCGATCTTCGCTTATTTCAGTATGCTTTGGCTTCGGCTGAGAACGGCAGCTTCCGGAGGGCGGCCGCGGCACTCAACGTCCAGCAGTCCACGGTAAGCCGAGGCGTGCGAAGCCTCGAACACCGACTTGGAGCGGAACTCTTTGAGCGGGGACACGCGGGCATACGTCCAACCTCCGCGGGCGATCGATTCCTCCAAGAGGCCACCCAAGGCATCGAGCACCTCGAACGTGCCATGCAGCGTGCTGGAGCCATGCAGCGCGGCGAGCACGGCGAGCTCACCGTCGGCGTCAGCCTGCCCTTCATCCTTCTGGCCGACCTGTTCGAGCGGTTCCGCAAAGAGTTCGGAGGTGTCTCCGTCGAGATCGTGGAGAGCACCACGAGCGGGAGTTGGACATTGGTTCAGCAACGCAAGGTGGACGTGGCGTTCGTCGCTAAGACACGCGGACATGGAGCGCCTCGATCGCTTCATCTCCGCGATGAGCGCATGATTGCCGTACTTCCGAAGTCTCACCCGTCGGCCGGAGCTCGTATGTTGGACCTAGAAGAACTTCGCCTTGAGCGCTTCATCCTTAGCACCGGCGGCTTGGGGCCTGACATTGACGATCATCTCGTGCGCCAGATGGCGAAATGGGGTGCCGAGCCGAACATCCAGTTGCAACGAGTCGGACAATGCAATCTCATCAACATGGTAGCCAAGGGGTTTGGTGCGACTATCGTGGTCGGGCCGCTTCCTCGTGCAGCCCCTGACATCGTGCTCGTTCCGCTTACTGACCGGAATAGCGTATCGTTGTACGCGGTCTGGATGGAGTCCAATCCGAATCCGGCACTCAAGGGTTTGCTAGACATCGTGCGGGGATCTGGCCCGCTCGGCGGGGTACCTTAGCGAGGTGCCGCAAGGCTACGACGCACCCGAAGTCTTGCGGGAGCGCGCGAAGCCTCGATCGGTTGCGATGAAACGCTGCAGCATCGGAACAATAAGCCGAACAGGGTGATCCACCTGTTGTCCTGACTCGCGTGACAGCACCTCGGCGTAGGTCACAAGATCACGGTGCAGTCCGGCCGGGAGTTCCAGCATCACCTTAACCGGCTTCTCGTCGGCAATTGCGCCGAGCTTCAGCTTCGTCATTGGGTAGCTCCGTAGGGCTCTAAGACCAAGTCTCGGGTGACGATCACCCTGACCGGAAAGCCGGGCCGAATGGTCAGCGTCGGGGCGACCTGCAATTGCCTCTGGATGATCTGTTGGCCTGCGTCATTGATGGTGTCCTGGGCGCCACTGCGGATCGCCTGGATGAGCCGATCCTCGTCGCTCATGGTCAGTTCCGCACCGACAGTGAGCAGGGTCGACAAGCCGGCGGCTTTCATCAGATCCCACCAATGATAATCCACGCTGTCCTCTAGACCGGCATAACCGGCCGTGTCCGCGCCAGGCAGACGCTCGAGAACAATCGATCGCCCATTGGGGAAGATCAGCCGATTCCAGACCAGCAGGATGCGCCGTTGCCCAAAGGCGACCCCATTGTCGTATTCGCCAATGATCCTCGTCCCTTGAGGAATGATGAGCAGACTGCCGGTCGGGCTGTCGTAGATGTGCTGCGTGACCTGCGCGGTGATCTGGCCGGGAAGGTCGGACCGGATTCCGGTGATGAGCGCGGCGGGAATGACAGACCCCGCCTGAAGCACATAGGGCGAGGCCGCCGCCGTCACCCGGTCGGGCGCGACGGTGCGACGGTCGACATCGGCATTGAGGAAAGCGAGTTGCTTGTCCTGTGATCCGGCTCCGGTGAGGT
The DNA here is from genome assembly GCF_003590645.1 of Mesorhizobium sp. DCY119. Classification (NCBI taxonomy): domain Bacteria; kingdom Pseudomonadati; phylum Pseudomonadota; class Alphaproteobacteria; order Hyphomicrobiales; family Phyllobacteriaceae; genus Mesorhizobium; species Mesorhizobium sp. DCY119. The sequence goes on along the minus strand of NZ_CP031834.1, from coordinate 4,045,266 downwards.
TCGGCGCCGTTCCGCCGAGCGTCGGCTGGAAGGTCGGAAGACCCGTAGCGGTCGCGGATCGCGTCTGGAAGAAGATTTCGCTCGTGCGCGCCGCTTCCATTTCAGCAAGACGCCTCTGTTCCTCCGGATCGGGCTGTGGTGCGGGTATCACCTCGGCTGGGATCGGTCGCCCCTCCTCCCTGGCGCGCTTGATGGGGCCGCCGAGGTCTCCGGGAAGTGGAGGGCCAAGCTCAGGGATGCCGCTGTAGTCTGACGGCAGGCTCTGCAAACCATCCGCCGTCTGGCGCCGCTCGGTCGTGAACAATTCATCGCCCTGCTGCTGCCGATTGTCGGTCTGGAGCGCATAGATCAGGGCGCCACCTATGCCGAGACCGGCGACGAGGCCAAGGCCGGCGAGCACCCTGCGGGAGATCCGGGTGACACGCGGCGCGTCGGTGCGCAGCCGCATGGTCGACGCGGTGCCCGATGTCGCGTGCGAAGCTTCGGTCGTATTGCCGATTTCCGTCTCGCTCATGACGAAGGCCTTCCGTCGGTTCGCACGATCCTGACGGTTTGCTGCCGCTTGCCGCTGCCGAGACGCAGTTCGGCGGCGGCGAACAGCCGATCGACGATCAGGATGTTCAGGTGGATGCGACTGTTGACGATCTCGGGCTCGCCATTCGGGCCGATGACGAATATTGGCGGCATCTCGCCCTGAACGATGCCACGCGGGAATTCCAGGTACACGCGCCGGCCGTCGTCATAGACCGAGACTGGCCGCCAGGGCGGCCTGTCGCCGGTTAGGCCGTAGCGGTAGTTGCGTGCCGCCTGAGCCGGAATGATCGGAGCGGTGGGAACGGTCGTGCGCTGCGATGCGGCTCGTGGATAGGCCCAGGCGACGGCCGGCATGTAGGGCTTCTCGCCCGAGCGCAGCTCGATCAGATAAGTGCGGCGGTCCGTGGTGATGACCAAGTTGGTGGTGATGTCGGTGCGCGACGGCTTCACGAGCACATGGACGCGACGGGTCGCACCGCTTCCGCTTTCCGTGTCGCCGATAATCCAACGCGCGGTGTCGCCGGCGGCTATGGGACCAGCGCCGGTCAGACTCTCGCCGGGCTCCAGCGCGATGTTGGTGATCTGCCCGGGTGCCGCATACACCTGATACAGCGCGCCTTCGCTCCACGGGTAGATCTGGATAGAGTTGTAATACCCCTCCTTGCGCGGTTCGACACGCGCGGCGGTGTTGGCGTTTTCGACCCGGCCGGTCGGAGTCCTGGCGGGATCACCACCCCTGGCCGGGGTCCAACCGGGCGGCACAAGAATGGGACGTGGCGGACCGTCGCCCGTGCTGATGGCCACAGCCGGCAAGGGCGGCACGTTGGCATCGTAGCTGATCTGCGGTGGCTTCGGCGCGCCGGCGCAGGCCGCGAGCGTCGCGGTGGACACCACGAGCACGCCGAGCGTGGATACGGATTTGCGGAAAGCCGGAACATCGGCTTTGCGGATCGTCGGTCTGGTCATTGCCCCAGCTCCTTTGACCAGTTGATGGCATTGATGAAGACGCCAAGTGGATTGCGCCGCAGGCGCTCGGCATCGCGCGGCGGCTGGATCACCACGGTGAGGATGGCGGTCCAGCGCTCGGTGCCGGCGAGTTGGCCGTTTTCGTAGTGGCGCTCGGTCCAGGCGACGCGGAACGAATCCGGCGAGGCGCGGATCACGCTCGATACCTCGACGCTGACCTGCTGCTTGCCTACGCGCGTAAATGGGTCGTTGGAGCGCGCATAGTCGTTGAGAGCCAGGGAACCGCGATCGGTGGTGAACTCGTAGGCTCGCAGCCAGTTCTGGCGCACGATGATCGGATCGGCGGAGATCGAGCGAACCTGTTCTACGAAGCGCGCCAGATGGAATGCGATCTGCGGATCGGTGGGGCGATAGCCGGCAACGGCCGGTTCGACCGCACGGGCCTCCCCGGTTCCATCTACTTCTACAACCCACGGCACGACCGTGCCGCGCGCCGACTGCCAGACCAGGGTACCTGCGAACCCAGCAGACAGGATCAGGCAGCCGAAGGCCATGAGCCGCCAGTTCCGGGCCTGCACTCGGGCGGAGCCGATGCGCTCATCCCAGACCTGGGCGGCGCGTTGGTATGGTGTCTCGGGCTCCGGCGTTTTGCCGTAGTGGGTGGAGGCTCGTTTGAAGTATCTCATGTGCGGTCTCTCTCGGAAAGGTTGATGGAAGCGCCGCCGCCGTGGCTGTCGCCGGAGCGGACGGCGTGAGCGGCGGCGGTGACGCCATGGCTCATTGCCTGGCTATGCCGCATGCGGCGGGCCCAAGCCGGCGCACCATCGGTGGACGTGGGTGGTATGGGTGGCTCCGTCGTGCCGTCGCCGATACTGCCCATCGAGGACGCTCCGCCGGTCGCTGCGAAGGCCGCTCGGCCTCCGGCGTGGAAGGAAGCGCCGAGGCTTTCGGAAACGCGCGATGCCGCGCGCTTGAGCGGCGAGCCCGCTGCCCCGCCTGCGGCGCGCGCGACGCCGCCGAGTCCCGCGGCGACACCCGCCGGTCCGGTCTCGCCGGTAGAGGCAAGAGAGTAGGCGGTCGAAGCGCCACCGGCCAAGGTGGCGCCGCCCTGAACGCCAGCGGCACTCCCCGATAAGGCCGCCCGCCCGCCCCTGGCGGCCAGCATGGTGGCGCCACCCACGGCGACCGCGGCCCCACCGACGGCGAGGCCGGTCCCCACTGCGGCGCCGGCGCCGAGTTGCGGCCCGCCGGAGACAATGCCGTTGGCAATGCCAGGCCCGAAGATGCCGAGACCGAGGAGCGAGAGAGCTGCCAGCACGATTGCCATGGCGTCGTCGATGGACGGCTCCTGGCCACCAAAGCCAGACGTGAACTCGCCGAACAGGGTGGAGCCGATGCCGATGATGACGGCCAGCACCAGGACCTTGATGCCAGAGGAGATGACGTTGCCAAGCACGCGCTCGGCCATGAAGGCGGACTGGCTGAAGAGGCCAAACGGGATCAGCACGAATCCCGCCAATGTGGTCAGCTTGAATTCGATGAGCGTGACGAAGAGCTGGACGGCGAGGATGAAGAACGCGAGCAGCACGAGCGCCCAGGCGAACAGCAGGCATGCGATCTGGATGAAGTTCTCGAAGAAGCTCCAGTAGCCCATCAGGTCGGAAATGGACTCGAGCAGCGGCCGGCCGGCATCCAATCCCGTCTGGGCGACACGTCCAGGACGCATCAGGTCCGCAACGGAAAATCCGGTGCCCGATGCCATGAGGCCAAGGCCGGCAAAGCTGTCGAAGACGATCTGCGCCAGGCTGTTCCAGTTGCCGATCAGGTAGGCGAAGATGCCGACGAAGATCGTCTTCTTGACCAGGCGCGCAATGATGTCCTCGTCGGCGCCCCAAGCCCAGAACAGGGCGGCGAGCGTGATGTCGATGACGATGAGCGTCGAGGCGATGAAGGCTACCTCGCCGCCCAGCAGGCCGAAGCCGCTGTCGATGTAGGAGGTGAAGACCTCGAGGAAGCGATCGATGACGCCCGCGCCTTCCATGGTCTAGTTCCCTGCTGCCGGCGAAAGGAAACGGCGGCGGTTCTCGTCCCATGCGGCGAGGCATTGGGGGTCGCGCGTTGCGGGTTCGCCCATCTGCTGGCAGCGCCGGAGCGTCTCGCGCAGCTGATCGGTGCGCGGCGCTTCGGCGGCGGCTGGCGATGGCCTCGCGGCGGTCGAACTCCCCTCGCGCGCAAGATGGATCGCTGCGGCCGTGACGGCCACAGCGATGGCGATGACGGCCGCGAGGCGCGCGAACATCTTGCCGTCCATGATCAATCCCTGCCTAAGGCTCAATTGCCGCCCTGGAACATCCGGGCGTTTCCCGGCTGATAGCCGGGGCCGGGCTCGAGGAAGCGGCGACGCTGCTCGCGTCCCTGTTCCGCGGCGGCGGCCTGCTCGGCGGCAGAGAGCGCATCGGCCCGACCATTGGCCGCCAGCAGCGCCGTCAGGTCTGCGAGTTGCTGCGCCTGAAGGGCGAGGATCTGGTTGCCGGCCTGGGCCGCCTGAAGGGCGCCGGTCGCCCCCTGGCTTTCGCCGACCAGATTGGAGAGCTCGGCACGCTGCGTCTCGATGTTACCCACGACGCCGGCCTGCACACGCATGGCGTCCTGCAGGGCGCCCACGGTGTTTCCCCAGCGCTCGCGCGCCAACTCGACAAGCTGCTGGTCCGATGCGGTGAGATCCATGTTGGAATATTGCTGGGAGAATATCTGATCGACCTGCTGAACGTTGAAGGCAATGCGCTGGGCCTCCCCCAGAAGCTGCTGGGTGCGCTGGACCGATTGCTGAATTTGCTGGAGCGAGGAGTACGGCAGGCTCGCAAGGTTGCGCGCCTGGTTGATCAACATCTGGGCCTCGTTCTGAAGGCTCTGGATTTGATTGTTGATCTGCTCGAGCGCACGCGCGGCCTGTAGCACGTTCTCGGCATAGTTGGACGGGTCGAATACGATCCGTCCGATGCCGAACAGGGCATGGGCGGGTGTGACGACGATCGGGGACAACACCAATGGCACCGAGAGCACGGTGGTGGCGAGAAGGACGGCGCGGATGCGTGAGCGAAGTCGGGTCATGGGGAAACCTCCGTGTTGGGTAGAGTTGGTGCCGCCGCAGGGGCTGCGAGATTGGTGACGTCGGGGATTAGGTCAGCCGCCCAGACGAGGCCGTGAGCACGCAGCCAGGCATCGAGGAAGCGCTCGGGCCCTTGCTCGGCCAGCACTTCTTTGATCCGGACGTGATCGGACTTGGCAGACGCGGCGCAGAGCGCGAGCGCCACGTCGCCAAGACCCAGCTCGAACAGCCGATTGCCGCGCCGGGACTGCGCGTAATAGTCCCGCTTCGGGGTGGCCCTGGCGATGATCTCGATCTGGCGGTCGTTGAGACCGAAGCGGCGATAGATGGCGGTGATCTGCGGCTCGATCGCGCGGTCGTTCGGCAGCAAGATGCGGGTGTGGCATGAGTCGATGATCTCCGCCGCGATCGTGCTTTTTTCGAGCTGCGCCAGCGATTGGGTGGCGAAGACGACGCTGGCGTTCTTTTTGCGTAGCGTGACCAGCCATTCGGCGAGCTGTTTGGAAAACCCGGGATCGCTGAGCGCCAACCAGCCCTCGTCCACGATAACGAGCGTCGGCTGCCCGTTGAGCCGTCCGGCGATACGATGGAAGAGGTATGCGAGAGCCGCAGGCGCCGCGCCCGTGCCGAGCAGGCCCTCGGTCTCGAACGCCAGAACCGGCGCCTGGCCGAGACTTTCCGCTTCGGCGTCGAGCAGGCGGCCATAGGGTCCGCCCACGCAATAGGGCTGGAGGGCGCGCTTGAGATCATTGGACTGTAGCAGCACCGTCAGCCCGGTGATGGTCCGCTCTTCGACAGGCGCCGTGGCGAGCGAGGTGAGCGCCGTCCAGATGTGCTCCTTGACCTCAGGGGTGATGGTCACGCCTTCGCGGGTCAGGATGGCGACGATCCAGTCGGCCGCCCAGGCGCGCTCGGGCGTGTGGAAGATGCCGGCGAGCGGCTGAAGCGCCACCGAGGTCTCCGCTCCGTCGGTGAGCTCGCCGCCGAGATCGTGCCAGTCGCCGCCCATGCAAAGCGATGCGACACGGATCGAGCCGCCGAAGTCGAAGGCGAAGACCTGGTTCCCTTCGTAGCGGCGGAACTGCAACGCCAGGAGCGCCAGCAGCACCGACTTGCCAGCGCCGGTTGGACCGACCACCAGCGTGTGGCCGACGTCGCCGACATGAAGGGACAACCGGAACGGGGTCGAGCCTTCCGTTCTGCCATATAGCAGCGGGGGCGCTTGGAAATGCTCGTCCCGTTCCGGCCCCGCCCACACGGTACTCAGGGGGATGATGTGGGCGAGATTGAGCGTGCTGATCGGTGGCTGCCGCACATTGGCGTAGAGATGGCCGGGCAGCGTACCGAGCCAGGCGTCGACCGCGTTGATGGTCTCCACCATGCCGGTAAAGTCGCGGCCCTGAATGACCTTCTCGACCAGCCGCAACTTCTCGTCGGCGATCCGCGCGTCCGCATCCCAGACGGTCACGGTGGCGGTCACATAGGCTTCGCCGGCATAGTCGGCACCGAGTTCCTGAAGCGCGAGGTCGGCATCGGCCGCCTTGTTGGCGGCGTCGGTGTCGACCAGGACCGAGGCCTCGTTGGTCAGCACCTCCTTGACGATGGCTGCAATGGACTTGCGCTTGGCAAACCATTGGCGGCGGATTTTCGTCACCAACCGCGCGGCGTCAGTCTTGTCGAGCAGGATGGCGCGCGTGCTCCACCGATAAGGGAAGGCCAATCGGTTGAGCTCGTCGAGAATGCCGGGTGTGGTCGTTGCAGGGAAACCGACGATGGTAAGGACGCGCAGATGCGTCTCGCCCAGGCGCGGTTCCAGCCCGCCGGCCAGCGGCTGGTCGGCCAGCAGCGCGTCCAGATACATTGGGGTCTCGGGGACGCGGACGCGGTGGCGCTTAGTCGAGACCGTCGAATGCAGGTAAGTTAGCGTCTCGGCATCATCGAGCCAGCGGCATTCGGGCATGAAGCCGTCGAGCAGAGCCAGCACACGATCGGTGCGATCGACGAAGCCACGCAGGATCTCCCAGGGGTTCACCCCGGGCTGCTCGCGGCCCTCGTAGAGCCAGGTCTCGGCGCGCGCCGAGTCCTCGGCCGGTGGCAGATAGACGATGGTGAGGAAGTAGCCGGACTCGAAATGCGTGCCGGCTTCCTCGAAATCGGCCTTGCGCTCGGCGTCGACCAGCGCCGAGGCGGCGTCCGGGAAGGTGCTGCTGGGATAGCTAGCGGCCTCGTGGCGCTGCGCCTCGACGAAGATGCTCCAGCCGGAGCCGAGACGGCGGAAGGCGTTGTTGAGGCGACCGGCGACGCCGACCAACTCAGCCGGCACGGAACTGTCGAGATCGGGGCCGCGAAACCTGGCCGAGCGCTGGAAGCTGCCATCCTTGTTGAGGACGACGCCTTCGCCGACCAAAGCTGCCCAGGGCAAGTAATCCGCGAGGCGTGCACCGGTGCGACGATATTCGGCAAGGTTCATCATCGCCGCACCTCACAGGCTCAGATGCGCGGGGATGCGCAGATGCCGGCGCACCACCTCGACAAAGAGCGGATCGCGCCTCGCAGCCCAGACGGCGGCCAGGTGGCCGATCGCCCAAAGCAGGATGCCGACCAGCCAGAGGCGTAGGCCGAGGCCGAGCGCCGCCGCCAGTGTGCCGTTGAGGATCGCGATCGAGCGCGGCGCGCCGCCCAAGAGGATTGGCTCCGTCAAGGACCGATGGAGAGGTGCGGTGAATCCAGGAACGACGTCATCCATCAGATCAGCGCTCCGCCGCCGAAGCTGAAGAAGGAGAGAAAAAAGCTCGATGCCGCGAAGGCGATGCTGAGACCGAAGACAATCTGCACCAGCCGGCGGAAGCCGCCTGAGCTGTCACCGAACGCCAGTGTTAGGCCGGTGACGATGATGATGATCACCGCGATGATCTTGGCCACCGGGCCTTCGATGGATTCGAGGATTTGCTGCAGCGGCTCCTCCCACGGCATCGACGATCCGGCTGCATAGGCGGCTTGGGTCAGCGCCAAGCTGAGCGAGCCGGCGAGCGCGGTTGCCGTGATCAGTGGATGGAAGCGAGTAGTCTTGAACGTCATGACGAGGCTCCAGAGGGTTCGGGGGACGAGATGGCGGGGTCGATGTGATAGTCGCCGGTTGGACCGAGACCCCCGACATGAGCGAGTTCGGCAAGGCGTCGCGCCGAACCGCGGCCTGAGAGCACGGCGATGACGTCGATGGTCTCGGCGATCAGGGCGCGCGGCACCGTGACGACGGCTTCCTGGATGAGCTGCTCGAGGCGCCGCAGCGCGCCGACAGCGGTGCCTGCATGAATGGTGCCGATGCCGCCGGGATGGCCGGTCGACCATGCCTTGAGCAGGTCGAGCGCCTCGGCACCGCGAACCTCGCCGATGGGAATCCTGTCGGGTCGAAGACGAAGGGAGGATCGCACCAGGTCGGATAGTGAGACGACGCCGTCCTTTGTCCTGAGCGCCACGAGGTTCGGTGCGGCGCATTGCAGCTCGCGCGTGTCCTCGATCAGCACGACGCGATCGCCGGTGCGGGCAACCTCGGCCAGGAGCGCATTGGTCAGCGTTGTCTTGCCGGTCGAGGTGCCGCCGGCGACGAGGATGTTTTGCCGCTCGGCGACGGCCTGGCGCAGCAGATCGGCTTGGGCGGCGGACATAATGCCGGCGACCACATAGTCCGCGAGCGTGAACACCGCGACCGCGGGCTTGCGGATGGCAAAGGCCGGGGCGGCGACGACGGGCGGCAGGAGACCCTCGAACCGCTCCCCCGTTCCGGGCAGCTCGGCCGAGACGCGCGGCGCACCGAAATGGACCTCGGCGCCGACATGGTGCGCGACGAGTCGGATGATGCGCTCGCCATCGGCCGGAGCGAGCTGCTCGCCCGTATCGGCGAGGCCTTCGGCAAGCCGGTCGATCCAGAGCCGCCCGTCGGGGTTGAGCATCACCTCGACGATCGCGGGGTCGTCCAGGAACCGGGCGACGGCCGGCCCGAGTGCCGTGCGCAGCATGCGTGTTCCGCGTTCGACCGCTACCGATTGTCTGGAAGAAACAACCACGTCGTCCCCACTCCGCTGCGGGCGCGCACGACGCGCGGCCCGGGATGGGGATGAGTAGAAAAGGCAGGAATGGGCCGGGCGCAACAAGGCTCAAGGGGCCGTCGTACCCTGGCGCGGAATTACAGGGGAACGGCGGACGCGCCTTGTCGGAGCAACTCTGTCATGTGCCGTCCGAAGCCGAATCGGAGGCGGGAAAGACGTCCTCGGGAATCTCGCTGCGCAGCTTCGGACCTTGCGCCAGTCGGCGGCCGAGCGCAGCGACGAAGGCGTCATAGCGCTTGCCTGACTGCGCGCGGGCCGCCGCCTGGGCCGGTTCCGGGAGTTGCGGCGTCGTCGTGAGCCAGAAGCGAACGAAGACGGCCAGCGTTTCCAACGAGATGCCGAGATCTCGCTCCAGACGATTGAGGCGCCGATCGATCTGATCGAGCCGTTTGCTCACGGCCGCTTCCTGCCGCTCTGCCGCATCTGGAGACAGGAACGAGGCGATCGCAGCCTCGGCAACGAGGGATCGGGAGAGGTCACGCCGCGCCGAATGTTCGACGAGCGCTTTCATCACCGGCGGGTCGAGATAGATCGAAAGCCGCTGTTTTTTGCCGGGCTTAATCACAGTCGCCTCACAACATGCCGTCACCGGGATCGAGATCGGCCTGCCGTGCGACCCTTTGCATGGTGCGGCTTAGATTGCGGGCCAGGACGGCCGGGTCATCGTCCGCATCGCGATCGGCATCGAATTCGTCCTCGATCGGCTGCTTGGTATCCACGAAGGCCTTGCTGCTCAACTCGGGCTGGCGGCGCTTCTCGGATTCTGTCGGGTCTTCGTCGTCACCCGCCGGAAGGTTCGGCAGATCGCGTGCGTCGAGCACCGGCCGCACCGGCATGGCGAGAGCGCTCCAGTCGTCGCTCGGCGCTTTCGCGACATGCTGGAGACGTGGCGGCTGGAGGATGCGCTCGATGAAGCGAGGATCTTCGTAGTACCGCGCCTTACGTGCACGGATGGGATGGAGGCCGGCGACCATGACGATCTCATCGCTGGGCGGGAGTTGCATGACTTCGCCAGGTGTCAGCAGCGGCCGGGCCGTCTCCTGTCGCGATACCATGAGGTGGCCTAGCCACGGTGAGAGCCGATGACCGGCATAGTTCTTCATCGCCCGCATCTCGGTGGCCGTGCCGAGAGCGTCGGAAACGCGCTTGGCCGTTCGCTCGTCATTGGTGGCGAAGCTCACCCTGACGTGGCAGTTGTCGAGGATGGAGTTGTTAGGCCCATAGGCCTTTTCGATCTGGTTGAGCGATTGGGCGATGAGAAAGCTCTTCAATCCGTAGCCCGCCATGAAGGCCAGGGCCGACTCGAAGAAGTCGAGGCGTCCGAGGGCGGGAAACTCGTCGAGCATAAGCAGCAGGCGGTGCCGGTCGGACCTGGCATTGAGATCCTCGGTCAACCGTCGGCCGATCTGGTTGAGCAGGAGACGGATGAGCGGCTTGGTTCGGTTGATGTCGGATGGCGGCACCACGAGGTAAAGCGTCGACGGCCTGGCGCCGGCAACGATATCGGCGATGCGCCAGTCGCAGCGGGCGGTCACCTTTGCGATCACCGGATCCCGGTAGAGACCGAGAAAGCTCATGGCCGTGCTCAGAACGCCGGAGCGCTCATTGTCGGATTTGTTGAGCAGCTCGCGCGCGGCCGATGCGACCACAGGATGGGGGCCGGTCCCGCCGAGATGCGGCGTCTTCATCATGGCCGCCAGGGTCGCCTCGATTGAGCGCGCAGGGTCGGAGAGGAAGTTGGCGACGCCGGCTAGCGTCTTGTCCTTCTCGGCATAGAGCACGTGGAGAATGGCGCCGACGAGCAGTGCGTGGGAGGTCTTTTCCCAGTGATTGCGGCGCTCCAGCGATCCTTCGGGATCGACCAGGATGTCGGCGATGTTCTGGACGTCGCGGACTTCCCATTCCCCGCGGCGGACTTCGAGCAGTGGATTGTAGGCTGAGGAATTCGCATTGGTCGGATCGAACAGCAGCACGCGACCGTGCCTCGCGCGGAAGCCGGCGGTGAGTTGCCAGTTCTCGCCCTTGATGTCGTGGACTATCGCCGAACCCGGCCAGGTGAGCAGCGAGGGAATGACGAGGCCCACGCCCTTGCCTGAACGGGTCGGAGCGAAGCACAGTACATGCTCCGGACCGTCGTGTCGGAGATAGTCGCGCTCGAATCGTCCGAGCACCACGCCATCCGCTCCAAGCAGGCCGGCTTTCTTGATCTCGACGGGCGTCGCCCAACGGGCGGAGCCGTAGGTCTCGATGTTGTCGGCCTCACGTGCGCGCAACACCGACATGAGAATCGCGGCGGCGATGGATACGAAGCCGCCGGAAGCAGCAATGATCCCCCCTTCGTGGAAGATCGAGCGCGCATAGGCATCATAGGAGAACCACCACCAGAAGAACGCCGGCGGATAGTAGACCGGCCAACCGGCCAGTTCGAACCATGCCGTGCCGAGTTGCGGCTGAAACCCAAGCCGCCATGCCGTCCATTGCGTGGCGCACCAGACCGCGGCGAGCACGATCAGGCCGACAACGATGATCTGGCCCCAGAGGATTTTTGTTCCCGACATCACGATCTCCTTCGGAGGGAGGTCGGGCCAGGTCGCCTCAAACTTCAAGACCATGTTGCGTTTGATCGCAGCGTGGCGAGTGCAATCGCGCTAATACTGAAACGGCGCAAAGCTCGTGATGAACTGATGGCGACAGCTAAGACATCGCGGGAATGACAAATCTCCATCGCCGTGGCATAGGGCCGGCATTCTGTTCGAACGAGGATCTATTCATGACCACTGCAAACGAGATCGCCGATAAGCTGGCCGCCGAACACAGCCTCACCAAGTCCCAGGGAAAGGCGCTGGTCGATAGCGTGTTCAAGGCGATTGCCGAGGCAGCGGCCACTGGCGAAGAGATTTCGCTGCCGGGCTTCGGCAAGTTCAAGGTGAAGGCAACACCTGCGCGCGAAGGCCGTAATCCGTCCACGGGTGCCACCATCAAGATCGCTGCCGCGAAGAAGCTGACCTTCGCGCCGGCCAAGGCGCTCAAGGACAGCCTTAACGGCTGAGTTCCGCTCCCGCCGTTCTCATAGGCCGATCCCGCGCTTTCGACTGAAACTCCAGTCGATGCCGGCATCGCCGCGCGCGATGCCCGAGATGTGTTGGCCGAGCTTCCTGTCAAGCGATGGGGTCCACGGGACGAGCTGGAAGCCGAGCCCGTCGTCAATCATCGCGAAACGCCCCGACGCCAGTGTGAAACGCTGCCGGTAGGCGCCGGACACATGATCGCCGGTCGCCGCCTTGTTGAACGGGCGGCCGAGTTCGGTAGCCAGCTTGTCGCCGAGCGCATCGAGTTCGCGACGGCGCAGGGTGTCGAGCAGCCGTCGCGCGAAAATCACCCTGCCGTCCTCACGCCGGGCTAGGCCTTCCTCCGCCAGATGCTCGGCGCGCCGAGCAAGAGCGTCGCGGACCTCGTGACCGAATCCGCCTTCGCCGAGCTGGACCGGCTCGCGGGCAAGACCCTGACGGTCGAGCCAGGTCGCGCCTGTCGCCGCGATCTGCCCTTCGAGCGGCAGGTCGGAACGGACTGCGATCGCCACCCGACGTCGGCCTTGGGCATCTTCGAACCTGCGCAACTCGACGATCGAGCCTGGTGCGCTGTCGCCGGCGGCCTCGAGATCGGCGAGCTTGATATGATGGGTTCGGCCGTCCACGCCGTCGATGATGACATAGGCCGTTGCCTTCAACTCGTCGTCCAGCCCACGGTCGACCAGGCGTCCGACGACCGGATTGTCGAGGGCCTCGCCGGCCAGCACGAAGCTGGAAACGCCGCGCTCGATGCCCCGTTCGGTGAGGGCGCGGTGCATGCGCTTTATGATATCGCCGCGTTCGCCGAGCGCGCGCAGCGTCGGTTCGGCCTCGTCGGAGATGTACCATTGGGCATGACCGACCTGGTGTGCGAGGCCGAGCGATTCGAGGATACGCAAGCGGCCGACCTTGAGGGCATGAAATTCATCGGGCTGACGATCGCCGGGCGGCGCCATATCGACGATGCCGCTCTTGTGAGCGTCACGCATGAGTTGGCGGTCGAGGTTGGTCCAGCGTTCGGCCTCGACCTGCCGCTCGAGGTTGCGGCGGATCTCGTGGACGGTGCGCGGCCCCAGTTCCATGGTGACCAAATCCTGGGCCCGCGCGCGCATCCCCTCCGAGATGTAGTCGCGCGAGATGACGAGGTCCTGGCCGTCGTCAGTCCGGCCGCGCAGGATGACATGGACGTGCGGGTTGTCGGTGTTCCAGTGATCGATCGATACCCAGTCGAGCTTCGTGCCGAGATCCTTTTCCATCTGGCTCATCAACTCGCGGGTGAACGCCTTGAGGTCGGCCATCTCCCCCGCGTCCTCAGGCGAGACGATGAAGCGGAAATGGTGCCTGTCATCCTCGCAGCGCTCGGTGAACTCCTTCGCGTCCAGGTCGTCGCCACCCGACCCGAACAGCCGCGCCTTCTCCCCGTCCCGGGTGACGCCCTCCCGGCGCAGGTAGCTCAGATGTGCGCCCACCGGCGCCGAACGCCGGGAGTGTCGCACGACGCGCGTCTTGATCACGGCGAAACGCGAGCGGCCGGTAAGCAGGCGGTTGGCCTGCACGGTGGCGCGCTTGCCGCGTCCGAACCGCGAGCGATTGCCGGGGCTGATGGTGCCCGAATAGGAGAACCGGCCGCCGGCGCGCTGGGTGGCAGCTAGTGCCTGGGCGATGAAGGGCCGCGCGCGCTGCGCCTTGCTGGATCGGATGCGCCCGAGGCGGACGCGAAACTCGTGTTCGTCGCTCATGAGCGGGACACCGCGCATCGCGCCAAGGCATTGAGAACGTGGGAAAAGAGGGAGAGCCGCGATGTAGGCGTAAGCAGCGCACATCGCGCACGCCGCTCGTAACCCATTGACAAACAACCAACCGACCGGGGCGCACCTCGCCCGCTTTTATCTCGCCATCTTCCGGTTGCTGCTCCGGGTTCTCTCCTGCGCGCCCTCCATGCTCCGCTGCGGTTCGCCATGATGCGATGAGATGAAACGCCGCTCATGGAGAGGAATTCCCCTCAGATCTGGCGACAAAGATGCCCGCTGCTGGAATTGGGGTGGCGTCGTCGTCGTGCGTGGGATCGGCTGTCAACTCTGCAGCCGATTGACCGCCAGGATGCGGCGAACCGGCAGGAGAGCCGCCCAAGGCGGGGGCCACGAACAGCGGCGCCTCACGCCAATCCGTCGGAGGTGATGGCGTTGCCGACGCGCCACTGGGCAGCGGTTCGCCGCCGAGGATCGGCGCGAGCTTGGCGACGTATGCGCGGGTCTCGGCCGGCAGCGGGCGACCGATCGCGAGATACTCATCGTAGCGACCGGGGCCGGCATTGTAGGCCGCGAGCATGGCGCCCACATTGCCGTAGCGATCGAGCATCTCGCGCAGATAGGCGGTGCCGGCGAGGATGTTGTCACGCGGATCGAAAGGATCGTCGCCGAACGCGTAACGGGCGGCCAACTCGGTCCAGGTGTCTGGCATGACCTGCATCAATCCCATCGCGCCGGCCTCGGAGACCGCGCGAATGTCATGCGCGCTCTCGGTATCGAGAACGGCGCATATCCAGGTCTCAGGGATGCGAAATCGCTGCGACGCCTCGGCTATGTATGCCGCGAAGCGCGCGTTGCCGGCAGCCTGCACGATGGTTGCATCCTGTGCCCGCGCGATGGGCGCAGGCGCGAGGATCGGCAGGCCGGCAAGGAGAAGGACGGCGACACGGCGGCAAATGCCGTGCCGCCGAATAGCGCGCGCAATGTGGACGCGGTGCATGGATCAATCCTGCGCCTTGTCCGGCTCGTCGCGCTTTTTCTGGCGGGTCCAGTGCAGACCCCAGTCGCGGCCGTTCTCATCCGCCTGGAACAGACGGGCGCGGATCGGGTGCGCCAGCGAGGGATCGTCGAGGACAACCGAGATATAGGCGCCGGCACGATCGCCGGTCTGCAGCCAGCCGGCGCCGATCTCGATACCGTCTTCGTCGCCGAGACGAATGCGGTAATCCGGGGCGTTCTCGACATCGGTATTGTCGACGGGAACGAAGACAATGGCGAGGTCGAGCGAAAGCGTGCGGACGCGCCCCGAATAGCCCGACTGGGTGCGCGTGAACTGACCGATCTGTGCCATGGGAAGACTCCTGTTCTGGCGGTTGGGAAGGGATCAGGGCGCGTCGGCGGGGTCGCCGACATGCCACTGGAAGCGGCCGTCGCCTTCCGCGTCGGTCCAGACCGGAAGCGCGCGGGCGGTGATGGAACTGACAGGGAGCGGCCCGAAGTACCGGCCGTCAAAACTGTCGGGCGTGTCCCAGTTCATGAGGAAGATTTCGTCGTGGCCGACCGTTCGGCAGCCCTGCCAAACGGGCAGCGGCCGGCCGAGCCGGTCGCGTTCCCGGGCCGCGACATAGGCGTGCTCGTAGGCGATGATCGTGAGCCCGCTCCTGCAGACCTGGCCACCGGGCAGCGCCAGCACGCGCTTGATCAGCGGCACACCGAGCGGGAGGTAGCCGCGCTCGGCGAGGAAGGCAGCGAGTGGCGCGGGCGGCGCGACGACGACATAGTCGCCGATGTCGGGGCGTCCGGTGGGCGCGAGCCGGTAGAGCCCGAGGGGTACGCTGGCGGAGGCGTTCCAGATGAAGGCGGGAGCGTAGCCGAGCCAGGTGGGTGCGGCGACGAGCGCGGTGGCGGCGAGGGTGGCGACGATGATGGCGCGCCGACTCATGGTTCGACGCTCCGCCGCTTGAGCCATGCGGCATGGCGATCCGTCGTATAGAGATGCGGCTCGAGGCCAGCGGCGATGCGGTGATGGATGTGTCGCCAATGATCGGGAACGACATCGCAGGTATCGATGCCGAGCGCCTCGATGGCGTCGATGATTTCGAGAACACGAGCCACCTTCGGCCAGCTCTCGACCTTGAGCAGGATGTCGCCGCCGGGGCGCACGAAGGGAAGCGTCTGGAACGGCTCTCCACGCTCGATGGTGCGCACGATGTCGATGCGCGACAGCACCGTGCCGTAGTCATTGGCGGCCCAGCGGATGAAGGCGAAGACGCTGCCCGGCGCGAAGCCGACGACGCGGCGATGGCGATCGAGCACCTGCTCGTAGGTCTGCCGGCCGAAGCGTATCCAGTATTCGACGCGCTTCTCCCGCCAGGTCAGTTCGACCAGCGTGGTGAACGACGGCGGTCCCTCGACCGTAGGCCGCATGCTCAGTGGCAGGCCGGAACTGTGGCTCATGAAGCGCCTCCTTCGTCGGCGGGGAACTCGCGCGCCAGGAGATCGCGCAACATGTCGGCGACGGTCTTGCCGCGCTGGAATGCGGCGACCTTGATGCGACCGCGCATCGCCGGCGTGACGTCGATGGTGAGCCGGGCCGTGTAGCCAAGTGCGGCAGCACGAGGCTTCGACACGTCGGCGGCGGTGATCCAGCGGTCCGGGTCACCGGGGCGGGAGGCGAAGCCGTTTCTGGTCGTCCCCTTGGTCATGGCGCCACCGCCCCGACGCGCAGGCGTTCGATTTCGGCGAGCAGCGCGGCGATCTCCCGCGCGGCCGGACTGGTCTCATCCAGTTCCGCGGCGAGTTGCCCGGACTGCGCGGCCTGGGCGAAGACGACGCGCTGGCCGATGGTCGATGCGAGGACAGGCGGATCGTGTTCGGCCAGCGTCTCGGCCGTCTCGCGGGCGATGACGGTGCGGGCGCCGCAACGGTTGAGCGCGAAGCGCGCGGCAAGGTGCGGGCGGTAGATGCGCGCTTCGGCGAGCAGTTCCAGCATCTCGGCCGAGGCCCAGCCATCGAATGGCGACGGCTGGACCGGGATCAGCACGAGGTCGGAGGCGAGCAGCGCCGAGCGCATGAGCCCGGCGACACGCGGCGGACCGTCGATGACGATATGATCGGCATCGCGGGCGAGTTCGGGCGCTTCGCGATGCAGGGTGTCGCGGGCGAGGCCGACGACGCCGAACAGGCGAGGCGCCCCGCTGCGACTGCGCTGCTGCGACCAATCGAGGGCTGAGCCCTGGGGGTCGGCGTCGATCAGCGTGACGCGCTTTCCGCGTCGCGCCCATTCGCCGGCGAGATGCAGCGCTAGCGTGGTCTTGCCGACGCCGCCCTTCTGGTTGAGGATCGCGACGATCATCGGCTGCTCCTGCGGCGAGAGGAGCCGGAAGGAGGGGAGTTATCCCCGGAGCGCGTTTCCAAATAATAAGAAGATTTAGACTCTTCTTTAGAGTCTTTACGGGCGCGATTCCGCTCGCCCGGCCAAAGGCTTAACTGAGGTTCGTGCGCCTGATGTACAGATAGGTTTGCGCCTGATGTACGGATGCCGGTTGCGCCTGATGTACGGATATCTGGCGAAGTTACGCACAGCTTTTCCACAGGCCGGATGTGGACAAGTTCCTCGGCATCCGAACCGCGTTCTATCGCGATGCGATAGCCGGGGAACGGCTGCCGTTTGGCAATGGCGCGGACATCGATGGCGAAATCGGAGTAGCGCGCCAGCGAACCGCTTTTGGCATGCAGATGGCGCAGCTCGAACCGCCAGCCATCGGATTGCCGTCCGGCATGCTTGCGCGCGACGCGATAGAGCCAGCGCTCGATGCCGCCGGTGAGCGCGAAATAATCCGGATCGATGGCGAGGACCAGGCGGCGGTCGACGATGCCCTGGTAGAGCCATTCGGGCAGCACGAACTCCATGCCCTCGACGCGGCCGCTGCGCGTTGCGAGCTCTTCCCATTCATTGATCCAGGAGAATTGCTGCCGCCGCCAATGCTCGCCGTGGCGGATATTGGTGCGGATGACGGTCGACTGGAGGCGCGTCAGCGCGCCCTTGATGAGGAAGTAGCTCCGCGCGCCGGTGCTGCGACCGATGGCGTTGAGGAGCTGATAAGGCGTGAAGCGGAAGAAGCGCGAGGTTGGGAGACCGCGATCCTGGGCGGCGAGGATCTGGCTGGCCGCCCAGATGAGGACATCCGCGTCCCAGATCGTCGCCATGCCGTGCTCGGCGACGGCATAGACCTGCAGCTCGACGTCGCCGGCCTTGTAGTGGATCGGCGCGACCCGGCGCGACTTCGAGAGTGAGAAGAACGGGTGCGCCATCAGATCGCGCTGATCGCGCGGCGGCACGTCGCCGTTCAGCGCTTCGAAGGGATCGAGATGGGCGCGTTCGTTGCGCTGGCGCGGTGATACCGTCATCGGGTCACTGCTCAACGCGCGTCGAGTCGACGGGCAGGATGGACGGTGCCGATGCCGGGATCGGAGGTCGAGGTCTTGGTGCCGCGCTCGGCCCAGGCCTGCAGGTCCTCGAGCGCATAGACGACGCGGCCACCAAGCTTTCGATAGGCGGGCCCGGTGCCGTAGGTGCGATGCTTTTCGAGCGTGCGGTCGGAGAGGCTGAGAAAACGCGCGGCCTCGGGGGTTCTGAGGTAGCGCGGCGGCAAGCCGGTGGTATTGGCAGTCATTGTCGGGCCTCCGGGGCTTCATTGAGGCCGCCGGATGCTGGCGGCGGATGAAGACCACGGTGGCGAAGACTGGGACCGAGAGGGGATGGGGAATTCAGGGCGGCTGAAATCCCCACCCCCAGGCGGGTAGCGTTCGGCTATCTTTGCCGGCGATGACGCAGCAATTGACGATAACCGCCCGCGATCATGGCGAGCCCGCCTTCAATGAGGCCGATGACACTGTCGCGCAGGGCGGAGGTCTTCCAATGCTCGCCGCGGATGCGCTCGCTGCCATAGATGACTTCGGCGATCTGGCGATAGGAGGCGCCACTCGTGTGGCCGTCCGTCGCCTGGAGCATCAACCGGTGGCGTCGCCTCTGCTGTGGCGTCAGCCGGCGATCATCGGGGACTGTCCGACCCTGCAAGGCGCGCAGCAGGCGGTCGAGCGCTTCGGTCCTGTCGGGTCCATCCGCGTCAAGCGGGACGAGCGCGGCGAGTGGGCCATTGGCCGGGCCACCGGCAAGGCGGACCAGCCGAATGGTCTGACTGCCGGCCGCGAGGAGGAAATGCACGCCTTGCTCGTCCGAGCGTGCGTGGGTTTCGCGCAGCTTGGGAAAGAGATTGCTTGCCGCCGGCAACATGTCTGGCGCGTGCGTGAGCAGCACGGTGCTCGTGTCCGCGTCGGCGGACCAGAACACCGGACTCTCGCCAGCATTCAGCGACGGCGGGACGAAAAAACTGCAGGCCCCATCTTCGAACGAGGGCGTGCTTCAGGGCAGGACTGTCGGCGCGCGCATAGTCCTGCTGGTATTCCGCATTGCGCCTGAGCCATTCCCAGGCGAGATCGGGGGGGTCGAGGGCATCCAGAAAGTCGTATGTTTCCGAAGTCCGCCAACGCGAAGTGTCGGGCGTCATCGTGATCCTCGTTGCCGCAACGTGGGGGCGTAAGGGTCTTCGAGATCGCGATGCTTGGGAAGGCCTTGTGGAGGCACCGGGGTATGCCTCTGATGCAGCGCCTCGTCTTATCGGCCGCCTTCGCGCAGGAGCAGCTTGTAGCCATGCTCCGTCATCCAGCGGGCGCGGGCAAGATGGCTGTCGTGAACGCGCCGGGCGCGTTCGGGCTCTGCTTCCGGGTCAAGACCGAAAATGACCGCGACGGCTTCGCGCCAGTCCGCCCCCTCAGCGTCCGCGTCGAGCGCACGCATGTATGCCTTCATGTGCTCTCGGTCATAGTCCGTGAGTACCGAACTCTCCGGCGGAGCGTCCAAGAAGTCAGATTGCGCCATGAGCGAATTCTCCCCCAACGCACGTATATCCATAGCCAGGGGCGTTGTTAATCTTGAACGTTGAAGCGGCAGGCATCCAGTAACTATCACGTTTAGCAACGAATCGGAACTATCGTTCCTAGAACGATCGTTCCGACGCTGGTTCCCCTACGGCCATGGACCTCAAGGAGGTCATGGCCGTCAATCTGCGTCGGATACGCCATGACAAGAACATGACGCAGGAGGATCTGGCGCATCGCGCCGGTCTCAGCGCGCGGTATATCGGCGCGATCGAGCGTGCGGACAAATCCGCGAGCGTGACCGTTCTCGGCCGAATCGCGTCGGCGCTCGGTGTTGACGCGAGCGCCCTGATCGAGCGTTCGAGGAAATGATCGTCGAGTAGAGCCATCGATCCTGCGGCAGGCGGCATCTCCATTGTCCTGTAGAGAATACTCCGTGGCAGAATTCTCTACAAGGCCGTGTCCTCGCCGGCATGGAGATACGAGAGATACTGGCACACAATCTGAAGACGCAGCGCCGGGCGCGAGGGCTGTCGCAGGAAGAGCTCGCGCATCGTGCGGGCATCGATCGTACCTATATCAGTTCGCTCGAGCGCAGCGTCTATGCAGCAGGCATCGACGTCGTCGACAGCCTGGCCAAAGCGCTCGGCGTGGAAGCGTCTGACCTGCTGAAACGGCCGGCCCCCAGCGCGAAAAAGCGAGGTTCTTCGGCCCGTGGCGGAGTCACGTGAAACCCCCGCCCGGTCCAGCCGGGCGGGGTATTGGGGAGCCTCAATCGCCGTTGCGGCGGGTCGGGCGGGACCAGATCAGGCTGAAGCCGTCGCCTTCCTCGTCATCGAAGAGGTTGGCGTAGATCGGGGCGGTGAAGCTCGGATCGTCGAGCTTGAGGCCCAGGTAGGCGCGGCCCTCGTTGGACTGCTTGCTCCAGGCTGCGCCGATCTCGACCCGGCCGACGAAGACGCGGTGGCTGGGGGCATTCTCGCCGCTGGCGCGGGTATCGGGAGCGATGCGGACGTTCTTGGCCTGGAGGGAGAGGGTGACGATCTCGCCGACGAACTCGTTGGTGGCGGACTTCTTGAAGGTGCCGATGGTAGCCATGATAGTTCTCCTTGGTTTCTGGTTCGAGCCCGCACCATTGCGGTCTCGATGGCGATCGGCCGGCCGAAGGCGATCGACGGCGCACCCCGAAGGGGCTCCGACAGCAAAGGAGAACTATCTTGTCTCGCGAGGAACCCGGCGCAGCCGGGAGGGGAAGATAGTTTGACGGCGCTGTTGCGCCATAGGCGATCGAGGCGAAGCCGGTCTTCGGCCAGATCAAGCCAGATGAGAGGCCGTATTGGAGCGGTCACACAGGCAGAACAAGGCAAGGAGAACGTGGCTGGCTCGCGTACCAACTGAAGGGGTCCGGCCCACAGGCTCAGCGCGCTCCGCTCCCCCTCCCGGGTCCGCCCGAATGTCAGCTCCGTGGGCTATCCCACCAGGGCGAACCATGCACTACTCGGTTTCCTCGCTCGGCCGGGTGAAGATCGGTGTTGCGGCCCTGGCGGGCTTTCGAGGTCCGCTGATGGCGTTCCACATGCTGGCGCTGCGCATACAACTCGGGCGCTGCATGACAACCCCGTGGGCGGCGGGGCACGTAAGGGGTCCAGCCTGATGTGGTCGCTGCCAATGCCCTTCGGTCACGAGGCTCCCGCGATGCCCTGTCCGGCTGGTCCGGGCGGGGTCATCATGGTCAGGCGCATGAAGGCCGTGACGCCGACCGCAACCGCTCCGACGATGGCGAAAGCGAGCTGCCAGGTCTCGGATGCCATGGTGAGCTTCACGATGCCGAACGTGGCGTAGTAGCCTGCCACCGCCGCCGGTGCGACGAAAGCGAGTATGACGAGCAGCTTGATCCAGGCCGGTCGCGCCACGAGGAGCAGGAGCTGGAACAGGCCGAAGGTCAGGGCCGCCGCGATGGCGCCGACGATGATGGCGCCGGGAATGCCGGCGCCGGTGTGATGCGCCCAGGTGCCGGCGGCGATACCGGCGAAGAACGGCAGGGCGAACACCGCGAGATTGAAGAGCAACCAGCAGAGCGCGGCTATGCCGGCGAGCGATATGAGGATGGCGATGATGATCATGGTGGCGGTCTCCGTGCATGGATAGGACGGGCTGCGCCAACCACCACCATCCACGGCGCGAGGATCAGTATAGCGCGTGGCGCGTGGTTATTGAAGCAGATTGGGAGAGTAAGGTCGGGCCAGCCCCTATTTGGGTTTGCGCCATACGTCGTTGCCGTCTTCGTCCAGATACCGGTCGATGGAGCGGAGATAGGCGTTGATCTGGAACTTGAGATGCGCCCGGTAGCCGTAGTTTGACACAACGCGGTGTTGTTCTGGCTGCAGCGCATACTGCAGTTCTTCAGGAAGGCGCTGTCGTCCAGGCAGTAGCCTCGGTGCCCAATCGCACAAGTCTCGATGCCGAGATCGATAACGTCCTGGACGAATTGCGGGATCTCTTCGACTTTCATGACATTCATTTCCGGCTCCGTGGTTGAAGTCGAAACGCTACGTGCAGATCGTGGGTGCCGCACCCCGGCGAAAGTGACGGGCTATTTGCGCTGTTCGCGAGGAAGGGGGCGCTCACGCGCCACCCCGCGTGCGGAAGTCGTAGGCATTAATCCCGAGCTTCCTGGCCTTGTCGGCGAAGTTGTCCTGGATGCCGGTTCCGGTGAAGACGATCACGCCTATCGGCAGGAGGTCCAGCATGGCGTCGTTGCGCTTGAAGGGTGCTGACCGTCCGTGCTTGTCCCAGTTCGGGGCGAAGCCGACCTGCGGCACCTTGCGATTGTCTGCCCATTTGGCTGCGATCAGTTCGGCGCCCTTCGGCGATTTGCCGTGGATCAGCACCATGTCGGGGTGCTTGGCGTGGACCTTGTCGAGCACCTCCCAGATGAGTTGGTGATCGTTGAAGTCGAGGCCGCCGGTGAGAGCGATCTTCGGGCCGGCGGGCAACATCACCTCGGTGTCGGCCTTGCGGCGGGCGGCGAGGAAGTCGCGGCTGTCGATCATTGCCGACGTCAGGTGCCGATGGTTGACCATCGATCCGGTGCGTGGTCGCCAGGCCGATCCGGTGTGCTGCTCGTAGTGATCAGCCGCCTGGTCGCGCATCAGTTCGAAGGCGTCGCGCCGTTCGATCATGGTCTGGCCCTGGGCGGTGAGGGTCTCGAGTTCGACTGCCTTGATCTCGGTGCCGTCCTGTTCCCGCTGCAGGCGTCGCTGGGCTTGCTCGTTGTCGTCCAGTTGGCGTTCGATCCGCATCACGGCGCGGTGGAAGACATTGCTGACGGACCAGAGCAGGTCGTCGAGGTCGGGTTCGAGGCGCGTATCCGCCAGGGTGGCGATGAGCGCGTCGAAGATGTCGGCCACGGCTCCGGCGACATGTTCGCCATCGGGGAGTGGTCGCGGATCGGGCTCGTCGGCAAAGGGGCGCCAGCCATAGAGCTGGAGTTCGGTCAGCACGTGATCGGTCGGGGATGCGGCGTGGTGCGGTTCGGTGTCGTCGTGCTCGCTCATGGGATGCTCCCGTCGGCTGGACCGCGACCCTCGCGGCCTTCATGGCGACGAAAGCCCACGGGCGGGACGGCCCGGCACCCGCAGCGCAGCGGAGGGCCGGAGCGGCAGCGGAGGATGGCGGCGGCCGGCTATTTTGCCTCGCGATGGAAAGGCGGCGCAGCCGCCGCCGGAAAATAGTCGGCCGCCACCATTGCCTGGCCGGACCGTTTGTGGGCCCGATCGCCCTCTCGAAGGCCGGGTCGCGGCTCTTTACCGGCGGGTCCCTATCCATGCGAGACCGACGGGTCCGTGCGTCGGGCTTCCCCTACCGGCTCATGCCGCCTGCTTCAGATAGCGGAAGCGGTCCCTGCGCATGAGCTGATCCGCGATCGTGGCGCGGAGGGCGGTGAGACCGAGATGGCGGAGATCGTCGTTGAAGTCCTCCATCGCGGGCGACAGCACGATCGCCTCGATCCCGGCATCGGTGGCGCGCTGAATCAGAGAGTCGCGGGCACCGTCACCGGCCGGATCGTTGTCGCGGATGACATAGAGCCGTTCCAGCGTCGGCGGGAACAGGATGGCGGCGAGATGGGCTGCCGAAAGAGCGGCTGCCATTGCCATGTCGGGCATGGCGCATCGGAGCGAGAGCGTGGTTTCGATGCCTTCGCCCGCAGCCATGACACTACCGGGTACACCGAAGCGGACGGCGTGTCCGAGGAGGTCACCCATGGCCCGTCTGGGCGTGTCGACCGGTGCCTTACCGCTGCCGTCCGGTGCGAGCCAGGTGCGGTGCGCGCCGGTCAGGCGTCCGTCAAGGTCGGTGACGGCAGCGATCATCGCCGGCCACGTCTCGGTCGGTCCATAGTCGTCCGGCCGATAGTAGCAGTGGGGATGGAAGCGTAAGGCTCCGGTTCCGTGCAGAGTAGCAATGGCGCGTCCGCGCAGATACGTTTCCACCAGCGTGGCGATGATGGGCTTCGACATGGCGACAAGTCGGCGCGACGCTTCGGTCGATCCGGTCGGCGCCGGGACGCGTGTTCGCTCCTGTCGAGGCTCTGTCTCGGCACGAGGCATGGCGAGAAAGCTCCGGGCTTCATCGGCGATGTCGCGGAAGTCGACCAGACCGAGAGATTCACGGATCACATCGAGCAGGTCGCCATGCTCGCCCGTGGCGGCGTCGGTCCATTTGCCGGGTGGCCCCTTCGGGGAGTCCCTGAGCCGGACGAACATGGAGCGGCCCGATGCGTTGCGCACATCGCCGACAGTCCAATAGTTGCCGGATCGACGGCCGTTGGAGAGGTAGTGGCGGCACACTGCCTCGGCATGCTCGCCGAGACGATGCGCGAGATCGGCGGCATCGTGACCTGGCATCATGGAGCCTCCCGCTCGCTGACGCGCTGGATCGGAAAGCGGTCGAGCACGCGTTCAAGCACGGCGAGGCCGTTGCCGTCGGTGGGCACGAACATCCTGAGCTTCCACGAAATGATCTCGTGAAAGAGGCCATAGGCGCTCAGCCGCTCGCGCATCGTGTCGGTGAATCCCGACAGTTCGATGCGCCAGGCGCCCATGACTCGGCAGCGGCGAAGCTGAAGGCCATCGCTGAGATCGAGGATCGTCCGGCCTTCCAACAACGCCGCGAAAGCCTGCTCCGGCGACAGCGATGGGACGCCCGTCGTCGTGGCGTTGGCGGCCCAGGCGGGCGAAACGCGGCGGCCGATGATGCGCTCGCCCGCGTCGGTCTGGAGCCGATAGACGCGCGTCGACTCGGTCGGCAGCCGCCGCCAGATCGGCAACAACAGGCCAGTGACCATATGCAGCACCGCGTCGGTGAACTCCGGCACCTCGGCAAGTTCCGCCGTCCAGGCTCGGGCAAAGGCTTCCCGGTCGGCCTCGACCCACCGGGTTTCGCCCATGGCCTTGAGCGGCATGTTCTGGCTTTCCATCGGCCGGATCAGCCTGACTCGGCGTTCGATTTCGCCATCGTCCAGCATGACACTGGTGGTCGGGATCTGCACCGCCGCGCGTCCCGACTGCTGGTTGATGAGCAGCACGGCGCGCCGATCATGGAGATGATCGAAGGCCGCATCGAGTGTGACCGGCCGGTTGCGCCGGCGCTCGGTGATGGTCAGCAGCCGGGTTTCGGCGCCGGTGCGCGGGTGGGTGTAGATGATCTGCCGGTCGGTAACGACGAAGCTCTCGGCGCGGAGCGTCTCGAGCCCTGCGTCATATGTGCCGGAGGCGATGGCGCCCTCGATACGCGCGGCGAGCAATTGCTCGAAGGCGCCGAACAGGACGCCCTGCAGCTCGATGGTCAGAGCGAGGAGGCGGTTCAAGAATGTGGTGATCGGCGGCAGTTCATCCTTGATGCCGTTGGCATCCATCAGCTTGAGGCCCGTCGCCGCCTCGAAGCGCTCGAGGGTGCAGCCCTCGACCTTGCCGCGCACGATCAGCAGATAGAGCTGGCGCAGCGCGTCGCGGGCATAGTGACTTTCGAGATTGTCCTCGGGGCGGAACAAGCCCTGGCCACCGGTCTGGCGCTGGCCGCGCGTGATGGCGCCCAGCGTGTCGAGACGTCGGGCGATCGTGGACAGGAAGCGCTTCTCAGCTTTCACATTGGTCGAGATGGGCCGGAACAGCGGCGGCTGCGCCTGGTTGGTGCGATGGGTGCGGCCAAGGCCCTGGATTGCGGTGTCGGCCTTCCAGCCCGCCTCCAGCAGATAGTGGACGCGCAGCCGCGTGTTCCGGGCCGAGAGCTCGGCATGATAGCTGCGACCCGTGCCTCCGGCGTCACTGAAAACCAGAATGCGCTTCTGGTCATCCATGAAGGCCTGCGTCTCGGCGAGATTGGCCGAGCCGGCGCGGTTCTCGACGATCAGACGGTCGCTTTTGCGCACGATGCGGCGGGAGCGTCCGGTGACCTCGGCCACGATGTCGGTGCCAAAATGCTGAACGATCTGGTCGAGCGCGCCGGGAACGGGCGGCAGGCTGGCGAGCCTCGCGATCAGCTCGTCGCGCCGTGCGACGGCCTCGCGGCTCTCGACCGGCTGGCCATCGCGATAGACAGGCCGCGACGACAGATTGCCCTCCGAATCCGTGAACGGCTCGTAGAGCTGCACCGGGAAGGAATGGGCGAGATAGTCGAGGACGTATTCGCGCGGCGTGATGTCGACGCGAACGTCGTTCCATTCCTCGGTCGGCAGTTCGGAGAGCCGGCGTTCCATCAGCGCCTCGCCGGTCGAGACGATCTGGATGACGGCGGCATGGCCGTCCTCGAGATCGCGGGTGATCGAGCGGATCAGCGTCGGCGTCTTCATCGACGTCAGGAGATGGCCGAAGAAGCGTTGCTTGGCCGACTCGAAGGCGCTGCGGGCCGCGGACTTGGCCTGAGCATTGAGCGTGCCGGTGCTGCCGGTGATGTTGGCGGCCTGCATCGCCGCATCGAGATTGTTGTGGATGATGCCGAACGCGCCAGCATAGGCATCATAGATGCGGACCTGCTCGGGGGTCAGCTCGTGCTCGAGCAGCTCGTATTCGACGCCCGTGAACGATAGCGAACGGGCGGTATAGAGGCCGAGCGCCCGCAGATCGCGGGCCAGCACTTCCATGGCTGCAACGCCGCCGGCCTCGATCGCCTCGACGAACTCGGCCCGCGTCGAAAATGGAAAGTGCTCGCCGCCCCAGAGGCCGAGCCGCTGGGCATAGGCGAGATTGTGAACCGTGGTGGCGCCCGTGGCGGAGACATAGACAATACGGGCATTCGGCAGGGCATGCTGGAGCCCCAGGCCCGCGCGGCCCTGCTGCGAGGGGGCGGCATCGCCCCGTTCACCCTTGCCGCCGACGGCATTCTGCATGGCATGGGCCTCGTCGAAAATGATCACTCCGTCGAAATCCGGACCCAACCATTCGACGATCTGCTTGACCCGCGAAACCTTCTCGCCGCGATCATCGGAGCGCAGCGTGGCATAGGTGGTGAACAGGATGCCTTCGGGCAGCACGACCGGCTTGCCCTGCGGGAAGCGCGACAGCGGCGTGACCAGTAACCGCTCCATGCCAAGTGCCGACCAGTCGCGCTGCGCGTCCTCGATCAGCTTGTCGGACTTCGAAATCCAGACCGCCTTGCGGCGACCCAGCATCCAGTTGTCGAGAATGATGGAAGCGGATTCCCGGCCCTTGCCGACGCCGGTGCCGTCGCCGATGAAAAAGCCTTGGCGGAAGCGAACGGCGCTTGCGGCGTCATCGGCTGCGGCACTCACCACATCGAAGGTGTCGTCAACGGTCCAGGCGCCGGCGAGATATTCGGCATGGGCCTCGCCGGCATAGATGACGGTTTCGAGCTGCGCGTCCGAGAGCAGGCCGAGAACATTCATGGGAAGGCGAGGCCGATAGCTGGGCTTGGGCGGCGCGACCGAGGCCATCGCGGCCGATTGCACGAGTTGCGTCGGGTGCGCCTGAGAGCCGGAAATACGGATCGCCTGAAGTCCGTAATCCTCATAGATCGCATCGCTGATGCGGCCGCCTTCGGCGGGATGCCAGCCGACTGCCTCATAGGCGAGCTCGACGGCTTCGGGATCCACGATCGCGGCGCGCGGTGTCGTCCCCGCTGCGCGGGCAAGATAACCCCGCGCGGTGCGCGGTGCGGCCGAAGAGGAGGTGGGGATCGCTGCTGCGGGTATGGTGACCGGCAGCCGTGCCGGTACGAGCGCGCCGACCCAGTCGAGCAGTGTCGCAGCGTCCGGCGCGACGCCGAGAGCCGCCGGGAAGACGGCGGGATCGTCCGCCGGCATCCGGTCGAAGACGGTGAGGCGTGTCGAAAAGGTCGTGCCATGCTTGGCATAGACGGCGCCATCGATGGCGGCGGAAAAGACCACGCGGCCGCGCTCCTGCAGGCGGGTGAAGGCGGCGGTCCAGGCCGGACTGTCCGGGGCAAAGTTAGCGCCGGTGATGGTCACCAGCCGGCCGCCGGGCGCCAGGCGCGCCAGCGCCGAGGCGATGTGACGCCAGGCTGCATCGGCGACGCGGCCCTCGACATTGGCCATGACCGAGAATGGCGGGTTCATCAGCACGACGCTGGGCACGGCGCCGGCATCGAGATGGTCGTCGATCTGGGCCGCGTCGAAGCGGGTGACGGGGATGGCCGGAAAGAGGGAGGAAAGGAGCGCTGCTCGCGTCTCGGCGAGCTCGTTGAGGACGAGCGAGCCGCCGGCGATCTCGGCGAGGATGGCGAGCAGCCCGGTGCCGCCGGAGGGCTCGAGCACGCGGTCGGCCGGCGTGATGGCGGCGGCTGTCGCGGCGACGAGGCCGAGTGGGATCGGTGTCGAGAACTGCTGGAAGGTCTGCGCCTCTTCGGAGCGGCGCGTATGCGTCGGCAGGAGCCCGGCGATCTTCGAGACGGCGGAAAGCCGTGCATCCGCCGAGGCGGCTTTGCGGAAGAGCGCCTTTCCGTATTTCCGGAGGAAGAGGACCGTGGCGGCCTCGCAGGCCTCATAGGCCTGCTTCCAGTCCCAGGCGCCGGTGGCATCGGAAGCGCCGAAGGCATCTTCCATCGCGGCGCGCAACTTCGGCGCATCGATGCGTTCGCCGCGTTCGAGATGGGGCAGCAACAGGCCGGCACCGGCGAAGATGGCGCTGGCGGCATCGGTTTCGGCGAGCGGGAGCAGTGCGGCGGCGGGTGCCGCCGCAGCGGGCGAGATCATGGTCATGGCAGGAACCTCGGAGAGCGGGAGAGGATCGAGCCGCGCGGCGCTCTCTCTGGACCGCGCCGGCTCAAACCCGTCCCGGCCTGCCTCTCCCTCTCGTCACGCCGCGGCCTTCACCGCGCGCCACCACGCGATGCGTTCGTCGCGCGTCGCATTGGCGAGCCGGCGCAGCAGGTCGCCGTGGCATGGCAGCGGCGCGCAAAAGCAGACGAGATCGCGTCCGCGCAACTCGTCGAGCGCCCGCAGCAGATCGTGCTGATCGGCGAGCCAGCGCTCGTATTTCGCGATGACGGTGGCGCGGTCGCCATCGGGGCCGATCCGGAACGGATTGCCCCATTTCGAGCCGCGGCCGATATAGACGGCGCCCGCCGGCACGCCCGCGTGATGCTTGTTGAGAACCCTGCACATGGCCATCGACTCCGATCCGTTGCGATGGCGCGCGTGGTCGGATGCGGCCGAGGCCCCGCTGTCACCCATTGCCGGCGATGGGGGAACGGCTTGCCCGTTGACAGCGGGGCCGCCGCGTCCAGACCTGCGGGCGCAACGGATCGGGGAGACGGGCATGGCCCGGGGGAAGACGCTGGCACCAACCATGCGGGCGTGGCGGCACCTAGCCGAAACGGCGGCCGCTCGCGGTGAAAGTGTATTGGTTGGCGAGGATCGCCTCGTCGACCACCGCGTCGGAAGTCAGATATTCGTATTCACGCTCGAGCTGGCGATAGAGCCAGCGAGCGAGATCGCGCAGCGCCTCCGTGACGGCTTCCTCCGCATCGACGGTCATGTCCTGCCAGGTCGGACTGTCGCGGTCGACGGCGATCGCCATGGTGTATTCGTGGTAGTAGCGGTCGCGATGGGAGATGCCGGCATGAAGCTGGTAGAAGTTGCGGCGCTGGATCGCCTGCAGCGCGTCGGCAATTCTGTGCAACTCGCCATCCTCGGGCGCGTGGTCGCGGATGTGGCGTGGCGCTCTCTTGGCGTGTCGGTAGCGGCCCTCGAAGCAGGCGCCGTCGCCCTGGCTCCAGAAGCCCGAGAACCAGATGCAGGGTTTCTGGCGAGTGCCGCCACCATAGAGCGGAACGCGAGTGGTGCTGAGCTCGACGCCGAGGATGGCGCAGATGCGTTCGAAGTCGTCATAGACGAATTCGTACCAGTCGTGGTCGAAGGCGCCCTCGCGATACCAGGCGCGTGCCTTGCCTCGTGCTGCCTCGGGCAGTTCGTCGAGGCGATAGACCGTGGTTTCGATGATCTCAGGCATCGGGATCACCTCCGGCAAGCACAGTGGTCAGCCATTCGTAGGAGCTGACCCAGCCGATGGATTTGCGGGCGCCCAGATCGATGGCGTGCGCACCGCCGCCATAGGCGTCGAGGCGTGGGCGCGAGCAGGTATTGGCATATTCGAATCCCCAAAGCCCCTTGAGGTCGAAGGCTTCGGCACAGAGCAGCACGAAGGCGATGACGCATTCGGGATCGCCGGAGGCGTCGTCGGAGATCCACAGCGTGGTGCCGCCGGCCTCGTCGTCGATCGACGCCGAGAAACCATCGGACAGGGGATGATCGGGGTCACCGTCGAGAACGGCCGTCTCGTAGATGTCGATCGCGCGCGTCGCGTTCGCGGCCGTGCCGACGTCGAAGAGGCACGAGAAGTGGGTGAAGTAATCGGCCATGGGAGCTTCCTGAAAAGGAAAAGCCCGGCGCGATGACCGGGCGTGGGTTGGGGAAAAGGTAGATCGGCGTTACAGCCGGAATTCCGAGACCAGGTTCTGGTCGTTGGCGTGATGGCGGAGCATCTCGCGGTAGAAGCGTTTGCGAGCGTCGCGCTTCGCCGGATCGCGGCGATCATGGCACGCCATTTTGCGCCAGGCCGCGCGGATGACGGTCCGATTGCTGTCCCAGACATGGACGTGGAGGTAGAGATAGTGGAGATACATCATGCACCGCCCCCGGCTGCGCCGTTCGACGATTGCTGGGGATCTCCTTCGACGAGTAGCGGCGGGATCCTGGCGTCGGCAGCGTCGAAATGCGCGAGGATCGCGTCTATCGAGCCGAGCTGGTGAACCGTGCCCCTGTCGATGACGACATAGTCCTCTTCGTCGACAGCGTAGGACGTGGGTGCTCCCGCGCCGGTGAACACGACCCGTTCAGCGCCCCATTGGCCGGCATAGGCACCTGACCACCTGGTGAAGGGTATCTTCTTTTCGACGCACCACGCCTCCAAAGTGTCGAAGCTCCCCCACGCGACCTCGTGGGCGTAAAGACTGAGCGGTTCGCCGACGACTCGGTGATCCGGCGCGTAGGTCGGGCCGTCCCACTCGGTCGACAGACGCTCATCTGCGATGATTTCCGAAAGCTCGGCATAGTCTGATGCGGTGATCGTTCCACCCAATACGATCGACGCGGAAACACGATCGGCCATGAGAACCTCCTGGCGGTTGAGCAGGCCGGGGCCTGCGGTTGATTTCAGGGTTGGGCACGACGCCGACGGGCAGCGCCGAGGCATCGCCGTGCGATGCAAGGGGCGAGGCCGGCCACCCTCTCGGGAAAGCATCGGCTCGTCCGTTCTGGCCGGCCCTCTCACTCTGGGGCGCCGAACATCACGCACCCGGACCGCTTGCGTGCCGCAGCGCGATGAGAGCGGCGCTGAATTCGGCTGCACCGATCTCCTCGGAAAGGTTCATGGAAGCGGCAACGGCGAGGCAGGCAGCGTGGATGTCGGCGTCGGTTACTGAATCCGCCGTGAGGCCGGCGAAGCGCTCGTCCGACTCTAGGATTACCGGGATCCCGTCGCGCACCCGGTCCTCCTGCAATTCGGCGAGCACATGGCGCGACCGCGGCAGATCGGCCGGCCGGTCGGGACCGCGCGCACCATCGAGAATGGCCTCGCCCAGGGCGATCGCCCATTCGGACTTGGCGAACCATTCCGGAGCGGTCGTGCGGCCGGCCTTCGCGTCGCTGACCATGATCTTGAGCAGTCCGAGCATGAGTTCGAAATGCGCGGCCTGGCGCTGGACGGTCTCCCCGAAATGCGGAGGGACCGGAATAGCCGGCCCGCGACAGGCCGCCTTGGCGCCGTCCCAGATGCCGGTAACGTAGGTCTCGCCGGAGGACTCGTAGTCCTCCTGCTGTCCAGACCAGTCGGTGTCCGCGATGGCCAGGCGGCAGGCCGCTTCGGGCGTGTCGGCGGCATAGCTGACCTGCCGGAACACCGGCAGTCGGTAGGTGGTTTCGATGGTGAAGTCGGCCATTGTGCTGCTCCTCAAAATGCAAGCGGCCCGGCGCTCCTGTCGGAGCCCGGGCCTTGGTTGGTGGATTGATGGTCTATGCGCGCCGCCATGCCGGTGCGCTGCTCACGCCGCGGCGCGGCCCTCGACGACATCGGCGCCGATCTCGTCGGCCGTCACGTCCTCGATCCGCGCCTGGCCATGCCGGTGCTTGGCCAGCCACAGTTCGGCCGTCTCGCGACTGTCGGCGAGATGTAGGAGCTCGAGATTGTCGGCGACCGGCAGAAGGACGCGGACCGTGCCGATGCTGGGCCGCTCGACGATCTCGAAGCGGAGATCGCTGTCGAGGCTGTGCTCGCGCATGACGGTGACGAGGATGACGCTGCCGGCGGCGAAATTGCCTTCGTTCAGAATAATCGACGCCGGCGCGCAATAGGCCGGCCGGTCACGCGGCGGCTCCTTGCGGACGAGACGGCCGAGGCCGTTGCGCCGTTCCCAGGCGGCAAGTTTCTTGGCGAAGCGCGCCGGGGGTTTCGGCGTGCCGTCCGAATAGCGGATCAACGCGCCCAGTGGCGCGGTGTCATAGACGATATGGGCGGACATGATGGTCTCCTGAAACGAAAAAGGCCCGGCAGGACGCCGGGCCGTGAGGTGAGAGTGGACGGGGCGACCGAAGCCGCCCCGCCGATGGGATTATTCGGCAGCGACCGCGTGGGCGGTTTCGTCATCGGAAGCGGCCGGGCTGTCCGCGTCATCGCCGGCGAGGAATTCCGGCAGTGCCGCGTCCTCCTCGGCCGTCCGGTCGGCGGCTGCGTCATCCCCGATCAGGCGCAGCGGTTCGGGCAGCCAGCCGCTGTCGGCCAACAGGCGTTCCCCCTCCTTGGCCATGTCGCCCTTCTTCAGATGGTCGATGAGCTGGGCCCCACGCTCGCCGGCTCCTTCGCGGACCGCCTCGAGGATGCGGGCCTTGGTGACGCGGCCCAGATAGTTGTCGACCGTCGGGCGCCAGCCGGCATCCACCATGTCGAGTCCGGTGGCATGGGAGAGCCGATCGGCTTCGCGCAGGCGCTGGTCGAGCCCGTGCTGGGAAACGCCGCTGCCGCTATAGGGATTGGGCCGCTCGTAGAGGGCGTTGATCCCGTAGCTGACGCAATGGGCGAGCAGCGCCTGCCGGCTGGCGTCATCCAGACCGTCGAGACAGGTCCACAGGGCGTCATCGTCACCCAGCGGGATATCGCCCTTCCACGCCTCATGACGCTCATCGACCGCCTTGGCCGAGGGGCTGTCCTTGAGGCCTGCGTCCTGGGCCGAGAGATGAATGTGCCGGACCGAGGCCTCGACGCAGCCGGTCGAGGAACGCTGACCGAAGCAGTCGAGGACGAGGCGGTGCAGCAGCGCCGTGATCGCCACATGCGGATTCTCGGCAACGGCATTGCGCAGGGCGAGCGTGCGATGCGCGGTGAGTTCGATCACCAGGCGCTCGGGCAGCGGCTTGATGCTGTCGCCTTCTTCCTCGTCGGGCTCGGAGGCCTGGGCACCGATGGTGATGGTGGTGCGACGAACCACGGGCTCGCCATCGGCGTCATCACCGCCCGTCTCGCCGCCGGCTTCAGCGCCGTCGCCCTCAACCACCTCCGGGGCCTCGTCCTCGGGACGGACATAGCCGCGATCGACAACCAGACCGCCATCGCGGTCGATGCTGACGAAAGCGCCGGCGCGGGTGATTTCGGCGGGATCGTAGCTCATCGGCCGTCCCTCGAAGGCCTCGAGCGCGGCTTCGATTTCGCCCAGGCGCTGATCGACCGCATCGGGCAATTCGTCGGCTTCGCCATACTCGGTTTCCAGCCGATCGTATTCCGCGCGGAGGGCCTCTCGTTCGGCCCGCTCGTCCTCGGTCAGGTCGGCAGGCGTGCCGGCGAGCGTGCGCAGGCCGTGCGTATGGCCATAGGGCAGATCGATATCGACGACGATCCACTTCCAGCCTTCGGCCGCGATCTCGTCGGCGGTCGACTTGAGCTTGTCGCCGACAAGGCGGTCGAGCAGTGCCGGATCCTGCAGCCAGCCGCCATTGTCGGCCTCGAACAGGTCGCGCAGCACGACGCCGTCGGCGGCGACATAGGCGTCGATACCGACGAACAGTGCCCGACGATCACCGGCCCGAACCGTGGTTTCGGTCAGCATGCGCCGGATCTGCTGCGGCTCCTTGGACCAGGAGTTTTCGAGCGCCTCCCAGACCTGTTCCTGGCGGGCATGATCCTCGGTCACGGTGAAGGCCATGAGCTGCTCGAGCGTCATGCCGTCCTGCTCATAGACCTCGTGCAGCCTGGGCGAGACCTTGGCGAGCCGCAGGCGCTGCTGGACAAAGGTGGCAGAGACGAAGAAGCGTGCGCCGATCTCCTCGTGGCTGGCGCCCTGGTCGACGAGGGTGTGGAAGGCGCGGAACATGTCGAGGGGATGGAGATCCTCGCGCTGAAAGTTCTCGGCCAGCGAGTCTTCCTCGATCGGCACGACGCTGTTGGCGTCGGTGACGACGCAGGGCACCGGCTCGGTGTTGGCCATGCGCTTCTGCTTGACCAAGAGTTCGAGGGCGCGATAGCGGCGCCCGCCGGCGGGCACCTCGAACATGCCGGTCTCGTTGCCCTCGCCGTCCAGCACCGGCCGGACGTTGAGGCTCTGGAGCAAGCCGCGCCGGCCGATCGAGGCCGCGAGGTCCTCAATGGTTTCCCCGCGCTTTATGCGCCGGACATTGGACTGGCTCAGCATCAGCTTGTTGAAGGGGATGTCGCGCGAGGCGTTGAGGGTGATCTTCTGCTTGGCGGTCGCCATGGTGATTACTCCGCGACGGGCGGCCGAGACTCTCTCGACCTCAAACCCGTCGCGAAAAGCGGCGCCGCCCTCTCACTCTGAGGACGGCGCCGCGCGAGAGAGACCCGCGGGGGCACAGAGCCGCCGACACGGCTTTGCGCGTCGGCGGCTTTCCGGATTTCAGGGGGAGGCACGTCAGGCGCTGTCCCGGTGAGGTCCGGCAACGGAAAAGAGGATGCGCTCGGCTGCGCGGATGCTTCCCGCCTGGCGGGCGGCCTCGGCCCAGACCGA
The DNA here is from genome assembly GCF_003590645.1 of Mesorhizobium sp. DCY119. Classification (NCBI taxonomy): domain Bacteria; kingdom Pseudomonadati; phylum Pseudomonadota; class Alphaproteobacteria; order Hyphomicrobiales; family Phyllobacteriaceae; genus Mesorhizobium; species Mesorhizobium sp. DCY119. The sequence continues at coordinate 4,010,249 of NZ_CP031834.1, read as the reverse complement.
AAGCGGCAGGTCGGTGGCAAACAGGATGTCGCGCTCGATGCCCATGCCGAAGGGCAGGCGGACCGCGGTCATCTCGAGGAGCGAGAAGCTGCCGAGCTCCGGATAGCCGAGGTCGGCGAGGCCGAATAGGGTGTCGCCGTCCGCAGCCAATTCGGTGGCGAGCCAGACCCCTTCGCCCAACGGGTTGAAGAATTTCACCGCGGGAACGTGATCGGCTTCGGAATCGCGCCCATTGGCGACGAGCCGCTGGCGCAGTTCATCGGTCAGGAGGATCATGCCGCCCTCCTGTCGATCTCGGGCTGGTCCGTCTCGACCATGGCGTCGGTTTCCGGAAGGAAGGCGAGCAGCCAGTCGGCGGCCTTGCTGGCCTGGCTGGCGGCCCAGACGATGGCGCGGTTGTCCTCGCGCAGCACGTCGAGCCAGGAGCCGAGATAGTCGGCGTGGCGCACGGTCGGCACGATGCCGAGCGAGGCGCAGCAGAACGCCGCGTTCATCTCGGCGACCAGTTCCTCGAAGGCGTATTTCCTGGTGCCGAACGAACCGCCGAGATCCCGGCCGAGCCGCGACGCGTGGCCGGTGGCGTGGCCCAATTCGTGCAGCGCCGTGCGGTGCCAGTTGATCGGTTCGAAATAGGCGGCCGGCGGCGGCACCCGCACATAGTCCTCAGCCGGCACATAGAAGGCCCGGTCACCACCGATGCGGAAGGCGATGCCGGTCGCCTTGATGAGGGCTTCCACCTGGGGCTCGATCTGGCCGGGCGGCGGCGGCGGCGCGGCGATCGCCACGTCCCCGGGCAGACCCTCGCATTGGGCGGCGTTGAAGACGGTGTAGCGCTTGAGGAACGGAATGGCCGCCGCTTCCTCGCCGGTCTCTTCGGCGCGCTGCTTTTCGTCGTCGGGGACGAAGCGGTCGGCATAGACGATGGTGGTGCCGTGTTCGCCCTTCATGACGTTGCCGCCGAGGGACAGGGCCTGGCGGAAGGTAAGCCAGCCCTGGCTGGGAAAGCCGTGCTCGATCACGGCGCCCCACAGGAGGAGCACGTTGATGCCGGTGTAGTGCCGAGCTGTTGCGACGTTCCTGGGCATGGCGAGCGGCGCCTTCGCCGCTGCCGTGCCCCATGGCTGCACCCAGGGAACGCGGCCGGCTTCCAACTCGGCGATGATCTTGTCGGTGATGTCATCATAAAGGCTCGTCCGGTCGGCTCCGGCGCGCGCATTTCGGTGATGTCTGGACATCGCGGTTCTCCGCGACGGGCGCCGGAGGCCTCTCCTCCAGCCCTCAACCCGTCACGGCAAACCCGGTCCGCACTCTCACTCTAAGGGGGCGTTGCGGGGTCTCCCCGCAGAAGGGGGTGCGTCGGCAACGAGAGTGCCGACCAGGGGGAAGGCTTTCCCCCGTAAAGTCGCAAAACCGCAAAGTCGGAGCGCAGGGTTTCCGATTGTGCGCCTTGCAGGCCCGGTGCTTGCCGCTTTTCGGCGCGGCTCGGTCTCGAATTCGGCCGCGTCCCGCGATAGAGTGATCACCATGTGCAATGCATACGAACAGCACGTGAAGTGGGTCGAATACGTCAAGATGATGCAGGCGCTGGAATTGAACATTCCAACGCAGCAGACCGACCTCGACCTGCGCGAGGCCGACGAGATTCGCATCAGCGATATGGCACCAGTGATGCGGGCGACCGCAAATGACAATGAGATTGCATTGGAGCCCATGAGTTTCGGGCTGCCATCGGATCAGCCCAAGCGCGGCCCGGTCTTCAACTTCCGTTCCGATGGTCGCAACTTTTCCAACAGCAAACGCTGTCTCATTCCGGCCTCGGGCTTTTTCGAGTTCACCGGCACGAAATACCCAAAGACAAAGCACCGCTTCACGCTCAATGGTGCCCCGTTCCTGGCCATTGCCGGGATCTGGCGTGAGGCCCAGGGCAATCACGCGGCGTCGTTCGCCATGCTGACCACGGAACCCGGGCCGGACATCAAGCCATACCATGATCGGCAGGTGGTGGTGCTCAAGCCGGACGACTGGGCGGCCTGGGTCTATCTGACCAAGCCGGAGGCGGAATTGCTGCGGCCGCTTCCGGAGGGTTCGCTCGCCGCTGAGACCATTCGCAAGGGCACCGAATGAGGCCCGTGGCTGGGAGCGCGGGAGGCGGTTGATCTCTGAAATGAAGCAGCGACACGAGCCGTAGGGCTATCAATTTGTCGCGCCCCATTTTCGTTTGACGTCAGCGACCTTCACCCTGAGGCTCTTACTTCAGAATCTCGAAATAGCTTTCCGGCTTGCCGCGACAGTCGACAAACTCTGCAACGATCTGCGCGGTCTGCGGGCTGGGGACGAATTTCCCAGCCATCGTCATCATCCGAAATACCAGGTTGGGGTGTGAATATCCCATGTCCCAGTAAAGCGTAGACGTGAGGCACATTAACTCCGACAGGCCCTGCGAGAGCGCGTTCGCGTAGTAGACGTTGAAGGCCAGCACATTGAGGTTGGCGACGATCGATTGCGCGACCTGGACCGCCTCACCTGAACCACCAAGCGCCGCTCGCAAGGCTTTCTCGGCGAAGGCGTCGGCGCGTTCTTCGCGCTGCTTGGCAAGCTTGCCATCCGGGTCGGGCTTTCCCTCGCGATCAACATAGTCCTCTTCGGCGATGTGGCCCATCTCGTGCAGCAGCATGAACGCGAGGGCAAAAGTTTCGTCGAACGGATCGCCATATCCGTTTGCATCGCGAGCGACATCCAGCCATTTACGGATCGCCGAGGCCTGGATGAGCACGCAGCGGCACCCCTCGGGCACGTCGATCACATCCACGTTCGGCGCGAGGTTGCGGTTCGATAAGAGAAGGATTGGGACGGGTGAAGGGACAGTCGAGGTCACACCGCCGAACTCGAACGCCCAGCCGCCGTCAATAGACACCAGCACGGAATTAGCTGCGGTCGCGGCAGCCTCGACGAGAGCCTGTTCGGCCGAGGTCGGCTCGAGATCGTACCGTTTGAGAAACGCTGCCGGGCCGTACGGGTCGTCACAGGACGCGAGCATGCCGGCCAGACCAAAAACCGCAAGCAGCCTGGTCAGTTGGATTGCGGCGCCTGCCATAATATCCCGTCCGTCCCTTGGGATCGCGCCGCCTCGAATTCCGTCAGCAGCTTATGCGTCGTGTCTGTGCCCGCGATGAGGTCGTTGACGACGAGGACGCGCCACTCGAGATTCGGGTGCGACAGGCCGCGATCCCAGAACAGCGATGGTTTGCGCAGAACCGTGCCGCCGAAATCATCCAAAAGGCGGTGCGCGGTGAGATTCCAGGACAGGTTCGTGAGTGCCAATGAAATCTGTGCCGCAGCGTAGCCGCGATCGCCGCCGGCCTCCAATCCCAACTTGATCGCGGAGGCTGCGAATTCATCCGCGTCCTCCTCGCGCTGTTTTTGCACGGTCTCATCAAGGTTGTACCCGCCTTGCGTGGACCCCGCTTCGGTAGCGTCGGCGACGGCGGCATCACGTGCAATGTGCCCCGCCTCATGCAGCAGCATATAGGCGAGGATTTGAGCAGGCTCGATGGTGAGCAAAGCGGTTCCGGTGCCGACCTTGTCCGCAAACCACGCGTCGAGAGCACTTGCCTGGACCACAACGCAACCGCATTCGCTGAACGTCGACATGATCTCCGTGGGCCCCAGCTGCGACCTGACTGCGTATACCGGAACACCGCTGTTCTGCCCCGGCACCCAGCCTGCCGAGAACTTCTGCGCATCCGCGGGAAGAATATCGTTGACGAGATCGATGGCCGCCAGCAGCACCGGATGATCGGGTGGCCACTCTAGGAGCCCAAATCGTTCTAGCCCACCATATTGCCGCTCGGCCGTGTCCTCGCAGCCTGCCAGCAGCAGGCAGAGGAGCAGCGCCCCCGCGAGCCGCGTTGCACTCACTGGTTGGCCAGGAGCGTGATCCGGTCGAGAACCGCCTGGGCCTCGTCCGGCGTCTTCGCGGCGGTCACATCCGCGCGCGCCGAGACAAGTGCAGTGTGCAGCGTTTCAGCCCGCTTGATGTAGTCTTGAGAGTTCGCCACGGCGAGGCTGCCGAAGGCCGTCAACATGGCGGCGAGGGCAGCGAGAAAACCGATCAGCCGGAGGCTACGCGCCGGAAGGCCCGTCGTATCCGCAGGCGCGCCACCCGCAGCGGGAGCTCGGCCATAGGAGCCAACGATGAGAGTGATCGCCGCCGTGGCCGCGAAGCTCAGCCAGCCGGCGATATCGCCTGACAGCCGGAGCAGCCCGCCAAAAGCGTTGATGCCGAGCATCTTCTCACGAGCGGCGTTCAAGGTGGCGATGATCTCTTGGGCCGGGAGTTGAAGGTTGCCCTCGAATCCGCTGCCAAGGCCGAGCACGTCGGGGACGGCCTGACGGCCGATGCCGAACGCGAAAACAGCCACGATCCAGACAACAAGTCCGACAAGCAGGCCCACCCCGATGATCTGAAAAACCTTCAAGATATTCCTCCACCGGAACCTGGTTCACTGTGAACACATCTGAGTGGAAGACTATCGCAATTGTGTAACGGCAAATAGACGGTGGGGGCGGCTAAATTGCCGCCACCCCGAGGACGGTCTGAATCGACAGTTGGTCCTCACAAGAGATTGGCGTCACCGGCGATCAGGAATCTACCGGAAGTCCCGCGTCTTCACTTTGATAGGATCGACCTGCAATGTGGGGTCGACAAGGTCACGTGGTCTGAAGCCCTTGGGCAGGCTGCGCGGATCGATGCCTGGGCCGCCATGATGGGCTTCATCGCCCCGCCCATGCGGAAGCGGAAACGCCACATCGCGATTGCCGACGCTGGCGAGTTCCCCCGAGAGGTCGGTGAGGTGATGCGCGACGAGGTGGACCACCTCGCCCTCACGCTGAATCTTGCCCCTGACGCTCAGCATCGAGGAGGAGAGCAGCACGCGACGAAATTTCTCGAACACCTTGACCCAGACCACGACATTGGCAGCGCCGGTCTCGTCTTCCATGGTCAGGAACATCACGCCCTTGGCCGAGCCGGGGCGTTGGCGGACCAGGACGAGGCCCGCCGATTCCAGCCAGCGGCCATCGCGCGCCTGCATCGCCTCGGCGCAGGTGACAATACGACGCCGGGCAAGGTCGGCCCGCAGGAACGAGAGCGGATGGTTGCGCAGGGTGAGACCAACATGGCCATAGTCCTCGACCACCTCCCGGCCGGCCGTCATCGACCGCAGCGCCACGGCAGGCTCGTGAATTTCCGACACTGTCTGCCGCTCGCGGGCCGAGGCGGCCGCAAAGAGCGGCAAGGGTTCGTCACGCAGGCCCTTGAGCGCCCATAAAGCCTCGCGGCGCGCCAGGCCCAGGCTGGGACGGAAGGCATCGGCCTCGGCGAGCTGGACGAGCGATGCCGCCGGCACGCCGGCGCGGTGCCAAAGATCGTCGATGGAGGCGAAGGGCTCGTCGGCTCGGGCCGCGGCGATCGCGGCTGCGTCGGCATTGGCCAGGCCCTTGACCAGGCGCAGGCCGAGGCGGACGGCAAAGGCTCCATCCTCGCCAATCGGCTCCAGCGTGCAGTCCCACCGGCTGGCATTGATGCAGACGGGGCGGATCTCAACGTCATGGTCGCGGGCATCGCGCACGATCTGGGCCGGCAGGTAGAAACCCATCGGCTGGGAGTTGAGCAGCGCGCAGCAAAAGACATCGGGATGATGGCATTTCATCCAGCTCGAGGCGTAGGCGATGAGCGCAAAGCTGGCGGCGTGGCTCTCGGGGAAGCCATAGCTGCCGAAGCCCTCCAGTTGCTTGAAGGTGGTGGCCGCGAATTCCGGCGTGTAGCCGTTGGCGATCATTCCCCCGATCAGCTTGTCGCCGAACTTGCTGACGCCGCCGGTGTGCTTGAACGTGGCCATGGCGCGGCGCAACTGATCGGCCTCGCCGGCGGAAAAGCCGGCGCAGACCATGGCGACCTGCATGGCCTGCTCCTGGAACAGCGGAACACCCAAGGTCTTGCCGAGCACGCGCTCGAGCTCGGGCGTTGGAAACTCGACCGGTTCCTTACCTTCGCGGCGGCGGAGATAAGGGTGGACCATGTCGCCCTGGATGGGGCCGGGCCGCACGATGGCGACCTCGACGACCAGGTCGTAGAAGGTGCGCGGTTTGATGCGGGGCAGCATCGACATCTGGGCGCGGCTCTCGATCTGGAAGACGCCGATCGTGTCCGCCTTGCGGATCATGGCGTAGATCGCCGGGTCTTCGGCCGGGATGGTGGCCAGGTCGAGGGTCATCCCCTTGTGTTCGGCCAGCAGATCGAAGCTGCGCTTCATGCAGGTGAGCATGCCGAGGGCCAGGACGTCGACCTTCATGAACTTCAGAATGTCGATGTCGTCCTTGTCCCACTCGATGACCTGACGATCGACCATGCGGGCCGGCTCGATCGGCGCCAGGTCGTCGAGCCGGTCGTTGGTCAGAACGAAGCCGCCCGGATGTTGCGACAGGTGGCGTGGTGTACCCTCGAGTTGCTGCGCGAGTTCGAGCGTCAACCGCAGCCGGCGATCAGCCAGGTTGAGATTGAGCTCCCGGGCGCGGGTTTCGTCGATGCCTTCGCCGTGGCCCCAGACCTGGGACGAGAGCATCTTGGTGACGTCCTCGGGCAGGCCGAGGGCCTTGCCGATATCGCGGACCGCACCTTTGGTGTGATAGCGCACCACCGTCGAGCACAGCGCACTGTGGTCGCGACCATAGGTCTCGTAGACCCACTGCATGACGATCTCGCGCCGCTCATGCTCGAAGTCGACATCGATATCCGGGGGTTCGTTGCGCTCCTGCGAGACGAAGCGCTCGAACAGCAGATTGTTGCGCTCGGGATCGATGCTGGTGATGCCGAGCACGTAGCAGACGGCGGAATTGGCGGCCGATCCTCGGCCCTGGCACAGGATGTCCCTACTGCGCGCGAACTGCACGATGGCGTTCACGGTCAGAAAGTAGGGGGCGTATCGCAGGGTCTCGATCAGGCGCAGTTCGTGCTTGATGAGCGCCACCACCTTGTCGGGTACGCCCTCGGGATAGCGCCGCTCCGCGCCTTGCCAAGTGAGCTGTTCCAAAGCCTGCTGCGCCGTCAGGCCGGGCAGCATCTTCTCTTCGGGATATTGATACGCGAGTTCGTCAAGCGAGAAGCGGCATTGCCGAGCGATCTCGAGCGTGCGCGCGAGCGCTTCCGGGTAGCGCGAGAACAGCCGTGCCATTTCCTCGGGCGGCTTGAGATAGCGGTCGGCATGGCGCTCGCGCCGGAACCCCAACTCGTCGATGGTGATGTTGTGGCGAATGGCCGTCACTACGTCCTGCAGGATGCGCCGGCCGGGCTCGTGGAACAGAACGTCGTTCGTCACCACCGTCGGAACCCGCATCCTGGTGGCCAGGTTGGCGAGTTCATGCAGGCGAAGCTGGTCGTTGGGGCGGCGGCGCAATGTGAGTGCCAGATGGGCGCGGTCGCTGAAGGTCTCCCGCAGTCGGCGCAGTTGCAGCGCGCAAGTGTCGTCGGCGGGATCGGGAACGAGGATCGCGATCAGGCCTTCGGCGTAGTCGGCGAGGTCGCTCCATTTGAGCAGGCACTTTGCCTTGCCGCCGCGTTTCTTGCCCAGGGTCAGCAGCCGGCAGAGCCGGGAATAGGCGGCCCGGTCGGTCGGATAGACCAGCACGGACATGCCATCAACCAGATCGAGGCGGCAGCCGACGATGAGCCTGATGCCAGTGTCCTTGGCGGCCTGATGGGCTCGGACGATGCCGGCGAGCGAATTGCGGTCGACGACCGCCAAAGCCTCGATGCCGAGCCTGGCAGCCTGCGCGAAGAGGTCATCGCAAGAGCTGGCGCCGCGCAAAAACGAAAAGTGGCTGGTGACCTGCAACTCGGCATAGCGCGGGGCGGTCATGCGAAGACCCCATGCAGGAACCACTTGTGGGAGCCCGTATCCGGATCTTCGCCATCGCCGGCGCGGTAGATCCAGAAACGATCGCCTGACTCGTCCTCGACCTTAAAATAGTCGCGGACGGCGATCAGTTCGGCATCGCGCCGCCACCATTCGCCAAACACGCGTTCGGGACCGTCGGCGTGCGCGACACGACGCCGGATACCGCGCCAGCTGAACCAGACCGGCGGGTGGTCGGGCAGCAGGGCCATGGTCTCGATGGGTTCGGGATGCGCAAGCAGGCGCGGCGGGCGGGGCCATTCGCCCGGCCAGCTTGTCCCGTCATCGGGCGCGGTCGCCGCTACGCGGCGAAACGAGCGTTCGGGCACGTCGCTCTCGACTGGGGAAAACCGATAGAGCCGCTGTTCGCCGATGCGATTGGCGAGCGTGTCGATGAGATCGGCGATGTCGGGCTCCGGTTCCTCGACCAGCGAAGAGATGATCTGCCTGGCTCCGAAGGGCTCGGCGAGCGTCGCGGTCAGCGTCATCAACTCGATGCCGAAGCCGGGATCGACTGTTTCGATGCGGTCGGTGAGGAGCCGGCTCAGCCGCTTGACGTCGCGCACCGGGACGGCGGTGCCGACGCGAATGGCCTCGATGCGGTTGTCGACGCGGTGAAGCAGCAGGTCGAGCCGGCGGGCGCCGAGCCCCTCGGCCTCAAGCGCTTCGCAGAGGGCTGTGACGAGCTTGCCGGTATAGCGGGCGATGGTCTCGGCGGCGCCGATGGGCTCGCCGAAGGCTCGGCGCACCTCGACGAGTTCGGGAGACCGGATGGGATCGAAGGGTTCGCTGCGCCGGCCTGTCGCCTGGTCGAGACGGCGGCCGAGCTCGGGCCCGAAGCGCAGGGTGAGAGAGGCGCGCGGAGCCGCCTCGACGTCGGCCACGCGCTCGAAGCCGAGCGCATGAAGGCCTTCGACAATGTCAGGAGGAAGACGCAGGGCGCCGATCGGCAGATCGCGCATCATCGCCGCATCCTGTCGCGCGGGTGCGACGAAGGTGGGTCTGGCCAGGAAACGCGCACAGGCGTGGGCGGCGCCCCACGTGCCGGCCACCGCCGCCCGGGCCGCTATGCCGGACGCTGCCATGCGCGACACCAACCCCTCGAGCATCGTCTCCTCGCCACCATGCAAATGCTCGGCGCCGGTGGTGTCGATGATCAGGCCATCGGGCGGATCGGCGGCGACGATCGGCGCATAGCGCAGCGACCAGAGCGCCGTTCTGTCGAGCGCCTCGGCATCGCCTGCCGGATCCAGGTCAAAACTCAGGAGGCCAGGCACAAGAACCTGCGCCTTGCTCGCCGGTATGCCGACTCGCAGCCCCGCCGCGCGCGCCGCCACATCGGCCGCCAGCACGATCCGCCGGTTTCCCTGCCGGCCGAGCATGACGATCGGCGTTTCAGCCGATGGCGCGGACTGGCCCATTGCGCGCCGCTGACGATCGGTCGGCCAGGTCGGAAAATAGAGCGAGACGACCCTTGTCATCGCAGGCCTCCACTTCAAAATCGGCGCTCTCTCCAGCCCGCACCCGGATCAGTTCAAGCTGCCAGCGTGCGCGGCCAACGCCGGGGACTGGCAAGGGGCGGGAGGGAAGGGCGGTCACGCGCCAGCGGCTGACCGCGGCGGTCGGTTGTCCAAAATCGGTCGCCTCGATCTGTCGACGCCAGCGGCGGATGGCGATACCGATAGCGCCGGACGTCTCGGCGGCCAGTTGCAGCCGGCGGGACGCCGCCATGGACAAGCGCGCCAGCTCGGCGACGACGGCTCCTAAGCCGCCATGGCGAAGACCTTCCTCGAAGCAGGTGAGCACCGAGGCTTCGTCACCGGCCTCGAAATAGACGACGCGGCCGGGCAGCAGTCCGGCCTGGGCGAGGGCAGGGGCGAAGAGATCCTGCCGGGTGACACACCAGAGCACTTTGCGTTTCGTGCGCGCGGCGACGCCGGCGGCAAACAGCGCTGCCGCTGCGCCATCGATCGCCCCGTTGCGGCCGCCCGCGACCTCATGCAATGCACCGAGCGCCAGCCCGCCTCCCGGCAGGGCCTTGTCGATCGAGGGAACGCCGAACGGAAGCGTCGCGCGGTTGCGCGCCGGCCCGCCTTCGAGGCGTGCGATTCGCTCACGAAGCGCAGCGATAGCAGGGCTGGCGGCGGGCTGACCCATGAATCAATTACTCTCAAACAGTCTTCCCAATGGATTTCGGGGCTGATATGTTCCTTATTTGTTCTCTTGGAGTGCAGGAGTCAATCGGACTCGTCGCGGCGCATCGAAGTTGATCCCAGACTGCACTCCATCGAGTTGTGGTATATTTTGCTATGCCGACCGCTGACGCAGGGACGGCGCTGTGGGCGAATTGACAACGGTCAGGAAGATAAGCGGAGGAGGCAGGGCACGGCCATCCTTCGGAAGATCATCGACATGGATGCCTTCTTTGCCTCGGTCGAACAGCGCGACGACCCGGATCTGCGCGGCAAGCCGGTGGCGGTCGGTGGCTCGGCAGCGCGCGTGTCGTAGCCGCTGCCAACTTTGAGGGCAGAAAGTTCCGGGTGCGATCGGACATGCCCTCGATCACCGCGCCCACGCCGATCTGCGCTGCGGCCATGCCGCCGTCGCGTCGCTGTAGCGGGTTTGGGCAGGGACTTCGACACTGGCGACTGGGTTGTCCTCAACAGGGGCTCGAAAGACCGAGCTTTCAAGCGAACGCCGACGCTATTGCGAATCTGGGTAACGTCTTGAGCTTTTGCAGTGCTGCGCTCTCGATACTCGCGCCGTTCAGCACCCTTCACGCAGGCCGAAGGTGTTGATCATGTCTCACGGCTTGCTCAAACTCAGGGCAGGTGACAGCACGTCCCGTCGCAAGTTAATCCAAATTTTGTTGATAGCGGGCGAATATATTGCATTGGATCGATAGAATCGCGGGGGGTTAAGACGAGTGGCAGGCAAGCTTGATCTGGTCAGGTCGACAAAGAAGCTGAAGGGCGAATTTGCGGCGTTCCACATGGACATAGGCCGTTGGCGTCGGTTCAAGAGTCGCCACAAGCTACAATGGCAAAAGGTGCGTTTCCAAAAAGGGAGCCAGGCTCTCGTGCCCACGGAGCGAGGAATTTACGTATTTACTGTCGAACTCGATCCCAGCAAGCTACCGATCCACGGATACATGATGTACGTCGGAATCACCGGGCACGAATCAAAGAATGCAAATCTCAGAAAGAGGTTCGGGCAGTATCTAGGCCACCAGCGGAACGACACAGGAAGGGCAAGAATCAGGTTCTTGTTGGAGAACTGGCGGAATGATCTGTTTTTTAATTTCGTACCCTTGCCGCAGGCGAACGTGGATCTAGAGATGATGGAGACAGCCTTCATCAGCGCCGTCATTCCTCCCGTCAACCGAACGGACTTCGACGCCGACCTTGCTCCCACTATCATAGCGGCCTTCTAAGCTGATGCCGGGCTCGCTCACCCTCGCGGCGCTCAGGGGTTCCTTCGGAACCTGGGTTTACTATGTCTGCATCGTCCCTGTCGCAGAAATTGGTGCCCGCGTGCGCTACGCCGAGGAGATTCATCCCGACAAAGCTCTGTCAGCGCTCATCCAACGCCGCCTGACCGGCAAGCGGGCAAAGCATATCGCCGAATACTTGTCGAATACGCCTGACCGGTTCTTCAACTCACTGGTCCTCGCCACATATGGCGGATCCCCGGAATGGCTGGAAATCGGTAATTTCCGGGCGCCAAGCGACCCGTCGCGCCTGCGGTTGCTATCGGAGCAAGCCCAGGAGGGAATTGGATTCCTGATGCTCTCGGGAAAGGAACGCATTTTCGCCCTGGACGGACAGCATCGCCTCGCCGGAATTCGCCAAGCAACTAGTGAGGACCTGGACTTCGGCGACGACACCCTCCCTGTGGTCCTAGTGGCACATCGCAACGATGCCGCCGGCAGGCGAAGAACGCGTCGGTTGTTCACTACGCTCAACAAGACTGCTGTACCGGTGCAGAAGCTCGACATCATTGCACTCGACGAGGATGACGCGATGGCGATCGTAGCCCGGCGTCTAGTTGAGAATGATTCCGCCTTCCGGGATCCGCGCACGGCAGTGATTTCAAGCCTGAGCATGCCCGTCGCGAACAAAACCGCCTTGATGACGATCGCCACGCTCTACGACGTCCTCAAGATTTTGTTCCTTCATGAGATCGGAAAGCGGTCTGATAGGACATTACGCTTCAATCGCCCGCCCGATGCCCGGCTGGATCATTTCCACGAGCTGGCGACCGACTACTTTTCCGCGCTGGCCACGGCATTCAAAGCGGTGGCAGATGTGAGGACGGCCGAAGACCCCAGAGCGGTCACGAGGAAGCACCGTAGTGCGAGCGGAGGGCATATCCTTTTCCGCTCCATCGGGCTCGAGAACTTCACCCGGACTGTTGTCGCCTTTGCCGATGAGCGTGAACTCACTATCCCGCAGGCAGTCGCGAAGCTAAGAGCAATGCCAGTGGACATTTCAGCCCCGCCATACCGTGGGGTAATCTGGGATCCAGCGCGTGGCGTGATAGTTCCCCGTGGCAAGCCGCTCTTGCGGCGGCTAATGTTCCACATGGCCGGTCTCGGCAGCGACTCGAAGTTGCTGGCCGACTACAAGGAGGTCGCCGGAACGAGAGTGCGGCTGCCGGCCAAGATAGCATGAGCACAATCCGGCTATTGTACCCCGGCTAGTATACCTGACGGTTAGGGATTACCCCACGAACGCCACCCCTCGGGTTCTCCATGTCCCCAATTCGCCTCGGGATGAGATGAATGTGGCAGTGGAAAATCGTCTGACCGGCTGGTGCGCCGGCGTTGCTGCCGAAGTTGAATCCGCTGATTGTAGTGTCCTCCTCCCTAAGCTGACCGATAATTTGCGTCTGGAGCGCATGCAGAGCATTGATCTCAGGCTGCGATAGGCCCGTCTGATCTTCAACATGACGATGCGGGATTAGCAGTGTGTGGCCTGCAGTAACTGGATTGGCATCACGGATCGCAAGGATGAGTTCGTTCTTGGCTACTATCCGCTCGCCGGGCAAGGTACAGAACGGACAGCTGTCGTCGCGCAGCGCGTAAGCGATGCGCGCGGAATGGAAGTCCGTAGTATCTCGATCGAGCTTCTGCGCATTACAGACGCTACACAAAGCCTGCAGATTGAACAGATCATTCGACCCACCTCTAGTGCGGGGGATGATATGGTCAACTTGGAGCGCTCGCTCCTGATTGCTGATACCGCACGCCTCGCATCGCCCATGCGCTCGCTTGAGGACTTCGTAACGGAGGGTACCGGGAATGGGGTCGAAATTCTGCGAGCGATGATGCCAGATGGCGTCCTGACGCTGGGCGACATATTCAGCGACCTTGGCATCACACAACGCCATCAGCGATGCACGCTCCCACTCGTTGAGCACGGGGATATCTTGGGAGAAGCGATAGACGCCCCGGCTGTGCTCGATGATGCCATGACGCTTGAGCGTATGAGTCGGATAGCCTCTGGTAATCTGCTCATAGTATTCGAGCTGGCTGAGGTCCGCCGCGAGGAAGTTGGCGGCAATCTGACGGCGCGTGGCCGCGCCGCCGCCGGCCAGGATCGTCCTGATCATCAGAGGCTGATATACATGGCTCATCGACATGGAATCGTTGAGGAACGAGCGCAGCCGCAGATAGCCGGTGCTCCCTCCGCGCTCACCTCGTGCTTTTCCTCGCGGTAGCGGCTTTGCTGGATCGCCGTTAAAAGTCATTACCGCAGACTACAGTCTCGAACGCGGGTGTCGATAGAGCACTCCTTGTCCTCCAGCTTTGGCGCGAGAACGGCGAAGTCTTGCTCTTCAAAGTCGCGAAAAGTTTGTGGAGTGCCGAGCGACACAAAGATCAAGCTTCCAGGGCCACTTGCGTGGGCCGGCAATGGCAATTACCTGCCGACGAGTAGTGTCTCCCAGTAGACCTCGGCGCGACCGAGCAGGTCGGGTTGTGCTCCTAGATTAGTCATCGTGAGGCCCTGGGTCGCGGCCAACCTGTCGACTTCGTCAGAACTGACCGGCCAGATACCCCGGGCGGGATCACCAGGCCCCATGCGGAGGCTGATATAGATCTTGCCCGACGGCGTGATCAGTGCCGAAATCCGCCTAAGAGCTTGAGCCCGTTCTGAGGGCGGGATGTGCATCCAAACCGCACTCAACAGCACGATATCGAATGGCTCACCCCGAACCTTGTTGAGGCCGGGGAGGGCGTCCGACAGCCACTCTATACGTGTATCTCGATGGAGGGTTTGCGCCAACTTCAGCATATTGGCGGAGGGATCAACCGCAACCACGTGATGGCCAAGCTGCGCGAGCGCCGCCGCATCGCGGCCGGTGCCGGCACCGACATCCAAAATCCGCATTGGCGGCTTGCCTGCCAGCATACTCGCCAGGGCTGGGTGGGTATTCTCGAACGAGATGCCCTCATAGCTGTCGGCGAGTTCTTCCGCATGACGGTCATAATAGGCGATCGCCTGGTCGCCGGCCGGCGCGCCATGGGGGAGGGTGTTCTCTGTCATTGTTACAACGAGTAGCACGAAGCTGGTGGTCGCCGCCAATCCGAGGAGCGTTTGGAATATGTGGCGAACCGTCTCGTTCCCGGTAAACCAGGGTCCACCAGGTGCAGAGACATGGCCTGCTGCAAACGTTGTCTTCGACCATTGGAGGTACTGGGCCATGATGTAACGAAGGCGGCGTAGCGTCAGCATGAGGCCGACGTTCCCGCAACCTGCGAGGAACAATAGGCCGGCCGCAAAGAAGGGCATGTCTTTGACAGTGGAGACACCGAACCAGAGTCCTCCTGTCAGGGTCATTGCAATCAGCGGAATTTGCCACATCAGATTATTGAGGGAGCGGAAAGTCTCCCAATTCTGATTATAGGCGGCCAGCAGCAGCGCATTTGATTGCTCATCGTTCATCGCGCTGGTTACCATTGTTTTTCTCGCTTTAACCGATGCGCCCGAATCCGCAGTACACACGCGCGCGTAATATGTGGCAGACGCGCTCGCGTGAGGGCCAGCCGTGATATAGGGTCTTCCAAGGGCGGTCACGATGGAAGTGAAGTCGGCCCTACAAACACACTTCCATCAATAAATAATTGACTTCCATGGACGTTGCGGCGTAGGGTTACGCTCATCATTCTGGACTTTTTCGATGGACGGCAACAGCCTAGAATTTACTGCCATTCGGGGCGTGCAGGCAGGCAGCTCCTACTACGTGATCATGGTGCCACTCAAGGTGGTTCCGCGCCTCTTCAAGTTCGATGATGAGGCGATGCCGGCCGAGTTGCGCGCGCAACGCGTCCTGAACAAGGCTCGTGTCCCGGCGATCGCCAACTACATCACGGGGAATTCGAGCGAGTATATCCTCTCCTCGCTCTGTGCATCGATCGATGGAGAGATCGAGTTTGAGCCAGCCGCAACCGAAGGTCCTTTGCGCAAGGTAGGCCAGCTTCGAATCGACATGGGTGCGACGATCCTAATCAATGACGGTCAGCACCGACGCGCAGCCATCGAGGAAGCGGTCCGCGAACGCCCGACGCTCGGCGACGAGACCATCTCGGTCGTCGTGTTCGTCGACAAGGGTTTGACCCGCTCGCAGCAGATGTTCGCCGATCTTAACATCCACGCGGTCCGTCCGACGCGCTCGATCAAGATCCTGTACAATCACCGTGACGCCCTGTCCGGTCTGTCGCGCGAGGTCGTCAGATCCATCCCGCTGCTACGGGATTTCACTTGTTACGACGGTACAAGCATTTCCAACCGCTCGATTAAGTTCTTCACGCTGAGCAGCCTGCATCAGGCGACCGGCGAGCTGATTGGCAAGTCGAAGTCGGGGACAATCAACGCAGACGACAAGGCGCTATCTATCGCATTCTGGAACGCGGTCATCGCGCAAATGCCTGACTGGCAGCGTGTCGGGTCGCGCGAAGTTTCTTCATTCGAGCTGCGCCGCGACTATATCCATGCGCATGGTGTCGCAGTGCTGGCGATCGCGAAGGCCGGGTCGCAGCTGATCAAGGCGCATCCGCGAGACTGGGCAAAGCGCTTGGCCAAGCTGCGTACAATCGACTGGGCCCGGGCCAATCGCACGCTGTGGGACAACCGCGCGCTTGTGGCCGGCAAGGTCAACAAATCGAAGAACAATGTGACCCTAGTGACCAACGTGATCGTGCGCGCCTTGGGTCTGCCGCTCAGTCAGGAAGGTCAACGCGTTGAAGATCTCTACGCACCGACGGGAAATGCTCAGTTGAAGGCGGCTAGCTGATGGCGAGGACTTCTGTGCTCGATGGGGATGGGTTGGATGCTCGCTACCGCGAAATCCAGCAGGTCTATTTGTCGGATAGCCGGCCTTGGGTAGTCGGATATTCAGGCGGCAAGGACTCGACCTGCGCGTTGCAAATGGTCTGGAAGGCGCTGTTGGCCCTGCCGCTCGAGCAGCGCCAAAAGCCGATCTACGTGATCAGTTCCGATACCTTGGTCGAGACGCCAGTCATCGTGCGCTACATCGACGTGACGCTGGAGCGGATCGAGAAGGCCGCGGCCGAACAGGGCCTGCCTATCAAGACCGAAAAGGTCATGCCGACGGTCGATCGCAGCTTCTGGGTTAATATGATCGGCCGGGGATATCCAGCGCCGTCGCGGCGCTTCCGCTGGTGTACCGAGCGCCTCAAGATCGAGCCGGCCAATGATTTCATCAAATCCAAGGTCGCCGATTTCGGCGAGGTCGTGATGATCCTGGGCGTTCGGTCGTCGGAAAGTGCGACTCGCGCGCAGGTCATGTCGTTCCACCGGATCAAGGGATCGCCGCTTTCGCGGCATTCCTCGCTCTCGAACGCCTTTGTCTACGGGCCGATCGAGGCGCTCACGACCGATGACGTCTGGACTTATCTGCTTCAGAACCCGTCGCCTTGGGGTAATGACAATCGCGATCTTGTCGCGATGTACCGCAACGCGCAGGCAGGCGAATGCCCGCTGGTGGTCGATACCACGACCCCGAGCTGCGGGAATTCGCGTTTCGGATGCTGGGTTTGCACCGTGGTGGAACGCGATCGATCGATGGAAGCGATGATCGATTCTGGCGAAGACTGGCTCGAGCCGCTGCTCGAATTCCGAGACTTGCTGGCCGAGACGCAGGCGCCCGACAAGAAAAGGCTCTACCGCGATTTCAGGCGGCGCAGCGGCCAAGTCGCCTTCATCAAGGGGACTGATACACCGGTGCCGGGCCCCTATACGCTGGACTTCTGCAAGAGCCTGCTGCGCCGGCTGCTGGAAACTCAGATCCGCGTCCAACGCGAGGCGCCTCCGGGCGACGAGACCCTGCTTGTCCACGATGCAGAGCTGCATGAAATCCGGCGGATCTGGCGCGCCGAGCGCGGCGACTGGGCGGACTCCGTGCCACAGATTGTACGCGAGGTGCTTGGCCGCGATCTCAACTGGATTGCCGAGGATGCCGTCACCTTCACCGCCGATGACAGCCAACTGCTCGATGCGATCTGCGCCGATCACGAGGTACCGACCGAGCTTGTCATCAAGCTGCTCGACGTCGAGCGCGCCGCGCACGGATTGAAGCGCCGTCACGCGGTCCATACCCGCATTGAGGATCTGTTCCAGCAGGAATGGCGGGGCCTGGACATCGTGCTTGCCGAGCGGCTGTCGGGCCGCCTCGCGGTCGAACTGGAAGGCGCCGAGTTCGAAGAGGAAGGAGACGGGATGCTCGCTTCGTTCGCGACACGCGAAGGTGCCGAATGATTTTGCGGAACGTAGCCCTCGAGAATTTTGGCCTCTATGCCGGAACGACGGAAATCGACCTCGTGCCGCGCAGCCGGCGGGGCGGTGCGTGCCCGATTGTGCTCGTTGGCGGCAAGAATGGAGCGGGCAAGACCACCCTCCTGGAGGCCGTCCGCCTTGCCCTTTATGGCCGGCGCTCGCTGGGCGCGCGCGTAGCCCAGTCGGATTACGAAGCCTATCTGCGCGGCCGGATCAATCGCGACGCTGGGACGATGACCGCGGCGGTCGGCCTGGAGTTCGACTATGCCGAAGCCGGCGTCGTGCATCGCTATCGGGTGCGCCGCGAATGGTCGGTGCGCGGGAAGACCCTCGCGGAAAGCCTGCTGCTGGAAAAGGATGGTACGACCGTCACCTCCGTCCCGCGCGAGGAATGGCACCATTTTCTGCAGGAGTTGATCCCGCCTGGAGTTTCGCAGCTCTTCTTTTTTGATGGCGAGAAGATCAGCGAGATCGCCGACGGTGAAGCCGAGAACGAGCACCTCGCCGAAGCGATGCGGGGATTGCTTGGGATTGACCTGGTGGGTCGCCTCCGCGCTGATCTCGGCCTCTATCTGGCGCGGCATCTGCGTGAAGGCGATGGGGCGTCGACCGCGAAGCTGGAAGCGGTCAACCGCGCGATCGCAGCCGCCGCCCGGCGCGCCGAGGAGACTGGCGATGCGGTGGCCGAGCTGGTGTCGGCGCGCGACTCGCAGGCCCGCCAGGCCGAGCGGGTGCGGCGCCAGTTCGTTGCGGAGGGCGGCGACGTTGCGCTGCACCGGGCGCGGACCGAGGCGGAACGCGACGAGGCCAAGCGGGGCATCGCCCGTTGCGAGCACGAGTTGCGAGACCTATCGAACAAGCTGCTGCCGTTCGCCCTGGCGCCCAAGCTGGTCGGCAGCTTCCGTGCAGCATTGGCACAGGCCAATGGGCCCGAACGGCAGCAAAGCTCGATGATGCATGTGCAGAGCCTACTGGTCGCCTGGCGCGCCGACAAATCTGCACAGCGGCAAGGCAAGTGGGACGCAAAGCACTGGTCCGATCTCCAGCATTTCTTCGATGCGCAGTCGCTGCCGGACACGCAGGCAGAGAGCCATGCCGCCTTTCGGGAAGTCGGCGATGGCGCTGCGACACTGAGCCGGCTGGCCGAGGTGGAGTTGGACGTTCGTCCGCGCGCACGCGCCTTGCTCAAGGATCTAAACGCGCTGACTGCTAAGGTGCGGGCGCTCGATACCGCGCTTGCCCGCGCCGACAATGCGGCGGCCGGGGTGTTGCTCGATGAGCTGCGTTTGGCGGAACAAAAGGTCGGTGCGACCGAGGCAACGCTCAACGCGCGGCAGGAAGAGCTCAAATTGCTGCGTGGCCAGATGGTCACTCTTGATCGCGACCGGCGCCGTCTCGAAGACGAGCAGGCCAGTTCGGCCAAGGCGATGGAGCGCGCGGAGCTTGCCGCGCGAACCGCGCAAGCGCTGGCCGACTATGAGAAGCGCTTGCTCGAGCATAAGCTGGGTCAGCTCCGCACCGAATTTGTGAACTGCTTCAACCGGCTCGCACGCAAGGCCGATCTCATTGTCGATGTGCGCATCGATCCTGACACATTTGCGACGACCCTGATCGACCGGGGGCACAGGGAGATACCGAAATCCGCCTTGTCCGCCGGCGAAAAGCAGATCTACGCCATCGCGATGCTCTGGGCGCTGGCGCGGACGAGCGGCCGGCCGCTGCCGATGATCATCGATACGCCGCTCGCCCGGCTGGATTCGGAGCATCGCGCGAAGCTCACTGGCCGCTATTTCCCCGCCGCCTCGCACCAGGTGATCCTGCTGTCGACCGACACCGAGATCGACGAGGCCTTGATGCGCGATCTGGCCCCGAGCGTGTCTCACGCGTTTAGGCTCGACTATGACCATGAGGCCGGACGGACGGTGGTTTCGAACGGCTATTTCGCGACCGAGCTCGCGGGGAGGATTCATGCACTACAGCAAGCTTAAGATCTCCAGCGACGCGACGAGCAAGCTGCGCTCGCTGCGACAGCGCACCGGGATCACGCCCAATCTGCTCTGCCGCATGGCGATCATGATATCGCTGGAAGAAGGACCACTAGGCGGCGCAGCGACACCCGACGAAGACGGGTCCGAGTTCAACTCCTATACGCTGACGGGTGAATATGGCGCCCTGATCGCCGCGTTGCTGCGCTGGGTCGAGGAAGGCCAATCGGGAGACAGCGAGCTGGGTGACGGGGCGCTGATCGACCGTTTGCGCGGTCACATCCATCGCGGTGTCGGCACGCTGGCCGTGCGCGCGAAATCGCCGACGGACCTGCTCCGGCTCGTGCCGCTGGCCGCCTGACCGCTGCCATGGACAGGATCTATCTCGACCATAATGCGACGACGCCAATCGATCCCGGTGTGATCGAAGCGATGGATCCCTATCTCCGCGAGATCTTCGGCAATCCGTCGAGCGTAGCGCATGAGGATGGTCACGTGGCGGCGCGCGCGGTCGCCATGTCTCGCGCGCTTGTTGCCGATGCGATCGGCGCGCACGAGAATGAGATCGTCTTCACCGGCAGTTGCACCGAGGCCGACAATCTCGCGATCTTCGGCGTCGCGCGCGCCAATCCGGACAAGAAGCATTTGGTAACGACGGCGATCGAGCATCCCGCCATACTCGAGCCGGCGCGCGCCCTGGAACGCGAGGGCTGGCGCGTTACCTATGTACCGGTGGGTGAAGATGGCCGAGTCTCCGTGACGGCCATTGCAGACAGCCTTTGCGACGATACTGCCTTGGTGTCGGTCATGGCGGCGAACAACGAAGTGGGATCGCTCCAGCCGATCCAGGAGATCGGCGCTCTGTGCGCGGCGCGCGGCGTGATCTTCCACACCGATCTGGCGCAAATCGCCGCCTATGGCGATATCGATGTGGAGCGTGACAATATCCATCTCGCAAGCCTGTCCGCACACAAAGCCTATGGCCCAAAGGGGATTGGCGCACTTTACGTGCGGGCGCGGCGACCACGGGTGAAGCTCACGCCCTTGCTCTTTGGTGGCGGCCAGGAGCGTGGACTGCGGCCCGGCACTCTCAACCCGGCCGGGATCGTCGGCATGGGGACCGCGATGGCGATCGCGAAGCGGACAGCGAAATCCGAGGCAGTGCGATTGTCCAGCCTGTGCACCACCTTCCGCGACGCCGTGCTGGAACGTGTGCCTGGCGCTGTGCTCAACGGTCACCCGACCAAGCGTCTGCCGAACAATCTGTCCTTCTCGATTCCGGGACTGGAACCCCTGGCGTTGATGCGCTGCCTTCGCGACCAGCTGAGCTTTTCCGCGTCGAGCGCATGCGCGACCGACAAGATCGAGACCTCGCACGTTCTGCTCGCGATGTTCGGCGACACCGAGCGAGCGCGGGGGGCGTTCCGGATCGCGCCCGGGCGGTTCACGACCGAGGCGCAAATGGGTGCTGCCGCCTCGCTTATCATTGAGGAGTGCACGCGACTGAGGCGAGCCGGGCCAATGCCGGCACGCGCAACAGCTTAGCCCAGCGCCGCCTTCGCAATGGCGTCCCCGATCAACGCCGTATAGCTCTGGATGAATTCTTCCGCCGTATAGGGCTTCATGTCACGCTGTTCGGCGAGATATTCATAGCCACCACTTGCATAGGCGTTGAGCCGCCGCATTCCCGGCTCGGTCAGGCTGTTCGGACTCTCGGAATCGACCAGCCGCTTGAAGAGCGCGCGGACCTGCGCCTTTTCGCTGACGTCGATGCCGCTCTTGCGGAGCTCAGCGGTCACCAGCAGCCCGATAATTAGGCGGCTCGCCGGACGATAATCCTCGACGAACTTCTCGACCAGATCGGTCGCGGGATGCGTCGCTCCGGCCAGTTCGGTCGCGCGCCCACTGGCGAGGCCCGCGAGCAGGCACAGGTAAAAGACGTCGAATTTGGTGCGGAACGGCGGCGCGTCCGCGATCTCGGAGAACCAGCTTTGCGCGTCGGTGCGGAGGCGAAAATAGGCCATGCTAGTCTTCCTCCTCGTCGGTGACATCAAAGCTCATGAAATAGTCGCTGCCTTCGACGACCACCGAATGGTCGTTCTGGGTGACGCCGGTCGTCGGGAGCGCGGGAAGCAGCCGTGCCGTCCCTGGAGTCTTCCGGAACATCGTTAGATAGCGAATCTCGTCAGTCGCGGCCGCCAGCGCAGGCACGAATCCGGGCAGTTCGGTGTTGATGGTGAACGCGACAAACTGACTGCAAAGCTCGGGGATCAGGGCGCCGACGCGGCGCCGCCTACCCATGTCCATTGGGTTGGCGGGACTGTCGACGACTAGCGGGAAGTCGTTATTGCCGCGGCGAAGCGCGCTCATCAGGAAGACATAGCCTGCCGCCAGCACCTGTGCGGTGCTGCCCGTTCCCTGACCCTCCAAGCGGATGGAGCGATCGATCCGGGCGATGGTCAGCGGATCATTAGCGAGCACTTTCTCAAGGCGGGTGTTGCTGAGCGCAATGAGTTCGGCCTTGATCTTCAGCCTGGCGAGCTCCTTGGTGCGCGCCATGATGCCCTTGACGACATCGGTCTGCTTGCGGAGCGTCACCGTCTCGGTGATCTCGGAAATCTTGCTGCCGAAATCCTTGATCTTCTTGTCGATCAGCTTGAGCGAGCAAGGGTCGGATGCACCGTCTTTCTCGTCGTCGGCGTCAATCTCCGCAACGAGCCGCGCGCACTCTGCATTGAGCTTGGTCTGCTTGTTGAGCTGCAGCTGCCACGCCCGAAGCTCTTCGTCGCCTTCGTCGATCAGCTTCTGCTGAAGCGCGAGCACAGTCTGCCGGGCCATTTTCTGGTCTCGCCGAGCAGTGCCTAGCTCCGCCATTGCGGTCGCCAAGCTTTCGGCGGGTGACTGGGTTTCGGACGAGGCGGTGAAATCGCCAATGTCCTGCTTGATCGCGTTGATGACGCCGGATTCCGATGCGTCGAGATAGCGAAGCGACCGGATCCCGATCTCATGCTTAGCACCAGGCGTCATTTCGCGGCCGCAGATGCACTCGTCCTCCTCGAGAAGCTCGTTGAAGAACTGGGCCGAGGTGTTCTCGGGCAGGCGCAGATTGTCGAGATTGTCCTTGAGGGCGATCAGCGATGTGGCGAAAGACGGGTGGATGGCCAGCGGTTGGCGGAGCGCCTGCATCGCATTGCCTGCTGCGACGACGAGCGCGCCTTCCGTCCGTGTCATTTCGATTTTGGCTTCGTTGAACTGTTCGCGGGTCGATCGACCGGTCCCCAACCGCTCCTCGATCTTAGCGCTAAGGTCCGCCATCTCGGCGGCAGTGTCGCGCACCTGTCCATCGGCCTTCGCCCGGGCCTGGACGATGATCCCTCGCCGGGTGGTCATATTGGCAAGCTGGGTACGGAGGCGGGCAAGGGCGCCGTCGCTCTTCGCGCCCGCCTGCTTGGTCCGCCGCGCCCATTCCTGCTCGACGAAATCTTCCACCTCATCGAGGAGATAGAGCTGGCACAGCGCGTCGATCGCGTCATCCGCCGCCGTCTGCCGCTCGTCGAGGAGACGGGCGGCAAACTCGCCGTTGAAGACGAACAGGCCGAGAAATTCCTTGGCGAGGAAGCGGCGCACGAGTGGTGGCGGCGCCCAGGACTGGACGACGCCGCCGCTGCCCGGATTGGTTGTCCGATAGCGCGCGGTGCCCATCTCGAAGTCGAGGACCAGCTCGATCGACAAGGGCCGGCCATCGACGAGCAGCGACACGACGAAGGTGCCGAGGTCGCGGTCATCGCCCTTGCGGCGATAGCTGCGCACGATCTTCTGGTCCCACGAAGCCGCCGCCCCACTCAGCGTCGCAATCAGCATCTCGAGCGTGGTGGTCTTGCCCGTGCCGTTGGGCATCTGAAGCAAGGTGACCTTGGGAGTCGCGGGCGCTGGTCCGATCAGATCGATGGCGACGTCGGGACAACGCAGCCCCGAGGTCGACCATCCGGCAATATCAATTCGCACTCGGCGGTCCCCCCAGTTGAACCGCTTCGCGGACATCCTCGTAGCGTTGGGCCAGGTCTTCCCGCGTGTCGTCGCCCTCGGTCATAGCCTGGAGCCATGCTTCGAGCCGGAGCGACAGCGCCCGCGGTTGACCGCATTCCTCGACCGCTTCGCGCAATGCGGCCGCCAATGCAGAATCAAGCGCCATGATGATCTCCTTTCCGTACCGTTGCGAGCTCCATGAGCCAAGCGTTGCGTTCCTGATCCGCGTTCGGGATGGCGTCAGCTTCACCTCCCGGTCGCACGAAGTCCACCACAAGTGCGCGCTTGCCGGGATTAGTCGGGTCGATCCGCAAGCAGCGCCCGATCCGCTGGATTGTCTCGAGTTTGGCGCGTGCGGAGGCGAACAGGATTACCGCGTTGAGCGAGTGGATGTCGATGCCTTGCGAGATGCGATGGCAGGTGATGAGGCAATCGATGTCGCCGCGCGCAAAGGCGATCAAATGGTCGCGATCATCATCGGCATAATAGGTGCGGTAGCGGTGGGTGCGGCGATGAATCGAAGCGAGGATGCGCTCGCCATATTCGATCGTCTCCACGAACACGATGCTGCGGTTCAAAATCTCCGGGGCGACCCGCAGATGCTCCTCGAAGATCTCGGGCTTGGCTTCGGCAGTCTTGTAGACCTTGGCGATCTCGGTCCAGAGTTCCTCATTCCCCATTGGCCGGCCTTCGCGCAAGCGCGCGGCCTTCTTGGCATAAACGAGGCGAAGCCGCTCACGGTCGCCATCGGTCAGGTCATAGGCAAGCGGCTGATAGTCGAATTCGCTGAGCACCCCGCGTGAGATCGCCCTTTCGAGCGGGAAGCGGTACAGGGTCGGTCCTAGTTCGCTGTTGATGAAGTCATTGCCCTCGGCGTCATAGGCGCGGTCGGGCGTGGCGCTTAGACCGACGCGCCAGCCAAACGCGGCATGCTGGCCTGCGAGGCTTGCCACCAAGCTCGGCGTGCCGAGCCCATGAACTTCGTCATGGATGATTAGCGCCTTCGCCTTGATCCGGTCGGGCAAGCGCGGGAGCAATCGGGCGAGTTGCCCGCGCGAGACGACAATGAGCGTATTTCCCGGGTCAACGAGGAAGTCGCCCATCTCGTGATATCGGCTGAAATGGCGATAGATTAGCCATTTCGGACCGCCATCCAGATTCCAGGCGTCGAGCTCCCCCGCCCATTGCTCGAGCAGGTCGGTCCCTTCCATCGTGACGATGGCGCAGTTGATCGCGCCCTCGGAAACGAGGTGTGCCAGTATTTTGATCGCCGTCCGTGTCTTGCCGGTGCCCGTCGCCATTTCGAGAATGCCCGCGGGATTTTCCAGGAACGCCGCCACCGCCTCGTCCTGGTGACGCCAGCGCGGATCGACTTCTGCAGGTTCGTCGGACTTCTCCTGAGGCGTCGGTTCGACGAACGGCCAATCGGCATTCTGCCGCAGCCTATCCAAGATCTTCGCCGACGGCGTAACGACGGCGAGACCGGCGGCTTCGCCCGCCCAGGTTTCATCGAACTGCTCGGCCTTGGTAGCGACGCGGTCCTGTTCGCCAAGCAGCCAGTCGCAATAGACATCTATGCTCTCATAGTTGCGGCTATGGCCGCCGGTCGTCTCGTTCGCCGAGCCGGTGAAGGCGATCCTGCCTCCGCCCTCCAGGTCAAAGATGCCGAACTTCTCATGGAAGATGCCGGGCTCGTCGAGATGCTCCGGAAAAGCGAACTTCAGCTCGAGCCGGTCATTGGCAATAAGCCAGGCGAAGACGCGCGCACGGATCGCCATGTCGTTGGGTGAGAGCGCAAGGTCGGCAATTTCTTCCAGGATGCGATCGACGACGATCGCCCGGTAGGCGGCACGGGCGTGCTCATCGTCGAGTGCCATCAGCGTGCGCCGGTCCGCCTCGGAGATCATCGGCGACGAAATAAGACGGATGGACAGCATCTTGAGCGCGGCCCGAGGAAGCCCATCGATCCAGGCGAGCAGGGCACTGCTGGAGAAATATCCAGCGGCACGGCGATAGAGGCTGGCCTCCCGAATGCATGGCGCAAAAAAATCGTCGGCAAGGCTGTCGCGGCCGCTCCGGTAGTGGCTTTTTGGATGAAAGCCGGTGTGCTCAGCCCCCTTAGTCATTCAAGCCCCGATGCCGCATCATTCCTCGAGCAACCAACGTAGCAGGTCCTCGCGCTTCTGCCTCTCGGCAGATTGGCGGCTCTCGGCCATAATGGCGTCGAGCGGATCGATCACCATGCTCGCCGAGGCGGTCGGGGCGCTGCCGCGGCCTTCGAACATCTCGGCAAGCCGGCCTGGCTCGGGCCAGCCCTGATTATCGGCAGCGGCGGCGCGTATATCATCTTGCAGCTTCAATCCGGTGCCGTGGTCCCAAGAGAGGGTTCCGGTTGAGGAAAGCTCGTATATCATTTGCGCGAACAAGTCCGCGGCTCGATCGGTTGCCCGATGCGGCCTCTGCCAGGCCGAAGGATCGGCGCTGTCGCAGTGCAATGCCCCGAGAGCCAACAATATCGCCATGACCGACGCAGCTGCATGACTGTCGATCCGCCGTCCCGCCATGCGGTTCACGGCCATCCAGTTGAGCACACCAGCGTTCACGGCGTCGATGCAGGCCGCGAGAAGGCGATCCAGCTCGGGGCGGACATAGCTGTCCTGACGCGGGGCATCGGCAAGTTCAAATCGGCCTTCGCGCCGTGCCATTTCCTGCCAATGCGTTCGCTCCGACGGGGAGATCGGCCAAGCAGCGATGTCCGCGACGGCGAGCAGCGAGCGAAAATTCTCTGGTGCGCCGTGATGGCGACCCCACCGTGCGAGCGCAAATTCACCTTCGAGCGACCAGAGCGGGAATACATCGCGACGCTCGCCGGCGCGGCGCGCAAGCGCCAGCAGACGCAGCTGATTATTGTCGAGGAGATAGGGAGGAGGTGTGACAAGCAGCTCGTCGGGCGATGGGATCTGATGATGCAGGCCATAGACGCCTGGCAGGAGCCGCACGAAGATATGGGGATTGCTGAGCAAAGTCGGCCCGACGCTGTTCGACGAGCGGCCGGGCGGGAGGACGTCCTGCGCATTCTGGTAGAGCGTCAGGAGCCGCTCGGGTCCGCGGCGTTCTAGTGCCGCGATGAGCGCTTCTGCGCACGTCTCGCCATCGTCCTCCGCATTCTGTTCCTCATATGGGGTCGCGTCATTGCGGACATACGCTTCAGGATCATCCAGCATAGGAGGGTCGCCGCAGGCCCCGATGCCAAACCAGACCTGATCAAACGTCTCTATGAAGAGATGCGGCGCTGCCTGCATCACAATATTCGCGTCGCGCGCAGAGCATGGATCGGTCGGACAAAGCTGGTGATAGCGTGGGATCAGATGCTGGACGGCAATGGGGGCCGACGCCGAGGCCAACAGCCGGTGCAGACCGAGCGCACGGCGCATGCGCGGCCCCGGCCTCGACTGGACGACATAGCCCTGTTCAAGTTCGAGGCCGAGCTCAATTCGGAGCGCTGCTTCGACATGCGGTCTGTCATATTCGCTAGCTTCAGATAGGGAGCGCGGCAAGGGTAGCTTGAGCAACGCACCGAGGTCGATGGCGGCGGTCCGGGTCAGGTCTGGATCTATCGGTGCGCCGATCCAGCCATGGGTGGCGCGCGTCGCTATGGCCGACAGCCAGGTGCGAGGCGACGTTTCGACCAACTCCAGTCCTAGTTGAAGGACACCATCCAGTTTGCGCAATGCGCCATCGGCCTGTCTGTCAGAAATCCATCCGCGACCCTCGCTGATCTGCAACCAGCCGGCCGGCGCTGCTGATGCGATATGATCAGTGAGCGGAACGCGCCGCATACGCACCCGCATTCGTTTTAGAGCTCGCTTTTCGATCTGGCGGATGCGCTCGCGTGTCACGCCATAGTCGGATCCGATGTCCTCAAGTGTCTCTGGCTGCGTCTGTCCAAGGCCAAATCTGCGCTCAATGATGAGGCGATCGCGCGCTTCGCATTGGGTGAGCAGCCAGTCGAAACAGGCCGCGAGCGTTTCGAACTGTGGGACGTCGTCGGCCACCTTATCCGAATCCGCTGCGTGATTCTCGCCGAACAGGGCATCGCAGGTTCGCGCGATCTGCGCCGGCGCGGCGCCGTATTCAGCCAGCAATCGTGGCGTGAGGCGTCGCACAAGACCGGCCATTTCTTTGACCGACGTCCTGCCAATATTCGGTCGCGCCCGTAGGGCTGCAAGGAAATCGTCCAGTGCAAGGGCGACGGTACTGAAGCGCATCGTCCGGAGGTCAGGCGCGGTCAAGCCATTTTCGAGTCGGACCGACAGAAGCTCTCCTTCGATCGCCTGGGCGAGCGAAAGGTGC
Source organism: Mesorhizobium sp. DCY119 (assembly GCF_003590645.1). Classification (NCBI taxonomy): domain Bacteria; kingdom Pseudomonadati; phylum Pseudomonadota; class Alphaproteobacteria; order Hyphomicrobiales; family Phyllobacteriaceae; genus Mesorhizobium; species Mesorhizobium sp. DCY119. The sequence continues at coordinate 3,982,136 of NZ_CP031834.1, read as the reverse complement.
TCGATCCTTTCGAGAATTTCCTGCGGGCTCGGACCATCCTGCGCCGGCGCGATATCTTCTGTGGCAGCGGCCGTGATATCTCCGGTCGCCTTGACGAGCAGATCGAGCTCGTGGGCGGACTTGGCGCCGAATTGCCGAACGTCGCGCATCATGGTTGGCACCGCCCTCGCGCCCGCCGCCAGATAGTCACGAACCGATGCGAACGGCAGGGTGCCGGCGTCGGCCGCGGCAACGATGGAATTGTGTAGCCGCACGGAGGTATCATTGGCGAGGACAAGAGCTACCAGATCGAGCGAGCCAGAGCCGGATGCATGCACGACCGGGGATTGGGCGGTCGCCGGAATAGGCTCGGCAGGCTTGAACGCCGCGCCGATCTTGGCGAACCATGCGTGAGGCAAAGCGCTGCTCATAGCGCGGACTGCAGATTCATGCGGCGTCGAGCTCGCTGGTCCTCAAGCTCTCCAAGAAGCGGTCATAGAGGCGGGCGATATAGAGTATCCGGGCGGGCCGCCCCTTGACCCGATCGGAAGGATTCCGTTCGAAGATCGCCTCGGAAAATTTGTCGAGTATGGCGACGGTCAGGACGTCGGCGGAAGCCGGATTGAGGGCGTATTCCCCGCTCTCGACCGTTCCCAGATAGCGATTGAACGCCTCGATCCGCTTGGCGGAAACTGCCGGGTTCAGCGCCTCTTCTCCGAGCGAGGCTTTGAGCTTCACGACTGAATTCAGTCCCTGTTGCACTACCTCATCGAACGCCTGGCCGGCGTTGACCGAGAGATCGGCTTCCGGAAAATAGGGGCGTAGCCGCGCCACGAAATCATGAACGTCAACGAAGTCGCCCACATTCTCCTGCATCCGCGCTGCGTTGGCAGCCAGCAACCGCGAGATCGCAGCATCGCCGGAACGGGTAAGATGGCCGAGTGCTTCAAGCAGGCCTTTTTCGGCTTCGCCGGGGCCGCCACCCTCCGGCTTGTAGCCAATATCATGCTCGATCTCATTCCATACGTGCGCCATCATCGAGCACACCTGAATCTCGCAGCTGGTCCCCCGCAAATTCTCATAATTGCCAACGAGGTCATCTTCCCGAAGGAATACCTGACAATGAGTAGCACGATAGAACTGGTAGCTGTTGACGGCGAGTTTGTCCTTCTTGTCGACCAACACCTCTGTGCTACTTTCGCCCTCGAAAAGCCTTTTGATTTCGTCGGTAACCCTGCGCTCATCCTCGGGCCTATAGGTAGCGATGCGGACACCCGCGAAGTCGCCGACTCCGGTGAACACTTCATCCACGCTCACGTAATTCTTATCTGGCCGACGGGCAAAACGCTTGAGCTTGCCCTCGAAACTTCGAACGGTCTTAGTCCTGAACGTCACCTGCGCACGGATCGCATTGTCTTCCACAATGCTCGATCGGCAAATATCCGATACGCGTGCAGCGAGCTTTAAGTAACGATCGCGCTCACGATCGTAACGGGCGACTGCGTCGCGAATTACTTTCTCGGCAATAGGCATTGTGCGCCCTCCCGCTACCAAGGTGCCTCAAAGACCTTATTAAGTCGAGCTGTGCGCCGTTGCAAAGGTTTGTGGTTTCCCGGTCTGCCAACCGCCTGGCGAGTGGCTCCGAGAGGTTGTGCTCCTCCTAGCCGGCGCGACTTCGATCGGTCGCTGACTCCTCATCGACGATGCGCTGAAGAACAGCCCGGTCCATCTCGGCAACGCCGGATTGCCTTGCGACCTCCGAGGCGACCTTGGCCCAATGCCTGTAGCCTGCAAGGTCGCCCTGCTTCCGGCTGCGGGCGGCGAGGCGTTGCGCGGAATAGTAAGCACGAGGCTCGTCTTCCTCGATCAGCCTTCGGGGCATCGGCCTGCCAACGGCGCCTGATGTCGCGCCGTCGCTGGAGCCATCCGAAATGCGCACTGAACATGGAGGGCCCCCAGCCGTCTGCACGAGCATACAGACTCATGCTGCGGTGTGAATGTTGGTCGACCGCCATGGATGCACAAGGAAGACGTTGGAATGCTCAAGCTATTGCCAGTGGAGCGCTGTCGGGTGATAACGCTCTGACGGTATTTTCGGCCGGCGCGCAGGGAGTGGCTGGAACTGGCGGCTGAAAGATTCGACCGATTGTGGTCGATAGATACCGAAATCGCAGATTTCGCGAAAATCCGAAATTCCTCAATGAATTCAACAGTCGAAAATTTTGACGGTATATTTGACGGCAAATATGGCTACCGAAAAACAATTTATCTAGTGAAATCAATGTGTTATGATGGATTGAAATAATCGAGTGGGAGTAGAGGGCAATCGGCGGCAATAGCGTAGTTTCGGCAGTTTTTCTCTTCCGCCCCACGTCGACGCTCTAGTCGCCTCTGGCCCTTTCGTACTCGTTTCCACGCAGGTTGACCTAACAGAAACTCGTCGAGCTCTGGATGTAAAGGACCATCGGTATCGCGTAGGGCGATAGCGTATAATGGCGTGCAAATCGGTGGGTTTGCGCGCCGCCAGCTGCTAATGTCCGCCTCACGGGTCTGGACGATGCCTGCTGATCCAGTGGGTAAGTCGCCTCGGTACAGACGCGTGATTTTGACCTGCCGGCCCGATTGAGATCGATAATGCGACTACCGAGATGGGCGAAGTTCGAGAGATTGAAATTGCGCTCGAGGTAGGCACGCGCGACGAATCGTCCGAACAGGCTGGAAAGCGCGACCCTCACTTCGCGCGCCTGTCCGAGCGGCTCCCCTGAATGAAGGGCGTTCCCGTGCCGGTTGACAGCAGCGCATCGAGAATTGACCACGCGCCATACGCAGCACCCGGGGTCTGCAACACCTCACGAATTCTGGCATCTTCGATGTCTGAGACGTCGAGATCGACGGTCGCGCAGGTAAAGGGGCCGGCCGCTGGTGATCGAAACTGTGAAGGAAGGTCCTCGTCATAGCGCCAGCGCTCGCTTGAGATCGTCATGCTCGAAGGCGCTGGCCATGCGGTTGATCTCGGCCGAACGGGCGCCGACCGCCTTGGCAGTTTCGCGCCAAGTCGCGGTCACTGTCGCTACCTCTTTGATGATCGCGCGAGCCTGTACCAGAGTGAGTGCGAAGAACGCCGACGCGGCCTCCAGCAGATCGAGCGAACAGGTGCCTTCGTCGAGGTTGATGTTCGTCGTCAGCACCCGCGCCTTGAGGTCGGTTGGAACGGGATTGAGGTCGTAAGCCGGAGAGAGCGACCATCCCGCCTTTCCCAGCCAGAGGAAGCCGTGGTTGCGCAGGTGGTCATCAACATTGGAGATCAGCACGTTGAAGACGACACGCCGATAAAGAGCGTGGGCATCCGTCTTTCCCCGGGCGCCATATTGCGCAAGGGCGTCGACGATGTCCGGGTAGCTGCCGCGCTCACCGTCCCTCGCACCAATCATGGCCATCGCGGACAGGAACGGGATGCGGACCACGCCATCGCGATCGAAGCGTCGTGACAGCATGACCGCCTTGCCAGCCACTTCGATCAACTCGTGCTGCGGGGTGGCGATGCCGGCCTGGCCGGCCAGCCGCAGCGCGATCGCTTCCCAGGTCTCCATGCTGTAGTCATCGGTTTCCTTCGGAAACTTGGCGATCGAGAGGTTGCCGTGCTGGTCGATGACCGATGCCTTCGGTCGGGCGCCGCCGAGGGAGGAGCCGGGTGCGAAGATGAGTTGGAGGTCTTCGTCCGTTTCTTCATCCCGCAGAATGCGCTCGGTGATCTGGAGCAGCCGGCCGAGTTCGATCTGGGTGGGTACGCCGGCGCGGATCGGCGCCTGGAAAACCTCGTCCCCGACCCAGCGGAAGCGGAGCGCGCCAAGCCGGGTCTGGTCGGCGACGCCGAGCAGGTAGTCGCTTTCCACGAGAGTGCGAACGGCGCGGCGTTCGCGTTCGGCGAGGCGGCGCTCGGCGCGCTGCATGAGGCGACGACCCCAGGTGTCCGGCGCCGAATCGCCAATGGACCCGAAGGTCGCCAGTCGGGCAGGAGGAGCGAACGCGCCGCGGGTCAGGGCAAGGGCTGGCTCCAGCGAGAAACGGTCCGGGTCCTCGAGCCATGCGCTGTCGTACTCGAAGAGGATGGTTTCCATGCCTCGAACGCGATTGCTTCTCGCCAGTCCGATCGGGCGCGTGCGACCGTTGAGGTCGATATGGACCTCGAAGTCAGCCATCGCGGGACGAACCAGCTGGCCGCCTGAGATGGACATGCTTGGGCAGTTCGGCGCTGGCCAGCGTCTGGCCGACCCTATCGCTGCTGATGTCGGCGACGTGGCTCAGGCCGTCGAGCAGGCCGAGCGCCTGAAGAACGCCGGCATAGATGCCGATGCTGACGTTGGTGTCGCCAGCTTCGACTTTTTGCAGGGTTGAGCGTGACGTGAATGCTCGCTCGGCCACGACCGCCATCGGCAGCCGCCGCCTTCGACGGGCATCGTGGATGTCTGCGCCGAGCTTGTGCAGGGCCCGCCGAACGGCGGCAGGAGGGTTGTGTGGGGTAGGCATTTGGCACCTTCGCGCTACAGATTGAGCGAATATGTAGCACGAAGCTTACAATTTTTCTAGAGCACGGTGAGGTTAACAAAGAGTGGAAGTGGCGCCTGACCGGGAACGAGGAATGGAGGGGCTTCGACCTGCGAAGCGACTGTGTCGCGAGTGGCGTCGCTTGGCTCAATGTCGGGGGTTCGAGTCGCTGGACCGCTACATCGCCTGATCCACTTGAGGAATGCCTCCCACATTGCCTCGAACACAGGCCCAAAAGGGGTCAGCCAGCGAGGCGTCGGCAACGGATGAGGAGATACGACAGCCTGCCTCTCCACATTCGTTGCCATAGGTATGCCGACGATCCTGCGAATATCGCTGCCGAGCAAGCGCCGGAAGCCTCCTATTCTCTCTGAGCCCTCCGCACAGGATGCCCCCCTTGATACCTATCAATATACGTTATATGTAATTGTATATTGATAGGCGCGAATTGAGAGAGTCCCATGAAACCCGTTAGGATCAATGACCGGCTGTCGGTCGCCGTCCAGCCCGATGCGGAGTCCTTTTCCGCTTTCGCGACGGAGGGCTACGCCGCCGTCATCAATGCCCGCCCGGACGGCGAGGAGCCGGGCCAACCGGGGAGTGCCGCAGAGAACGCCGCGGCCAACGCCGCGGGTCTGTCCTACAGCTTCATACCGGTAACCGGACCGGCGATCACGGAAGCTGATATCCAGGCCTTTCGGAAGGCCATGGGTGAGGCGGACGGGCCGGTTCTTGCCCACTGCAAGAGCGGCACGCGTGCGCTGACGCTGTATGTGCTGGGAGAGGCGCTCGATGGCCGCATGAAGCGCGAGGATATCGTGGCATTCGGCAGGAGCCACGGCTTCGATCTTTCCGGCGCCGTCCGATGGCTGGAGCGGGAGGCGGCGCGCATACCTCAAGTCAAAGGCTTCTTCGATCCGCGCACGTGGAGCGTGCAATATGTCGTCACCGATCCGGCGACGAAGCGTTGCGCCATCATCGATCCTGTTTTCGACTTCGACGAAAAGTCGGGTGCGACCGGCACGATGAACGCCGACGCCATCCTCGCCTATGTCGAGAAGGAGGGGCTAACGGTCGAGGCGATCCTCGACACGCACCCGCATGCCGACCATTTCTCCGCCGCGCACTATCTCAAGCAAAAGACCGGCGCGCCAAAGGCAATCGGCGCCCATGTCACCGATGTGCAGAAGCTCTGGAAGGGCATCTACGACTGGCCGGCGCTGGCGACTGACGGTTCGCAGTGGGACAGTCTGTTCGCCGATGGCGACACGTTCAGGATCGGTTTGATCGAGGGCGGCGTGATGTTTTCTCCCGGCCACACGCTTGCCTCCATCAGCTACGTGATTGGCGACGCTGCCTTCGTCCACGACACGATCTTCATGCCCGATTCCGGAACCGCACGGGCGGATTTCCCGGGCGGCAGTGCAAAGGCCTTGTGGAACTCGATCCAGACGATCCTGTCGCTTCCCGACGAGACGCGGCTATTTACCGGCCACGACTACCAGCCGGGCGGCCGTCATCCTCGCTGGGAAAGTACAGTAGGCGAGCAGAAGCGCGCCAATTCACATCTCGCCGGCATCGATGAAGCTGGCTTCGTGAGCCTGCGCGAGGCCCGCGACCGCACGCTGGCGATGCCCAAGCTCATCCTGCACGCGCTTCAGGTGAACGTGCGCGGCGGCCGCCTGCCCGAGCCAGAGGCGAATGGCAGACGCTACCTCAAATTCCCGCTCAATGCGCTGGAGGGAGCGGCATGGTGAGCGGGGAGGAGATCAAGCTGCCGCTCCGCATGGCGCGCGAGGACATGGAGAAACGCGCCGGCGAGGTGGCGGGCCTCTTGAAGACGCTGTCGCATCCAGTGCGGCTGATGCTCGTCTGCACGCTGGTGGAGGGGGAATACTCCGTCGGCGCCTTGGAAGAGCAGATCGGCATTGGTCAACCCACCCTGTCCCAGCAACTTGGGGTCCTGCGCGATGCGGGGATTGTCGAGACGCGGCGCGAGGCCAAGCAGATCTTCTACCGGCTGACGGAAGCCAAGGCGGCACAACTCGTCGAAGCGCTATACACGATCTTCTGCGTCGAGGAGGGTCGCACATGAGCGCCTACTGGCATCCTCTACTGGGCGGCATGGTTCTAGGCACTTCCGCCGTGCTGCTGCTCCTTGCCAATGGCCGCATCGCCGGCATCAGCGGCATCGTCGGGCGCCTGCTGCAGGGCCAGCGGCTTTTCGAGAACGCGGCTTTTCTCATTGGCCTCGTGCTCGGGCCCGTATTTTATGCCCTGGTCTTCGGCACCTTGCCATCGGTGACGATCGTCGCCTCCTGGCCAGTCACTGTCATGGCCGGCCTGCTCGTCGGCTTCGGCACGCGGATGGGGTCGGGCTGCACGTCCGGCCACGGCATCCTCGGGCTCGCCCGGGTTTCGCCGCGCTCCATAGCCGCCACGGCCGCGTTCCTGGCGGCAGGCATTCTCACTGCCACCGTCATGGGAGCCTTCCGATGAAAGGCCGGATACTGCCTCGCGTCGTTGTCGCGCTGCTTGCGGGCGTTCTCTTCGGCTTCGGCCTGTCGCTGTCCGGCATGGTCGACCCGGCCCGCGTCACCGGCTTTCTCGATGTGGCAAGCGGCAATTGGGACCCGAGCCTCATCTTCGTGCTCAGCGGCGCAGTCGCGATGGCCGTGCCGGGCGTCTACTTGCAGCGCAGGCTCGCCGAGCCCGTGCTTGATGATCGCTTCCACCTCTCACAGGAATGCCGGGTCGACCGAAGCCTCGTCCTGGGCTCCCTGATCTTCGGTGCGGGATGGGGCCTTGCCGGTCTTTGCCCCGGACCTGCTGTCGCGGGACTGTCTAGTGGGATTGCGCTGACCGTTGTCTTCGTCGCGGCCATGGGCGCGGGAATGGTCGTGCACGACCGGCTTGCCTTGGCGAGACCATCATGACGGTCCAATCCTTGATCGCGGCCGTAGGCTCGGGCAGCCTGGTCGGCTTCACGCTCGGCCTCGTCGGTGGTGGGGGCTCGATCCTCGCCACTCCGCTTCTGCTCTATGCGGTCGGCGTCGTCAGTCCGCATGTGGCCATCGGCACAGGCGCGGTGGCCGTTTCAGTCAACGCCTATGCCAATCTGGTAGCCCATGCCCGCAAAGGACATGTCTGGTGGCGTTGCGCGATCGTCTTCACGGTCGTCGGCACGCTTGGAGCCCTGTCTGGCTCTAGCCTCGGGATGCTGGTCGACGGGCAGCGCCTGCTTTTTCTCTTCGGCCTGTTGATGCTGGTCGTGGGCGTGCTGATGTTGCGTTCCCGCCCTGTCGCTACGGGCGCGGCCTCGCCTGTCGACATGCGCATGTGCCTGATTACGGGCGCGGCGGCGATGGTTGCCGGCGCGGCCTCCGGCTTCTTCGGAATAGGTGGTGGCTTCCTCATCGTGCCGGCGCTGATCCTAGCTACTGGCATGCCGACGATCAACGCCGTTGGCTCCTCGCTGCTTGCCGTAGGCACGTTCGGGATAGCGACGGCGCTGAACTATGCCCGTTCGGGGCTGGTCGACTGGCCGCTTGCCGCAGAGTTCGTTGCGGGCGGCATCGTTGGCGGCATGCTGGGAATGCTGCTCGCGACAAAACTGTCCGGCGGACGGAATGCGCTGAACCGCGTCTTCGGCGCCCTGGTACTAATCGTCGCCGCCTATGTGATCTACCGGAACTGGCCAGCCTTTATGGTCTGATCGACTGGCCGCAACCCTCGCGATAATCGAAGCCCGGGGAGGTGTTTTCGTCACAGTGAGTGCCCCATGGCGGTGATGCGCGTTCACAGCCCAGCCAGCCACAGGTCAATTGACATCAACTGGTATTCCAGATACCAATGGCTAGAGAGGTCGCATGCTTTCGGGAGGAGCGGGTTGCGCACGGTTATCTCGCTTGAGGGCGTCCGCAAATCGTTCGGAGCCACCCGTGCGCTGAGCGGCGTCTCCTTCGACGTTCGCGCCGGAGAGGTTCACGCTCTGGTCGGTGAAAATGGCGCCGGCAAGTCCACGCTCATGAACATCCTCGCCGGCGTGCTGCGCGCTGACAGCGGAAGTGTCACACTCGATGGCACCGCAGTCCAGTTCCGTACCACACACGAGGCCAAGGCTGCCGGCGTCGCCACCGTCTTTCAGGAACTCAGCCTCGTGGACGGGCTGAGCGTCGAGGAGAACATCTGCGCAGGATGGCCGCCGGTCCGCTTCGGGCTGGTGGATCGGGCTGAGATGCGGCGACGCGCCGAACAGGCCCTGGCCCGACTCGGCATGCGGTTGCATCCGGGCGCGCAGGTTGGCAAGCTTTTGGCAAGCCAGCGGCAGAGCGTCGAAATCGCCAAGGCGCTGGATCAGCTGTTCCATGCCGGGCACGCCCGAGGGCATAGCGTCCAGGTTCTGATCCTGGACGAGCCCACTTCGGCGCTGAACGCCGAAGAGAAACTGGCGCTGTTCGCGACCGTCCGCGCCCTGCGGGCGGCAGGCATCGGCATCATCTATATCAGCCACCACCTTGACGAGGCGATCGCGCTGGCCGACCGCATCACGGTCCTGCGGGACGGCGCGACGGTCTGGACCAAACCCGCGGTCGAGGTCGATGCCGACATGTTGGTGCGCGCCATGGTCGGGCGCGATGTGCAGCGCGCCGGACGGACCCGCATCACCAGCGCTGATGCGGCGGCGACTTTCCACGACGTATCTCGAAAGGGCCGCCTGTCCGGCGTTACGTTCTCGCTGTGCCGGGGCGAGGTCCTGGCTGTGGCTGGGCTTGATGGTTCGGGGCGCGAGACGGTGGCGCGGCTGCTGGCCGGGATCGAACGGCCTGACGCCGGCCGGATCATGCTTGGCGGCGAACTCCATCCCGGCAGCCTGCGGGCGGCGATGGCCCGCGGCGTGGGCTATGTGCCCGATGACCGAAAGGCGCTTGGCCTGTTCACTGAAATGTCGATTGCGACAAACGCCCTTGCCGCCGATCTCGCGAGCATCTCGCGGCTGGGCTTCGTGAGTGGCGGCGCGTTGATATCCGAGGGGGCCGAGGTCATCCGCCGTCATCGCATCAAGGCCGCCGGACCGATGCAGCAGGTCGGCGCGCTCTCGGGCGGCAACCAACAGAAGGTGCTGTTCGGCAAGTGGCTTCGCCGCAACCCGCAGGTGCTTATCGTCGAAGAACCGACAAAGGGTGTCGACATCGGCGCCAAGCGTGAAATCCACGACCAAATTGTCGACCACGCCCGCGCAGGCGCGGCAGTGCTGGTGGCCTCTTCCGACTTGCCCGAAATCCTCGAACTCGCCGACAGGATCCTGGTCTTGTACCGCGGGCGGCTGGCGGGCGTCTTGGAGGGCCGCAGCGCCACCGAGGAGCAGGTGATGGCGCTCGCCTCGGGATCGGCAATCGCTGCCGCATGACCACATGACAGGACCAAAGACCGTGACATCCCTTTCACAGCAGGCCGATGCGACAGAAACGCCAGCAGCGGGCAAGGGGCGCAACCTTGGCGCGATGCGCGAACTGGCGCTTCTGGCCATGATCGCCGTGCTGATCGCCGCGATGAGCTTTGCCTCGCCCTATTTCCTGTCGGTCGCCAACTTCGAGGCGATGATCGTGGGTCTCGTGCCAACTGCGATCATCGTCGTCGGCATGACCATCCTGCTCGTATCGGGGTCGTTCGACCTGTCGGTGGGATCGACGCTGGCGCTGTCCAGCACGATCGTCGCAATCCTGCTTCTAACGGGCTACCCAATACCGGTTGCGATCCTTGGCGCACTGCTGGTGGGCGTGCTCGTTGGGCTGTGCAACGGGCTGATCGTAACGCTGCTGCGCGTAAACCCGCTGATCGCGACGCTTGGCACCATGTCGGTCGCACGCGGCGTGGCACTGGTGCTGACGGAGGGGTTTTCGATGACGAACCTGCCCGCAGGCTTCAGCGTCTTCGGCAAACTCGAATTGCTGGGTCTACCGCTGATGGTGTGGATCACGCTGGCCATCATCGTCTTGGGCGATATCGCGCTCAGACGGACGCGATTCCTGCGTCAGGCCTACTTTATCGGCGGCAATGAAAAGGCGGCGGCTTTGTCGGGCATCGCGGTAAACCGCGTGCGGGTGGCGTGCTTCGTCATATCGGGCGTGCTCTCCGCTGTGGCGGGCGTTCTGCTCGCGTCCCGCCTGATGAGCGGCACGCCCACGGCCGGCAACGCCATGGAACTGCAGGTTCTGGCCGCAGCAGTGATCGGCGGAGCGTCCCTGCGTGGCGGCGAAGGCACCATCTTCGGCGCCGCGCTGGGTGTGATCTTCGTGGCGCTGATTTCCAATGCGATGACGATGCTCGCGATCTCAATCTACTGGCAGATGATCGTGACGGGTCTTGTCCTCGTGATCGCCGTTGCCATCGACATGCTGACGCGGCGCAATTCCTGAAGCAACTGAAACCCCGGAGGAAGAATCCCATGAAAACCATCGAAATGAACCGACGCAACATGCTGGCCGCACTGGCCGCCGCCGGGGCAGGGGGCAGCATGTCGCTGGCTGCCATGAAGGCTGAAGCCCAGGAAAGCGATGCTGAATACGTCTTCCTGTCAGTGGTCACGCAGGTGCCGTTCTGGGCCGACCACCGCGCAGGCCTCGATGCTGCTGCGGCCGACCTTGGCGTCAAGACAAGCTTCACCGGCCCGCTGGACTTCGACACCGCCGGCCAGGCCCGGCAGCTTGACGAGCTGATTGCGCGCCGCCCGGCCGGCATCATGATCTTCCCGGGCGACGCTGCCGCGCTGAAGCCTGGGATCGACCGCGCCGTCGAAGCGGGCATCCCGGTGGCCTGCCTGACCGGCGACGTGCCGGACAGCAAGCGCTCGACATTCCTGGGCATCGCCAACTTCCAGGCGGGCCGTTTCGGCGGTGAAATGCTGGCGGAAGCCATCGGCGGCAAAGGCAAGGTGCTGCTGGGCACCTTCCCGGCGCCGTCGGTGATGGAGCGTGTCGAAGGCTATAAGGCCGTCTTCGCCGAGAAATACCCCGACATCGAAGTGGTCGACGTGGTGAACGACAAGGCCGATCCGGCCTATGCCCCACCGCCTACGCCCAGGCGCTTCTGGCGCACCCCGACGTGGTGGGTATCGGCGGCACCGACGGCGACAGCGGCAAGGGCGCTGCCCTGGCTGTTGTCGAACAGGGCAAGGTGGGACAGGTCAAGATCGTGGCCATGGACCGCAATACCGACATGCTGCCCTATATCGTCGATGGCACAATCTATGGCGCGATCGCCCAGAAGAGCTGGCTTGAAAGCTACCTCGCCGTACACCTTCTGCATTGGCAGCGTCTGTCGAAGATCAAGATCGTTGCCGATCCGGCTGCAGCCGGGATCAGCCCCTTGCCGGAAATCGTCTCGACTGGTGTGATGAAGGTGACGAAGGACAACGTTGCCGCCTTTATGCCCGCCTGATGATCTGACACCACAACTGGTCGCCAGTCCGGCAGCGGATCGGCGGCCTTTTGCTATGGAAGGGAAGGGCGATGAAGATCGTCGTGACCGGGGCTGCCGGGCATCTGGGATCGAAGCTCTCGGCACATCTTCAGTCGCTGGGGCATGAGGTGACCGGGCTGGATCTGGCAGCGACCGACCGCCCGGTGCCGATCGTTGCCGTCGACCTGTCGCGGCTGGACGATCGCTTGGAGAGCCTGTTGCGAGGCCAGGACGCCATCATCCATCTGGCTGCCGACAGATCCCCGGATGCACAGTGGAAAACGGTCATTCCGCACAACATGGATGCCGTACTCAACCTGTTCGAAGCGGCCCGCCGTGCGGGCGTGCCGCGTATGGTTTTTGCAAGCTCGAACTGGGTGGTGGGCGGATACCGCTTCCGCAAGGAACGTCTCGGCGCGGATACCGTGCCGATGCCGGTCAACCCCTATGGCATGTCGAAACTGATGGGTGAACGGATCGGGGCGCACTACGCCGCCGCGCATGGCATGAGCGTGGTCTGCGTCCGCATCGGCTGGACGCAGTGGACGCATGACAACAAGCCCGGCCCCCACATGGCGATGGGACGGTGGGGACAGCTGATGTGGCTGTCGGATCGCGATTTCCTTGATGGTATGACCGCGGCAGCGACCGCAGTGGTCAAAGGGTTCGCCGTGGTGAACCTGATGTCGAACAACCCCGGCATGCGTTGGTCGCTGGACGAGACGCGAGCGGTGCTTGGGTTCACGCCGCAGGACGGCGCGCCAGCGCAGCTGCCGCTTCGGGTGGGGTTCAAGGAATTCGGCGCCTGGCTTGCGCAGGTGGGTGTGCCCCGGCTGGTGGCCAAGTTGACGGGGTCTGGGTGGTGAGCGCCCTGCAACTGGAGGCACTGGATGTGCAACTGGCGGCCCATGGCCATCCCGCGCGCCGCATGGCGCTGGGGCAGCGGGCCGAAATTCTCGTCAGTGAACGGGGCGGGCGCGTCTACGGCCCTTTCATTGACGGCGAGGACGCGCTGGGTTGGGCGCCCAACGCTGCGGACCTTGAGGCGGCGCTGGCCGAGAGAGCCTGGAATATCGGCGGCGAGCGGATCTGGCTGGCGCCCGAGGGCCTGTTCAACTACGCCGATCCCGCGCGTCTGCTGGAAACCTACCGCGTCGATGCAGCCTTCGACCCCGGCCGCTGGCGCCTGCACGCGGCGGGCAAGGGAGTTCGTCTGGCGCTGGCCGCGGAAGTCCCCCTGACAAACGGCCGAGGGTCGGTGGTCGTGGATGTATCGCGCGACATCCAGCCATTGCCCGAGCGGACCGAGGAAGGCGTGACTATCGTCGGTTACCGGCAGCACATTGAGCTGCGCCAGATTTCAGGGCCGCCGCTTCCGCTGGTGCCATGGCTTGTGCGGCAGGTGCAGCCTGTCGGAACAGCGTTTCTTGAGGCCGTCGAAGGCGCGCGCGCTCAGGCTGTCTTCGGCAGCCCGCCGGGCGCGGCGCTGTTGGCCAAGGGTGGGTGGTGGCGCGTGCCGTTTCAGGGTCCGGGCTTCTTCAAGACGGCGCATCACCGAGCGGCGGTGGGTGGCGGGCGGATTGGCTTCCTTGGGCCGGGACCTTCGGCCGTCGCCGTCCTCTACATCCCAGTCACGGCTCGGATCGCGGACTATCCGGAATCCCTGCCGCAGGATGCAGAGGCGACCGGGCAGTTCGCGTCACTGTTTTATGACGAAGGCCGGTTCGGCGCTTATGGCGAGGTTGAACTTTACGGTCACCGCACGCCCGACGGCATGGGCCGCCTGGATCTAGACACGCTTTTGCTGACCGGGCCGGAGGCGGCCGTATCCCGCCGGATCGGGTTGGCCTGAGGCACCCGGCGGCCATCAGGCCACGAGATGTCTTCCACGCCGATCTCATAGGTTTCCTGCGTACGGCCAATGTGGCGTTCCAGCACGTCAACCAGCGCTGGTACATCGCCCTTGCCAACGGAGCGGACGATTTCGCCATGTTCCTGCAGTGACAGCGACGTGTGCTGCGGCATCGCGGCCAGATGGGTGCGCAAGGCGGCGATCTTGCCCGAGTAGAGTCCGTAAGCGTTCTGCAGGTAGGAGTTTCCGCAATTGGCAAAGAAGGCCAGATGGAACTCGGTATCCAGGTCGAGATAAGCCCGCACGTCGCCCTTGCCCAGCGACTTCTGCATTCGCGCCTCGATGGCCTCGAGGTCGCGCAGCAGATTTTTGGGGTTGTCGGCCAAAGCGATCTGCAGTGCCGCTGACTCCAGTGCCTTGCGAAATGTGCAGATGGCGCGCACCTCGCGGGCGGAAAGCGTAAAAACCCGCACGCCGGATTGCGGAACGATGGTGACCAGCCCCTCCTGGCGCAGTTGGGCGAGGGCTTCGCGCACCGGGGTTTTTGAGATCTTCAGTTCGGCGGAAATCCCGCGCTCCGAGATGGCAGCGCCCAACGGAATGTCACCCTTGATGATCATGGTGCGGATGTGCTGCGTGGCCAATGCGGTTAGCGAAGGCGGGCGTTTCAATACGGGCATGCGGTGTCCTCGATCCTTCCCGTCAGTATGGGATTTGGTGCACCAGTTGTCAAAGAGCCTGCCTATTTCACAATCGCTCTTGACTGGCATACCAGATGGCAGATAGCTTCCGATGATTCGCTTGGGAGGAGAAGGGAGTGCAGGCCGAACTCGTCGTCGATTGTGGCAACATCCATGGCGAAGGGATTTTGTGGAACCCGGCCGACCGGCGCGTGTGGTGGACCGATATCCACGGGCAGGCGATGTGGTGGCACGACCCCGCCACCGGCCAGAGCGGCAGCCATGCCCTTCCGGCGCGCCTTTGCGCCTTCGCGCCCCGGGCAAAGGGCGGGTGGATCATGGCCTTTGCCAATCGCGTCGAGCTCTGGTCCGCCGCAATGGAGCGCGAAACCGTATTGCACGAATTCGAACCCGAAAACCCACATACCCGCCTGAACGACGGCCGGACCGACCGGCAGGGCCGGTTCATCGTGGGCGGCATGAACGAAGGCACGGGTTCGGCTGACAGCAGCGTCATCCGCATCGATGCGGGCAGCGGTGTGGAGCAACTGATCGAGGGCGTCGCCTGCGCCAACTCGATCTGCTTTTCGCCCGAGGGGACGGAGATGTTCTTCACTGACACGACCGAGAAGACGATCCGCCTCTATGCCTATGGCGACAGCGGGCTTGGTCCCGCTCGCGTCCACGCCGACATGGCAGCCGAGCCAGGCCTGCCGGACGGGTCTTGTGTCGATGCCGAAGGCGGAGTCTGGAATGCCGAATGGGAAGGTGGCCAGGTCGTGCGCATCTCGCCGGCCGGGCGCATCACTCAACGCATAGCGCTGCCCGTGCCCAAGGCTACCTGCTGCGCCTTCGGCGGCGCTGATCTTTCAACGCTGTTTATCACGACATCGCGGCTTATGTCGTCGCCCGAGGAAGTGGCCAATGCGCCGCTTTCCGGGGCGCTCTTCGCAAGCCGTCCGGGTTTCAAAGGGGTCGCTGACGCCCCCTTTGCCGGCTGAACCTTAGCAACCACAGGGAGGAAAACATGAGAAGCATCATTCAGGGCGCCGCGGCGCTGGCTTTGGCAGCTCTTTTCGGCCAGACCGCGACAGCGCAAGACTATCCGGCGCCGGTCCCGCTGGCCGACGGCGCGCAGGCCAAGATAGAATCGATCGTCAAAGCCGAAGGGCCGCTGCGCATCGCCTATATGCCGCCCGCCACCGAATTCGCCTACTACATCGCCATTGGCGAGGGCATCAAATCGGTCGCCGCGAAGAAGGGCGTTGAGGTATTCATGCTGGCCCCGCAGTCGGGCGCCGACATCAACGGCCAGATGGGCATGATACAGGACGTGCTGACGCAGGACGTCGATGCCATCATCTTCGGCACCCATGACGAAGGCGCCGCCGCGCCGCTGCTGAAGCAGGCAATCGATAAGGGCATCGCCGTTGTGATGATCAACTCCGACATCCCGAACTTCCCCACGCCGATCGATGGCGTGATCGGCTATGCCCAACGTAAGGGCACCCACAAGATTGCGGACTGGGCGACCTCGAAAGTGGGCGACGCGCAGGTCAAGGTCGGCATCATCGAAGGCCAACCCGGCTATCACTCGACCGAGCGTGTCGGCGGCTTCAAAGACGGCATCGACGGCAAGGCCAACCTGGAAATTGTCTCTTCAATCGACGGCAAGTGGAACGTTGAAGGCGGCAATACCGCCGCGATGGATATGCTGCAGGCTCATCCCGAGATCGGCTTGATATTCGCGGCCAATGACAACATGGCGATCGGGGCCTCCTATGCCGCCAAGGCGCTGGGCCGCACCGATCTGCTCATCCTCGGCAACGACGGCGACACCGCCGGGCTTGAAGCGATCGCGGAGAACACCGTTTCCGCCACTGTGAACACGGTGCCCTTCGTGATGGGACAGGTGGCATTGAACGTCACCCTGGATGCGCTCGACCACAAATTCCCGGGCGGCTGGGTCGAAATCCCGACCGAGATCGTCGACAAGGATACGGTCGTTCCGGTGTTGCAGGCGCCCGAGAAGCTCTATCCGCAACCGTCCAAGAAATATTAAGACACAACGGCCGCGTCGCACCTCCCAAGCTCTCGGCCAAACGGCCGCCGCGATACCTGCGGCGGCCGAACCTTTCTCCGGTGGATTGAACAATTGGAACCCGTCAACCAGCCTCTATGGGACATCGACAGCGTGTCGAAAGCGTATCCCGGCGTGCTGGCGAACGACCAGGTGTCGCTTCGCCTGATGCGTGGCCGCATCCACGGTCTTCTGGGAGAAAACGGCTGCGGCAAGTCCACGCTGATCCGCATGCTCTCCGGGGTGGAGCGCTCGGATTCGGGCGTAATCCGCGTCGAGGGCCGCCCCGTCACCATCGCCAGTCCGACTGACGCCCGCGCCCTGGGCGTAGCGACCGTGTTCCAGGAATTCTCTCTCATATCCAGCCTGACGGTGGCTGAAAACGTCTATTTGGGGCGCTGGCCCCGGCGGCGGGGCGGTTTCGTCGACTGGCAGGCCATGCGCGACGGCGCGCAGGACGTTCTCGCGCGCCTTCGTATCTCCATCGACCCGGAGGCTGTGACCGGCACGCTCTCGGTGGCTCAGCAGCAGCTTGTGGAGATCGCCAAGGCCGTTGCAGTCGAGGCCAGCCTGATCATCCTCGATGAACCGACCACCGCTCTTGGCCTCGACGAAATCGCTCAACTGCATAGGCTTCTTCGCCGGATGCGCGACGCGGGCCACGCGATCCTTTACGTCTCGCACCGCCTCGACGAAGTGACGGCCCTCGTGGACGAAGTGACGATCCTGCGCGGCGGCCGCGTGGTGAGCGCGGCCGGTCAGACCGACATACGGGTGGATGCAATCGTCACCGCGATGATTGGCGCCAGTGTGAAGGACCACTACCCCAAGACCCGCAACGCCACCGCCGAACCGCTACTGGATGTACGGGGCCTGACTAGCCCGAATGGCAGCCGCGACGTAACCTTTACCTTGCACCGGGGCGAGGTGCTGGGCCTTGGCGGCGTGCTCGGCTCCGGCCGGACAGAGATCGCCCGCGCGCTGTTCGGGCTGGACCCGATCAGTGCGGGGGAACTGCGGCTGGACGGCGCCCGCTTGCCAATACGAGGGACCGCCGACGCGATTGCGGCGGGTCTCGCGCTCGTCAGCGAGAACCGCAAGACCGATGGCCTGTTCTTCAATTTCGACGCTCACATGAACATGTCGAGCGCGAGCCTGAAGAAACTGGCGCGGTTCATCTTCCTCGACCTTGGCCATGAAACGCGCGAGACCACGCGGTTTGCCAAGGAACTGGAACTGTCGAAAGGCGCCGGGGGAAAATCGGTCCGCTTCCTCTCGGGGGGAAACCAGCAGAAGGCGGTGATAGGCCGCTGGCTGATGTCGCATGCGCGGGTGCTGATCCTGGATGAACCGACGCAGGGCATCGACATCGGGGCGAAGCTGGCTGTCTACCGGCTGATGAATGCCCTGACCGCGCAAGGCTGCGCGATCCTCCTGATCAGTTCCGACCACGACGAACTTCTGGCCATGAGCGACCGCGTTGCCGTGGTCCGCAACGGCACGATAACCGCAATCTGCGCGCCACAGGATTTGAACCATGCCGATCTGGTTCGCGCCGCCACGGCCGAAGCGCCCAGCGGCACAAGGACAGCCTCATGAAACGTATCTTCGACGCACAGCTTTTCGGGCCCCTGGCCGCAATGGTGGTGGTGGCGCTCGTCGTGGCGCTGACCACTGACCGGTTTCTCGACTCGGGCAACCTTGCCAACCTGGCCATGCAGGTTTCGATCGTTGCCATAATCGCGATTGGAGCGACGATCGTCATCTTCGCGGGCGGGATCGATCTTAGTTCGGGCTCGATGGTCGCGCTGATGACCATGGTTCTGGCCACTCTGGTCAAGACTTTTGGTCTGCCCCTGTGGCCGGCTCTGCTCGGCATCCTGGTTCTAGGCGTGGTGCTGGGGGCGTTAAACGGTGTTCTGACTGCGTGGGGGCGTATCCCTTCCTTCATCGTTACCCTGGCGGGGTTGATCGCCTATCGCGGCCTTGCACTGATGTTCAACGCGGGTTCTCCGATCTTCTCGCTGGATCCAAACTTCGAGGCTGTGTTTTACGGTCGGCTCGCCGGCATCCCGCTGCCCTTCTTTTATCTGGTGGCACTTTATGGCGGGGCCACGGTGATGATGGTGCACACCCGTCTCGGGCGCGAGATCATGGCCGTCGGAGGCAATCCGGCGGCGGCGCGTCTGTCAGGCATCAACGTGCAATTGGTGCAGACCCTGACGTTCACCATTGCCGGCGTGATGACGGCGCTTGGCGCGATCCTGATGGCGGCACGGCTAAACTCCGGTTCGCCGAACTACGGTCAGACGCTGGAACTTCAGGCCATTGCCGCCGCCGTTGTGGGCGGGGCCAGCCTTACCGGGGGCAGGGGAAACATCCTGTCCACGCTGGTGGGATCGCTCACCATCGTCATCGTGCAGAACGGGCTGAACCTGAACGCCGCCCCCTCCGCCGTCCAGAACGTCATCCTCGGCCTCATCATCCTTCTGGCCGTGGGTGTCGATATGTGGCGCGCCGAAATTGTACGCATCCTGTCTCGCGGCGGAGGAACCCCAGTCCGCTGATCGGCCAAGCACGAGCCAGTTTAACCTCTATTTGACTTGAAAGGACCCCCAATGGCAGCCCTCACCTTTTCTCACATTGGCATCACCGTGCCAGACCTCGACCGGGCCGTGGAGTTTTACTCCAAGTGCTTCGAGCTTTATCTGATCATGCCGCCCACCACGATCCACCACGACCAGAGCGCCATCGGGCAGATGTGCGACGACGTGTTCGGCGAGGGCTGGGGCAGTTTCCGCATCGCCCACCTTGCCACCGGCGATGGCATCGGGATCGAGCTGTTCGAATTTCCCCAGACCAAGGCTGAAACCCGACCCTTCGAGTACTGGCGCCCAGGGCTGTTCCATTTCTGCCTGCAGGACGAGAAGCTGGAAGAGCGCGTGAAGCTGATCGAATCCATGGGCGGCAAGCAGCGGATGCAGCAGGTCCGCCATTATTATCCCGGCCAAAAACCATACCGCATGGTCTATGTCGAAGATCCCTTCGGCAATGTCTTTGAACTCTACAGCCACTCCTACGAGTTGACCTATTCGGCCGGCGCCTATGTCTGAACGCGGCTGGAAAGAGATCACAACATGAGCAAAAAGCCCAAGGTCGTCATTACCGACTACGACTACGGCAATGTCGATATCGAGCGCGCCATCCTCGAGGCCGCCGGGGCCGAGGTGGTGGCGCTGCAGGCCAAGAGCGAAGATGATCTTCTGGAGGCGGCGCGCGACTGCGACGCCATCATGAACCAGTATGCACGGGTCGGCGCCAAGACCATCGCGGCGATGCAGCAATGCAAAGTCATCGCTCGCTATGGCGTGGGCGTCGACATCGTCGATGTGGGTTCCGCGACTGAAAAGGGCATCCTCGTCACCAACGTGCGTGACTACTGCACCGAAGAGGTCGCCGATCATGCCATCAGCCTTTGGCTGGCACTCGCGCGTGGCTTGTTCCCTTACGATCGCGCCACCCATCAAGGCGTCTGGCGGTGGCAATCCGCCGCCCCGCTGCACCGACTGCGAGGGCAGGTGATGGGCATCGTCTCGTTCGGGAAAATCGGGCAGGCCATCGCTGCACGCGCCGGTTCCTTCGGGCTCGAGATCGTTGTGTATGACCCCTACCTTCCTGCAAGCGTGGCCGAGTCGCATGGCGCCCGCGTGGTGGACAAGCAAACTCTTCTGGCGCAGTCCGATGTGGTCATGATGCAGGTTCCCATGACGCCGGAAACCAAGCATTTTCTGTCGGAATCCGAGTTCCGCTCGATGAAATCCGGCGCGCTGATCGTCAACACCGGGCGCGGCCCCACCATCGACAACAAGGCGCTCTACAAGGCTCTGACAGAGGGGTGGATTGCCGGTGCGGGTCTGGACGATCCCGAGGAAGAACCGGCCAAAAGGGCCGTCTGGTCGCCCGCCGACAATCCGATCTTCAGCTTGCCGAACGTGATCGTCACGCCGCATTCCGCGTACTACTCGGAAGAGTCTATCCGCTCGGCTCGCGAAATAGCAGCGAGCGAAGTTGCCCGCGTGCTGACAGGGCAAGCCCCCAAGAATCCGGTGAACGCCGACGCGCTGGCCGTACGCGCCCAAAGGACAGTCCCATGCTGAAACTGTTTCACGATTTCGAACGCGCTCCCGATCTGCTGGCCAAGTTCGATGATGTCATCAAATGCTATTCCGCCGCGGCCGTTTTCGCCGATGTGCAGTATCGCACCGGTGTGATGGACAGCGGCATCAAGCCGGCTTTTCGTGCGAAGGTCTGCGGTCAGGCGATTACCGTACAGCTGTCGAAGGGCGACCTGGTCGATCCGCTGAAGGCGCTTGAGATGGGACATCCCGGTGACGTGATCGTCGTGGACGCAGGCGGCGATCTGAACACCTCCGTCTGTGGTGGGCTGATGGGCGGGCTGGCTCAAAACCGCGGCATCCGCGCGATGATTGTCGACGGGGCAGGGCGCGACACCGATGAGCTCGAGGATATCAACTGGCCGATCTGGACGCGCGCGATCACGCCGCGCGGCACCCACACGATGTTCTCTGGCCGCAAAGAGGAACTTTCGATCAACGTGCCGATCGCTTGCGGTGGTGTCGTCGTGAATCCGGGCGATTTCATCGTGGCCGATCTGATGGGCGTGGTGGTGATCCCGCGAGCGCGTGCCGAAGAAGTTGTCGCACTGGCCAAGGAGCAGGCCGATCGCGAACAAGCCACCCGCCTCTGGGTGAAGCAGGGTAAGACCGTCGAAGACCTGCTTGCGGAATTCGGTCGCATCTGAGCCTGAAGAATGCTTCGCTGATCGGATCGACTGGTGAACCGGGCCGGGCGCTAGGCTGCTTCATTTGGCTCTGCCAGACCTCGTTGAATTGTTGAAGGGATAGCACCGCGATGCCACCCGTTAATCCGGATTCCGATCCAAGAATTCCATACCAGCTGCCAAATCCGCCGGATGCCCTGGCGGAGATTGTTATCCCGCAGGCCATTCCAAGCGATGAGCGGCTGTGGGTGCCGCAGGCGGAGAATGTCTGGTTCCGTCCGCTGTGCCTCAATCGCTCTCAAGGGTATTGGATGAACCTCCTGAAGGTGCGCCGTTCCGGGGTTCTCTCCCGGCATCGTCATCCGAATGCCGTCCACGGTTTCGTGCTGAAGGGTCGCTGGCATTACCTGGAGCACGACTGGGTCGCAGAAGAGGGCTCATATGTCTTCGAACCCCCGGGTGAGACCCATACTCTCGTTGTTCCTGACGGCGTCGAGGAAATGATCACGTATTTCCAGGTAAACGGCATCATGTACTACGTCGACCCCTGGGGGAAACCGCTAGGCTACGAAGACGTATTCACCAAGATAGACATGTGCCGCCGGCATTTCGCGGAAGTCGGCCTGGGAGCCGATTTCGCCGATCAATTCATCCGGTGATGTCATGAGCGGCTGGCCGGTTGGATGTTTCAGGGACAACAGGGTGCTTGTCGTCGGCGGGACATCGGGCATAGGCAATGCCATTGCACGCGCGTTCATTGCGGAAGGGGCGCTCGTGACGATCACCGGGGTTACCGAAGATGAGGTGAGGGCAGCGGCCGCAGCGACGCCGGGTACAGAAGCGGTACGCCTGGACGTGCGAGACGGCGATGCGGTCAAGGCCAGCGTCGCCGGGCTCGGTTCGCTCGACCATGTCATCTATGCCGCAGGCATCATCCGGCGGGGGCAGGAACACGATCCGGAGATTTTCGAAGCTGTGCTGGATGTGAACCTGAACGGTGCGATGCGCGTGGCTGCCGCATCCAGGCCGTTGCTCAAGCCTGGTTCAGGGACGATCCTGAACATCGCATCGATGCTTTCTTTCTTCGGTGGCGGGATGGTGCCAGGCTATGCCGCATCAAAAGGCGGCATAGCGCAATTGACGAAATCGCTCGCCATAGCCTATGCGCCGGACGGCATAAGGGTAAATGCCATTGCCCCCGGTTGGATCGCCACACCTTTGACAGAAGCACTGCGCTCCGATCCGGTTCGCTCGAGCGCGATCCTTGGCCGGACGCCTCTGGGTCGCTGGGGCCTACCCGAAGACATGGCTGGGAGCGCGCTGTTTCTGGCTTCCCCTCTTGCCGCTTTCATTACCGGCGTGATCCTGCCAGTCGATGGCGGCTATCTCGCGAGTTGAGAGGCGAATTGGAGTCGAGCCGAAAGCTGACTTCGGGCGGGTAGGCTCGGACCGAGACGATGCGGCGGCGATGTGTCGGTGAAATGGCTCGCCCTACAATAGGCGTCCGAGGGTTGCTCGGTCGAGCCGATCCATCCTCACCAAATAAGGACGAGCTGTAGCAGACTATAGGGTAGCATTTGTTTGGATCAACGTCGCGAAGCTTGGGGCCGCCGTCACGCTTGAGGATGCCGGCCTGAAGGAAGACGCTCGCTTCTTTGACGAAGCCGACGCGTCGGAGACGAGCATGCGCCGCGCCACCACCGGATCGTCAAATCAGGAAAATTTTGACGTTTTGCTATTGCAATCGCATTCGGCAATGTCGAATATGATTCAGATACCTTGCGTCAGCTGAAAGATGGCCTTCGGCGCGTTCTGACATCGTTTCGCGGGAGGAAAGCCGCGTTGAAAAGCTCGTATTGATTGCAACCGATGCCTTTGACCGGATTGGCTTCGGCGGAAACTTTCGAGCTGGAGAGGACGTTCGGCCTGAACGTGCCGTTGATCGGCTACCGCCCGCAGCACTTCGCGGAGATGGTCTCGGACATGACCGATGGGGAGTCCAGGCTGGGCGTCGATATCGCGCGCTACGTGCAAAAGCCCACCTAGTCGCGGTCGAAGGTGAAGCGTTGCGCACATACTGGCCGGCCGAAGCCGAGCGGTTGTTGCCCGCCACCGAGAGCTTTGGGGTTTTGCGTCTTCGACAAGGCGCGCGGCTCGCCACACGCGAGCCTGTAGTGCGGCGCTTCCTGGACCAATTTTGAGACGCAAAGGAGATCTGGAGATGATTAGCCGCTTTGGCTTGCTGACACGCAACCCCAAACTGTCGCCTGAAGAGTTCGACAGGCACTGGCGCATTTCGCACGGCCCGTTGGCGGCCAAGTTTCCGGGGCTGCGCGCCTACTATCAGCATCTCGTTGTGAACAAGGAGCAGTTTGGCATCGATCACGCGCGCGGATCTTGGAACCTGGACGGCTTTTCCGAACTGCATTTCGATAACATCGACGACATGATGTCGGCTGTATCTTCCCCGGCGTTTTCAGGCGCCTTGCAGGACGAGGTCGACTTTCTGCAGGATGTTCATCTCGTCGCTTGCGAAAAGCACGTCGTCGTTCCGCTGAACCTGGGAAACGGTCCCTTTGTGAAGCGCATGACTCTGTTGAAGCGCCTTCCGGAAGTATCCGTCGAGCAATTCCGGCGCGAGTGGCTAAACGTTCACGCTTCCTGGGTGCGGCAGTGGCCGAATGTCCTGGGATATGTCCAGAACGTCGTGGTGGACCGATATCACGGCAAGCGAACAATCAGCGCAAGCTATGAAGAGGTGCCGATCGACGGAATCGTCGAATTCTGGTTCCGCGACAAGCAGGAAGCGGCGGCGCTGTACGCAAGCGACATCGTGG
This sequence comes from Mesorhizobium sp. DCY119, assembly GCF_003590645.1. Classification (NCBI taxonomy): domain Bacteria; kingdom Pseudomonadati; phylum Pseudomonadota; class Alphaproteobacteria; order Hyphomicrobiales; family Phyllobacteriaceae; genus Mesorhizobium; species Mesorhizobium sp. DCY119. The sequence continues at coordinate 3,957,901 of NZ_CP031834.1, read as the reverse complement.
CGCAAACTCAAAAGCACGCGCTGGTTTTCCTTGACGAAATCACACCCTACTTCGTCGAAACGCGCCAGATAGTCTGAAGGAATCGCTTGGGTTCGCATCCGTGAGCGGTCACCGGCCCGCGCACGCTAAGGCCAGGATCACGATCCCATTCAAGATGGACCGCTTTAGCCTCGCTATGTCTGCAGGTTGTGGCTGTAGCCGAGATCCGCAGAGAGTTGTTTGGTGGTTTCCAGCAGGGCGGGAATGAAATCGCTTTCCGATTTCCGATCCATCAATTCATCGTGGCCGATGATGGTGATTGCGAGCACGAGCTGCCCGATGTGATCGAAGACCGGCGCCGAAATGGCCTTGATCCCCGGTACAGGAGGGTTGTCAACTGATGCGTAACCGGACGCGCGGATCTGCTCGAGATCCTTCTTCGAAAGGAAGCGGTGCGTCCCGACCCGCCCGCTGCCGGGTGGCTCGCGTTGTTCTTTCCGAATAGCCTCCTTGACAACCTTTTCCGGCATAAAGGCCGAAAACACACGGCCGCTCGCCGTGCTGGACATGGAATACACCGTGCCCGGCCGCGTGTTCATGTTCAGCTGGCTTCCGCTCTCCTGGACCTGGATGACCGTCGGCCCGAACGATCCCCAGACGACGAGGGCAACATTCAAAGCGGTACGCCCGGAAAGCTCTCGCACGGCCTCGCTTGCGAGGCGTATTGGATCGGCGGTCCGCATGCGCGTGATGCCGATATCCAGCGCGAATCTGCCAAGCAAGTACCGGCCGGAGTGGAGCTCCTGGTCAACGAGGCCGATCTTTCGGTAGCTGACGAGATAGGCATGCGCCTGTGCGGGCGCAAAGCCGGCAGCGTGCGCAAGATCCTTCAGCATTAAGGGCTCGCCTTCTTCAGCGAGCACGGAAAGCAGCTTCGCTCCCAACTCGATCGACTGCACGCCGCGACCTTCGCTTCTCTTGTCCGTCGCCCGGTCGCCATTGGTCAAAGGAATCATGTCAAACCTCGCGATATCGCCCCATCGCCGTCGATGCGCTGTCGTTGCGCGCGCGGCGTCACAATCTAGCTCCCGCCTGCGCAAGCTGGCTCGTCTCTTGTTTGGTTCGAGATTTTTCCGCGCTAGAAAATCCGTCTGTGATCGACCGGGCGGTCGCCAGCAGCCTTTGCACCGCCGCTGAATCACTTTCCACTGCCATTTCTGGGGACGGACCGATCAGTGTACCGACAAACGCGAACTTGCCGTCCTTGTCAAAAATCGGCACCGACACTGCGTTGATCCCGGGGATGGGTGCTCCCCTTGCGGTGGAGTATCCAACCTTGCGGGTCAGTTGCACCTGCGCTTCGAAGTTTTCCCGGGTCAGGGCAGGGCCTAGCGAGCGGCTGCGGGCGGCCCCGCGGAGTTCCGAAGCGATCTGGCCTTCCAGATTCCCGGCGTCTCCGAATGCCGCGAAAACGCGCCCGGTAGCAGTTCCCGTGACGGAAAAAAGCGTGCCCTGCCGAATATTCAGAGCTGTTGGAGACAGGCCGTCATTGATATGCACAATTGTCGGACCGAATTCTCCCCAGATGGCGATGAGAGACATGAAACCAAGCTCATCGGTCAATGATTTGAGCTCGAGGATCGCCGCAGAGGGGAGCGGCGAACTTCTAAGCCAGCCGATTCCCAGGCGCATTGCAAAGGGACCCATGCGATACAGGCCCGTGTCCATCTCCTGATGAACAAGACCGACATGGCGCATACTGGTGAGGTAGGCGTGACATTGGGCGGGCACCAGGCCGGCAGCCTTCGCAAGATCCTTCAACATCATCGGTTCGCAAACCTCTACGAGTGACCGCAATATTCGGCCGCTGACCTCGATCGATTGTATTCCGCGTGCTCCACCGGCCATAATCGCTTCTCACCTCCATCTTCGACCCCGGCGCGAATAGCGGCTTCGGGAGTCCCTGGGTTACGTTCTTTCCAGGGCCGCTGGACGATTGTTGATAGACATAGTCGTTATCCATTGCACGCCCATCGGGAAACCTGTTTTTGCAGTTGTTCTAGTTTGACGCGCCGGCGTGCGGCAACCGAATTTGAAGTGCCGGCCGTCCTATTTGAGGCTTCGAGTGCAACAGCACGGGCGGCTCGCCTGGGTAATGCCCGTGAGCCGCTGCGGCAGAATGCGACTTCGAGTAGCGCTCCCATTGATGCCTCCGATCACTGGCGCATGATATTAATCATTGACTAAGAGATTTGACCATGGCAAACGATGAGAAAGTTTGGTGCAAGTCATCTGCGGCGACCGTGGGCAGGAGTTTCGGTCACTGCGGACTATGCACCACGAGGGAGGAGCCGCAATGGCAGATTACGTCATCATTGGCGCTGGATCGGGCGGCGCAGTCCTAATCAATCGGTTGAGCGCTGATCCGAATATTCAGATCACCGTTATCGAGGCCGGCGGATGGGACAGGAGCCCATGGATCCACATGCCGATGGGTTACTTCCGGCTAATGCAGACGCTTGCCCTGGATTGGGGCTATCACACGGTGCCCCAAAAACATGTGAACAACCGCGTCATGTTCGTTCCGCGCGCCAAAAGCATAGGCGGCTGCACAACGGTTAACGGCATGATTTACACCCGCGGCCACCGAACGGACTATGACCAGTGGGCGCAGATGGGCAACATGGGCTGGAGCTATGACAGCATCCTGCCCTATTTCAAAAGGGCCGAGAACTGGGGCGGTGGCGGCGATCAGAACGTCCACGGCTTCGACGGTCCACTGAAGACGACCCGGAACCCCATCTTGGCCGAACCCTGCGTCGCTTGGCGTGACGCGTGCATTCAGGCGGGCTATCCCTTCAACGACGACCTGAATTCGGGCGAGCAATATGGCGTTGGCCCGTGTGACGGAACCGTAAGGGACGGGGTCCGGTCGAGCGTGTCGCGCTGCTACATCACGCCCATCAAGCACCGCAAGAACCTGACGTTCCACACCAGGGCGATGGTGTCGAAGATTCTCTTGAAGAGCGGTCGCGCAATCGGCGTCGAGTTTGTCCAGGGCGGCAAGAAGAAGACCGTATTTGCCGACAAGGAGGTGATCCTTTGCGGCGGTACCTTCAACTCGCCGCAGGTTCTGCAAATCTCGGGGATAGGCGACCCCGAACACCTGAGCCGCATCGGCGTCAGGGTCCAGCACGAGCTGCCGGGCGTTGGCCGCAACCTTCAGGACCACGTCGCAAGCTCGCTCAAGGTACGGCTGACAAAACCGGTTTCGCTCCTGAAGGCCACCAAGCCCTACGCCGCGGCTCTGGCGCTCGTGCAGTATTACACCACCGGCAGCGGGCCGGTCGCGGGCCACGGCGTCGAGGTCATGTCCTTCCTGAAGACCAGGCCGGACCTCGAGGCTCCTGACGTTCAATGGCACTTCAACAACATCATGTACCGCGACCATGGCCGCGACATCATCCCCGAAGAGGGTTTCATGCCCTACTTCAATATTTCGCGCCCGCAGAGCCGTGGCACCGTCATGGCCAAGTCCGACGACCCATTTGTGCTTCCCGAGCTCGACCCGAACTACCTATCTGTGCCCGACGATCTACGAGTGCTGCGCGATGGGTTGCGAATGTCGCGCGAAATCGTGACGCAGAAAGCCTTCGACCACATTCGCGGTGAGGAATACGCGCCGGGCAAGGAGGCGCAGTCGGATGCGGATCTCGACGAATACATCAAGAAGGACTGCCAGAGCGTGTACCATCCCGTTGGCACCTGCAAGATGGGCACCGATCCCATGGCGGTCGTTGACGACAAGCTGCGCGTGCACGGCATCCAGGGTCTGCGGGTGGTCGATGCCTCGATCATGCCGACGCTGACCAGCGGAAACACCAACGCACCGACGATCATGATCGGCGAAAAGGCCGCTGACATGATCCGTGAGGCCGCATGACGCCGGGAAACTGCAAGAACTGCTAGGAGTTTGACATGGGCAAGATGTTTTCGATCGATAATCCCCTCGACTTCGTAAGCGAGAACACGCGAGCATTTCTGAAGCAGAAGCATCAACTCTTCATCGGCGGCAAGGCGCGTGACGCGGTCAAGGGAGGCCGTCGCGACGTGGTCGATCCCGCCACCGGCAAAGTGATCTCGAACGTCGCGGATGCGGACAGGGACGACGTCGACTTGGCGGTTCGCGCCGCGCGCGAGGCGTTTGACAATGGCCCGTGGACGCGGATGAAGCCAAACGAGCGGATGAAGATCCTGTGGCGTATGGCTGAATTGATCGACAAGTATTCGGTTGAATTGGCTGAGCTTGACGTTCTCGACGAAGGCTCACCCTACGCTGTGGTCAAGAACTTTTACATCAGTCTTGCCGCAGACCATTTCCGCTATTTCGCCGGCTGGGCCAACAAGATCGACGGCACCACAATGCCCGTGAATATGGGCGGTGAATGGCATGTCTACACGGTGCGCGAACCCGTCGGTGTGGTGGCGCAGATTCTACCCTGGAACGTTCCGTTCCTGATGATGGCTTGGAAGCTTTCACCGGCGCTCGCCGCGGGCTGCACCGTCGTCGTAAAACCGGCCGAGGATACGCCTTTGTCGGCGATGCGCTTCGCGGATATTTGCCGTGAGGCCGGTATTCCCGACGGCGTGGTCAATATCCTCACCGGCGACGGCAAAGTCGGCGCGGCCTTGGTGGATCACCATGGCGTGGATAAGGTTGGGTTCACCGGCTCCACGGCAACCGGCCAGGCGATTGTGCGTGCGTCAGCGGGCAATCTCAAGCGCGTAAGCCTTGAGCTCGGCGGCAAGAGCCCGGTCTTCATCTTTCCCGACGCCGACATCGAGGCCGCAATTCCCGGAGCCGCCGAAGCTGTCTTCTTGAATAGCGGTCAGGCCTGCACCGCCGGCTCGCGCCTCTACATCCACGAAGATGTGTACGACAAGGTGATCGAAGGCGTCGCCGCCTATTCAGAGGGCCTGAAACTGGGTCATGGGCTCGACGAAACAACCAACCTCGGACCGATCGTTTCGCAAAAACAGTATCAGCGAGTCACGGGGCTGCTACAGGCCGGCCTCGACGAGGGTGCCAACATGGTCGTTGGGGGTGATGCGGGCATGGCTGGCTACTTTGTCAAGCCGACCTTGCTGCGGGATGTCACGCCCCAGATGCGCGTTTACAAGGAAGAGATCTTCGGCCCTGTGATCAGCGCCATGAAGATGAGTTCCGATAATATCGATGAGTTGGCGCGCGAGGCCAACAATACAACCTATGGTCTAAGCGCCAGCATCTGGACCAAGGACATCAACCGCGCACATCGCCTGGCGGCGCGCATCCGGGCTGGCATCATCTGGATCAACACCCACAACCAGAGCGACGCAAACATGCCCTGGGGCGGCTACAAGCAATCCGGCTGGGGCCGCGAGATGGGCAAGCCGGCGATGGAGATCTACACCGAGATCAAGTCGGTGGCGGCCTATCTCGGTTAGCGAATTCGGGGACGGTGCAAATCCGTCCCTCTCCCAAACGTTCCGCACCGGCGACGAAGCGGCCGAAGCGAGGCGGAAATCGTAAATGTTCCTGCGTCAGTGGGCCAAGACCCGGGATAGGCAGCGACTAGGGCCTTTTGGAGGAGAAACATGTCTACTATCGATAAGTGCCGCAAGGCATTGGGCGCCGGCTCCATTCTGCTTGCTTCCCTGTCTGCTACTACATCATTCGCAGATGATTTTGTCTTCGTGAATAAACATGGCGATATCACTCCGTTCTGCGGCACCGAGCCTGTGCGGGTGGCCTTGATCGACGGCTACGGCGGCAATTCGTGGCGCAAGACCGCCTTCGCCGAAATCAAGGACGAAGCCTCGAAATGTTCCAATATCACCGAGGTCGTCTATTCCGATGCCGGCGGTGACGCTCAGGCCTACAACGCGGCCATCAACGGATTTGCTGCTCAAGGATATGAGGTCATCGTCACTTTTACGGACTTCGGTGACGCGGCCATCCCGGCCTATCGGGCTGCCACGCAAGCCGGCGTGACGATGGTTCCATATTTCTCGAATCTCGGCGGCCAGATGGGTGTCGACTACGTGGCCAACCCATATGAGGATGCGTACGCCGCGGGTAAAATTTTCGGAGAATGGGTCGGTAAGACCATCAAAAAAGGAAAGACGGTTTTCCTCGGCGGTCTTCCGGGTTCAGCTTCGTCCGTTACGTTCCTGGATGGCTACAAGGAAGGTCTCAAGGCCTATCCCGATGTTGAACTGCTCGACGACAACTTCATCGTCACCAACTGGAACCCGGCGGATGCCCAGAAGGCAGTGGCGGGTTTGATCGCCAAATACCCGCAGATCGATGCAATCGGCTCCGACTACGGCGTCACCAGCCTCGCCGCGATGAAGGCCTATGAAGCCGCAGGTCTGCCGATGCCGGCGATGGCCTTCATTGCGACGAACAATGAATACAGCTGCAAGTACATGGACGCCAAGGCCGCCGGAAAGGCCTGGCCCCAGCTTGCTCTAAGCGGAACGACCGCCGACGTCCGGTTCGCGCTTCGTGCCGCCATGGCCGCCCGTGCCGGCGTGGAGAACCCTGAGCCGCGCGCACTTGTCGCCTTTCCGTTTGCCAACAGCGAGGAGGGTCTTGATCCGAAGTGCGATCCGTCGATGCCGCCGGACGCAGATCTCGCATCCTCGCTGCCGATCGATAAGCTCAAGCAACTGTTTGCGCAATAATCCTCCAAGACGACAAAGCCTGAAGAAGCAGGGCCAGAATTCTGGTCCTGCTTCTTTCGCATCAATGGTCGCCTCCCTCGTGCCCGCGTTGCAATGACCGACGGGCCGCCTCCCGGCCGCTAGCGGTGGCGGACGTTGGGCCTGGACCGGCAAGGCGAACTGCCTGAATCAAGGATGTGCAACCTGCTTCGGTTTTGGATTTTGCATCGCTTTCGTCGAGGGCCGGCAGTCGCTTTCCGTCGCGATTCCCTAGCGTCGCACGGCTTCGGGATGGGCGGCACGAAATGCCGGCAGCAGCTCAAGATGTTTGACAATGGCGCCGATCTTACGAAACGGCGTCATATCCACCTCCCAGCGGATGGAATTGTAGATCTGCGGCATGAGGCAGATGTCCGCCATCGTGACCGTGTCGCCAAAGCAAAATCTCCCGCCTTCGAGTAGCGCCTCGAAGTCGGCCAGTCCCGCACCGATGAAGTGTTGCATCCAGGTTTTTGTATCGATGTTCCCGCCCGAATGATCGGTCGCGAATCTGGCAACCCTGAGATTGCACACCGGGTGGATTTCCATTGCGATGGCATAGGACAGGGCTCTGACGCGCGCGCGGGAGACGGGATCCTCGGGCAGCAGGCCGAGTGAGCGTGTTTCATCGAGATATTCGATGATCGCCAGAGATTGGCTGAGCAGCGTATCGTCCAGTTCGATGACCGGCACCAGCCCCTGCGCATTGCGCTTGAGGTGGCCGGACTCGCGTTGCTCGCCGGCAACAAGGTCGATGGCAACCGACTCCCATTCGAGCCCTGCCAGCCCGAGGACGATGCGCACCCGGTAACTGGCCGACGACCTCCAGTAGTCGTAGACCCTGATCTTGCTGTTTCTGTGGGCGGCCATTTGTTGTTCTCCGGATTCGTCGAAGGGTGACAGCAGCGCAGCCGGGGCTATTGCGCAATCGGAGCGCGGCGCACAAACCTACCAGCCCGATTTGCCTGATCGAAGATTTGATAATAGCGAATAAATTAGCATATGTCGTTGCAAGAAGAACCATTTTATGGTTTGTTTGCGGCAATCCGATCTTCTCGATTAGGGGTGTTCTCATGACCAAACATCATGTGCCCGTCGCCATGGCCCGTGCCGCTACCGCCAATGGCACCCACGAAGGCTATATGCCGGGATTTGGCAACGACTTCGAGACAGAAGCGCTTCCCGGCGCTCTTCCCCAAGGCCAGAACAGCCCGCAAAAATGCGAGTACGGCCTTTATGCCGAGCAACTGTCCGGTACGGCGTTCACCGCGCCGCGCGGGCAGAACGAGCGAACCTGGTGCTATCGCATCCGCCCCTCGGTCAAACATGTGCGGCGCTTCGCTAAGATCGACGTGCCCTATTGGCGGTCGGCGCCAAACGTCGATCCCGATGTGATTTCGCTGGGCCAGTATCGTTGGGACCCGGTTCCGCATTCGGAAGAAGAGCTGACCTGGATCACCGGCATGCGCACCATGACCACTGCTGGCGACGTTAACACCCATGTGGGCATGGCCAGCCATGTCTATTTGGTCAACCGGTCGATGGAAGACGAGTATTTTTATTCCGCCGACAGCGAATTGTTGATCGTTCCTCAGGAAGGGCGGCTTCGTTTCGCCACCGAATTGGGGATCATCGATCTCGAGCCCAAGGAGATCGGGATCATTCCGCGCGGTCTGGTCTATCGGGTCGAGGTACTCGAAGGCCCCTCCCGCGGTTTTGTGTGCGAGAACTACGGACAGAAATTTGATCTGCCCAATCGTGGGCCGATCGGGGCCAATTGCCTTGCCAATCCTCGCGATTTCAAATGCCCGGTGGCCGCCTACGAAGACCGCAAGGCCAAGTCCCGCGTCGTCATCAAATGGTGCGGGCAGTTCCACGAGACCTTTGTCGACCATTCGCCGTTAGATGTGATCGCCTGGCACGGCAACTACTGCGCTTACAAGTACGACCTCAAGACCTATTCGCCGGTGGGCGCCATCCTGTTCGATCATCCGGACCCGTCGATCTTCACAGTGCTGACGGCGCCCTCAGGGCAGGAGGGCACGGCGAACATCGACTTCGTGCTGTTCCGCGAACGCTGGTTGGTGGCCGAGCACACGTTCCGTCCGCCTTGGTACCACAAGAACATAATGTCCGAGTTGATGGGCAACATCTATGGTGTCTACGACGCCAAGCCCAAGGGCTTCGTCCCTGGCGGCGTGTCTCTGCATAACATGATGCTGCCGCATGGACCGGACCGGAACGCGTTCGAACACGCCTCGAATGAACCGATGACGCCGGCATTCCAGGACAACACCATGTCTTTCATGTTCGAGACCCGCTTCCCGCAGCACCTGACCGAGTTCGCCGCCAGGGAGGCGCCTCTGCAGGACGACTACATCGACTGCTGGGATAGCCTTGAGAAGAAGTTCGACGGCAGGCCGGGGATCAAGGATTGATGGCGACCCGGAGCTGGGTGTCATCTGCGAGCGGCGACACTGACTTTCCGATCCAGAACCTTCCGTATGGTGTTTTCGATGACGGAAAGGGAGCCAGGCTGGGGGTCGCCATCGGGGAAATGATCCTGGATGTCGAAAAGATTGACCATGAGCTGGATCCGTCCCTCTTCGCGGCACCGGAATGGAACGCGGTTATGGCGGCTGGTCCGGCGGTCTGGGTCACGTTGCGCGCCCGGCTGACCGAACTGCTGTCCGACGAGTCGCACAGAACTTCAATTGAGCCTCGTCTTGTCGCGCAATCACAGGCCCGGATGTTGATGCCGTTCCGAGTGACGGAGTACACAGACTTCTACGCGGGCAGGAACCATGCGTTCAATGTCGGCACCATGTTTCGCGGCCCCGAGAACGCTCTGCCGCTGAACTGGCTGTCGATCCCGATCGGCTATAACGGGCGGGCATCTTCGGTCGTTGTCTCAGGCACACCCGTGAAACGTCCATGGGGGCAGTTGAAAGGGCCGGACGACGCGCTGCCGCGCTTCGCGCCCTCGGCCCGATTCGATCTGGAACTCGAGATGGGCGCCATCGTTGGCCAGCCCTCGAGCGGCATGGTGTCTGTCGCGCAGGCCGACGAGATGATCTTTGGCTACGTCCTTTTGAACGACTGGTCGGCCCGCGACATCCAGGCATGGGAATATCAACCGCTGGGACCCTTCCAGTCGAAGGCGACCGCCACGACAATCAGCCCCTGGATCGTGACCAGGGCCGCATTGGAGCCGTTCCGTACTTCGACGCCGAAACGAGAGCGGCCGCTTCTCGCCTATCTGCGCGAGCCCGGCCCTATGATCTACGAAATCGAGCTCGAAGTGACGCTCGCCCCCGACGGCAAGTCCGAGACAGTGATCTCGCGAACCAATTTCGATCAGCTGTATTATTCGCCGGCGCAGCAGCTCTGCCACCACACCACGTCCGGATGCTCGATGCGGGTGGGCGACTTGCTGGGCTCGGGCACGATCTCGGGCATATCCAGGGAAAACCGCGGCTCGCTCCTCGAACTGTCCTGGGGCGGGAAAGAACCGATTTCACTCGACACGGGAGAATCCCGATCGTTCCTCGAAGACGGTGACACGCTGGTGCTCCGGGGCGCGGCCCATGGCGATGGCTATCGCATTGGTTTCGGTGACTGCGCAGGCAAGATCATTCCAGCGGGCGACCTGCCCGACTGGGCACAGGAATAGGGAGAGAAAAATGTCCAAGGCATTCGCGTCGCAAAGCGACATGGAAGACAAGAAAACCAGCTTTACCGAAGTTGGCGAGGGCTTGTATGCCTTCACAGCCGAGGGCGATCCAAATACCGGCGTGATCATCGGCGACGAAAGCATCATGATCGTCGAGGCACAGGCAACACCTCGGCTCGCCCGCAAGGTCATAGACTACGTGCGGACCGTTACCGACAAGCCTATCACGCACGTTGTCCTGACGCACTATCACGCCGTGCGCGTTCTTGGAGCTTCCGCCTATGGCGCCCGCGAGATAATCATGTCGGACGTGGCGGCGGCCATGGTAGAGGAACGCGGCCAGGAGGACTGGGACAGCGAGTTCGGCCGATTTCCGCGCCTGTTCCAGGGTCATGAGGAGATACCCGGTCTGACGCGACCGACCACGACATTCACCGACAGCATGACGGTGTATCTCGGCAAGCGCCGCGTTGAAATCACGAAGTTGGGGCGCGCGCATACTGCAGGCGACTCGGTGATCTGGGTACCAGATCAAGAGGTGATGTTTACTGGCGACATCGTCGAATACCACTCGGCCTGCTATTGCGGTGACGGCCATTTCAACGACTGGGAATCGACCTTGTCCAATATCGCTGCCTATGAGCCCAAGGCCATCGCGCCGGGAAGGGGCGGTGCTCTGGTCGGCGAGGAAATGGTGGCCAAGGCGATCGAGGCGACGGCCGACTTTGTCCGCTCGACCTACAAGCCTGTAAAGCGCATTGTCGCGCGCGGGGGATCGCTCAAGTTGGCATGGGACGCGGTGCGCGAATCTTGCGATCCCAAGTTCGCGGACTTTGCTATTTACGAGCACTGCCTGCCCTTCAACGTATCACGCGCCTTTGACGAAGCCCGCGGCATCGATACGCCGCGTATCTGGACCGCGGAACGCGACCGCGAGATGTGGAGCGCACTTCAGGGCTAAGCGGCGGCCCAAGATCGCTGCCCAGGCGGCACTACGGATCCGGGCGCAATTCAGCACATGCCGGCCTGCCGTTTTTTTGCCGGCCGGACACACGCGATGGCTGTACGAGGGCGTTGGAAACCTCCTGAAGCCAGGCTTCCGCTGGTTTTCGCGGTCATGCTCTTATCACGACAGGGATAAGCGCACGCAGACAGAAAAACAGCCCCGCGACCTGAGGTCTCGGGGCTGTCGTTTGCGTCCAGCTTCGGTCAGTTGTTGGCGCCCGACATGTGACGGGCGGCGATATAGCCGAAGGTGATGGCCGGTCCCAGCGTAATCCCGCCGCCGGGATAGTTGCCGCCCATGATCGAGGCGGCATCGTTGCCGGCCGAGTACAAACCGCTGATCGGCTTGCCCTTCTTGTCCAATACCTGTGCGTATTCATTGGTCTTGAGACCAGCGAAGGTCCCGAGGTCGCCGACATACAGACGAACAGCGTAATACGGAGCGTCCCTGATGGGCGCCACGCACGGGTTTGGCTTGTGCGCTGGATCGCCCAACGACCGGTTGTAGGCGGTTGAGCCCTTGCCGAACTCCGGATCCTCGCCGCCGACGGCGTGGCTGTTGAATCTGGCGACCGTGCGCTCGAACTCGTCCGGATCGGCGCCGATCTGGCTTGCCAAATCGGCGAGGGTCTTGCCGCGGTACAAATAGCCTTTTTCGATTAGGTGCTTGTAGGGGACCGGAGCGGGTTTCGCGAATCCGAGGCCATATTTACGGAACGCCCGGTGGTCGCCGACGAACCACGCCGCGATCTCGGCGTCGGACCCGCCTTCTTCTGCGCAGCGTTTGATCATAGCCTGACAGAAGTCATGATAGCTGTGAGCTTCGTTTACGAAGCGTCTGCCAGAGCGGGTCACGGCGATGACGCCGGGCTTGGATCGATCTACAAAATGAGGGAAGGTGCCCAGCAGGCCATCGCGCATCGGCGGACGCGAGATCGGAACCCATGCCGCCGCGTTAGGCAGGGAGGTATCCACGATCGCGCCGACGGACTCGCCCAATCGCAGGCCATCGCCGGTGTTGCCCGGAGGCGCGGGCGAGATATGCTCATGGCCCGACGGCGCGTGCGGAATGGTCTCTTTGCGCCGCACCGCATCCTGCGGAAATCCGCCCGCGGCCAATACTACTCCCTTGCGCGCGTGAACCTCGACCGGTCCGCATGGGCGATTGACAACTGCGCCGGTGACTCGTCCGCTCTCGTCGTGGATGAGAGACTTTACTGGCGAATCCGTCCAAATCGGAACCTTCTTGTCGAAGGCCGACTTGGCCAGCCGGGCGACAAGCGCGTTTCCGTTCATGAGTCGCATCGCGCGGCCATGGAAGGCGACGTCGAGCGCGAACTTGGCAACCAGGCGGGTCACGTAGAGAGCCGATATCGGCGAGCGTGTAACGTTGAAGAAATGGAGCAGTTCCTTGCCCGAACCGATCATCATTCCCAGGACCGTGATTTCACGAAGCGGTGGGCGCAGACGTTTGATTTCTTTGCCTAGGTTGCGGCCATCAAAAGGGCGCGCGACGATCGAGCGGCCGGCGTCCATGCCACCGGGTGCAGTCGGATGATAGTCGGCAAATGTCGGACCCAGATCGAACTGGAGCGACGTGTTGCTCTCGAAGAACTCGACTGCCTTCGGGCCGGCTTCCAGGAAGGCATCCACCCGCGCCGAGTCGTAGTGCTCTCCCGTCTCATGTTTCAGATAGGTTCGCGCCTTCTCGACGCTGTCCTTTATCCCGGCCCGTTTGCCCGGAGCGTTGTTGGGAATCCACATCCAGCCGCCGGAGCGCGCTGTCGTGCCTCCGAATACGGGCTCTTTCTCGGTGACGATCACCTGCAGCCCTCGATGAGCGGCGGCCACGGCGGCTGACAATCCGCCCGCTCCAGACCCGACAACGAGCACATCGACGACTTCACGTTTCATCCTGCTTCTCCGTCACGCGGCCAGATAGCCGCCATCGACCGGCAATAGCGCTCCGGTCACGTAGCTCGATGCATCCGACACAAGGAACAGAACGGGCCCGACCAGTTCGTCAGGCCTGCCCGGCCTTCGCATTGGAGTGTGCGCCATGAAGCGGGCAATCGCTTCCGGGTTCTCCCGGGTTGCAACCGTCATCGGGGTCTCGATCACACCGGGCGCGATAGCGTTCACGCGGATGTCATCGGGCGCCAGGTCGTGCGCGAGCGCCCGCGTCATCTGAAGCACCGCGCCCTTGGAGGCGGCGTAGGCAACCAAGCCCGGATTTGCCACGACCGACATGATCGATGCCAAATTGACTATGCGGCCTTTCGATTGTCTCAGCTGCTGCAGGAAGGCGCGGACCATATTCATCGAGCCGGTCGCGTTTACATTCATGACTGCTGACCAGTCGTCGTCGAAGGTCGGAGCGTCCGGTGCCGCCCGGCGAATGATCCCGGCATTGTTGACCAGGATCTTGGCAGGCGTTCCGAATTGGCGTTGCGCTTCGCGGGCGACGTGCTCGCAACTCTGCCTGCTGGTGACGTCGAGAGCGATTGCGATGGCTTCGCCACCGCGGCCGCGTATCTCCTCGGCGACCTTGATGACTTCGGTCTCCTGAATATCGCAGGCGACGACGCGTGCACCGGCCTCGGCGAGACCCATGGCGATGGATTTGCCATTCCCCTGCGCAGCGCCGGTGACGACGGCCATCGCCTGGTCAATTCCCTGCATGTTTCCTCCCGGCCGTCTCGCAGCGCATCGGGTCACTGTAGACTACGCGAATTTCATTTGGTAGTGACGAAATTATTCGACTATAGCAAATCGCCTTTGCATGCCAAGGGGTTTTCGTGATCGTCTGCGATTCTGCCCGACTATGGGAGAGCAGAGGGTGCCTACGGGTGCGGCCCGACCGCAGCGGCAACACATCACGATTTACTAGTGAGCATCTCAGGACATCCATTATTGACAAATCAATTCGCTATTGGATAATAGAAGGGGAGGATGCCAGAGCAGAGGTGTCGGATCGGCATTCGGGCGCGTGGATCGCGAATCCCAGGTCCAAGTTCGCGCCGTTCGGGAGGAACAACATGCGTCGAGTCAGCGCGCGAGTACGCTCCGATCCGCGATCGTCGTCCGGATCCGCCGCAGGTCCGGAGGCAAAGATGTCCGCGTCTGATCTTCTTCTCGAGATGCGCGGGGTGTCCAAGCACTTTCCCGGTGTACGTGCGCTTCATCAGGTCACTTTTGACGTTCGCGCCGGCGAGGTGCACGGTCTCGTCGGTGAGAACGGCGCCGGAAAATCCACCCTGATGGGGGTGGCTTCGGGCGCGCTGGTCGCTACCGAAGGCGAAGTTAGAATTTCCGGCGAGGTCATGCGGGGCGACCCGGAGATCGCGCGCAACCTTGGTCTCGCGATCGTTCGCCAGGAGCCCGCGCTCATGCCGGACCTTTCGGTGGCCGAGAATCTGTATCTTGGCCTGCCGCAATCCTTGCGGCCTCCGCTGTCGAACCTGAACGCATGGGCCCGCAACCTGCTTTTGCACTGGAGCAGCGATGTTTCCATAGACCCGAGCGAACACGTTGCGATCCTGAACCCCGAGCAGCGGTTTATCGTCGAGATCGTCAAGGCGCTGTCATGTAAGCCGAAGGTGCTCGTGCTTGACGAACCGACCGAGCATCTCGCCGCCGAAGATGTCGAGCGCCTTTTCGAACGGGTTCGTTTGGTGACGGCGCGCGGGGCAGCCGTGATTTATATCTCGCACCGGATTCGCGAGGTGCAGGCGATTGCCGATCGTCTGACGGTTCTTCGCGACGGCGAAGGTCAGGGCACCTTCGACGTCAAGGAGCTGTCCGAGGATCAGATCGTTTCCCTGATCGTCGGCGGCTCGCTGGACAGGACGTTCCCTGACAAGGCGATTGTGGGCGAGCGCCAGCCGATCCTCGCGACGGAAGGCTTTTCCGGCCCCGGCTTTGCGAACGTGTCGCTGCAGCTGCGCGAAGGCGAAATACTGGGCCTTGCCGGAATCGACGCAAACGGCCAGCGCGAATTCATGCGCGCCCTTGCCGGTATCTATCGCGGCGTCGGGAAGGTGACCATTCTGGGCAACGATGTCACGATCGGTTCCAGCCAGGAAGCCAGACAGCTGGGCATAAGCTACTTGCCCGGTGACCGGCACCGCGAAGGCATATTTTCCGAACTGACCGTGCGGGAAAACTTCTCGATACGCAGTCTTTGGAAGGATGTTCGCGCCGGGATCATCAGCTCGCACAGTGAGGATGAGCGTACACGAGACGCAATCAGCCAGTTCGCGGTAAAGACGCCGAGCGGAGAAACGCCGATCCGATCGCTGTCAGGAGGCAACCAGCAGAAGGTCGTTCTGTCGAGCGTGCTTGCCGCCAAGCCCAGGGTCCTCTTGGTCGATGAACCGACGCAGGGTGTGGACGTCGGCGCGCGATCGGAAATCTACAGAATCCTGCGCGAAACCGCGCGCGAGGGGATCGCCGTGATCGTCGTTTCCTCGGACGCCCAGGAAGTTGCGGGACTGAGCGACCGCGTCGCGATCTTCTCGCGCGGCCGCATCGTCGAGATGCTTTCGGGGGAAAGGGTCACCGAAGACAACATTACCTCGTCGGTTCTGAAGTCGACCGGACAGCGCGACAAGCACCAGAAGAACGTTGGGGCCTTCTGGCGGTGGGCGGCAGGCAATGCCGCGCCCCTTATCATGGTGGCTGCGGCAATCCTGATGCTGGGTACGTTCGCGGGATTGTGGAATCCCTTCTATATGTCGCCGCGCAGCCTGACAGGGATGATGACCTTGGCGGCGACTCTCGCGCTGGTCGGCTATGGCCAGCAGTTGTTGATGCTGGTCGGCGGCATCGACCTGTCTGTCGGACCGCTGATGGGGCTTTGTCAGGTCGTGGCTTCATTCTTCCTGCTGAACGGCGCCGGCGTCGGCGACCATTTGCTGGGATGGTCCCTGCTGATGGCCGTGGCTCTGGCGGTCGGCGTCATCAACTGGTTCCTGGTCGACGGTCTCAAGCTGCATCCGATGGTCGCGACCCTCGCCACGTTCATGGCCGTACAGGCCATCTCTCTCATCTTGCGGCCGATCCCGGCAGGCATGATCGACGGCCAGATAATGCTGACGCTGGGGCAGAAGATCGGCATTTTCCCGGTCAGTTTCATCGTCGCGGTCCTCATTGCCTTGGTTCTGGAGTTCGCCCTGTACCGCCGGTCGCTGGGCATTGCCCTTCGAGGGCTTGGCTCCCGGCCGGAAGCCGCGCGGACTGCCGGCGTCAAGCCGGTCCTGTCGCGGCTTCTCGCCTATGTGGGCTGTTCGCTGTTTGCCGGCCTTGCCACGATCACCATGATATCCCAGGTCGGCATCGGCGATCCTCGTGCCGGATTGAACTACACCCTCGGTTCCATCGCGGCCGTTGTCATCGGCGGCGCCAGCCTGTTTGGTGGTCGCGGATCATTTGTTGGCGCCCTGTTGGGGGCGGTATTCATCGTTCAGGTGAGTTCGGTGACCGTCTTCCTCCAGCTCAGCCAGGAGTGGCAGCAATATCTGCTCGGCTTCCTCATACTCTCGGCCGTTGCCCTCTACTCGATGAGCCGGCAGAAAGTAGTTCAGGTATGACTGCGCGCGCGCTAGGGCGGGACCCGATCATGGCCTCAGAGGGTACGGCTTCCGAATTCCGCAGCCTGTTCAACGAGTTTTCCTGGATATGGGGCGGGACAGTCGCGCTGTTCATCGTCTCGGCCTTCGTTGCGCCGGGCGTTGTCAAGATGGCTGCCATCAGTTCGATGCTGCCCTTTGCCGCAATCCTTGCGATTGCAGCCGTCGGGATGACGATCGTCATCCAGCAGCGGGGTCTGGATATGTCCCTGCCGGGCATAATGACTATCACCGGGCTTCTCTTCGCCAAGATCGGCTTTCTCTCGGGATCGACGCTGCTCGCGGTGCCGCTGACCCTTCTCATTGCGATCGGGATTGGCACCGTGAACGGCTTGCTGGTGGCCAGGGTCAACATCACCCCGATAGTCGCGACCCTGGCGACAAACGCCATACTCCTCGGCGCGGTTCGCACGGTGTCAGGCGGGAGCTATCTGACAGCGCCCGAGGGCCTGGCCGCGTTCTCGCACAGTTCGCTGTTCGGAATTCCAATGACCGTGGTGCTCGCGCTGCTCTTCATCATCGTCATAAGTGTCGTCACGAAGCGCACCATTGCCGGGCGTCGGTTCGTCGCTGTCGGGGCCAACCCGGCCGCAGCCGCCGCGGCGGGAATTCCGACTCTGCGCTATCAGGTTGCGACCTACGCCGTCGCGGCCATCTGTTACGCTGTGGCCGGAATGCTTTTCACCGGCTTCATCGGGACGGCTTCACACATCGCCGGAAACGACTATCTGCTGCCGGCCATCGCGGCGGTGGTTGTCGGCGGCACTCCGTTCTCTGGCGGACGCGGCAGCGTCATCGCGAGTGGCATGGCCGCGCTGTTCATGGCACAGCTGGGTCAGATGGTGCTCGCACTAGGCGCCGACACGTCAGTGCAACTCCTGGTGCAGGCGCTCGCGATCGTTGTTGCCGTCACGATCCGACATATCCCGACGGTCCTGAGGATCTTCCACAGTTAGTTTCGGGGGTCTCGACGGCAAACGCGGCGCCGATGGCGTACGGCCGGCGGAAACGTCTCCCCTTGATCCACGGCGCTGAAGCTTCCGACAGAGCCTTCCTGTCGGACCTCAGGAACACCACCATGACGAACGGCACGGAATACGCTTTTGACGTTGCTACCGATCCCGGCCAGCTCTTCCGAATCGCGGTTGTCTGCTGATCCAGCTTGACGTCCGCGCCCGCAATCCGGAAATTGCAATGCACGCGAGCTTGACCTTCTACATCGTTATGGCGGTCGCAGTGACGATCCTGGGCCTGTCGAAAGGCGGGTTCGCGGGTATCGGCATGGTCAGCACTCCCATGGTCGCCGCCGTGACCGATCCGATAACCGCCGCGGGACTGATGCTGCCCGTCATGCTGGTGCAGGACCCGCTTGCCGTATTTCTGTATCGGCGCAGCTTCGACAAGCGGATTCTCGTAACGATGATCCCGAGCGGCGCGGTCGGTGTCCTCGCCGCATATGTCCTGGCCTCCACCGTGCCGGAATGGGGCGTCAAGCTCGCGCTGGGCCTCGTCTCGCTCATCTTCTCGATCTGGCAGGTCATCGTTTATTGCCGAGGCGTTCCCACGCTTGCGGTCACCTACAGGTTCGATCGACTGTTGTGCGCCGGTGCGGGTGCGACGGGCGGCTTTGCTAGCGCCATTGCCCACGCCGGGTCGCCGCCTTTCCAGATCTACGTGATGCCTAAGCGGCTTTCCAAGGAGGTGTATGTCGGCACGAGCGTGATGTTTTTCGCAGCGCTTAACACGATGAAGCTTCCCACTTACGCGGCGCTTGGCCTGTTCAGTTTCGATCAACTGATGACGAGCGCGGTGTTTGTTCCTCTCGCGGTGGTTTCGAGCTGGATGGGTGTCTGGCTGGTTCGGTACGTCGACATAAGGAGCTTCAACTTCATAGTGACAATCATACTGCTTTTCATAAGCTTTTTGCTTCTCGGACAAGCCTGGAACGAGGCCGGCGCGGCATGACTTGAGGCGCCGCCGACAATTGCGCACGCAGCGAGTTAGTGCGTCCCGATCTTGCCGCGTTGCCAATGCCGCCTTTAACGCAAATCCTCGAATATACAGCACACCGGAGGCGCCATTTTGGACGAATCTATTTGTATTTATCGAATTAGATGACCATTGCCATGACGGCCACAAAGCTTTCTGCTTGGTTGTAAATACGCCCGGCGGGGGCCACGCCTAGACTTCGGCTTCAGCCCGCTTGGCCTTTTTGCTGCCTGTTTGCAGGGCATTTTTGGGCGGCATACGGCTTACCTATGAATACCGCAGATGCCAACAAAATGCGCCGCGATTCGAATCAGCCATTGACGAATGAGTTATCCAATGTTTATTTCAGATCGACAGAACGTTTAGAGGCTGTCGCGCTCACCGCGACGAAAGCAAGGCGCAGCCTCAGGGAGGAATAAGGGTATGGCGGCTTCAAAGTCAGAAGCTGGCGAGGGCGGACGTGGTTCGGCCCTCGATCCCATTGCGCGCCTGGAGGCCATCGAGGAGATCAAGCTCCTCAAGTCGCGGTACTTTCAGGCGGTCGACTTCAAGGATTGGCACGGCATCGTCGACATCTTCACCGACGATGCACGGGTGGATTTCAGCGGCGAGCCGCAACACCATGTCGGGCATCATGGTGTGACCGAAGATAGCATCGACCCGGACTCCTGGGTCGTCGTTGGCGGCCCTGAAACCGCGAAGGTTATCGCTGGTGCCGTTGGCGAGATTGTCGCGGTCCACCAGGGGCACGATCCGCAAATCCACGCTCACTCTCAAGACTACGCCACCGGCCGGTGGTCGCTCTACGACCGCCTCGAATATGGCAACGAGGTCATGCACGGCTTCGGACACTACCAGGAAGAGTACCGGCGCATCGATGGAAAGTGGCGGATTTCGTCACTGACGCTCACCCGTATCAAAGTGGTCTGGGAGGTCCTCGGTCGAGCCGGCTAATCGGCCGTCGCGCCGCCGGCGCACGGCGTCAATTGCCAATCCAAAAGGGAGGAAAACAGCAATGGAAAATACCAGACTGTCCAATGCCTCGGCCGCAAAGTCGCGTCCGCGGAAATTCGTCGCGGGGATGGCCGCGGCTGTCGCCATGGCCATCGGTTGCAGCGGCGCACTGGCCGAGATGCCGACCTCCGGGTCGATCATCATGTTCGGCCAGTCCCGTGAGAACCCCTATTTCGGCCAGAACGCAGTGGGCGCCGCCGACATTGCCAAGAAGTTCGGCTGGGATCTCACCTATGTCGAAGCTTCGTCTCAGGAACAGCAGGATGCTGCCATCCAGCAGATGCTGGCCACGGGCAACAAGCCGATCGGCATCGTGCTGAACCCGGTTTCGGGTGCCGCCGCGGTGGCCTCTGAACTGGCCATCAAACAGGCCGGCATTCCACTGGCGATTCTCAACCAAGTTCCATCCGCCGAGCAGAAGGATCTGTTCGACGTCTACGGCGGCGTCAACGATTTCCTTAGCGGCGTCGATGCCGCCAAACTGCTGATCGCCGGGGCCAAGAAGGCTGGCGTTGAACTCGGCGACGGCTTGGTAGTTAACACTGTCGCCGGACACACCGCTGCACAGCAGCGCGTCGAGGGCTTCCGTTCCGTGATGGAGAAGGAGTTCCCGAGTTCGCACATCCTCGCCGACGTCAACTCGGGTGGCTATCTGGAGAACGAAGGCTATTCGGTCGGCTCGCAAATCATTCCGGCTAATAAGGGCAAGTTCAACTGGATATATGGCGTGAACGACGCCCTAGCCTTTGGCGCTATGCGGGCTGCCAAGGAAAGCGGCATCGTCCCCGGCAAGGACGCGTTGTTTGTCGGGGGTACCTGCATGAACCCGACCACCAATGCTGCCGTCATGGCCGGTGAGATCGTCGGCTCGTCCGTTCAATCGCCCTACATCGAAGGGGCCGCCGCGATGTATGCGCTCGCCGCCTTCATCAACACGGGCAAGGTCATCGACGACGAGATGTACCTGTCCTCGGACAATCCTCCGTCGATTGACGAGCCACCGCATCGCTGGAACTTCATGCCCAACACTGCCCTGGAAGGCACCGAAGACGCATACAAGAACACGGTGATCTGGGGCAAAACCGCGCAAGAACTGTGCAACTACAGCTGAGCCGGCGCGCTCGGTCGTGATCACCTGCGGGGCGCGCTGATCACCGCGCGTCCCACAGGAACCGAACGCACAAACCAGAAGCGATGAGCATGTCGGGTGTAGCGGGAAGCCAGCTGGTCCTGGAAATGAAGGGCATCTGCAAGTCCTTCGGCGCCGTGCAGGCGTTGAAGGGCGTGGATTTCCAACTGCGGCGCGGGGAAGTAATGGCCCTGCTTGGTGAAAACGGCGCTGGCAAAAGCACGTTGGTGAAAATCCTTGCCGGGCTGCAGTCGCCTGATTCTGGCACCATTGCAATCGATGGCAAGTCGACGCTGCTGGGCGGCACCAAACTCTCCCACGAGGCTGGCATCGCAGTGGCAGAGCAGGAGTTGAGCGTCATCGGGCCACTGAGCGCTGCCGAGAACATTTTTCTGGGCGGCGTGCCATTTTCCGGACCGTGGACGCGTTCGCGTCTGGCCAGCAAGGCGCGTGGCTATCTCGATGCGGTCGGCCTGACCTATCTCGACCCGGCCGCACGGATCGAGCAGCTCGCCGTCGCCGAGCGCCAGCTTATCGAAATCGCGCGGCTGCTGGCGACAAATGCCCGCATCCTGATTTTGGACGAACCGACCGCCGCTCTGTCCGACGCGGACATCGAACTGGTCAAGGCCACGGTCGTACGGCTTGCGAGGGCCGGGCACAGTGTCATCTACGTGACGCACCGGCTCGGCGAAGTGTTCGAGATCGCGGATCGCATCACCACGCTGCGCGGCGGCGAAAGCCATGCACCGGTCAATGTGTGCGACATGACCCTCGAAAAGGTCATCGAACAGATGATCGGCCGCCCGCTGAAGGAGATGTTCCCGCCGCGCTCGTCCGGCTTCGGCGAGAGCGTTCTCGAATTGTCGGGCGTCACCACCCGCGCTCTCAAGAACCGCCAATCCATCTCCGTCCGCGCGGGCGAGATCGTCGGCGTCGCCGGTCAGGTCGGCTCCGGTTCTGAAGCGCTGCTGCGCGCCATCGCCGGCGCGGACGTGGTCGAATCGGGTTCCATAAAAGTGGGAGGCCGGGCGCTGCCGCCGGCACATACGCTCCCGACGGCCATGCGGTCGGGAATTGCCTATTGCTCAAGCGACCGCAAACTGGACGGCATATTCGCCGACCTGACCGTTGCCCGCAATCTGGTGGCGCCGTCCATGCGGCAGGTGTCGCCCAATGGGCTGGTGAGCCGGCGCAGGGTGCGTGAGGTCACTGCAAGGATCTCCAAGCAAATGACGATCGATCCCACTCGCGCCGAATACAAGGTCGGTGCGCTCAGCGGTGGGAATCAGCAAAAAGTCGCGCTCGGCAAATGGCTGGGCATTCGACCGCGCGTTCTGCTGGTGTCGGAACCCACGCGCGGCGTCGACGTGGGCGCTCGCGCCGAGATTTACGGCCATCTGCGCCGCCTCGCGGACGAAGGCATGGCCGTGGTGTTCGCCTCGTCGGATATCGATGAGGTCCTGGGCCTCGCCGACACCGTGATTTCGATGTACCGGGGCCGCCAGGTGCGGACCGTTTCCCCGAGTGAGGTGACGAGCCACGAATTGCTCAAGGACATCACCCACTCGGACGACAGGGCCGCATGATGAACAACGCGGCGACAGCATCCATTCCGCACCGGAGCCGGACCTTGAACCGCTTTGCACGGTTCGGCCTGATCCTGGCTGTCCTGATTGTCCTGGCTATCCTTGGCGGCATGCACAATCCGGCATTCCTGACCACCGACAACGGCCTGTCCATTCTGCGGGCCGCGGCCATGTCGGGGATCGTCGCGCTGGGCGCAACCTTCATCACGCTGTCCGGCCGGTTCTTCTCCCTGGCATTGGGAAATACGGTGATGTTCACCGGCATCACGCTTGCGGTCGCGATGTCCTACGGAATGCCGTTCTATCTAGCGCTGACCTTGACCTTTGTCGTCGCGATCGCCATCGGCGCCGTCCAGGGCGCCATCATCGCCATGGGCGCCAATCCCATCATCACGACCCTTGGCGCCAGCGCCTTGCTGGCCGGCCTAGCGGGCTTTGCCACCAATGGCGTCAACGTCGCCATCCACAGTGACCTGGTGGCCTGGCTGGGCAATGCCAGGATCATCGGCGTGCCGACCCAGACATGGGCCTTCGTGATCGCCGTCGCCATTGCCTGGTGGGCGATCAACAAGACGCGGTTCGGCCATGAAACCGTGCTGCTGGGCGCCAACAGCGCCTCTGCGCGGGCCGCCGGCCTGTCGGTTGCACGGGTTACGATCACGGTCTTCATCATCGCCAGCCTCGCGGCCGCCGTCGTCGGTGTTCTGGCCGCCGCGCAATTCTCCAAAGCGCGCGTCATGGGCTTCTCCGGCTTGGATTTCGACATCATCGCCGCGGTGCTGATCGGCGGCACGGCGATCCAGGGCGGCCGGGGCTCCCCGGTGCAGACCGCGCTTGGCGCCGTCGTGATCGCGACAATCCAGAACTACATGCTGCTGCTTGCCTGGTCGTCGGGCGTACGCACCATGATCACGGGCGCGCTCATCGTTCTGATCGTGGTCGGCTTCCACCTGGCCGGCAACAGAAGGAGGACCCGGTGATGACCAATTCGTTCCTTCGCAATCCGGTCGTCCAACGCGGTACGCTGGGGCTCCTGGTCTATCTGTGCTTTGCGTTCACGGTGCCGAACTTTGCCACCACCGGCAACGCCTACGCCATTCTTGAATCGTGCGCGCTGATCGGCCTGATCGCAGCCGGCCTGGGTGCGACGATGCTTGCCGGCGAACTCGACCTCTCGGTCGGCTCGGTCGCCGCTTGCGCTGGCATCGCCGCGATCAGCATGTCGCAATATGGCGCCGTCGTCGCGGTCGTCGCCGCCATGGTCCCGGCGATCCTGTTCGGCATGTTGCAAGGCTTCGCCATCGCCAGACTACAGATCGCGTCGCTGGTCTTCACGCTGGGCACGTACATCGGCATTCGCGGCTTCGCTTATATCATGACCAACGAGCGCACGATCACGTTGAGCCTGTCGGACCTGTCCATCTCGATGGCGTTGCGCGCGCGCTATTTCATCTTCTCGACGTTCAGCCTTCTGATGATCGCGGTGATAATCCTTCTGGCTCTGATTTTGCGCTACACCCGCATCGGTCGCGAACTCTACGCCATCGGCGGCGCGCGGAAGGAGTCCCGCGCTGCGGGCGTGCCGCAGACCCGGCCGCTGGTGTTCGCATTTGCGGTCTCGGCGGGGCTTGCCGCGATGGCCGGCGCGCTGGCGTCGCTGCGCGGCGGCAGCGCCACCCCGACGGGCTACGAAACGCTCTTGCTGGCTTCCGTGGCGGCCGCCCTGATCGGCGGGGTCAGCGTCTATGGCGGCCGCGGCACCATGGCGGGCGTGTTCGTCGGCGTGGTGACGCTGCAGCTCCTGCTGGCCGCGTTGCAGTTGCTGGGCGCCCCCAACTGGGCAGCCAACATTACCACCGGCGCGGTCCTGCTGGCGTTTCTCGCGGTCGACATCGCCAATGGCGACTCGCCGGTCGGCATTGCGATGCAGCGCCTTGCGGTCCGATGGCGAGCACGAAGCGGCGCCGGAAGGCCGGCAAGGACCTAATTAGCGCGCCCTTCGCCCGACAACTCCAGAGAATACGGCCTACCCACGACGGGTCGCGTCACCTAGCCCGGAGGATTCAAAATGAGCACCACTGCGACAGATCCGAGCAACCCGCCTCGACAGCGGTTCGTCGGCAAGACCGCCGTCGTCACCGGCGCGGGTTCCGGCATCGGCCGCGCCAGCGCCAACCGTTTCGCCCACGAAGGCGCGCATGTCGCGGTCTGGGACGTGAACCGGCGCAGCATCGACGACACGGTCGCTGAAATTCGAGCCGCCGGTGGACGCGCGGATGGTTTCCACGTCGACATCGCAAATATGAAAAGCGTCGAAGCCGCGGCCAAGGCAACGATCGCGGCCCTGGGTCCCGTCCGGGTCATTCTCAACAATGCCGGCATTCTTGACGACTATGCCAATGCCCTCGACACCGACGAGGCCCTGTGGGACCGGATCATGGGGGTCAATCTCAAGGGCATGTGGCTGGTCTCGCGCGCGTTGCTGCCATCGATGATCGAGGCCGGCGGCGGTGCCATCGTCAACATCGCCTCGATTGCCGCCTTCATCGCCGGCGGGGGCGGTGTCGCCTACACCACGGCAAAGCATGGCGTCGTGGGCTTCACCCGCCAGATGGCCCTCGATTTTGCCCACCATGGCGTGCGCGTGAATGCCGTCGCTCCGGGCGCGGTGGAAACCGGCATGACCGCCAAGATCCTCAATGACGAGACGCTGCCGGTCGTGCACGCCCTGCGCCAGGCGCCGGCTGGGCGTCATGCCCAGCCCGTCGAATTGGCGAATGTGGTCCTGTTTCTCGCGAGCGAGGAGGCAAGCTTCGTTTATGGCGCCGTCTACCTCGCCGACGGCGGCTGGACGATCAAGTAGCGGGCGGTGGAAAGCCCGGCATTGCGTGGGGCAGCGGCAGGAGGAGGCGGCAGACATGAGCGTTTCGGACAAGGTTGTCCTGATCAGCGGCGCAGCAAAAGGCATGGGCGCAAACGAAGCGCGGGCCTTCGCTGCGGCCGGCGCGAAAGTGGTCCTGGGAGACGTGCTCGACGGCGAGGCCAACCGGCTTGCCGCGGAGCTCGGGGAGAGCCGAGCCATTGCGGTCCACCTGGATGTCAGCAAGACGGAGGATTGGGCCGCCGCGGTCAAAGTCGCGGCAGAGCGCTTCGGACGTCTCGACGTGCTCGTCAACAATGCCGGCATCCTCAGATTCTCCGCGATCGAGAATTGTTCCGACGAGGAATGGGAACAGGTTCTGGCGGTCAATCTCGGCGGCGTGTTCAAGGGCATCCGGGCGGTCATTCCCCTGATGAAGGCCGCGGGCGGCGGCTCGATCATCAACATCTCCTCGACCGCGGGTCTGAAGGGCTTCAGCGGCGTTCCGGCCTACATCTCGTCCAAATTCGGCGTTCGTGGCCTGACCAAGGCAGCCGCCATCGAACTGGCGCCCTTCAACATTCGCGTCAATTCGGTTCATCCGGGCAACATAGACACCGAAATGGTCGCCGGGCTGTATCCCGATTTCAAGCACGTTCCGATGAACCGGCTTGGACGTCCCGAGGAAATCAGCAAGCTGGTGGTCTTTCTTGCGGGGGACGACAGCTCATTCAGCACTGGCGCGGAATTCGTCGCGGATGGCGGCGAGACCAGCGGCATGCCGAATCTGTTCTAGCGTCGGCCGGACGAACGGCGCCGGGTGCGGCCGCACTCCAATCCCGGAATGTTCCGCGAAACGCGGACCAAAGCGCGCGCGGCGTCAGCCCGCGCACGCTTTTGGCTTTGGGTCAGAGATCGTGGAAAGAACGGTCACCGGCTTCCGGTTCGGCAGCATGGCAAGCCGAGCCCTGCCTGACTGAACCGGGAAGCCGTGGACCACACTTTTCGTCGGCGCAGGACCGATCAGGCGTCTTCGCTGCCCCATGGCACGTCCAGGTTGGTGTGGGTAATCTTCCACTTGCCATCAATGCGCTTGTAGGTGTCGGCATAAAGGCCGAGCAGCAAGACAGGATGGCGATTTGCCTCGCGTCCGGTAACAAAGTCGAGCAGATAGCAAAGCCCCTCGGCGGTGTCCGGCCCGGTGATGGTGATCGAGTGATTGGTCACCGCGTGCATGAACGGATAGTGCTTCTTCTTCTTCCAATCATAGGTCTCATAGGCGCCGGCCAGGCCGGTCTTGATCGCGTCGATGCCTTCCATCTTGCCGACGGTCACCGCCAGAACGGCATCTTCGGAGAATACGTCGTGAAAGCCTTCAACCTTCCCGCTGTCCAACACGTGGCTGTATTTGATGCGAAGCGCACGGATTTCCTCAACATCGAGCAGTTGCTGCAGACGGGCGTTCGATATGATCTCAGTCATCAATGTCATCCATCAGTTGTGACATCGCTTTGTTGCATTCATGCCAGCTTCCGCCACTGGCGCGGGCAGGCGATGTCTCCCAGCCCCGCATTGGCGGTCCAACGATCGATCTGGATGAACTGCAAATGTCGCATGCGGCCTGGTCGCGGAGACCGCGGGCGATCTCGAAGACGGGTGCGTCCGTGAGTGCTCGACGCCGGCTATCGCGATTGCGATTACCGGGCGGGCGCCCTCAGCCGACCACCACCGCCATGCGTGTTCATCCTCCCTGTGCGCGCCGAAAGCGCGCAACTCATGAACTCATACCGCAATCTATTCGTCAATAGCGAATTCATACAATTAGGACAAATCCACTCGATAGCGCGCTTTGGGCCAATCTTGGGGGTCTGTCGCCTTCCTGGCCACGCCACAGGCGAATGGCGGCGCAGCACGAGTTATCATAAGACAAATGAATTAGGTATTGACCAACATATTCAGCTGTGCTTCGTTCCGCGCACAGCAAGAGGGCGCGTACGGCGCCCGAAGCAGAATGGGGAGGAACTCATCGTGTACGAAAAACTTCTGTCACCGGCCAAATTTGGACCTTGGGACCTGACGAGCCACATCGTCATGCCGCCTTTGACCCGCAACCGGGCTCAGGCGGACTTCACCCCCAACGAAGAAGCGCCAAAATATTACGGGCAACGCAGCAGCGCTGGCCTTGTCATCTGCGAGGCCACTCAGGTAAGCCCCGAGGCGACCGGTTATCCGCGCACCCCGGGCATCTGGACGGAAAAGCACACTGCCAAGTGGCGTGAGGTGGTCGATCAAATCCACACCGGCGGCGCCAAGGCGATCATTCAGCTTTGGCATTGCGGCCGCATCGCACATCCGGACAACCAGCCCGAGGGTTGCTACCCGATCGGTCCGTCCGCGGTACAGCCCAAGATGCCGATCTACACCGACGCCGCCGGCGGTCTCACAGAGAATCCGATGCCGCGCGTGATGACCGAGGAGGACATCCGGGGCGTTATCGAGTCGTATCGAAAGGCGTGCGAAAACGCGAAGGCGGCGGGCTTTGACGGTGTCGAACTGCACGGCGCCAACGGCTATATTGTTGATCAGTTCGCCTCCTCGAATACCAATCTGCGCACCGACGACTGGGGCGGTACGCTCGAAAGGCGTGTTCGCTTCATGGAAGAAGTGCTCAAGGCCATGACCAGCGTCTACGATCCGGCTTGCGTCGGCGTGCGTTTGTCGCCCTATGGCAAATTCAACGAGATCGATGACGAAAATCCCAAAGCCAAATATGAAGCTATGCTCCGGGTCGCCGAGAAGTCTGGCATCGGGTATGTCCACGTCATTCGTCCGGTCGTCAGCGGCAACGTCCAGATGAAGGCGAGCGCCCTCGACGCCGAGGTGATCGATACCGCGCGCAAGATCTTCTCGCGGCGGCTGATCGGAGCGGCCGGGTACACGCCGGAATCCGCTGAGACCGAGCTGCAGGCTGGTCGCGTCGATCTGGTTGCGTTTGGCCGCTCCTATGTCGGCAACCCGGATCTGGTGGAACGTATCCGTCGGAGCGTCCCCCTCGCCGCAAGCAATGAAGAGACCTGGTATACGCCGGGTAGCGAGGGTTATGCCGACTATCCGACCGCGACTTAGTTGGTTCGGCGCAATAAAGTGGAGACGGCTGAACTCGATATGGCATGTATGAACCAGTTCCCGATGGCTCTTCGCAGACACGCATCCGCGAGCGCTGGGTCGAGGAATGGTTTCTCCGGATCTTCGAGCGCACGGTCCAGGCGCCCATCGACGCAAAGATCGCCAAAGGCGAAAATCGGCCATGTCGACGCTTCGCTGATCAAAGCCGACGCGGAAGAGCTTGACCACTCGTCATGTCGAGTCGGTGAGAGCTGCGAATGAGGAGCGCAAGGAACGTTGCGAATCGATCACCGCGCCTTTTCCCGATCTAGTTCGTCACGCCACATAAGGACATACGAGGGAAATGGATTCGCGAACCAGCCACCTACCTGTTGATTTTCTATAGAGTGGGTCAGTGGGATAACAAGTACACGAAGCCGCCGAGGCCTTTTTCTAGATGCGGTAGATGCGCTCCGCGTTTGTACGGAGCACCGCTGTGCGTTCCTGCTCCGACAGATCGGCAACGGCGGCACGAATTGCGGCCAAGATTTTCTCTGATGATCCAAAAAGCAGATCGACCGGAATGTTCGTCCCGACCATCGTGCGTGCAGGGCTGAACGCGTCAATGACATAGTGGAGCAGTGGCAGAATGCCGTCGACGATCCAAGCCGGATCGCCGAGACCAAAGCCACAAAGCTTGACGCTGACATTTGGTGCCTGGGCAAGTCGCTTCACCGCAGCGCGCCACCCCGCCAAGCCCTCCGTACTGCGGTCGGCGACCATGCCGAAATGTTCGAGCACGATCGCAGTTTCGGGAAAGTCGCGGGCAAGCGCGAGGGCCATATCCATCTGCGGCCAGTAGATCTGCAGGTCGAAGCTCAATCCCAGCGGAGCAAGGCGAGCGAACCCGGCCCGCCACTGCGAATTTTCCATCAGATCTGCGCTTGGCGCGCTGCGCAGGCGTGGCTCGTGGTGCCAGTTCAGAATCTGGCGAACGCCGCGCACGCGCGAGAACGCGGCATGTGCTTCCAGCAAGCGCCCGACGTCCGGATCGGCCAAGTCGGCATACGCGACGATCGCGTCGGGGATGCCATACGCATCGGCAAGGTCGCTCAGCCAGCGCGTTTCATCGAGCGGGTCGCTCGGGTTGCGGCCGTTCTGAACGTGCACCGTCTTGATGATGCCGAGCCCCGCCATGTCGCGGCGATAGTCGGCAGGCAGGTAGTCGCGGCGGATCGGCGTGAGGTCGCCTTCCAACGGCTCGGGCCGGTCGGGATCGAGCCAAGGGTAGGCGGCGTCGGACAGGCTCTGGAAATGCTGGTGCGTGTCGACGATGGCGCAGCTTTCGTCGGTCGTCGTCCCGTTCATCCGCGCTTACGTGTCCACTGATCGGCAAAGACGGCGAGAATGACCACGACGCCCGAGGCCACGTACTGCCAGAACGACGGCACGTTCATAAGCGTCAACCCGTTCTGGAGTCCGCCGAGCGTGAGCGCCCCGACCAGCGAACCGAGCGGATTGCCGATGCCACCGAACAGGCTCGCGCCGCCGATGACCGCGGAGCCAATCGCCTGCAACTCGAAGCCGTTGCCGCCGATCGGCTCGGCGGCCCCGATGCGGGCAATCAGGACGAAGCCGGCAAAGCTCGAAAGAACGCCCGACACGGCATAGACCGTGATCTTGACGCGCTCGATGTTGACGCCGGAGAGCCGAGCCGCCTCTTCGTTGCCGCCGACGGCGACGATCTGTTCGCCCAGCGCAGTATAGCGGACCAGCAGAAACGCCAGCGCGGCAATGACCAGCGCGAGAATCACCGGCGTGGGGACGTCAAGAATGCGTCCCGCGAAAATAGCCCGGAATTCCTTGGAAAGCCCATAGATCGGCTGACCGTCGGTGTAGATCAGGGCGGCGCCCCGATAGACGCTCAACGTTCCCAGCGTCACGATGAAATCGGGCAGCCTCAGTTTGGCGATCAGCATGCCGTTCACAAGGCCGCAGGCGAGCCCGACAAGCAGACCTGCGCCGATGCCCGCCAACAGGCCGTAGGAGAGCATATCGGCCGCGATCATGCTCGAAAGGCCGACGATCGATCCTACGGACAGGTCGATACCCTTGGTCATGATGACCAATGTCATGCCGACCGCGATCACTGCGTTGATCGAGGACTGGAGCATGATGTCGAGGAGGTTCGACGGCTGGTAGAAGGTGGCGTTGAGCACCGAGAACACCAGGAAAAGCGTCACACAACCGATCGCCACGCTGGCGTTGCGCAACAGGTCGCCGCGTCGGGGTGCCGCGGCGGCTTTCTGATCAGTCGCATCCGGCCGGGGTAAAGAAGTCAGATCGGTCACAGCTTGTCTTCTCCTGCAGCGAGCGCGATGAGCTTTGCCTCGGTAAGGTTCGCATCGTTCTCGACCATGGTGCGCAGCCGTCCGCCGCTGACGATGCCGATCCGATGACAGATCAGAAGGAGTTCGGGCAGTTCGGAAGATACGACGAGAAGTGCTGCCCCATCGGCGGCGAGGCGGCGCAGCAGCGCATAGATCTCCGCCTTCGCCCCAACGTCGATGCCGCGAGTGGGTTCGTCGAACAGGAAAATGCGAGCGCCCGTCGCTAGCCACCGAGCAATTACTACCTTCTGCTGATTGCCGCCCGACAAGTTGCGCATCTCGGTCGCAATCGACGGAGGCCGGATGCGCAATTCATCCACGTAGCGGCGTGCCGAGCGGCGTCTCTCGCTTCCCTTGATCACGCCAAAGGAGGCAAAGCGATCATGATTTCCCAATCCGAAGTTTCGCTCCACGTCCATCATAGGCACGATCGCGTGGCCACGGCGATCCTCGGGGATCAGGGCGACTCCACAGGTCATGGCGTCTGCCGGCTTTTCGAGCCTGACGGCCTTGCCGCCTACGTTGATCTCGCCTCCGGTCAGTGCATCGATGCCGAAACATCCGCGAAGTATCGCCGAACGTCCCGAACCGACGAGGCCCGAAAGTCCCACTATCTCTCCGGCGCCGACTTCGAGGTCGATCTCATGAACGCGCGCCGTCGAAAGCTTGCGCAACTCGAGCACGGCCGCGGTTCGGACAGGTGCGGGCTTATCGGCGCCCATCTCGCGCGACAGTTCGCGGCCGGCAACGAGCTCATTCAGCCGCGCCTCCGAATAGCCCCCGATAAGACCGGACGCCACCACTTCGCCATCACGCAAGATCGTTACACGGTCCGCGATAACGCGGATTTCGTTCATCCGGTGCGAAATGTAGACAATAGCCTTCCCGGCCGCCTTCAGCCGACGGATAACGGCAAAGAGGCTTTCCTGCTCGGCCGGCGTCAGGCTGGAGGTCGGCTCGTCGAAGGCGACAATGCGGCCGCCGCGAGCAAGCGTGCGGCTGATCTCGACCAGTTGGCGATCGGCCATGCCGAGTGCGGAGACCGGGGTGTCCGTCTTCAAATGCGGGGCGAGATCGTCGAGAATCTTGCGCGCCTGCCGGCGGAAGTCACCGCGCGGCACCAGCCGAAGTCCACGCGTGCGGCCAAGAAAGATGTTTTGAGCCACGTCGAGCTGAGGCACGAGGCTCAGTTCCTGGCTGACGAGACCAATGCCCATCGCCAGCGCATCGCGTGGGCCGTCGATGCGTACAGTACCGAGTGGATCGAGTGCGATTCTGCCTTCGTCCGGCTGTATGATGCCGAACATGATTTTCACCAGCGTCGACTTGCCGGCGCCGTTCTCGCCCAGCAGAGCGTGCACCTCGCCGCCACGCAAGCTGAGATCCACTCCCTTGAGCGCGTGCACGCCTGCAAAACGCTTGGCGATCCCCGTCATGAGAAGAAGGGGAGGACGGCTTTCGCCGCCCTCCCTAGTGATGCCGGTCAGCATGGGAGGTTCAGTTGATTTTTGGATCGGGAAAATCCTTGACGTTTTCCTTGGTGATAACCGCCTGGGGCGACACGATCCACTGGGGGATGGCCTGGCAGCCGAGGAGACGCAGCGCCATCTGCACGCCGAGCTGACCCTCTTCGAAGGGGAACTCAGCCACTGTCGCACGCATCTCGCCCGCGCCGACCGACTTCTTGGCTTCACGGATGCCGTCGGTTCCGACAACCGCCACTTTGTCGAGGCTGCTGCCGCTTGTCACCGCCTCGACCACGCCCAGCGCCATACCGTCATTGTTGGCGTAGATGCCGGCCAGATCGGGAGTCTGGCGCAGGATGTTGGCAGTGGCATTGAGCGCGGTCAGGCGGTCCCAGTTGCCCGGCTGGCTGGCGACGAGCTCGAGATTGGAGTATTTCGCGAGTTCTTCCTTGAAGCCCTGGATGCGCAGGCGCGCATTTGGCGAACCGGCTGCGCCCTCGATCTGGGCGACCTTGCCGCCGTCCGGATAGGTTTCGTGCAGGAAGATGGCGGCCTTGGCGCCGATCGAAATCTGATCGGTTCCGACATAGGTGCTGGCGCCCTCCGTTCGCGCATCGTCGATGATGATGGTCGGGATGTTGGCGGCACGCGCCGCTTCGACCACCGGCACGAGATTGGAGTCGGACTGCGGCGACAGCAGCAGCGCGTCCGGCTTCTGCGACAGCACGGTCTGGGCAAGGTTGAGCTGCTCGATCATGGAGCTCTCGTCCTTGGCCGCCTGGACGTCGACGGTTATGTTGTGCTTTGCCGCCTCATCCTTCACTCCGGCCGCGACATCCTGCCAGAACTCGTTGATCAATGTCTTGGTCACGTAGGCGAAGCGCAGTTCCTTCTTCGGCACGGGCACCGCGCCGAACTCTGTCTCAACGGCGGTCGACTCGATCTTATCCATCTTAGCGGTTGGATAGGCCGAGCAGCTATCTTCAGCGAAAGCGGCGGGCACCGTGCCCAATAGAGCAAGCGCTGTCGTGGCGATAAGAACGCCGCGGATACGTAATGTCATCGAATCTCCTCCCAACTACGCACCGGACTCTCCAGCGCTTCTTCATAGCCTCGCCCGGAACCCGGGTCCGTTCACCGCGCTCCTCCTGAGCGTTCCGGCAGTTCACGACTTCACCGGATTGGAACAAGTTGAAAACTAGAGCATTCGATCTGTTAGGCGCAATTTAGAAACCCTATTCAAATTGTTAGGTGCGCTTAAAGGAGGTATGTAGCTGTCAAAGGAATGGTTGGGCATGCAGCTTCCGGTCAGAGCGATCTGGGTTTTCCATGCCGCGGCGCGGGCAGGCAGTGTCTCACGCGCCGCGGAGGAACTCGGCGTGACGCCGTCAGCGGTCACGCAGCAGATTCAGGCGCTTGAGGTTCAGCTAGGGGTGACGCTGCTGACCAAGATGGGCCGCCGCGTCGTGCTGACGGAGGCGGGGGAACGATATTTCGCCACCATTACGGACGAGATCGAACGAATAGGGGAGGCGACGAGCACCATCCGCGGTTACCGTTCGGTCACGACGCTGACCATACGTGCGACCCCGACGCTGTCCAACAAATGGTTGCTGCCCCGTCTTGCTTCCTTCCTTGATCGAAATCCGGAGCTTGAGATCCGTCTGGACGGTACGAACGAGCCAACCGACTTCAACCGCGAACTTGTCGATCTGGAGATTCGTCATGGCGACGGACGGTGGCCCGGCCTGTTTGTCGAAGGAATGGCGGAAGAAACCTTCGTTCCCGCTTGTTCGCCTGCGCTGGCCGCTGCGGCAAGCCTTCACCCGGAAGATCTGATGCAGTTTCGCTTGATCCACTCGGTAAAATCGCAGGCGCAATGGCCGGCCTGGTTCAAGTTGGCCGGAATTCAACCCGTCCAAAGATGGCGCCGCGTGCTGTTTGACCGCAGCCACATGGCTATCGACGCCGCCTCGGACGGAATGGGGGTCGCGCTCGAAAGCACGATGATGATGGAACGCGAACTGCGTGGCGGACGACTCGTCTGTCCTGTCGTCGAGCCGCCTTCCGTTCGGATCATCACGCAATGGATCGTATGCCCGCGCGATCATCTGCGTCAAAAGAAAGTCCGACTGTTCCTCGACTGGCTGCGAGCGGAACGTGACGAGAGCTGAGGTCGGGCACAACAGCCGACAGACCGGCACCGCCGCCTGGCGACTCTTTGCCAATACCCGTGACCAGCACCTGGCTCGCAGGCGGCGAACTCCCGCCCACAAATCAGATCGGCACCACGGTCTCACTTGAGAACTTCACGGTTTTCTGTTTTTGTGTGAAAAAATGGGAAACATTGCATGCTCGCGCGCTTCGCCACTCGACTGAATTCCTTCGGTTCCGCACCGCACCTGCACTGGCCGGACCTAGTCGGCAAGCCAACCATGATGCAGATGGCCGAGCGAGCAGCGACCGTTGATGGCCTCACCGATCTGGATCTTAATTTTCCCGATCACGTCTCCGACGAGCCCGCGGACATCGCGCGGCGCATCGGCGAGCTCGGCCTGTCGATCAACGGTCTCGCCATGCGGTACTATACAAATCAGGCCTTCAAACGAGGAGCCTTTACGAATCCGGAGGAAGCAGTGAGGCGTGAGGCCATCGACCTTACCAAGCGAGGCATCGATGCCGTGCGCGCCATGGGCACCGATCTGATGACGATCTGGCTCGGCCAGGATGGGTTCGATTACAATTTCCAGCTCGACTATAGCCAGGTTTGGGACTGGCAGGTGGCTGGAATACGGGAGGTGGCAGAACATGACCCCGGCTGCCGGATCAGCATCGAATACAAGCCGGACGAGCCACGCGCCCAGTCTCTCTTGCGGGATGCGGCAACCACGCTGCTTGCCATCGCGGAAGCCGGCGCGCCGAACCTCGGTGTCACCATTGATTTCGCACATGCGCTTTACGCAGGTGAACAGCCAGCTTTTGCCGCGCATCTGATCCACCGGCGCAGCAGGCTTCTGGGTGTGCATCTCAACGACGGCTATGCCAAGCGCGACGACGGGCTGATGGTCGGCGCGGTGCATCTTCGTTCGACGCTTGAACTGCTGCGCCAGATCCATAAGGACGGATATGATGGCGCGCTCTATTTCGATACTTTTCCGGACACGAGCGGCCTCGACCCCGTGGCGGAATGCGAGGCCAACATCGCAACCGTGCGACGGCTGCTGGCAATCGCCGAACGACTCGACGGCGATAATCGGCTGACGGACGCGTTGGCGCGTCAGGATGCGGTGGCGAGCCAACGGATCGTCAACGAGGCATTGGTCGGCGCCTGAAGAGCGACCGCGGTGACTGACGTTTCTGGCGGAGGATTATCATAGCATTTCATATCGCCAGACAGTGTGAAGGCCGAACGAGGAACCAGGGATGAGCCTTTCAGCAACCGATCCCCGAACGATCGGACCGCGTATCCGCATGATGATGCCGCACCTTACGCCGCTCGAAGGCCGAGTGGTGGACAGCATACTCGCGCGGCGCGATTTCGGAACCAATACACCCTTGAAGTCTGTCGCGGAGGACGCTGGCGTCTCGGACGCAATGATCGTCAAGATTGCCAAGAAACTTGGCTTTGACGGCTTCAAGGATTTTCGCGCTGGGCTGGTAGACTACAACAGTCTGCCGACCGCCGAACTGCATCAGGAACTCTCGCCGGACGACACCGACGCGGAGATCGCGCGAAAGGTGTTTCGTACGTCAATCCAGGCGCTCGAGGAAACGCTGTCGATCCTCGATCCCAACGCTTTCGAACGGGCGGCCGACCTGATCTTCAATGCACGCCAGCGCGACCTCTACGGCATCGGCGGGTCTGCGCAGATTGCCCGCGACGTTGCGCACAAGTTCTTGCGCATCGGGGTGCGTGCCAGCGTCTTCGACGACGCTCACATGATGCTTATGTCTGCCTCACTACTCGGCGAAGGCGACGTGGTGATCGCGTTCTCCCACTCCGGCGCCACGACCGCGGTGATTGAACCGCTGGAGCTTGCCCGCCGCCGCGGGGCACGCACGATCGCGCTCACCAATTATGCGACGTCGCCGCTGGCCTCGATCGCCGACGTAGTTCTCTGCTCGACGGCTCAGGGTTCGCCACTACTGGGTGAGAATGCTGCGGCGCGCGTCGCGCAGCTGATTATTTTCGACGCAGTCTTCGCTGCTGTGGCGCGGCGCGACCTGAAGGCCGCCGAGCGCAATCTCGCTGCGACTATGAGCGCGGTCGCCGCCAAGCGGCGCATCGCATGATTTCCTCGCTACGCCCCGTTGTGGTCGTCGTCGGCAGTCTCCACTACGACATCATGGTCGACGCGCCGGACCGTCCGCGCAAGGGCGAGACAGTCGCAGGCTTTGGCTGGCGGCCGAAATTCGGCGGCAAAGGCGGCAACCAAGCCGCCGCTGCGGCGAAGGCGGGCGCCGACGTCCGCATGGTTGGTGCTGTCGGCGACGATGATTTCGGCCGCTTTCTCCTATCCAATCTTGACGCCGCCGGCGTCGATGCCTCCCGCGTCGCGCGCATCGGCCAACAGGGTTCGGGCATGAGCGTCGCCATAACTGATGCGGGTGGAGACTACGGCGCTGTCATTGTTTCCGGGGCGAACGCTGCCACTGATCCGGAAAACTTGAGCGATTCCACCCTTTGGAAAGGTGCGAGCATTCTCGCCCTCCAAAACGAAATGCCGGAAGCGGTCAACCTGGCCGCCGCGAAAGCCGCCAGACAAGTCCGTGTGCCAGTATGCCTTAACGCTGCGCCCTATCGCCCGCTGGCGGACGGGTTTGCGGCACTCGTCGACATACTGATCGTCAACGCGATCGAGGCCGAGCAATTCTGCGGGTCTCCGGTCTTTGATCTCGCCTCGGCCCGGGGCGCCGCCGAGGTGCTGTCAGACCGCTTCGCCACCGTTGTGGTGACGGTCGGTGGAGACGGCGTTGTGGGCGTTGCGCGCGGACAGGAGCCGACTGCGATTCCCGCCATTCCGGTTCGTGTGGTTAGCACACATGGCGCG
This sequence comes from Mesorhizobium sp. DCY119, assembly GCF_003590645.1. Taxonomy (NCBI): domain Bacteria; kingdom Pseudomonadati; phylum Pseudomonadota; class Alphaproteobacteria; order Hyphomicrobiales; family Phyllobacteriaceae; genus Mesorhizobium; species Mesorhizobium sp. DCY119. Next base: position 3,920,274 of record NZ_CP031834.1, on the reverse strand, counting down.
GGAGACGTGTTCGTCGGCGGTTTCGCCACGGCGCTGGCTGCTGGCCAAGCCTTTCCTGATTGCCTCCGCGCTGCGAACCAGGCAGCCGCTATCCACGTCTCGACTTGATGACATTCTGTCGGCGCTAAATCTTTAGTCAGGCTAAACGATCGAGCTCAGCTTCTAAATTGCGCTAACAGTTTTCTCCTCATACCAATGGGCCTGTCCGGCAGACGTAGCCGGGCCAACGGCGGCACAGCCGGCCCGGGAGGTAACAACGTTCACAGCAGATGGCGCTGAGCGCCTTCTTGCGTGCCCCGGCACGACCCGGGGCAGCCTTTGACGCCTCGCCAGACCTGACTCTGCGCCGAATTTGGTCGTGCGAAGGATATTGACATGAATCTCTACACTCTGCTTGCCGCGCGTGCGGATCGTGGACGTCCGGTGCGAGTTGGCCTGATCGGCGCCGGCAAATTCGGCTCGATGGTGCTGTCGCAGGCGCAGCGCATCGCCGGATACCACATGGTCGCGGTGGCTGACCTGAATGTTTCCAAGGCGCGGGAATCCCTGCAGCGCGTCGGCTGGCCTGCAGAGCGCTACAATGCAAAGGACACCGGCGAGGCGTTGAAGAACGGCACAACCTTCGTCACCGACGATGTCGCCGCCCTGCTTGCCTTTGAGGAGATCGAATGCGTGATCGAGGCGACGGGCCATCCGATCGCGGGGACGCGCCACGCGCTGGCGGCAATCGAGGCAGGCAAGCACGTTGTCATGGTCAATGTCGAGGCCGATGTCATGGTCGGGCCCATTCTCGCCGAAAAGGCGCGTCAGAAGGGCGTGATCTACTCCATGGCCTATGGCGACCAACCAGCGCTCATCTGCGAGCTTGTCGACTGGGCACGTTCAACCGGCTTCGAGGTGACGGCGGCCGGCAAGGGCATGAACTTCGAGCCCCGCTACCGCTATTCGACGCCGGATACAGTCTGGGGCTTTTTCGGCTGGACCGAGGAGGAGGTTGCCAAGGGCGACTTCAATCCCAAAATGTACAACTCCTTCACCGACGGCACCAAGGCGGCCATCGAAATGGCTGCCGTCGCCAACGGTACCGGCCTCGATTGCCCCGACGACGGTCTTGCGTTTCCGCCGGCCGGCCTGCACGACCTGGCCAAGGTCTTTCGGCCCGCCGCCGATGGCGGCCGCATGGCCCGCTCCGGACTCGTCGATATCGCCGCCAGCCAGGAGCCGGACGGCCGCGAGGTCTTTAACAACATCCGCTACGGCGTCTTCGTTACCTTCAAGGCGCACAATGAGTACGCGCGTGCCTGCTTCAAACAATACGGATTGCTGACCGATCCGTCGGGCTGGTACGCGTCGATGTGGCGGCCCTTCCACATCATCGGGCTGGAGACCTCGATCAGCGTACTCTCGGCCGCGCTGCGTAACGAGCCGACCGGTTCGTCAAAGGAATTCCGCGGCGACGCCGTGGCAACAGCCAAGAAGGATATGCAGCCCGGCGAGATGCTGGACGGCGAGGGCGGCTATGCAGTTTGGGCAAACGCCATCCCGGCGTCGATCAGCCTTAAGCGCGCCGCGCTGCCGATCGGACTGGCGCACAATGTCAAGCTCAAGCGCTCGATCAAGAAGGACCAGATTGTCAGCTTCGACGACGTGGAACTGGTGAACGACCTCGACGTCGTCAAGGTGCGCCGCGAGATGGAGGAGCGGTTCCGCCCGGTCTCGAGCGTCGCCGCCTAATCGTCGTCAACCGCTCCGGTAGGAAAGCCGCGTCACCCGAAGCAGCTGAAAACGCTTCGCGGCGACGCAGCGGTCGTGCTCGCGACCGCAACGCAGTCTTTAGAAACTGTACTGGCGTCGGGAGGCGCCGGCATGACCGACAAACCCGCATCACGCATAGGCTTCATCGGCACCGGCATCATGGGCGGGCACATGGCCCGCCGGCTGGCGGAGGCCGGTTTCGCAGTGACAGCCTGGAATCGCAGCGCGGCCAAGGCGCAAGCCTTGGGCAGTTCGGGCGTCGGCGTTGTGGCAAGCGCAGCTGAAGCGGCGCGGCTCACTGACGTCGTGATCTGCATGCTGAGTTCGGGACCGGTCTGCGACGAGGTCCTGTTCGGACCGGATGCGGTCGTCGACGCAATGTCGCCGGGCACGACGCTCGTAGTCATGAGCTCGATACCCGTCGAGACGGCGCAGGCGCAGGGGATTTGGGCGCAAGACAAAGCCATCCACTACGTGGATGCGCCAGTCTCGGGCGGTGAAAAGGGCGCGCAGGACGGAACGCTCGCCATCATGGCCGGCGGGGAGGAGGGCGCCATCGAAGCGTTGTCCCCGGTTTTTGCTCCGCTCGGGCGTGTCACCCATATTGGTCCGGTTGGTACGGGTTCGCTGACCAAGCTTGCCAATCAGCTTATCGTTGCAAGCAATATCTGCGCGGTCGCGGAAGCGCTGCTGCTCGCGGAAAGAGGCGGCGCCAGTCCGGCGAAAGTGCGCGAAGCGCTGCTTGGCGGCTTCGCCGATTCAACCGTCTTCCGCCAGCATGGGCGGCGCATGATCGATGGCGATTTCGCGCCCGGCGGTCCCGCCAAATATCAGATCAAGGATACCGGCACCGCGCTGGCCCTTGCTGCGTCGCTCGGACTGCGCCTGCCGATCGCTACGGAAGTCGATCGCATTTTTCGCGGGCTCGTCGATCACGGCGGCGGTGATCTCGATCATAGCGCCGCCATTGTCGAACTGAGGCGCATGAACCGCCTGAAGGCGGACGCGTAGAATTCGCGCACTGAAGGGAGCGTGGAACGGAGTTTTGAAACGGGGAACCAATGAGAATGAATCTGATCGGCTCTCTCTCGCCCGAGCATTGCTGCACATGCGCGACGAGGATGTGATCATGGGATCGCTGGCTCCGATGGCCGGTTCTGACCGTCGCGATTTTCTGTTGGTACTCCTCCCGGTGCTGACACTGGGACCGATACGCTTGATGGGTCTCTATCCATGACGAATCGCATGGATGAGCCGACCCTAGCTCAGACGTCGCCGACCAGCGGCGTACCTGATTTCTTTGTCGTGATGGGCATTGCCGGTACCGGCAAGACCGAGATCGCGCAACGGCTGGCCCAGGCGCTGGGAGCGTCGTTCGTGGAGGCAGATACGTTTCACAACGCGTCCAATGTCGAGCGCATGCGCAATGGCATCGGGCTGACCGACGAGGACCGCTGGCCGTGGCTGAACGCCGTGTGCGATGCAGCGCTTGCTGAGCGACGCCCGGTCGTCATCGCCTGTTCGGTGCTCAAGCGCCGCTATCGCGATCTGTTCCGGCAGCGGCTTGGCTTCCTGCGCATCCTTTTCCTGCATGGCTCGATCGAGCTGATCGCCGAGCGACTGCAGGCACGCAAAAATCACTTTGCATCGGCTTCTCTGCTCGAAAGCCAGGTTCAAACTCTTGAAGCGCCGGCTACAGACGAGAATCCGATCATCATCGACATAGCAGGAACACCCGAGGCGATAGTTGCTCGTGTTCGCACTGAGCTAGGTGTGTGAATGGTCGAAGCATGACGGCAAATGCGCGCTGCACATCTCCGCAGGCTCATTATGCCGAGCTCGCGAATTGGGTCCGCAATGGGATCTAGGAAGAGTCCTTGCCGGCGCAAATCCAAGCCCGGTGACGTGTGCGCAAGATCGCCAGGTCGTAAGCGCTTGGTTCATGTTGCATAAAGTGCAGTGTGAATCTGAAGCGTACCTAGCCGCAATGCGGTCGTTCGCTACTAGGGTGACGATGCTCTGACGGTACTTTTCGGTGGGTGCGAAGGAGGCCCCGGAACTGGCGGTGAAAAAAATCGACCGATTGTGGTCGATAGTCACCGAAATCGAGAACTTCGCGAAAATCAGAAATTCCTCAATAAATTCAATAGTCGATAATTTTGACGGTATTTCTGACGGCAAAAGTTGTTGTTGAAAAATCAATTGTCCTGTGAAATCAGTATGTTATGATGGGTTGAAACAATAGAGTGGGAATGATTCAGGCCTATCCGGACGTATCCAAGAAAACGCTAGGCTACGAAACAAGCTATTGAAAACAAACAAAAAACTTGTCGAAGTCAATCGATGGCTATCGGCGGGGAGTGTTTGGCTTTGGCGGCCTGTCTGACGGACCTCCCTATATTGCTCGAGTGAGTTTTTCAAAGTACCGTCACGACCAATGAGGCTCGTGACGGTACTTTTTTGCGTCACGGGGTGTTTGCTCATGACGGGATGCCGGCCGAGACGATGGAGCTGCGCGGCGATAGTTTGTACGAATCGGGCAGTGACATCGCGGCTTTTATCGCGATCTACAGCTCACCACTTCTCATGCGCAGATTTTGGTCAGACTGCTCGCTTGGTGCCATAAACCACCAGGATCGGTTATGCATAGCGTGCCGCCGCTGCAGCCTGCGCCTGCGCGGTGATTGCAGCGGCCAGTCCGACACTTCGGGCGCCTGTTAGCGGGGATGTCCTTCGCTCGAAACAGGAGCCGGAATGATGTCCCTCAGCGACGCCCAAGCCGTCGCCTGAGGCGTCCGCAGATCAGAAGCTTACGCGGATCAAAAGAGAACGAACAACTTCGGCAGAAAGCCGTTCATCCTGAGATATTCGATCGTCTCGATTGCCGGAAAGAGAGCCAGGAAAAAGAGGCCGTCATAGAAGGTGCGTTTCAAGGCATGCGTTGAGAATTGCCTTTCGGCGTTGTCTTGAAAGAGCAACGGGTTTGGCCAGAAACGCGGTGTCTTGCGCCTGTAGGCTTCATAGGCATCACCGAATTTTCCTGAAAGAAATTCAGCCTCCTTTCCCGCCGTCACCCGAAAAACGATGAAGCTGGCAAGACCCAGGGCCAGGGCAGCCAGGACCGATCCATAAATCAGCCCGATGCCGAGCGCGCCGAGCGTGGAAAAGAAATAGAGGGGGTTCTGCGTCATCGAGAACGGTCCCATCGAGATCAACTCGCTGTTCTTCCTGCCGCCGATGTAGAGCGTGCTCCAAAGTCGGCCGCCGACACAAACGAGCACCAGGACGAGGCCGAACATTTCCACGAGTTCATGCGCCTGCGACCCTTCGGCCAGGAATGGCTCGGCAAAGAGCAGAAGCAACACCGCCATCAAAGCTGCGACACGAACAACGACCATGCGCTTGCGCTGGTCGAACGGCTTTGGCGCTGGATTTAGGGAAGCGGAAGTCATTTTGAGCTCTTCACCTTCTGGCGCCTTGGATGCAGCGATTTCCGACTGTCGCCGCTCTTTATGTTTCCTGTGTGCCCAAAGCGAGGCAGTCGCAAGAGATTTTCGGCTTGTGATGCGCATTCTTACGAATTTGTAAATCGCCGGACAGGCCGGTGTGAAATCCACCTCCTATCGTCCTGATGCCGGCAAGTTTTCGCGTCTGCCGGAGTTCAATGGACAGCGCCGGTGACATCGGCGTCAAACGAGGAATATCTCATGAAAAACCTAGTTCTCGCCATCGCGCTTGGCTCGATTGCAATTGCCAATCCGGTTTCATCGGCATTCGCGGCTCCTGCGCCTTGCGAGAACGTGCTCAAGGACGTCAGGGCGGCCGAGGCTGCCGCAAAACTCAGCGATGCCGACAAGACAAAGGTATCCGAACTGGAGATCAAGGGTATCGAGCGCTGCAACGCCGATGACGACAAACGCGCCGACGAATTCTTCGCGCAGGCCATGAAAATCATGGGCAAGTAGGCCCGATCGGGCACCATCTTCAAAGAGAGGATACCGCCATGCTGTTGCCAGCCACCCAAGGTGTTGCGCCGGCCGTCAATCGGGTTCCCAATGTCACAGCCGACTTCTGGCTGATAAAGCTCATGGCGGTGACCATGGGCGAAACGGCGGCCGACTATCTTGCCGTCAATCTTGGCCTCGGGCTGACCGCCACCTCGCTGATCATGACCGGCATACTGATTGTCGCGCTTATTCTGCAGTTTGCCCAGAAGCGTTACGTGCCCTGGGCATACTGGCTGGCCGTCGTTCTCATCAGCGTTGTCGGCACACTGATCACCGACAATCTCGTCGACAATTTCGGCGTCCGGCTTGAAACGACGACCATTGCGTTCAGCGTCGCGCTCGCCGCGACATTCGCGCTCTGGTATGCCAGCGAGAGAACGCTGTCGATCCACACCATCTTCACGACCAAGCGTGAGATTTTCTACTGGCTGGCTATACTCCTGACGTTTTCGCTGGGTACTGCCGCCGGCGATCTGGTCGCTGAAACCTTCGACATGGGTTACCTCACCACCGGCCTGATGTTCGGCGGCGTCATCGCGCTTATCGCTCTGGCTTACTATGGCTTCAAACTAAACGGCATCCTGGCGTTCTGGCTCGCCTATATCCTGACGCGGCCGCTTGGCGCCTCGTTCGGCGATCTGCTTTCGCAGCCGCCCGAATATGGCGGACTTGGCTTCGGCACCACCTTTACCAGTCTGATCTTCCTTGGCTGCATCATTGCCCTCGTTGTCTACATGACACTGAAGAGGGCTTCCGACGAAGCCGACGCGATCCTGCTTGAAACCGAATGAAAGCTGGTCATCCGTCAGTCAGAAAGACGATTACATGGGGCTATCGCGGCAAAGTTGGGCCAATACTTGGTGTGTTCTGCTCATAGGCGCGGCTGTGATTGTCGGCTGCGTGCTTGCTAGCACTCACCTGAACGATAATTTCCACGCAATCGTTGTCGGCGAGGCCTATCGGGCTGCGCAGCCGACGCCCGACGAAATCAGGACGTATCGTGATCACTATCATATTGCGACGATCATCAATCTGCGCGGCAAGAGCACAGGCAGTGCATGGTACAATGCCGAGATTGAGGCCGCGAAAAATCTCGGCATCCAGCATATCGATTTTGCCATGTCGGCTCGCGAGGAATTGACGCCCGACCGCTCCCTGGCTTTGATCGATCTGATGAAGTCTGTGCCCAAGCCCGTGCTCATTCATTGCCGGGCGGGGTCCGACCGAAGCGGCCTGGCGGCAGCGCTCTACCTCGCTGCGATCGCTCAGGCAGGAGAGGAAACATCCGAAGGGCAGCTTTCGCTCTGGTTTGGCCATGTCGCGATCCCGTTCGTGGGAACATACGCGATGGATCGGACCTTCGAACTCATGGAGCCGTTGCTGGGGTTTCACAGGTCGTAGCGCGATGGATGGATATATTATTGCGCAAGCGCTAGGTTTTGAGATGTGCCGGCAGTAGGGCGGAGCTGGGATGCGACTTCTTCTCGTTGAGGACGACCAGAGAACGGCCGACTATATCGTCAGGGGGCTGACCGAGGCCGGACATATCTGCGACCTGCTTCAAAACGGACATGACGCGCTCTTTGCCGCAACCCGTAGCGCCTATGACGTGATCGTGGCGGATCGAATGATCCCGGGGCTGGACGGTCTGTCGATGATCAGGGCGGTTCGCGCGGCCGGCGTTCGCACGCCGGCGATCTTTCTGACCGCGGTGGGCGGTGTCGACGATCGCGTGGAAGGGCTTGAAGCCGGCGGAGACGACTATCTGGTCAAGCCTTTCGCGTTCTCGGAACTGCTGGCCCGCATAAATGCTCTTGGCCGGAGGCCGCCAGCGCAGGACCAGAAGACGATGTTGCGGGTTGCCGATCTCGAAATGGATCTAATCACGCGGCGCGTGGTGCGGAAGGGTCAGGCGATCGACCTTCAACCGCGGGAATTCAGGTTGCTGGAGGTGTTGATGCGCGGTGAAGGACGCATCATCACGCGGACGATGCTGCTCGAGCGCGTTTGGGATTTTCATTTCGATCCCAGGACCAGTGTGGTCGAAACACATATCAGCCGCCTGCGTACCAAGGTCGACAAGCCATTCGACACCCAGCTTATCCACACTGTCCGCAACACCGGCTACAGCTTGCATGCGCCGCTTTAGCCTGCTTCGCAGCACGCCTTTCCGGCTGGCATTGACCTTCGCATTCCTGTTCGTGCTTGCCTTCGTCCTGTCCGGCGCTGTCGTCTATCGGCTGATGAGCGCCAATCTCGCGGACAGGCTGGATCAGTCCATCATGGAAACCTACGCGGTCGTGTCGGCAACCTATGCCGGAGGCGATCTCGAAGATCTTGTGTCCAGCGTCGACAACCACGCGCAACTCAGCCCGAAAAAGGATCAGCTTTTCTCGCTGACGGGTCCGGATGGCAAACATTTGGCAGGAAATTTTTCTGCTGGAGATTTTCCCCACGGCTTTTCGATGTTCGACGGGGTCGCGGCTGGAGCGCCTTCAGGGACCATGTTCAGGGCTTATTCCGGCCCGGTCGGCGAAAATAGTTTGATCGTTGCCAGCAGCCTTTCGGAGACCGAAGAGCTGGAGTCGATCATGTTGATGAGCTTTGGCTGGTCGACGCTGATAATCACCGGTCTGGCGATTACCGGCGGAGCCTTGCTCGCATCGCGCATCCAGCGCCGCCTCGATGGAATTGCCGCGACCATGGTGGATGTGTCCCACGGTCGGCTCGACGCGCGCATTCCCTTGTTAGGAAATGGCGACGATATCGACGATGTCTCGCGTCAGGTAAACGCGGCGCTCGAACGCCTTTCTGCGCTGGTTGACGGTATGAAGAATGTCAGCGCCAACATCGCTCACGATCTCAAGACACCGCTGAACCGCCTTCAGATGATCCTGGAAGCCGCATCGGAAAAGGCAGCGTCGGGGAGCGCGGTTTCGGACGATCTGGCGGACGCGCGTGCGGAAAGCCTCCAGATCAACGAGACGTTCGACGCCCTCCTGCGCATCACCCAGATCGAGGCCGGCGCCCGCAAGGAGCGCTTCACCGAAGTCGACCTCAATGAGGTCATCAAGACCATCGCTGAAATCTACACCGACGTTGCCGAAGACGACGGCAAATTGCTTTTGGCGACGATTCCCGACGAAAGGGGAGGACGCATTCTCGGAGATCGGGAACTGTTGACCCAGCTGTTTGCCAATCTGGTCGAGAATGCACTTCGACATTGTCCCCAAGGCACGGCAATCGAATTGTCAGTCACCAGACGAGATGACCGCATTGTTGCAAGTGTCAACGACGATGGTCCCGGAATTCCGGACGCAGAACGCGAAAATGTGTTCCAACGGCTCTACCGTCTGAATCATAGCCGATCGACGCCCGGCAGCGGTCTCGGGCTCAGCCTTGTGAAGGCGATTGCGGATTTGCACGGAGCGTCCGTCTCGCTTGAAGACCGTCACCCTGGTCTCGCCGTGGCGGTCAGTTTTCCGATGGCCAGATCGTCGCCTGGGTAGAGCAGGTGATCCGTTTGGAAAGCTTGCGGGCGATTGCCGCGGAAAAGGCGGTGAAATTGCGACGGGTTCGAAGGAGATTTTCTTTGCGAATTTTGGAAGTGAGGCGACACTAGTCTGTGCGTCAACTGCGTATCTCAGTCTCTTAAGATGGGTGGTACTTTCAGCGGGCCGCTTTCCAAAAGACGAGTCCATACGCCGTCTCGCCGCCATGTACCACGGACCCGACTTCCGTCACGATCATGAGCTGGATCAAAGAATTCTCCCCCGAAATGAGCTTGAAATACCTCTGCCGAAGCTCGATCGGCGAAACAGTACAACCGCATGCTCTGATACTTCCCGTTTGGCCAAATGGCTTGCACGTTGCGCGTGAAGTATCGCCAACCGCGCGCGACGAAGAATTCAAGGATGATGGTGAAATTGTCTTGAGTGCAGATATCATCGGGCAGAGCCACCTGATAAGGCCATTTCTGATCGATGACGCTTGCGCTTACGCTTGGAGTGAAGCTGTTGCGTTTGCTGCTCATCAATGATTCCTGTGATGCCAGCCGCGGGAAAAGCCTGACGAAACAGCGACTTGTACCAACTTGAACTCACGTTCTAGAAAACGGTTTGCAGTAAGAAACGTAATGACAGCGGCGCGGGCATCGCCGCTACATGAATCTATGGCTTGGTCTGCAGCCGTTTCCAATTTGGACATAGCTTCGCCGTCCGTCGCCTTGGGTGCGGTCATGTGAAAGTTCCTTGAGGAAGGGACTTCTCTCACGAATCGGCTTATCGACGCAACGCATTTGTTCCTATTTTGTTCTTTTGTCGTAACAAGGAAGGGGCCTTCCGATCCGACTGCGCGATCGTCTAGGGATGCTTGAGAGTGCTCTCGATGGGAAAGAGTATCTTGAAGGAAGTTTCACAGTTGGCGACCTGATGATGGCCGATGTGTTGCGCATTCTCGATCACACGAATCTCGTCGATGCATATCCCCAGCTAAGCGCCTACAAGCGGCGCTGTGAAGCGCGACCTGCATTTCAGCGGGCAATGAAGGCGCAGATGGATGGGTTCAAGAACGCGGCTTGAGGTCACACTTCCAACTCGGTCGATGAGCGACGGGCGGTCTTCGAAAAACTCGCGCTATCGTCTCCAGATAGCCTATCCGTGTCTCGTTTGTGCACTGATTTAAGTTCAGTGAAGGCTTCGAGTAAGCAAGCCTTGCGAAAAGGCAGTCAGGGCGTTTCCTGTAATCCAGTCCGTGCGATGATCGCGCGATAGATTTCTACCGCCTCGCCGATTCTGGCCACTTCGCAATACTCGTCGGTCTTGTGCGCCATTTCCGGGTCGCCAGGTCCGCAAATGATCGTTTCAACGCCGCCGAGCGCCGGAGTGAAGACAGAGGCGTCGGTGAAGAAGTTTGCGCCGCCCGCAGCGGATGTCCAGCCTGCGGCAGCGTCGCGGCATTCGGAAAAGAGCTTCATGGCGGGACTTTTCGGGTCGCTCCACACCGCCGGCAGGTCGAGGATCGTCGAAACTTTGCAGTCGCTGCCGAGCGTGAAAGACAGCTGGTCGGCGAGGGCGGCGCTGTCCATTTCGGGCAGCGTCCGCACGTCGATCGTCAGTTCGGCATGGTCGGGCACCGAGTTGATGTTCAAACCGCCGGCAATCGTCCCGACATTCAGCGTCGCAGACCCAAGGACCGGATGTTGCGCGGCGTTGAACCCGAAGGATTCGAGTTTTGTCACGGCGCGCGCCGCCTTGTAGATGGCGTTATCGCCAAGGTGCGGCATTGCGCCATGCGCCGTCCGCCCGCTGCAGCAGGCCTTCAGCCACAGCGCGCCCTTGTGGCCGGCGACGAAGCTGTTGCCGGTGGGCTCGCCCACCACAAGCAGGCTCGCCGGATCGAGCATCCTGTCTCTCACTAATGCGGCGGCACCTTCGCAACCGGTCTCCTCGCCGCCGGTGATCACCAGTACGACGTTCGACCATTCATGCAGGCGGTCTGCCTCTGCCACGACGGCAGCGACCATCGCTGCGACGCCGGCTTTCATGTCGGTGGAGCCGCGCCCATAAAGTCGCCCATCGACGATTTCCGCGCCGAACGGGTCGCGCGACCATGCGGCAAGGCCAAGCGGAACCGTGTCGATGTGACCGGTGAACAGGATCGGAGGTTGCGTTGCCTTCGATGCGCGGATGGGGAACCGCGCGACAAGGTTGCTCCTGCCCGAGCCGAAATTGTGGATAGTCACGGAAAGGCCGTGGCTGCTCAGCAGATCGGCCAGCATGGCAGCGCATTGTGCTTCGCTGCCCGGCGGATTGCGCGTGTCGAAGCGTACGAGTTCCTGCGTCAGCGTTACTGCGTGGATCGCGCTCACGTCAGGTCCCTCAATACCATCCCGGCCGCTGGCCGCTGCCGAGCATCTCGTCATAGGCGTCGGTGCGGCGATCGCGCAGAACCTGGTTGAAGGCATTCCAGTTTCGCTTGCGCCGCGCATCGGCCAGATTGACCCTGGCGATCAGGATTTCTTCCTTGTCCGCGCTAGCCGGCCCGGCGACCGGCCATCCGGTGTGGCTGACGACAAGGCTCTGGCCAATGAATGGCTGGCCGCGTTCGGTGCCGACGCGGTCGGCTGCGGCGACGAAAACGGAATTAGAATGGGCAGCGCCCATAACGATGATGTTCGCCATCGCCTCGCGCTTGGGGTCCTGGCCGGGAATCGGCACCCAGTTGGTGGGCACGCACATGATCTCGGCTCCTTGCAGGGCGGCCAGGCGGAAGCTTTCGGGGAACCAGCAATCGTAGCAGATATGGCAGCCGATGCGTCCGAGGGGGGTGTCGAACACGGGAAAGCCGAGATCGCCCGGTGTGAAGTAGAGCGCTTCGTCGCCCCATAGATGCATCTTGCGATAGCGGCCAATCAATCCATTCGGTCCGATGATGACGGCCGAATTGAACAGATTTTCACCGGAACGTTCGGTGATGCCGGCGACGATGTGAAGGCCAAGCCGCGCAGCCGCCTCCATCCAGGCTTTCGTCGTCGCTCCTTCGGGAATCTCTTCCGCAAGCGAGCGTGCTTCGGCCCGGTTGCGAAAGACATAGCCCGTGTTGCAAAGCTCCGGCAGGACGACGAGTTGCGCGCCTTTGTCAGCCGCTTCTTCCATGAAGGCGACGGTTCGCGCGACGTTGTGCGCTGTCTCCCCGAAACGAGGTTCCATCTGGATGACGGCGACGGTGACGGCTGCTTCCTCGTCCTGCTTGGGCATGGTGTTTCTCCGTGTTGCAGTCTGTCCGGTCAGCTCCTGGTGAGCCAGCCAAGAGCGTTGCGCCAGAGCGTGGCATAACCCGGCCAGTCGGAGAAGGAAGCCGGCAGCCAGTGCGGGCTGACATCGGATGTCCAGACGAGCGTCCTGCCTTTTCCGTACTCCCCGGTTACCAGCAGCGGATGACCGCCCTGGGCTTCCGGAAGCCGGGCGAGCACCTCGACATCAGGGCGCTGCCTTGCGCGCACTTCGTTTGCGCCAAGCAGCAACGGCCACTCGCCATTCAGGCCCTGAAGGACGGGATGCTTGCTCTTGGCGTCGATCGCAGCGGCGAACCCTTCGGGAATCTCCAGCCGATCGTCATAAGGCAGACATTCCACCGGCAGCACGTCCTCGACCGGCGTGCGGTGCCAGCGTGCCTTGCCGTCAATGCCCTGGAAGCTGAAATAGCCGCCGATCATGGCGAGGCCGCCGCCAGCCTGCGCCCATTGCTTGAGAAGCTGGAGCCGGTTTGGAACGGTGGTTCCGCGCAACCAGACATCGGGGTGCAGGAGCAGCGAGTTCGCGCCTATGTCTGAAAGCAGAATCGCGTCGTAGGCGTTGAGACCCTCCAGATTGAAGGGCATCTTTTCCACCGCCTCATGCGCAGGCATATGGGTAAGATCGAAGGGGCTGCCTTCCAACGCCTTCATTAAAGGCTCGGCGCCTGAATGGAAGGTAACGCTGCCGAACTGATCGAAGCCCTTGAAATGGGTCGAAGAGCTCATCCATGTCTCGCCGACAAGCAAGACTTTCTTGTTGGATTTCGCCAAGACGGATACTCCCTTACGTCGCAACCGCGGCGCTGGCATCTCCAGGGCGCGGGATAAAATGAACCGGTTCAATTCGTAAGTTCTGAACGACTTCAGTCACGAATGCAACGGAGAAATAATTCATTCTATCGACGTTGACAACCAATATTGAACCGGTTCAATATCAAGCCATAGATATTGCCGACCGGACAAGCGCAAAGGATCGCGACATGAACCTCACCCGCCGCAGTTTCGGCTATGCGTTGGCTGCCATGGCAGCTTTCGCAGTCGCCCCATCACCTTCCTCAGCACAGAACCTCACCAAACTAACCTTCATTCAGGAATGGCCGGTTCCCGATGGCTTCTGGGTTCCCTGGATATTGGGAAGCAAGAAGGGCTTCTACGCGGAAGAGGGCATCGAGCTTGAGATCGTCACGCCGCCGACCGTTGCCGACACGATGAAATTCCTGGGCACCGGTCGCGCGCAGGTGGCCTTCACGACCGTGATGGACGTAATCTTCGCCAAGGAGCAGCAGGCGCCCGTAACGGCGATCGCGCGCTATGGCCGTGGCAACAATTGGGGCATTCTGAGCCCGCAGGGGACACCTCTTGCTGTTGCCGATCTCAAGGGCAAGACGATCGGCATCTACAACGATGCCTGGACCAAGGCGCAGCTGACCATGATGCTCGCCGATGCCGGCCTGACGCTCGATGACGTCAGCACGGTCGCGGCGACCGACGATACCGTGCCACTTCTGCTCCAGAAAAAGGTCGATGCGATTACCGGCATCACCAATGCGGAAGGCACCGGCATGGCCACCACCGGCGGCCAGCGCGCCGAGTTTCTTCCCGCCACCGCGCACGGCGTGCCCAACACACCGATCTTCATGATTGCCGGCAATGACGATTGGCTGAAGGCCAATCCGGATCTGGCGAAGGCGTTTCTGCGCGCGACCCAAAAGAGCATCGAATACGCTGTTGCTCATCCCGACGAGGGCGTTGCGGCTTTCTTCGATCTCTATTCCAAGGCCTATGACGAGAAATTCATAACCCAGCAGTGGAAGGATACGGTTCCGCTTTTCGGTGAAATCGGACCGGACCTGATGGTCTCGAACGAAGCCGACTGGGTGGCGCTGCTCGACGCGTTGAAGAAGTTCAAGGTCGTGTCAGAGGTTCTCGAACCTTCAGCCTACTATACAAACCAGTATCTCGCCCAGTAAGCCCGACAAGGAGTTGACCGCATGAGCGCCGCCGCTTCCTCCCGACGTGTCGTTCCGGCCTGGACCTACAGGCCCGGACCGGATGTCTCGGACGTGCCCCCCGCGGGTCTCGTCAGAGCGCAGACGATCGCAAAGGCAGCAGCGGCTGCGGGGCTGGCGGCGGTCCATCCGGGAATGACGGAGCAGGCGGTCGACCTCGCGGTGAGTGCCTTTCTGCTCGACCAAGGCGTCGAGAATGTTTGGACGATCACCAATGTCGGCCTCGGCGAAAATACACGCACCTGCTTTCCGACCAACCCGCCGACAGAGCTTGCGGCGCAGGATCGCGACATACTCATGGTCGATGTCCATCCGATCACCTCGGACGGCTCCTGGGGTGATTGCACGCGATGCAAGGTGATCGGCGATTGGCCGGAAGCCGACGAGGCGCTGCGCGACCTCGAAAAGCTTCACTACGAAATACTGGCAAAATGCCGCCCCGGCATGGCGGCCAATGAACTCTTCGGCATGACCCATGAACGGTTGGTGGCGGAAGGCTATATCCTGCTCGACCAACTCGCCAATATCGGCCATTCGCTGACGGCGGGGGCGGCCTATCTCCATCAGTTCATCGACGCTGGGAATGCCACGCCGATGTGGGGAGCGTGGGCCATAGAGCCCTTCGCCGCGCGCGGCGATATCGCCGTCAAGGTCGAGGACCTGATCTGGTTCGGCCGCGAAAACTGCGTCACGCTCTAAGCGTTCAGAAAAAGAGACGAGATGCCTGAAACATCAAAGCCAAAACTGTCGTTGAAGCATGTCTCGCAAACCTTCGGCGAGACACAGGCGCTCGCGCCAACCGATCTCCATGTCCAGGCCGGAGAATTCGTATCTGTTGTCGGCCCTTCGGGTTGCGGCAAGAGCACGATGTTCAACATCATCGCCGGCGTTCTCAAGCCGACCAAAGGTCAAGTCCTGATCGACGGCAAGGACGTGACCGGGCGCAGCGGCCATGTCGGCTACATGCTCCAGAAGGACCTTCTCCTGCCCTGGCGCACCGTCATCGACAATATCGTGCTCGGAGCCATCCTTAAGGGTGGTGCAAGCCATGCCCAGCGCGCCGAGGGTGTCGCACTCGCCCGCCGCTATGGGCTGGGCGAGTTCGTCAATCATTATCCAGCAGCACTTTCGGGCGGCATGCGCCAGCGCGTGGCGCTGATGCGAACGCTTGCGATGCATCACGACGTGATGCTTCTCGATGAACCCTTCGGTGCCCTCGATTCGCAGACGCGCCTTGCCATGCAGCAATGGCTGCTGAGCGTGTGGGAGCAGGAAAAGCGGACCGTCGTCTTTGTCACGCACGACATCGACGAGGCGATCCTGCTTGCCGACCGCGTGGTTGTGATGACGCCGCGCCCAGGACAGGTGAGGGAGATCCTGACCGTCCCGATCGAGCGACCACGACCGATGTCCTGCCTTACCAGCCCGGAATTCAGTTCGCTGAAGGCACGCATTCTCGACCTGATCTATTCCGACGCTGCAACTGAGAAAACAGTTGAGATGGAGGCAGCCAATGGCCACTAGCCGCATGTCCAGCAGCACCGTCCTTCAGATTGCCTATCCATTGCTTGCTCTGGTGCTCGTCATCCTGATCTGGGCGGCCCTGGTCGAGTTTTTCCAGATACCGCGTTACGTCATGCCTTCGCCGTTGCAGGTGTGGAACCACATACAGTCCGACTGGCAGGCGCTGCTGAATGGTTTCGGCATCACCTTCTTCGAGTTCCTGCTCGGCTTTATCGTCGGCGCCGGCGCGGGGTTCTTCTTTGCGGTACTTATGGATGCGTCCAGCACAACGCGCGGCGTGCTCTATCCAGTTCTGATCGCCAGCCAGGCAATACCAGTCGTCGCGATCTCGGCAGCTCTCACCATCTGGCTTGGTTTCGGGCTTGCCCCCAAGCTGGTGATCGTTGCACTCGTCGTCTTTTTCCCCGTCGTGGTGAATGTGCTGGACGGCCTTGCTTCGGTCGATCGCGACGTTCTCAACCTTGTGCGGTCGATGGGCGCGTCCAAATTCAACATCTTCCGCCATGTGAAGCTGCCGGCGACCTATTCGCCGCTTTTCTCCGCTCTGAAACTGTCTGCGACCTTCAGCGTCACCGGCGCAGTCATCGCTGAGTGGACGGCGTCGACTAGCGGTGGACTGGGCGCGTATCTGCTTCAGGCGAATTCCCGGTTGAACACGGCCGGCACCTTTGCGGCGATCAGCTTCCTGGCCTTGCTCGGCGTCGTCAGTTTCCTGCTTGTCGTGCTGGCGGAATATTTGCTAACGCCTTGGAAGTCGTCGTCGAAGGCGCGGCCTTGGTCCCGCACCTACTGGCGCGACCCGTCATAGGATCGAACGCGAGGGATATTTCCCCGATATGAGTGACGGAACCGAGGCCATCGGCAGCAAGCGCCCGACGATCCGCGACGTGGCGCGCGAGGCCGGGGTGTCGATCGGCACGGTCAGTGCCGTCATCAATGGGCGCGGCCTCGTCGCAGACGACACCAAGCGGCATGTACTACGCTTCATCGCTGAACTCGGCTTCGAGCCGAACAATGCAGCACGCAGCCTGAAGCGCGGACGCATTTCCTCGATCGGCTTCGTCGTGCCAGATCTGGGAAATCCCTTCTTCGCCAGCGTTGCGGAAGGCATCCAGCATGGTATCGCCGACAATGATATCTTGTTGATGCTCTGCATCACCTGGTCGAAGACGGAGCGGGAAGAATATTTCGCGCGAGTCCTGAGAACCCAGAGGCTCGACGGCGTGATCTATCTGAGCGGCACCGGCCTGCCCAGCCCCTCGCTGCTCGAATTGGCCAAGACCGGATCGGTGGTTTTTGTCGATGAAGTGCTGCCGGGCCTGGATGTGCCCTTCGTCGGGAGCAACAATCTTGCAGGCGCACGCGCTATTGCCCGCCATGTGCTCGACTGCGGGCATCGCAAGATCGCCATCATCGGTGGTCCGCCGCGCCTCTGGACGAGCGAGCAGCGTCTTGCCGGCTTTCGTGAATCGCTGGCTTCGGTCGGCCTCGATCCGGATGCTGCAACCTACGTTTCCGGCGACTACAGCGAACGGTCCGGCTATCTCGCAGCCACGAACCTCCTGACCGGCGATCCCGCAGCACGGCCCACGGCGATCCTGTGCGCCAACGACCTGATGGCGATCGGCGTCATGCGATTTTGCCGCGAAAGCGGCATCAGCATTCCCGGCCAACTCAGCATCACCGGCTTCGACGACATTGCTAATGCTGAATTCCTGTTGCCATCCTTGTCGACGGTCGCTCAACCGGCCCAGGAGATGGGACGGGCAGCCGCGGAACTCCTGCTCCACCGCAAGGGCGTAAGGGCAGACCCTCCGGTGACGACCCGGTTTCCGACAGCTGTTCGGATACGGAACTCAGTCGGATCGCTCAAGTAAGAAATTTGGGTCTGGTGGCATTGGCAATTTACTCGTAGCCATCGGATGGCATGATCCGGAATTTGCGAACGCGGCGAGATGACGTTGAAACCGGATCACCCAATAGAAGTGGCTCAGGCCACGGAAACCCCGAGAATGATTGCGTCTTAGCGGGCGAGTGGATCGCCCCCTAAGAGCAGCTACGGACGCAACGTATCAAACAGCGGCAGGCCTGCCAGCGCAGCCAATGCTATCAGCAGGAAGCAGATTTTGCGGAAGGTCGTTTCACTTGCAAAGCCGAAGCACCTGGAGCCGACAAGCAATCCCACTCCGTAGCAGGGACAGGCGAGCAGTGCGATCAGCAACACCTCCACGGTCAGAAGCCCGCCTATCAGATAAAACGTCGTCGAGATCACCGTCGAGAGCGCGAAATACAAGACGAGATTGGCTCTCACCGTGAGCGGTGGGATAGCGCCGCCTAGCCAATAGGCAACGACCGGTGGTCCCGACATCTGTGCTGCTCCGCCAAAGAGGCCCGCCACGGCGCCCACTGCCACGGTGAGGTGGGTCTTTGGCCGGCCATGGTAGCGCCACCCGGAAATCAGGAAGGCGAGGAGGCCGAAGACCACGACCGAGATGATCCAGCGCAGCGTCATCGAAGGCAGCAGTGCCAGCAGTGCGGTGCCTGCTGGCACGCCAACCAATGCGCCCGTGAGCATTGTGAAGACATCGCGTCGATTGCTTCGTTTCCAGCCATTCGGCACCATGCCCAGCGTCATGATCCCGTCAATGACAAGAAGCAGCGCGGACGCGATCTTCGGCCCCATGGCCGCGCCGGCCAGAGGTACGAAGATCAAGGCTCCGCCGAACCCGGAGAAACCACGTGCCAATCCCCCGATGAGCGCTGCAATGCAGACAAAAGCGATTTGACCGAGGGAGTGACCGGGAAGCTGCTCCTGCAGACCGGAGAAGAAAGCGGAAGATTGCATGGAACGCCTGTGCAAGTGTGCGTGCGACCCGGCTTTTGCGCAGTAATGAAAGTTTCCAGTAGTACCACCGCAGTCCCAATCGCTGGACGGGTGCCGGTCAATGTCGCTCCTGAACGCTCACGAGCCGTGGATATCTCAGTGCGAGGCCAGCAGCGAAATCGCGGCTTCTGTCGCGATCTGCAACCAGCCGCTTCTCATGCACAGATCTCAGTCAGATTGACCCACTTGGTGCCACCAATCCGTCAGGGGTCGGCCACGCATACCGTGCCGCCAGCTTGCGCCTGCGTGGTGATTGCAGCTTGTCTGTTACACTCACCAGCATTATATAGGTACCTAATTATATTGCTACTATCTAATGGTGCTTGGTATGGACGTTGCCGTTTCGAGAGCTGCCTTCGTCGATGAACTGACGAAAGTGAACCGGAAGCTGCGCACTCTTTTCGATGCGCGGGTGAAGATGCACGGACTGACACTTGCCCGCGCGCGATTGCTTGTGCATCTGGCCAAGGAAGAAGGCGCGACCCAAACGGAATTGGCCAACGCCCTGGAGGTAGAGCAACCTTCGATGGTCGGGTTGATCGACGGACTTGAGAAGAAAGGCTTCGTCACGCGCCGAGCCGTGGAGGGAGATCGCAGAGCCAGGGGGATTTTCTTGACCGAGGCTGCACGCGCCGAGGCTGATGCCATTCTGGCCTTTGCAGGCGAGCTTCGCGAACAGGTGCTCGAGGGCGTCGACGAGATGGATCTGATGGTCGCCACCCGCGTGTTGCAGCGCGTCGCGCGCAACATTGGCGCGGCATCCTGATATCCAGATAGATTCCAATGCCGCAAGAAAACCGCGCCACAGACCGCGAACCAGAGGTCGTCGAAGATACCGGTTCGCCAAGCAGTGAACCGAGCGAGCCATCGCCGGTTTCGCAGGAGCCAGCACCCGCGCCGGCTCCGCCGCCATTCGTGCCGATGCATCCGGCTCGGGCCGCAGCCTACATGTTTGCCTCGCTGGTCGTCGCCCTGACCCAGGGTCTGGGCATGAACCTCGTCACCACCAATATTGTGCAGATCCAGGGGTCTATCGGCGCGACGACCAATGAGGCGACCTGGCTGGTTGCCGCCTATATGGCGCCGAACGTCTCGCTTTCGCTTGCCCTGATCAAGATCAGGGCTCAATACGGCTTGAGGAACTTCGCGGAGCTCAGCATCCTCGGCTTCGTGCTTGCCTGCATTCTGAACCTGTTCATCAGCGATCTGCCGTCGGCAATCGTCGTTCGCTTCATGAGCGGCATTGCCACCGCGCCAATGTCGACGCTCGGCTTCCTCTATATGCTGGAGTCTTTCCCGCCGGAGAAAAAGCTCAGTATAGGATTGCCGCTTGCGCTCACCAACATCTCGCTCGGCGCACCGGTTGCCCGCCTCATCTCGCCGGCCTTGGTCGACATAGCCGGCTGGCACGGCGTGACCATCCTGGAGGTGGCGCTGGCGATGATCGGCTTCTGTCTCGTCTATCTTCTGCCGCTCGCCCCGCAGCCCCGCGCCAAGGTGATCGAACGCCTCGATATCGTCAGCTATCTCCTGATAGCAACCGGCTTCGGCGCAACCGCGGTGGCGCTGGTGCTCGGCCGCCTCTACTGGTGGTTCGAAGCGCCATGGCTCGGAGTGCTGTTTGCCTTGGCTACCGTCTGCATCACGGTGGCGGTCATAATCGAGCTTAACCGCAAGAACCCGCTTCTCGACATACGCTGGCTCGCCAGCCCCGCCGTGCTGCACTTCGCAGGCACGCTGCTCTTGTTTCGCATCGTCCTGTCCGAGCAGACAACCGGCGCCTCGGGCTTCTTCCAGGTTCTTGGCTTGCTCAACGATCAGACAAAGACGCTCTATTGGGTGATCCTTGTCGCAACGGTCGCCGGTGGGCTTGTCTGTGCCATGGTTCTCAAACCGGGACGCGAACCCGCGATCCACGTTGTCGCACTTACCCTGCTGACCGTTGGAGCGTTCATGGACAGTGGCGCAACAAACCTCACCCGCCCCGAGCAGATGTATCTCAGCCAGTCGCTGATCGCGTTCGCCGGCGCTTTGTTTCTGCCTCCCGCACTGCTCACCGGCCTGATGTCGGCGCTCAAGAACGGACCGAACTACATTTTGAGCTTCATCATCGTGTTTCTGACGACGCAAAGCCTTGGCGGCCTGCTTGGCTCAGCCGTGTTTGGTACCTTCATTACGATACGGGAGAAATTCCACTCGAGCATTCTGGTGGAGCATCTGGCGCTGACGGACCCCCTTGTCGCGCAGCGCATTGCCCAGTTCGGCGGCGTCTACGCCCGTGTCCTGACCGACAAGGCACTCCTCAATGCCGAAGGCGTCGCACTGCTTGCGCAGCAGGCAACGCGGGAGGCGAATGTACTCGCCTACAATGACGCCTTTCTAATGATTGCCATCATATCCGCCACAGCGCTCCTGGCGCTTCTCATCCACATCGCAATCCTTGCCGTTCGCACTCGAGCGATAACGGCATCGACCGCCAACGCGTAAAGCATAGTCGATCAACATCATGTTCAAGTTCCTCCGCTCCACCGCCACCATTATTGCGATCGTCATTGGCGTCGCTGGTCTCGCGCTGTTTTTGTACGCTTGGCGGCTGCCGCCCTTTACCTCCAGTATCCAGACCACTGAGAACGCCTATGTTCGCGGCCAGGTAACAATTATTGCCCCCCAGCTTGCCGGCTATGTCTCGGAGGTGGCGGTGCAGGACTATCAATCCGTGAAATCCGGGCAGCTTCTTGTTCGTCTCGATGACCGCATCTTTGCTCAGAAACTTGAGCAGGCCAGGGCGACACTGGCGTCGCAACAGGCCGGCCTCGCCAACTCGGCGCAGCAGCGGCTGTCGGCGGAGGCCCGGATCAGGGCAAGTGAAGCCGAGGTGGAAGGTGCACGTGTTACGCTCGACAATGCAGAAGCGAGTTGGCGGCGCATTGAACCGCTGTTGAAGCGCGGGGTCGTGACAGAGAGTAGTGCCGACACAACCCGGTCGACCATGGAACAGGCTCGCGCAACCTACCATCAGGCACAGGCTGGTCTCGAAGTTTCTAGGCAGGATCTTCAGGCGACCATTGTTAGCCGTCAATCACTGGAAGCTGCCGTCCAGGGTGCCGAAGCCGCGGTCCATCTCGCGGAGATCGATCTTCAGAACACGCGTATCGTCGCGCCGGAGGACGGCCGGCTCGGAGAAGTTGGCGCGAGGCTTGGCCAATATGTGTCGGCCGGCACGCAACTGGTGGCCGTCGTGCCGCAGCGCATGTGGATTGTTGCGAACTTCAAGGAAACGCAGCTTGCAGGCATGAAAATTGGGCAGCCCGTCACGATGAAGATCGACGCCCTGCAGCGTGCAAGCCTTACTGGCCGCATTGAGCGTTTCTCGCCGGCGACTGGATCAGAGTTCAGCGTCTTGCGCCCCGACAATGCAACGGGAAACTTCACCAAGGTCTCGCAGCGGCTGCCGATCCGCATCGCCATAGACCCCGGTCAACCTCTGGCCGAACACCTTGCCCCCGGCATGTCAGTGGTTGTCAGCGTTGACACGAAGATGAGCGCGGTGACCAACGTTGAAGCAACGGAACTGTGGCCACGGTTTGCGTCCTGACGAGTAACGGCGGCTGTGAGAGGCGAGTCCACAATACCGCCTCCCATATTCCGTTTCAAAGCCATCACGCCGTCTTCATGATCGCGTGCGCAATGCGATCATTCCTGTGACGATCGCAACCAGCAACACGGTGATCGGCGCGACCGCATGCGAGTATTCTCCATGCAGAACAACCGTACCGGCAGCGGCAATCATCACGGCAGCCGCGAGGCCAGCCCCAAGCAAGCGGGTTTTGCGTGGAATGAGAAGTGCCGCCGCTGTCAGTTCCAGAAGGCCGGTCACATAGTGGAACCACTCAGGATAGCCCCAGCGCCGATAATCTTCGAGGATCGATCCCGGCGCGAGGATGTTGCTGACGCCGCCGAATAAGAAGAATGCGGCCAGCGCCCAGCCAAGAATCGTTGCCCAGGGAAGTTTACGCATTGCGTTTCGTGTCCTTTACGAGAGCGCCTTCCAGAAATGCCTTGACGGCTATTTTGGTCAGGCGGGTTATTTCCAGATCATCCAACGGCTTTGATGCGATGCCGACGAGTGCGCGCAATTGCGGCCCGGTCACCAGCAGGTTCACAAACTGCGCCGCCAGATCCGAGGGCGAGATGTCGCCTCGAAGTTGATCGGCGACCTGTTTGCGTCCGATCCAGACGGACAGCCTGCGCACCGCGTTGTCATGTCCGGCATGCCAGATCGCCTGGGCAAGTTCAGGGAACCGAAGTCCCTCGCCAATCATCAGGCGTTGCAAGGCGAGCGTTCGTGGCTGAAGCACGATCGACAGGACACGGCAGCCAAATAGGGTAAGCGCGCTGCTCACGTCATGCTCGGCATCGATGTCGAGTTCTTCGAGCGGGCGAGACAGGTCGGCGCAGAGCTGCGTAACGACCTCGATGAACAAGCCTTCCTTGCCGCCAAACGGCCCATAGATATTGCGTCGCGAACCGCCGACACGCGCGATCAGAGTATCGAGCGACACGCTCTCATACCCCTGATCCAGAAACATTTCCGATGCGGCTTCGATGAGCGCGCGCCGCCGCGCCGCACCCCGTTCTGTTCGGTTGGCTTCCATTGCAATCGACTACCTTGGCCTCGTTTTCAAATGAGGTGGTCTGGTATCGTACCGTACCATTTCTGTCAATTGAAGGTAAGAATTGCTGATTGGGATGCCGTTTCACCGGGTCCAATCTGCACCGGCCTCTTCGGGCTGATGCATTTGCACTTCATGCCAATTCTGACGGGCACCTCCTATCCAGCTCGTTGACTGTATACAGGAATTCAAGTATCCGAAATGATCAAAGAGGAAGGAAAGATCCGGTATGATGTCGACTGCTGAAATGGCTATGCGCGAAGATCTGGCGGCGGCGTATCGGCTGATCGCCCGGTTCGGGATGGACGACATCATCCACACGCACATATCCGCGCGTCTGCCCGAAGAGCCGGAACTCCTGCTGATCAACCGCTACGGCGATCTTTTTCGAGAGGTGACGCCGGAATCGCTGGCGGTGATCGATCATCATGGCCAGCAGATGCGTGGCCAGCAGGTGCCGATCAACACGGCGGGCATCGTCATTCACACAGCGGTCCATACCGCACGCCCGGACGCGGTCTGCGTCATGCATACCCATACCGCCGCCGGTGTGGCAGTCAGTTGCCTTGAGGAGGGGCTTTTGCCGCTCAACCAGACGTCGCTGCTGTTCTACGGGCAGGTCGGCTATCATGAGTTCGAGGGCATCGCACTCGATCCCGGCGAGCAGGAACGCCTGGTTGCCGATCTTGGCACCAATCGTGCCATGATCCTGAGGAACCATGGGCTTTTGACCGTCGGGCGATCCGTCGGAGAGGCTTTTTCCCTGATGTACAACCTTGAGCAGGCCTGTCGCATCCAGCTTGCGGCGCTCGGTTGCGGGCGGCCCATCCATCTGCCGAGCAAGGAGGTGTGCGAGCGCACCGCCAGGCAGTACGAGGCTGATCCGGATGGTGCGGCGGAACTGGAATGGCTGGCGCTGCGCCGGCTTGCGGGAATGCCCATCGAGGGACATTGACCGATGCGGATCGTCATTGCCGATCCGCTTGCCTACAGCGATCGCTTCGAGCACGCGCTGCGCGACGCTCTTCCGTCGGCACGCTTCATCCGATGGCCCGATCTGCCGGAGGACGCCGACTACGATTTGCTGGTTGCCTGGCATTTGCCGAAGAATATGACGGCGCTGCCGCCGTCGCTGCGTGCCGTCTTCTGTTTCGGCGCGGGAACGGACCAACTTCTCGACGATCCCCGCATCCCGGCCGATG
Source organism: Mesorhizobium sp. DCY119 (assembly GCF_003590645.1). Lineage (NCBI taxonomy): Bacteria > Pseudomonadati > Pseudomonadota > Alphaproteobacteria > Hyphomicrobiales > Phyllobacteriaceae > Mesorhizobium > Mesorhizobium sp. DCY119. The sequence continues at coordinate 3,895,424 of NZ_CP031834.1, read as the reverse complement.
TCCTGATCGCGCGCCTGCAGGATCAAGGCCAGGCCGAGCAATTGCTGGACTATGCGATGCACGCGGTCTTCGCGCGCCTGCAAGATGACGTCGTTGTCAGGGCGGACCAGCTTGCCCGCTTCTGGCGCTTGCCAGATCAGCAGAACCGGACACGCGGATCACTGCGCGTGGCAGTCCTTGGGCTGGGTCCGCTCGGTCTGCATGTCGCGCAAGGGCTTTCGGCAGCCGGTTTCCCGGTGTCTGCCTGGTCGCGAACCCCCCGCAGCATCGACGGCATCGCTTGTCTGCATGGCGATGATGGGCTCAGCGCGTGTGTCGACGGCGCCGACGTGGTTATCAATCTCCTGCCCTCCAGGCCGGAAACGAAGGGCATATTGTCGGACCGGCTGTTTTCCCGCCTCGCGCCCGGAGCCTATGTCGTCAATCTCGGCCGCGGCGATCACCTCGACGAGGAGGTGCTGCGCGCTGTGCTCGATCGGGGTCAGCTCGGCGCTGCGTGGTTGGACGTCTTTCCCGTCGAGCCTCTGCCGCCCGAGCACTGGTTTTGGCGGCACGAACGGATCCGGCTGACGCCTCATCGTGCCGGCCTGCCGACGCCGCACGGCGCTGCGGCCTCCATTGCCGCCGTCGCTGCGGCGCTTGAACAAGGTCGCGCGCTTCCAGGTTTGGTTCGGCCGAGGAGGCTGATCGAAAATTGAGCCAATCTCGCATCTGCACAAAAAATGCGCTTGACTCGAAACAACCCTGAATGCCAGCATACAGCTATGCTGAACCTAAGCACCTCACTCCTGGCCGATCAGAATGAGCGTCGAAACACGATCTCGGCGAAGGCCTATGTCGAGCTGCGTGAAGCGATCATCACCGCACGCATCGCACCCGGTGCCAATATTTCGGAAACAGACGTCGCCCAGTCGCTCGGCATCAGCCGCACGCCTGTGCGTGAGGCGTTCACGCGGCTCTTCGATGAGGGTCTGATCGAGATTTCACCCCAAACCGGCACCCGCGTCTCTCTGATCGACATGGCGCGTGTCCGTGAGGCGGTATTCATCCGCTCCACGCTTGAGAGCGCAGTCGTTGCCAACAGCGGCATCCGGCCCGATCCGGCCATGCTGGATGAGATCGAGCTATCGCTTCGGGCGCAAGAACGCCTTATCCACGGCGATGACATGGGTGCCCTGCACCGTGCCGACATGGCCTTCCATGCAGGTCTGCTTGGGGCTTTCGCGCATCCGCGGGCGTGGACGGCGTGCCAGCACGTCTCGGCCGACATGATGCGCATCCAGTTCCTGATCGGCATGAAACCGGATCATATCCGCTCGATCATCGCCGAGCACCGTGCCATTTTCGACGAGGTTCGGGCCGGCAATATGGGCGAGGCAGCACGGCTCATGGCGGCACACATCCGCAATGCCGATTTGGATCAGATGAGCTTGAACCGCGAGCACCAGGAATTCTTCCGAGCCGGAGAGCCCTCGTGAGCGCCGCCGTCATTCGCTCCTGGTCCGTTGCGGATGGCGCGCGCGATTTTTTTTCTGCCGTTTGTGAAACCGGTTTACTAGAACGGTTATCTGCACATGTCTCGCGGGAGTGGGGCCGCTTGTCGGGAAGATTGAAAGCCACCATTCGCGACGTCGCCCGGGCCGCCGGCGTGTCCGTTACGTCCGTTTCACGCCATCTCAACGGGCAGATCAGCCTTCCGGAGGCGACGGCGAACCGCATCCAGCGGGCAGCGGAGCGGCTGGGCTACCGGCCCAACGCGATCGCCCGCAGGCTGAGCAGCGGCAAGAGCGAGACGCTCGGTCTCATCACCGCCGACATCGCCTATCCGCTGTTTGCCGAGATCGCCAGCGCGTCGGAAGCCGAGGCCGCAAGGCATGGCTACAATCTCCTGATGTTCAACAGCCGGAACCTGGTGGAGAAGGAAGTCTCCTTCCTGTCGCGCATCGAAGACCGGCAGGTCGATGGCATATTGCTTCTCACCAACCATCATGATGATGGGCGGCTTTTGCGGCGGATCAACGAGACGGGAAGCGTCGTGCTTCTCGACGAGGATGTGCCGGGCGCGAAGGCGCCGCGCCTGTTCGCCGACAACGTCCATGGCGGGCTCCTGGCGACACGTCATCTGATATCGCGCGGCCATACCCGTATCGCCGCTATCGGAGGGCCGCGAGGGCTTCTCAGCACCACAGAACGTCTCGACGGCTTCATGCGGGCGCTCGCGGAGGTCGGTCTCGATGCCGATCCCGCGCTGCTACGGTTCTGCGCATATGAGGAGGCGCCTGCTTCGATCGCGTTTCTCGATCTTCTGGAACAGGACGATCCGCCCACCGCGATCTTCACCTTCGGTGATATGCTGGCCACCGGCGTCATGCGGGCCGCGCGGCACGCCGGTGTCCGCATTCCCGAAGACATTTCGCTCGTCAGCTTCGACGATATCCGCAATGCCGACCTGCTCGCGCCGGCGCTGACCACGGTGCGTCAGTCGGCAGCTGAGTTCGGCACGCGCGGCGTCAACATGCTGCTCGATTTCATCGCCGGCCGGAAATCCGAAACGGCGACTGAACGGGTCGGCGTCGAACTCGTCATACGCAGTTCGGTGGCGCCGCCACACCGCCGTCCATCTGGACGTTAGATCGCGCATACCGGTTCCGGAAGCTCTGATGGGCTTCCGGTGCAGGCCAGGGAGGGAGAGAAAGAAAATTAGACCGCGGACGTGAAAGGGGAACACACATGTCCAACAATCGCTTTGGTCAAGACGCAGCGTTGATTGCGCTTGATAAATTTAGAAATGGGAAGATCGATCGCCGAGGCTTTATGACCGCCATGGCCGGGCTTGGCATCGCAGTCGCGTTCAAACCGGGTCCGGCCTCTGCCGAGGCGTCGGAAATCGTCGTCTGCAACTGGGGCGGCGCTGCCCTCGAAGCCTTTCAGAAGGCCTATGGTGAGCCGTTCAAGGCCAAGTCCGGCATGGAGGTCGTCATCGACGGCGCTGGACCGGCCACAGGTGCGATCCGCGCCATGGTCGATTCCAAGAACGTCACCTGGGATGCCACGGATGGCGGCATGGTGGACGCCGTCGTGCTCGGCAAGGGCGGCTTTGTCGAGCCGATCGACTATTCCATCGTAGACAAGTCTCTTGTCGGCGAAGGCCTCGCGGCCGAGTTCGGCATCTGCAACTACACCTACTCCAACGTGCTGGCATATGACGCCAAGAAGGTCGGCGCCACTGCCCCTTCAAGCTGGAACGACTTCTTCGATCTCGAGAAGTTTCCCGGCAAGCGGACCATGTGCAAGTGGATTCAGGGTCAGCTCGAAGCCGTGCTGCTCGCCGATGGTGTCAAGCCGGAGGAGATGTATCCGCTTGACGTCGACCGGGCCTTCAAGAAGCTCGAGCCGCTGCTGCCGCAGCTGATCTTCTGGGAGTCCGGCGCGCAGAGCCAGCAGCTCTTCCGCGACGGAGAGGTGGTCATGGGCAATATCTGGCACACGCGCGCCAACCTGCTGCGCAAGGAGAACCCGGACTACACCTGGACCTGGAACCAGAACCTGATGTTCGCCAGCGCCTGGTCTGTGCCGAAGGGCAACCCCGCAGGCAAGAAGGTCTTCGACTTCATCAATTCGTCGTTGGACCCGGAGAGCCAGGTGACGCTGTTGCGCCTCATGGGCAACGGCCCCTCGAACCCGAAGGCGCTGGCACTGATGACCGACGAGGACAAGGCGGTCTATTCGCTGGCTCCCGAGAACGCCAAGACCGGCCTGCCGATCTCGGCGCAATACTATGCCGATAACGAGGCCGAGCTGCAGAACAAGTTCCTCGACTTCATCTCACGCTAACCATCGGAGACCACCACCGGCCAACGGCCGGTGGTGGTTCGAAAGATCATGACCTCATTCCAGCGTTGGGCCTTCTGCCTGACGGTGCCGGCAGCGCTTTTGACCTTGTGTCTCTACGTTCTGCCCATCCTTCAGGTGTTGGCGCTCAGTTTCACCGAGCCGACCTTCGGCCTCGGCAATTATGTGGCCCTGTTCCAGAACGCTGCGATCGGCCGCGTCGTGCGCACGACCGTGTTCGTCTCGGCTGTGACGACCGTGCTCACCATCGTCATGAGCTATGCGGTGGCCTTTGCGCTGGTTCATATGCCGCCGGCCACGCGCCGCGTCGCGCTGTTCATGGTCATGGTGCCGTTCTGGATATCGGTGCTGGTGCGCGCCTTTGCCTGGATCACCATCCTGCGCCGCAACGGCGTGCTCAACTCGGCCCTCGTCGGCAGCGGCGCCGTCAGCCAGCCGCTCGAACTGGTCTACAACCAGTTCGGCGTCGTCGTCGGCATGGTGCATTACATGATGCCCTTCGCCATCATGCTGCTCTACGCCAATCTGTCGGAGATCGACCTCAGGATCATTCAGGCAGCCAGATCGCTTGGCGCCCGCCCGGTCACCATCTTCTTCCGCGTCTGGCTGCCGCTCTCCATGCCCGGCCTGGCAATCGCCGGCCTGTTCATCGTCATCTTCTCACTCGGCTTCCTGGTTACGCCGGCGATCCTTGGTGCCGGTCGGGTGCTGATGGTCGCAGAATATATCTCCGTGCAGATATCCTCGACGCTGCGCTGGGGCGTGGCGACGGCGCTCTCGACCATGCTGCTGCTCGTCGTCGGCATCCTGATCGCGCTCGCCATGCGCAGCCCGGCCCTGCGCGCCGCCTTTGAAGGGGGCCGCAAATGACGCCGCGCAGCCGACGCCTGCTCGAACGCGAGCTGCCAAAGCTTGTCGCCTGGCTGCTGCTCGCCTTCCTGTTCGTTCCCGTGCTCGTGGTCATTCCCGTGGCGCTGACCGACCGGGACTATCTGTCCCTGCCCAACAACGGCATTTCGTTCGACCATTTCGCCGCCCTGGCGAACTGGCGCGCCGGCTGGATGCCGAGCATCCTCACCAGCCTCGGCATCGCCATGGCCTCGGCCGTTATCGCGACGGCCGTTTCGGCGGCCTTCGCCATCGGCGCCTGGGTCTATGTCGGACGCTGGCCGTCGATCCTGCGCGTCATCCTGCTTTCGCCGCTGATCGTGCCGCCGATCATCTATGCGGTCGGCATGGTGCGGCTGTGGTCGAAGCTGGGGCTTCTCGACACATGGCTTGGCGTCACCATCGTCCACGTCATCCTCGCCATGCCACTGGCAGTGCTGGCGATCGGCGCTTCGCTGTCGAACCTCGATCCGAGGCTGGTGCAGGCGGCTCGCTCGCTCGGCGCCCGCCCGGCAACCATCTTCGGTCGCGTCATCCTGCCCAACATTATTCCGGGCACGGTGGCCGGAGCGATCCTCGCCTTCATCGTCTCCTGGGACGAGATCACCGTGACGCTGTTCATCACCAGCCGGGGAATCGTCACCCTGCCGCGCAAGATCTGGACGAGCATCGCAGATGCCGTCGACCCCGCGCTGGCCGCGATCGCGACCGTCATGCTGGCGGCGACCATCGTCGGCCTCATCCTGCGCATGACCGTCTGGGACCATATCGCCCAGCGTCGGTCACGACACGACTTTCAATAGCTTCGTTTGTTTCAGAAAGGAAATCGAAGACATGACTGCCCATAGCGCCGCAATGAGCGAGCACGAATACCGCGAGGCCAAGTTCTTCCAGACTTTTGGCTCCGTCCCAACGCCTGCTTTCCACGACCCGGAAGAACAGACCCGCGTCTGGGGCCGGCCTTGGGGTTGCACCAGTGATGTCGGCAAGCTGCGCGCCGTGCTGATGCACCGGCCGGGCGAGGAGATCAACGTCGTCGACAAGAACAAGCCGATGCCCGAGATCGGCGGCTTCGGCGATCCCGAGAAGGGCTGGTACTTCATGGGCAAGACCCCGCCGGATCTCGCCGCCATGCAGGCCGCTCACGATGCCTTCACCAAGCTTCTGCGGTCCGAGGGCGTCGACGTCATCCTGACCGAGAAGGCCGCGCCGGGCGCCCTCAAATCGACCTTTTGCCGCGACAGCGTCATCGGCGTGAAGGGCGGCGCGATCGTCACCCGTCTTGCTCGCCGCGCGCGCCGTGGCGAGGAGTTGATGGTCACCCAGGCACTGGCCAAGGCCGGCTGCCCGATCCTTGGCACGCTGCATGGCGAGGCGGTGTTCGAGGGCGGCGGCTTTGCGCTGATCGACGACAAGACGGCCGTCTGCTCGGTGTCCGTCGCCTGCAATCCCGAAGGCGTCCGCCAGGTCGAAATGATCCTCAACAGCCTCGGCGTCGAGCTGATCAAGGTGCCGATGCCCGGATACCGCATCCACATCGACGGCAGCTTCATGATGATCGACCGCGAGACCGCGATCATCAATATCAACGAGCTGCCTTATGTCTTCATCGAATACCTGAACAAGCGCGGCATGAAGCTGATCGAGCTGCCGCCCGAAGACAACGCCTTCTCGCTCAACTGCCTGGCCATCGCGCCCGGCCGGGTCGTCATGCATGCCACCCGTACGCCGCGCCTGGCCGACCGTCTCGACGCTGCCGGCATCGAGATCTTGACGCTGGACTATGAATGCATCGAACTGAACGGTGGCGGCATCCACTGCTCGACAGGTCCACTTGCCCGGGATCCGATCTGAATGTCCTTTCTCGACGTCCGAAACCTCCGCAAGAGCTACGGTTCCGCTGTCGCGCTAGACGGCATCGACCTGTCGATCGAGGCGGGGGAGTTCGTCACCTTGCTCGGCCCCTCGGGGTCGGGCAAGACGACGCTTCTGATGTCGGTCGCCGGCTTCACCAAGCCTGATGAAGGCGCCATCCTGCTGGATGGCGCCGACATCACGCGCGTCGATCCGGAGGAGAGGAATTTCGGACTGGTCTTTCAGGGCTATGCGCTGTTTCCCCACCTCAACGTGGCGGACAACATCGCCTTCCCCTTGCGGGTCCGCAAATGGGACAAGGCCAGGATCGCCGCCAGGGTCGAGGAGGTTCTGAATCTCGTTGGCCTCGACAAGCTGGCGGCGCGCAGGCCGCGTGAACTGTCGGGCGGCCAGCAGCAGCGCGTGGCGATCGGCCGCGCGCTGGCCTTCGGGCCGAAGATACTGCTGCTCGACGAACCGCTGTCGGCGCTCGACCGCACGCTGCGCGACACCATGCAGCGCGAACTCAAGCGATTGCATCAGGAAACCGGCGTGACCTTCGTCTATGTTACCCATGACCAAGAGGAAGCCTACGCCATGTCGGACCGCATAGCGGTCTTCCACAATGGCGGGATCGTCCAGGTAGGCACCCCGCGCGACATCTACCGCGCGCCTGCCTCGCGCTTCGTCGCAGGCTTCCTCGGCGGCAATAACATCGTTTCGGCACGTGTCGTGGACGGCGGGATCGAACTGTTCGGGGCAAACGCGCCGATGCCCGGCGGCTATGATGCATCGCGGCATGGGCTATCCGCGCTCACGGTCTGGATGCGGCCGGAAGACATCGCCATCGGCGAGCCGCAGCCCGGCGCCATCGCCTTTCCCGTCACTGTGGCCGATGTTTCCTTCGTCGGCTCTTCCGAGCGCGTGACCGTATCCACCCCGGACGGCCAGGAACTGCTGGTCCTGGCATCCTCGGCGGCGGCCCGCGATATCACTGCCGGTGGCAAGGTCACCTGCAGCGTGCTGCCCTCGAGCATCGGCTTTCTTGCTGAGGAATAGGACGGCATACGTCGCCGGCGCATCCAATCGACTGTCGGCTTCGGCCGAAATATACACTCCCTGACAGATTGAGAGACATGATGAATATCAGCCTTCGCACCATCGACATCCCCGACTTCGGACTTCCCGTCGAGCGCCCCGCCATTCCTGCCGCGACCTATGAGGCACGCTGCGCCAAGGCGCTCGATCGCGCCGGAACGGACTGGCTCGCCGTCTATGCCGACCGCGAGCATGCCGCCAACATTGCCTTCCTGACGGGCTTCGAACCGCGTTTCGAGGAGGCGGTCCTGCTGCTCGGCAGGTCGGGCCAGCGCATTATCGTCACCGGCAACGAGAATCTCGGCTACACACCGATCGCCGGACTGCCGGGCGTCGTCACCCTGCTGGCGCAGTCGCTCAGCCTGATGGCGCAGGACCGAACGCAAAAGCCGGACCTCGTGGCCGTGTTGCGCGAGGCCGGTATCGCCTCAGGTGACAGTGTCGGCCTGGTGGGCTGGAAGTATCTCGAGAAGGAAGAGTGGTCCGCGGGGCGTCCGACCTTCCTCGTGCCGGCTTTTATCGTCGATGCGATCGCTTCGATCGTGTCCGCGTCGTCCATTGTCGATGCGACGCCGGTACTCATGCACCAGACAGACGGGTTGCGCGCCGTCGTCGATGCCGATCAGATCGCCGAGGCCGAATGGGGTGCGGCCCGGTCTTCAGTGGCCGTGTGGCGTATCCTCAGCGGCTTCACGCTCGGCGATACCGAACTGATGGCGGCCTCGCGCATGGGTTATGCCGGTGAGCCGATGAACTGCCATCCGATGTTGGCGACTAATGACGCGTCCGGTCAGGTGATCGGCCTGCGCAGCCCTACGGCTCGCGTGCCCAAGCGTGGTGATGGCGCTACCACGGCGGTCGGCTACTGGGGCGGGTTGACGGCCCGTGGCGGCCTGATCGCCGAGCATGACGACACATTTCTCGACGTGGCCAAGGCCTATTTCCGCGGACTGATCGCCTGGTACGAGGCGGCTGGCATTGGCGCCGAGGGCGGTGCGATCCACGAGGCAGTGGTTTCGACCCTGGCGCACGGCAAGCTGCGCCCAGCCCTCAATCCCGGCCATCTCGTCGGCCTCGACGAGTGGATGAACTCGCCGATCCGTCCTGGCTCGACCGAGCGCATCGTTTCCGGCATGCCGTTCCAGGTCGACATCATACCGGTGCCGATGCCTGATGGATGGACGCTCAATTGCGAGGATGCGGTGACGTTCGCCGATGCCGGCCTGCGCGCTGAGATCGCGGAGCGTCACCCGGCGCTGTCGCAGCGGTTTGAGGCGCGCCGCCGGTTTGTCGCCGAGCGGATCGGCATCACGGTGAAGGAGGATATCCTGCTGCTGTCGGCAATCCCACTCTGCCTGCCGCCTTTCTGGCTTGCCAGCGGCAAGCTGCTGGGCTCCGATTGAGGCGGAGGATATCAGACTGTCGGATACGATATAGCGGCCCGGCAAACCTCGCTTATTCGACAGTCGTCATTCCGCGTCGCCTCAGCACCGTGCGCTCGATGGCCGCAACTGCCTGGTAGAAAACGACCGACAGCAACACCGAGACCAAGGCGACAGCCCAGACCATTCCATAGTCGAGGTAGCCGCGCGACTGGTTGATGAGGTTGCCCAATCCGGTGCCGGTCGCCAGCCATTCTGCGATCATGACGCCCAGCAGCGCCCGTGGCGCGGTGAGCCGCGCCGCCGCGAAAAGATAAGGCAACGAGGCGGGAATGGAGACCCAGCGCAATTGTGCGAGCCGCGACGCACCGTAAGCGCGTGGCAGATCAAGGGCGGCCTGGGGGACTTGCAGCAGCCCCTGCGCCATGGTGACGAAAGCGGGGAAGAATGTAACCGAGACGGTAACCCACAGGATGAGCGAGACGCCCCGGCCGAAGATCAGGACCAGGAGTGGCGTCAGCGCCACCAGCGGCATGGACTGGCTGATAAGTGCCACCGGCAGAAAGGCGCGCACGAGACCGGGATAGATCTGGGCCGAGAGCGCGAGAAGGAAGGCGAAAGCGAGGCCCGCGGCCATGCCTGCAACGGTCATTGGCAAGGTTTGCCAGACCGCGCTCCACAACTTGGCCTGGGCGATGGATGCGCCGGGGGAGATAAACAGATAGTCGAAGAGGCCGAGAGGCGTCTTGGCGATCATGCCCGGCACGCCGAGCAGGATCAGCAAAGCCCACCACAGGGCGAAGGGAACGAGCAGCGATGCCAGCGCGATGGCGAGCTTGCGAGGCGCGGATTCACCGGCGGTGCGGCGCGATCCCACGCCTGGCGAAATGGTGACGGCTTCAGATGCGTTGGTGAGGCGCCGGCCGATCAGCGCGAATATCCAGTAGGCTAGGCCTGCGATGGCAGTCGCCATCAGGCCGATGCCCCACAGGCGGTCCGGTTCGCCGCGGCCGATCGAGCCGAGCAGATAGACGCCGAGACCGAAACGGCCGCCGCCACCGAACTCGGCGAGGATCGCGCCGAGCACCGCATTTGGCGCGGCCACCCGCAGGCCGCTCAGTATGGTCGGCAAGGCGCTTCGCCACTGCACCAGCCGCAGCACTGCCCATTGATTGCCGCCATAGGCGCGAACGACATCGGCGGCACGGTTGTCGGACTGGGTCAGGCCGATCACCGTCGCGGTCATGGTGGTGAAGTAGCAGCCGATCGCGGCCAGAGCGACACGCGGCTCCATTCCCGAAAGCGTCAGCACCAGGATCGGTGATAGGGCGATGGGTGGGATGGCGAAGACCGCGATGTTGATGCCCTTGGCGATGCGGCCGGCCGTGGGAAAGATCGCGAACACCGCGCCTGCCGCAATGGCTATGGCATTGCCGATCAGGAATCCGAGAGCCGACGCATGCAATGTCGCCAGGACGTGATCGGGATATTCCGCACGATCGCGCCACATGCGCATCAGAATAGCACTGGGTGCCGGCAAGGCGCCGTCGGCTATCCAATGGAGACGGCCGGCAAGCTCCCAAGCCGCAAGAAGGACGATGAGGTTGCGGATCGCCGGAAACCAGGCGGGAACTCGCCTAGCGGCCATCGAGCGCCTCGTAAATTTCGTCGCTGAGCCGGTGGAACGCGGCCGAGACGAACATGTCGCGGTTGCGCGGCCGTGGCAGGTCGACCTCGATGATCTTGCTGATACGACCAGGCCTTGCCTGCATCACCACGACGCGGTCGGCCAGAAACACGGCCTCGTCGATGCCATGCGTGACAAGCAGCGTGGTGGCCCGCGTTTCGGCCCAGATGCGTTGCAGTTCGAGGTTCATCTGCCGCCGCAGGATTTGGTCGAGCGCGCCGAACGGTTCGTCGAGGAAAAGCACGCGCGGGCGCGTCACCAGCGCGCGGGCGATGGCCACGCGCTGACGCATGCCGCCCGAGAGTTCGGCCGGAAGCGCCTGTTCGAAGCCGTCGAGGCCGACAAGTCCGATCAATTCGGTGATGCGCTGGCTATATTCCTTGAGCGGAAGGCCGAGCACTTCGAGCGGAAGGGATACGTTTTTCTCGACCGTCCGCCACGGCAACAGCGCCGCATCCTGGAAGGCGACGCCGGTTTCGCCGTTGCGCGTCGCTTCATGCGGCGACGCGCCCCCGATCTCGACAGTGCCGGATGTCGGCTCGTCGAGCCCGAGCAAGAGCCGCAATATGGTGGACTTTCCGCATCCGGAGGGACCGATCAGCGCGGTGAAGGAGCCCGGCGCGCAGTCGAGCGAGATGTCCTTCAGCGCTTCGAAGGTGCCGCCGCGCGTGGCGAAGATCTTCGAGACGCGATCGATCCTTATTCCGGATGCCGAAGCCATCAGATCTCCGCGAGCAGGGAGGTGTCGAACATTTCGCGCGTGGCCTTTATGCCGATTTCGGCGAAGGCCTTGATGTTGGCTTCGATCGATTCGTCGCTCATCGAGAATATGCCGCCAGCCGCTTCGATCAGTGGCTTCTGCGCCGTGTTGAAGTAGATTTCGTTGTCGATGGTGCGGCCGGTTCCCTTGAAATGGGTTTCAGCGAAAGTCGGCGGATAGGCCTTGGGGTCCTTCAGGTTCTCCTCCCAGCCACGGCGCGAGGCCCGCAGCCAGGCCACGAGTTCCTTGCGCTTCGATTTCAAGGTCTCGTCAGTCACGACGACCGTGTCGTTGTAGATGGTGTAGCCGAAATCATAGAGCAGGAAGGAGGTCGCTTCCTTGCCGGACTGCGACACGGTGTAGGGCACGTTGGTGGTGAAATCGAGCGACGCATCGATCTCGCCCTTTATCAGTGGCGTCGGGTCATAGGCATAGGGCACGATGTTGACCGACGCCCGATCGACGCCGGAAATCTTCAGCATCGCTTCTACCGAAATGACATTGACCGGTGGTACCGCCAGCGTCTTGCCGACAAGATCCTTCGGTGTCCTGATCGGATTGGAGACCAGCGAAACGATGCCGAGCGGGTTCTTCTGGTATTGTGTGCCGATGATCTTGAACGGCGCGGCCTGTTCGGAGATCGCCTTGATGGTGGTGTCGGGCGATGTCAGCGCCAGATCAGCCTTGGCGGCAATGATGGAACTTTCGGGAATGACGTCGGGACCGCCGGGCAGATAGGTCAGGTCGAGACCTTCCTCGGTGTAATATCCCTTGTCGATGGCGGTGAAGTAGCCGGCGAACTCGGCATCGTTGATCCACGCGGCCTGCATGGTCAGAGTATCGGCGGCGCGGGCCGCACGACCCATGACGGGCAGCGTGGCGCCGGCCGCCATCAATGTGAGGAAGCGACGTCTATCCAGGGCGATTTTCATCTGAAATTCCTTCGGTTGCGGTGAGAGGAGGGAGGTCAGGCCAGCCCGCGCATGCGCTGCAATTCGAGCAAGGGTGGCGTCTGGTCGATCTGCTCCTTGGTCAAAAGCGGCCATTTCACGCCACGGGGGCGGCGGCCGCGGCGCTCGACGGTGAGCAGTCTCGTCGGCGTGGCGATGGAGTCGACCAGTATGTCGGTTTCGCTGGGATGAAGCCTGTCTTCGACGACCTGTACGTCATGGACGCTGGCGATGACCGGCGTGTTGTCGTCGGCAAGGCCAAGGTCGGTGAACATGCCCCATTCGAGGTCAAAATAGCCATGGCCCTTGCCGAACCGCACGCCATCGATCGACACGGCCGATGCGCCGGTCACCATGAAGTCGAAACGGCCCATGCGAGTGATCTCTTCCAGCGTGATCGGGCGGCCGAAATGCTCCATGCCATCCAGCCAGGCGGCATAGAGCTCCGCCCCTTTCGGCACGCTGCCGGGCTCGACATAGAGGAAGCCGCGAAAAATACCGTAGGTCGACATGACGAAGGGCATGCCGCGCTCCAGCATCGCGCGGCGAAGATCGACAAGGCAATTATCGGGTGTGATGAAGGCGAATTTTGATGCCTTGAATTGAGGCAGCTCCAGGATTTTCGCCGTCGCGGCTTCCGAATTCTCAAAGTCCGGTATGACTTCGGCGAAGTTGAGGTGAAAACGCGTATCCGGCCTTGCTACCTGTCTGAGCTTTGACCAGATTCGCTCGCGAACAATCTTGGAAGTCGACATTTCATCCTGCCTGTTTCATCGTTTCACAATAATGAAACAGCAGTTTCATAAGCGCAAGACGTGTGTTAAAAGTTTTTTCGACCGGAGGATCGAACTCGTACATGGCATCACGTCTCGTATTACGCATCCAGGAACACTATGCGCGGCTGACCGCCGGCGAACAGAAACTGGCGCAGCTTCTACTCAACCGGGAAGACGACATCCTCACGCATTCGGCGACCGAGATTGCTGAAATGGCCGGGGTGTCGAAGGCGACGGCCGCACGGTTCTTCCAGCATCTTGGCTATGCCGACTTCAACGAGGTCAGGCTGCAAGCGCGCGACGAGCGCAACCGCACCGAGCCTTACGGCTATTCGGTCGGCGGATCCGAGCAGATCGCGCTCGGCAAGACCGTCGGCACGCATCTGGAACTGGAACTTAAGAACCTCACCAAGACCTTCGAGGAATTGCGCTCCGACCGCGTAAGAGAAGCCGCCGAGCATATCCACGAGGCGCCGCGGCTCTGGGTTCTCGGGCTAGGCATGGAGGAGGGGCTGGCACGCTATGCAAGGCTGATGTTCGCCCGGCTGCGCCACAGCGTCATGATTCTCGGGGTCAATCAGGGATCTTGGGCGGAAGACCTCGCCATGACCGGGCCTCGGGATGCACTGCTTTTGATCACGCTGCCGCCGGCGCCGAAGCTGCTTGCCTCGATGCTGAGTTATGCGCAAGCAACCCCGATGAGCGTCGTCACGATCACAGACCGCATTTATGCCGCGCAGGCTCAGCGTTATTCGAAGGTCGTGTTGCCTTGCCATGTCTCCAGCTTTGGTCTCGGACCCTCGCATACGACGATCGTCAGCGCGATCCGGCTCCTGGCCTTGACCTATGCCGCGCATGCCGGCCGCTCGGCCACACAGCGCACCGATATCATCGCCGGCATCCATGAGGAGCTGGGCGATCTGGAATGAAGGTCTCCGCAGAGGAAGCCCTATTTGGGCATATGCGCCTTGACCACGGTTTGGCACTGCGGCGTCAGGTCGTTCAGATGCTCGGCTAGGCACTCGATGATGCGGCCGCCGCCGGGCTGCACGCTTGGGCAAAATTTCTCGAAATCGGCCTGGCAGGCAGTGCGCTCGGCTGCCGTTTGCGCCAGCGCGGCATGCGGCAATGACAGGGCTGCAAGGAAGAATAAGCTTAGCATCTTTCGCATGATAGACTCCCCTGAATATAAGTAGTAATAAACGGCTAACTTCCACAATAACACAATTCAAACTATAGTTGGAAGTATTTGGAGGGGTCGAATGCTTTTGGCGTCGGGTAAAGCCCGGCATGCCGCGGGGTTGCTCGCCGTTGCGGTCCTGCTGGCTGCATGCCGTGAGGAAAATGCCTATGTGCCGCCACCGCCACCCAAGGTGGAAGTCGCGCTGCCGCTGAAACAGACCGTCACGCCATATCTCTACGCCACCGGCAACACTGCGGCGATCAATACGACAACGCTGGTGGCGCGCGTGTCGGGCTTTGTCCAGGAGATCGACTACAAGGACGGGGACGAGGTCAAGTCAGGCAGCCGCCTGTTCCTGATCGAGCCTCAGCCCTACCAATTGGCCCTCGAACAGGCCCAGGCCGGGCAAGGTTCGGCAGATGCTTCAGCCAAGCAATCCGGCGCGGAGCTCAAACGGCAGCAGGAGTTGCTCGCCCAAAAGGTGATTTCGGCGTCTACCCTCGACGAGGCATCCGCCGCCGCCGCCGTCGACGTCGCTAAGCAGCAGCAGTCAGCCGTAGACGTCAAGCAAGCCCAGCTCAATCTCAGCTACACCGAGGTGAAAGCGCCGTTCGACGGCATCGTCACCGCTCGCCAGGTGTCGATCGGCCAGCTTGTCGGCGCAGGCAGCACGACGACGCTCGCGACAATCGTTCAGCTCGATCCGATCTATGTAGACTTTACCATCGGCGAGCAGGATGTATTGCGCATCCGCGCCGGCATGGCAAAGCGCGGAATGTCCGCGCAGGATCTCAAGAAAGTGCCGGTAGAAATCGGCTTGCAGGACGAGACGGACTATCCTCACAAGGGAACGCTGGATTACGCCGCGCCCGAGTTGACGGCATCCACGGGCACGCTTGCCGTGCGCGCGGTGCTACCCAATCAGGGCCGCCCCATCCTGCCGGGCTATTTCGTCCGCGTAAGGGTGCCGCTCGGCGAAGAGCCCGACATGCTGCTCGTTCCGGATCGGGCGATCGGCAGCGACCAGGGTGGCCGCTATGTGCTGGTGGCCGGGAAGGACGATGTCGTCGAGCAGCACACGGTCGGGATCGGCCAGCTCGTGGGAAATCTCCGCGTGGTTACCTCCGGCGTCACGGCGGATGACCGCGTCGTCGTCTCCGGCCTGCTGACGGCTATTCCCGGGCAGAAGATCGAACCGCAGACGAAGACGCTCGAGGCAGCCGCGACGGATGGCCCAGTCCAATGATCTCCAAGTTCTTCATCGAGCGGCCCGTCCTGGCAAACGTCATTGCCATCCTCACGCTCGTCGTCGGCATCGTCTCGCTCTTTGCCTTGCCGGTCGCGCAATATCCGAACGTGGTGCCGCCGACCGTTTCGGTGACCACCCGCTATCCGGGCGCGAGCGCCCGCACCGTCATCGACACGGTGGCGCTGCCGATCGAGCAGCAGGTCAACGGCGTCGAAGGCATGATCTACATGCAGTCCTTTGCCGCCTCGGATGGCAGCTACAATCTTACAGTCACCTTCGCCATCGGCACGGATCTCGATCAGGCGCAGGTGCTGGTGCAGAACCGCGTGTCTGCCGCCCTGGCCAGTCTGCCACAGGCCGTGCAGGTGCAGGGCGTTGTCGTGCAGAAGAAATCGACCGCGATCCTCGAGATCGTGACGCTGACTTCGCCGGAGGGCAAATATGACAGCCTCTTTCTCAGCAATTACGCAACCATACGCCTGAAGGACGAGCTTGCCCGGTTGCCCGGTGTCGGCAACATCAACGTGTTCGGCGCTGGGCAGTATTCCATGCGCGTCTGGCTCGATCCCGAGAAGATGAGGGCGCGCGGCCTGACCGCTCAGGACGTGATCCAGGCGCTGGGGCAGCAAAGCGAGCAGGTCACCGCGGGCCAGGTTGGTGCGCCGCCCGCGCCCGACAACCAGTCCTTCCAGTACACGATCGAAGTGCAGAGCCGGCTCGACGATCCGGAACAGTTCGGTGCTGTGGTCGTCAAGACCGGCACTGCCGGCGACCTGACACGCGTGCGCGACGTCGGCCGTGTCGAGCTCGGCGCCCAGACTTACGGCCAGTTCTTCACGGTCGATGACCAGCCGGCGGCGGGCATGGCCATTTTCCTGTCACCGGGCGCCAATGCGCTCGACGTTGCCGGAAGGGTCGAGGCCAGGATGAAGGAACTGGCGGGCGAGTTTCCCCAGGGCATGGCGTATTCGATCCCCTTCAACACCACGATCTTCGTCAGCCAGGCGATTCACGAGGTCTACAAGACGCTGATCGAAGCGGCCGTGCTGGTGCTCATCGTCATCCTCGTTTTCCTGCAGGATTGGCGGGCGATGCTGGTGCCGGCAACGACCGTGCCGGTGACGATCATCGGCGCGTTCGCGGCGATGGCAGCGCTCGGCTTCTCCGTCAATCTTTCGACGCTCTTCGCCATCGTGCTCGCAATAGGCATCGTCGTCGACGATGCCATCGTCGTGGTTGAGGGTGCCAGCCACAATTTGGAGCGCGGCATGTCGAGCCATGACGCGGCGATTGCGGCCATGAAAACGCTATTCGGGCCGATCATCGGCATCACGCTCGTTTTGATGGCGGTGTTCCTGCCGGCGTCATTCCTGCAAGGGCTCACAGGCGAAATCTACGCGCAGTTCGCGCTGGTGATTGCGGCGACTGCTCTGATAAGCGCCATCAATGCGGCGACGCTGAAGCCGACCCAGTGCGCACTCTGGCTCAGGCCTCCAGTGCCACCGGACCAGCGCAACTTCTTTTATCGTGGCTTCAACGCCATCTACCAGTGCATGGAGAATGGCTACGCCCGATTGATCGGCGCCATGGTGCGGCACAGCGCCATAATGGGCGTGATCGCGCTCCTCATCATCGGCGCGGCCGGCTATGGCATGTCGCGGGTCGCAACGGGCTTCATACCGATCGAAGACCAGGGCTATCTGCTCGCCTCCGTGCAGTTACCCGATGGCGCAGCACTGGGTCGTACCCAGGAGACGTTGAAGCAGATTTCGAAGATCGCCAAGGCGACCCCCGGCGTCGACCAGGTCGTGACGATCGCCGGCATCTCGGCTCTCGACAACAACTCCTCGCTTGCCAATGCCGGCGTTGCCTACATCATCCTCAAGGACTGGAGCCTGCGCGGCAAGGGCGAGGATCTTGCCTCGCTCTACGCCACGCTCAACGCAAGCCTTTCCGACATGGCGGACGGGCGTGTTCTGGTGCTGCCGCCGCCGCCGATCCAGGGCATCGGCAACGCCGCCGGCTTCACCATGCAGGTCGAGCTTCGCGACGGCAGCTTCGACCTTGCCAAGCTACAGGGTTCAGCCAATGCCATGGTGAAGACGGCGGAAACGCAGTCGGGTATCCAGCGCGTATCGGCCACCTTCCGCGCCAACGTTCCGCAATACACCGTCAATATTGACCGCGAGAAAGTGCAGAATCTCGGGCTGACCACGGACGCGGTCTTCCAGACGCTCGCCGGCTATCTCGGTTCCAGCTATGTCAGCCAGTTCAACAAATTCGGGCGCGTGTTCCAGATCTACGTGCAGGGCGATTCACAGTTCCGCCGGTCACCCGAGGATATCGGCAGCCTGACGGTGCGCAACCAGAACGGCGACATGATCCCACTCGGGACCTTGCTGACTGTCACGCCGAGCATTGGTCCCTCGCTCATCAGTCTCTACAATCTTTACCCTTCAGCGTCGATCATCGGCGTGCAGGCATCTGATTTCTCGTCAGGCCAGGCGATAAAGCTGATGGAGGAGATTGCAGCTGACACTTTGCCAAGCGGCACCGGCTTCGAGTGGACCGCGCTGTCTTTCCAGGAGAAACTCGTCACAGACCAGATCTATCTGGTGTTCGCTCTGGCGCTTCTGCTCGTCTATCTCGTTCTTGCAGGCCAGTATGAGAGCTGGTTCGCGCCGATCGCAGTCCTGCTCGCCGCGCCATTGTCACTGATAGGTCCGGTTCTGGTCCTCAATGGCATCGGCATAGCCAATAATCTCTATGTCCAGATCGGCTTGATCCTGCTCATTGCCTTGTCGGCCAAGAATGCGATCCTGATTGTCGAAGTCGCTCGTGACTTGCGCGCGGCCGGAACACCCATCGTGGAAGCGGCAATCGAGGCGGCGCGCAACCGCTTCCGGCCCATCCTGATGACGTCCTTCGCCTTCATCCTTGGCGTCGCACCTCTGGTGGTGGCGACGGGCGCCGGCGCCAGCGCCCGCAGGTCGATCGGCATCACGGTCTTTTCCGGCATGATAGCCTCGACCTGCCTTGCCATTCTCTTCGTGCCCTCGCTGTTCGTGATCCTTCAGCGCTTCGAGGAATGGCGCGCGCGCAGGAATAAGCGGGAGGTCAGCAGCGTGACGCCAAGCTGAGAGTCATCCACGCTGGATGGTCAGCTTTACGCGCAACCCCTTATCGCCCTGTTCAAACTGCAACCCCCCGCCATGCTGCTCGGCGATAGTCGAGGCAATGGTCAGGCCCAGCCCGAAGCCTTCCGTCATGACGCTGTTTCGGCCGCGCTGGAATGGAGCCACGAGCTTTTCGATATCCCCAAGGCAAATCCTGCCACCCTCGTCCTCGACTTCGATCGTGGCCATGGCTGATGTTGCATTAAGCCGGACTGTCGCACGACGTCCGTATTTCAGTGCATTCTCGACAAGGTTGACGATAGCCCTCTGCAGGGACATCGGCCGGGCGATGACGAGGAGACGACGTTCGTCGGGGAGCGTTCTGTGGCCCTTGCTCGACATGAACACCGATGCCGCTGTTTCGATAACCTCGGGCTGATGCGTTTCCAACTCAACAGGACGGTCAAGATCCTGATAGTCGGCGACCAGCGCCTCGATGAGTGCGGTCAGAGATAGCCGGCGTGGTTCCTCATCGCTCAACTCGGACCGTGTGAAGGCCAACACGCTCTCGATCATACCGATCATCTGGTCGATGTCTGCATCGAGCCGCCGCCGCAGCTCGTCGTCAACGATCAAGGCGGCGCGCAACCGCAGACGCGTGGCAGGGGCGCCCAAGTCGTGACTGACACCGGAAAGCACCTCGGCCCGCTTGAACAGATGCGCACGTTCCTTTTCCATGTATGAATTGACGGCACTTACGATCTCGCGCAGCTCCGCCGGACCATGCTCGACATAGCTGTCCGGGCCACCGACCCGGCGGCGGCTTCGCAATGCTTCAGCGAAAGAGCGAAACTTCTGCGACGTATCTGCGACACTGGTGAGGATGGCAGCGAGGCTAAGCACCGCGATGAAGGCGGCAACCAATCGGAAGTCGCGCGGCGCAGCGGCGCAACTCCAGACCGCGCCTCCCTGGAGGCGGAACCAGTTTCCTTGGGCGTTTTTCGCGAGCACAAGGGAGTCGCTGCAGTAGGTGGCAAGGAGTTTGGTGATGACAGCCAGCTTTTCAGCTGGGGGCAGATTTTCGCGTACCTCCAGATCGGCCACCGGATAGCGTATTTCAGGCGAAATGATAGCCAGTGAGATAATTCGCCTGGAAACATCGACAGGCACCGGCTCGCGAATGGTAACGACCGTCACCAGCGAAGGTTGAGGCACACCGCTGACGCTGGCGAAGTTTCCCTTGTCCGCTATGGCCGCATCGGCAGGTCCCAGCGCCTTGATGGTGATGCCGTCAACACTGGATTGGCCATCCTGCAATGCTGCAAAGAGGCGAAAGCCCGTGGCGAAAGCGCCGGCAAGGTGGCGTTTCCACGCCCCATGCGACTCGTACCATAGAACACCGGCCAAAAGGCCTGATGCAAAGGCCGCTACGGTCCACAGCATCACCGTGGTCCGCAAGGTAGGAGACAGCCGCACCTTAGCTGTCCATGCGCTCGACATCGACGCCGAAGATATAGCCGACACCGCGCTCGGTCCGCAGCAACTGGGGATGCTTCGGATTGCTTTCGATCTTTGAGCGCAGCCGCCCGACCAGCACGTCGATCGCCCGGCCTTGTGCCTCGGAATTGATATTGCCGTCGCCTGTTACGTCGAGCGCTGCGGCGATCTCGTCGCGGGTGAGGGGAACATGCGCATTTGCCAGAAGCACCTTCAACAGGCGGGTCTCACGGCGCGACAGCATTATCTGATAGCCGGCCGGCGAGTAGATTTCATCGCGCTTGCTGTCATAGAGCCAGCCGGCAAAGCGCCACGTTCCTGTCGCGCGGCGGTATGCCAATGAGGGACTGCGGCGGGTCCGGCGCAGAACCGCTCGCACGCGGGCCAGCAGCAAGTCCGGATTGAAGGGCTTGGGCACATAGTCGTCTGCGCCGACGGCATAGCCGGCCATGAGATGCTGGTCGGCCGACAGCGCCGAAACCAGGATAATAGGCAGTTCCTGTTCGCTGCGCAGCCGCTCGCAAATTCCCACGCCGTTCTCCTGCCCCAGCATCACGTCGAGCAGAATCAAGTCGATGCGACCCTTGTCGAGTTCTGAACGGATGTCTGATTCGGAGGCCGCAGGCAGCGCGATGAAGCCATGCTTCTGCAGAAACACCACCATCATGTCGCGCATATCGACATCGTCGTCGACAACCAAAAGCCTTGGGATCGCCATTGGCCGTTCCTCCACAACCGATGCTACGTCTCGCCTTTTCCATACACCAGAGGATCGGCGGTTTGTAACGCCTTGTAACAGGCGAGGGGAGAATTTGGGGGACAAAACGGACGATCTACCCTGCTCGTTATAGCCCTCGGACACTGCCGTTCTATGGTAGGCTGCCGCGCCTTTCGATGCGGCAGATATTGGGAGGCAAGTCTATGAAACACCTCACCGCGTCGGCGGTCCTGGTCGCGGCTGTGTTGACGGGCGGCTCCGTCGCAGCAGAGCCTCAGGCCGAAGTCCTGCACTGGTGGACGTCGGGCGGTGAAGCGAAGTCGGTTGCCTTGCTCCAGGAGGAATTTGCGGGCCGTGGCGGCACCTGGATCGACATGCCCGTTGCCGGTGGCGGCGGCGACGCAGCGATGACCGCGCTGAGGGCGCGGGTCCTGGCTCGGAATCCGCCGACGGCCGTGCAACTGAAGGGCCCGGCAATCCAGGAATGGTACGAGGAGGGTGCGCTCGCCGACATCTCGGGCGTCGCTGAGGAGCAGCATTGGGCCGATGTCCTGCCGGAATCGATCGCCGCGCATATGAAGTGTGACGGCCACTGGTGCGCAGCTCCGGTCAATGTGCACCGGGTAGACTTTATCTGGGCCAATGCCGCTATCCTGGAGCAGAACGGCATCAAAATGCCGACGACCTGGGAGGAATTCAATGCGGCGGCCGAGAAGCTGAAGGCCGCCGGCGTTACCCCCTTGGCTCACGGCGGCCAGGCTTGGCAGGACGCCACCGTGTTCGAGACGGTGGTGCTGGGGATAGGTGGATCGGCCTTCTACCGGAAGGCGCTGGTCGATCTGGACCCTGAAACGCTGACCTCGGACACGATGAAAGCCGTGTTCGATGAAATGAGAATCTTGCGCGGTTTTGTCGACAGCAATTTTTCAGGACGCGACTGGAACCTTGCCACCGCGATGGTGATGAACGGCGAAGCTGCCTTCCAGATCATGGGTGATTGGGCCAAGGGCGAGTTCCTTGCTGCCGGCAAGAAACCGGGCAAGGATTTCCTGTGCGCGCCTACGCCCGGTCAGGGGTTTCTCTACAACGTCGACAGTTTTGCAATGTTCAATGTCGAGGGCGAGGACAAGAAGCAGGGACAGAACCTTCTGGCAGAGCTGATCGTCGGCCCGTCCTTCCAGGAAACGTTCAACCTGAACAAGGGATCGATCCCGGTTCGAACCGACGTTAGCCTCGACAAGTTCGACATGTGCGCACATCTCTCGGCCGGGGATATGGCTGCTGCCGCGAAAAGCGGCTCCCTGCTTCCCTCCTATGCCCACGGCATGGCCTTGCGTGGCGCTCAGGCTGGGGCGATCACAGATGTTGTCACGGCTCATTTCAATTCGGACATGACGTCGGAAGACGCGGTGAAGATGCTGGCCGAGGCGATCGCCAACTCGATGTAACGACGACTTGCACTCAGCTCGGCGAGCCCATGCGGTGCCGAGCGGGTTTTTGTTTTTGAGTGAGACTTTTCATGGCCGACTGGCTCGAACGGCACGTGCCGAAGATCATTGTCGCACCGACCTTTGCAGCGGTTTTGGTGTTCGTTTACGGCTTCATCGGCTGGACGGCCTGGGTGTCGCTTACGCGGTCGCGGTTGCTGCCGAACTACGAATTCGACGGGTTCATCCAATATGAAAGGCTGTTCGAGGCCGCGCGTTGGTACACGGCAATGAACAACCTCTACATCTTCGGTGCGCTGTTCATTGTGCTGTCAATGATCATCGGCCTGGGATTGGCGATCTTGCTGGACCAGCGCATACGCGCCGAGGGCGTGCTGCGAACCATCTATCTCTACCCGATGGCGCTGTCGATGATCGTCACCGGCATCGCCTGGAAATGGATACTGAACCCCGGCCTCGGTCTGGAGTCGATGGTGAAGGGGTGGGGCTTCGAAAGCTTCTCCTTCAACTGGCTCGTCGACCCGAAGATGGCCATCTTCACCGTTGTCCTGGCCGCAGTCTGGCAGGCCTCGGGTTTCGTAATGGCGCTGTTTCTGGCAGGTCTCCGTTCGGTGGATGAGGAGATCATCAAGGCGGCGCAGGTCGACGGCATTCCGACCTGGCGTATCTACACCGCCATCATCATCCCTTCGATGACGCCAATCTTTCTGTCGGCCTTCATCGTGCTGGTCCACCTGGCGATCAAGAGCTTCGACCTGATCATCGCGTTGACCGGGGGCGGCCCAGGCTATGCCACGGATATGCCTGCTACCTATATGTACACGATGGCCTTCTCGCGCGGCAACCTCGGCCAGGCAGCATCGTCCGCTGTGGTCATGATGATGGTCGTCTTCGCGATCATCGTACCATACCTCTATTCAGAGCTCAGGGCCAAATATGACTGAGCAGGTCCTCGCTTTCACCTTGCCGGCGGTCCGCAGCCGACAGGCCCGGATTGGCCGCGTTGCGCTTCGCTGGGTCTCCATGCGATGCTTGTGCTGTTTGCGCTGTATTACCTCATGCCGCTTTTTGCCATGGTCACCACTTCGCTCAAGAGCCTCGAGGAAATTCGAACCGGCAGTCTCATTTCGCTGCCACGGCAGATTACCTTTGACGCGTGGAGGACCGCCTGGTCGAGTGCCTGCACAGGCATACAGTGCGAAGGACTGCGGCCGTTCTTCTGGAACTCGTTGCTGATGACGGTACCAGCCGTGATCATTTCAACCGTGATAGGGGCGATCAACGGCTATGTCTTCGCACATTGGCGCTTCCGCGGCGCCAACCTGTTCTTCGCACTCATGCTGCTGGGCTGCTTCATTCCGTTCCAGGTCGTAATCCTGCCGATGGCGCGGATGCTGGGCCTGATGGGACTCGCTGGCACTCTCCCAGGATTGATCCTTGTGCATGTGATCTACGGCGTCGCCTTCACGACGCTGTTTTTCCGGAACTACTATATTACCGTCCCGCGCGAGTTGGTTCGTGCAGCCAAGATCGATGGCGCCGGTTTCTTCCGTATCTTCTGGTCGATCTTTCTACCGCTGTCGCTGCCGATCATCGTTGTCACCATCATCTGGCAGTTTACCCAGATCTGGAACGACTTCCTGTTCGGCATATCGTTCAGCCAATCGGGTTCGCAGCCGGTTACTGTTGCTCTGAACAACATCGTCAATTCGACGACCGGGGTTAAGGAATATAACGTCGACATGGCCGCGGCGATCATCGCGGCTCTTCCAACACTTCTCGTCTACATCGTCGCCGGCAAGTATTTCATACGCGGTCTGACCGCGGGTTCCGTCAAGGGGTAACAGTCATGGCGCCGATCCTCGAAATCCGCCGCGCATACAAAAACTTCGGTTCCGCCGAAATCCTCAAGGACATCAATATCGCGGTCCAGCC
This sequence comes from Mesorhizobium sp. DCY119, assembly GCF_003590645.1. Classification (NCBI taxonomy): domain Bacteria; kingdom Pseudomonadati; phylum Pseudomonadota; class Alphaproteobacteria; order Hyphomicrobiales; family Phyllobacteriaceae; genus Mesorhizobium; species Mesorhizobium sp. DCY119. Next base: position 3,871,031 of record NZ_CP031834.1, on the reverse strand, counting down.
GGGAGAATTTCTCGTACTCGTCGGTCCTTCAGGTTGCGGCAAATCCACCTTGCTGAACTGCATCGCGGGCCTGGAGAACACGACCTCGGGTGCGATCTTTATCGGCGGTCAGGACATGAAGGGTGTGAGCCCGCGGGACCGGAACATTGCAATGGTGTTCCAGTCCTATGCCCTTTATCCAACGATGTCGGTGGCCAAGAACATCACCTTCGGCATGCGGGTGCGCGGCGTCGACCAGGCAACGAAGGAGCGCAAATTGCGCGAGGTGGCAGGGCAGTTGCAAATCGAGCAACTACTCGACCGGCGGCCGGCGCAGCTGTCGGGAGGCCAGCGGCAGCGAGTGGCGATGGGACGGGCGCTTGTACGCGATCCGGCCCTCTTTCTCTTCGATGAACCGCTGTCGAACCTCGATGCCAAACTCCGCGTCGAGATGCGGTCCGAGATCAAGAAGCTTCATCAGTGGCTCGGGCGCTCGATGGTCTACGTTACCCATGACCAGATCGAGGCGATGACACTCGCTTCGAAAATCGCCGTCATGAAGGGTGGCGTGATACAGCAGGTCGGCACGCCGTCGCAGATCTACAACAGGCCCGCCAACATTTTCGTGGCGGATTTCATGGGTTCGCCGGCGATGAACTTTATTCCCGCCCGTGTGTACCGCGACGGCGCCTGCGCCAAGGTCGAGATCGCGCGGCCGGGGCATGCGCCTTTGGTGTTGAACCATCCTGCCGCCAGAGATTTGCCGGACGACGTTATCGTCGGATTGCGCCCTGAGGACATTACCGAAGCGGGCTTCCGGCCGGGCAGCGAAGTGCAGACTGTCGAGTGCATGATAGATACCGTGGAGCCGGCAGGGGCAGACACCTATGTGATCTCGCATCTGGGTGGCCGGCAGCTAACTGCGCGACTGCATTCTGATACGAAGGCTCGACCGGGAAATACGCTGCCGCTGGCCTTCGATCTCAACAAGATTTCCTACTTCCGGCCCGAGTCCGGCGAAAGGCTGAATTGACCCTCTGGCTCGTCGCAGGCGAGGCGTTCAGAGACCCAACCGGCGAGATTGTAACGTAACGTAACGTGCCGGTCGAAAATCAGCACCACTCTCTCCCAAGGCGAGACACTCGCCGTTGAAAGACGAGGAAAGTTCCCCACAATGACAAGGTGGGTCGCATGCTGTCGGCCCATGGGAGGACATGATGGCATACATAAAGGCGAGCCTTCTCGCCCTGCATATTTTTGTTGCCGCGTCGCTGTCGGCGGGCGCGGCGTTTGCACAGGACGCTGGACAAGCCGGTTTGAAGGCCGGCGCGGGGATGGTCGATATCACCCCTGCCGTCGAACACCTGCCAAAGCCGCTGACCTCGATCCACGATCATATCTTCGCGCGAGCGTTGATCGTGGAGAGCGGCGGTCAGCGGGCGGTTATCGCCGTGGCCGAGGTTCCGGCCATTGCTGCGGATATCTATGGCGCTCTCGTTCAACAGATATCGGACCAGTTCCACGTTCCCGTGACGCAGGTGATGCTCGGGACTACGCACACACACAACTCATTGCGCGTATCGCCCCCCGGCAATTCGCCGATACCGACTTCCGAGACCTTTACGGCGGCAGTGAAGGCGGGCGTTATCGAAGCGATCCGCAAGGCTGAGGCCGATCTCCAGCCTGCGCGCTCCGGCTACGACAGCGGTAGCGTCAGCCTGGTTCTGGGCCGCGACGAATGGTCGAAGAAGCAGCACCGGTACATCGACGGCATCGACCGTACCGGACTTGAGGCAGTCGACCAGACGCTCGGTGTGCACAAGTTCGAAAGTCTCGATGGCAGGCCGATTGCCGTGGTGCTGAACTACGGCATCGAGCCCGTGGTCTACGAGCCTGCAAAGACCGAGATCAGCGGTGACGTGCCCGGCGTGACCTCGCGTTACATCGAGGACGCTCTGGGCGGCAAGGCAGTGGCTCTGTTCACGGTCGGCTCGCCGGCGACGCCTGCCTACCGCGTCTGGTTCGATGAGGATCCGAGCCGTACCGCCAAGACCGCCGAGAGGATCATGGATGCGATGGGCGTTATCCTCGGCGAGGAGGCGCTGGCCCGCATGTCGCGCATCGAGAGTTCGGATGCGGCGCTTCCAATCTTTGCCGTCAGTGACAGCCTGACCTGCCCCGGCAAGCAGACGACCCCGCGAAACCTTCGAACCATGTGCGCATACACCGAGGGTTCGGAGCTCCCGGCCTGTGATTTCGTCGATGCGCCATTCAACGATGTGACCCTGACGATGGGCGTGCTGAGACTGGGCGATGTCGCCTATGTAACGGCAGACGGAAATGTCGTGCCGCGGCTGTGGGACAAGTTGCGGCTGACGTCGCCGCTAAAGAACACACTCTTTGTCGGTACCAATTTTGGCCCGTTCCGCTTCGTCGTGGATGATGCTGCCTATGCGCTGAGAACGTATCCCGCCACCGACACCCGCGCGGCGGTGGGATGTGCCGAACAGGGTTTCCTGTCCGGCGCCCTGGGATTGATCGAACAATCCCGCTGAGACTGCGCCGGCCGTCTGCGGCGGTCGGCATCCCCAAAACGAAACTGTGACCCAGGAGGAGAATTTCACGATGGCTGTACTGAGAAACCTGCCCTATGCGGCGCTGGTCGCTTTGACGTTCGGCAGCGCAATACCCGCCGCCACGCTGGCACAGGACGCACCTTTCGTTGCCACAGCCAATAAGGGTGCGGTTACCGTTGCCCAAGGCGATCTGCTGGGTTTTGTCGACAACGGAATATACACTTACCGCGGTGTTCCTTATGCCAAGGCCGCGCGCTTCATGGCGCCGGAAGCTCCCGACAAGTGGGAGGGACTTCGCCTCGCCATGAACTATGGCGAGATCTGTCCCTATCCGACAATGATTGCTGTCGCCAATGACGAGCAATTCAACCCCCATCGCTACTTGCCGGAAAACGAGGCCTGCCAGTTTCTGAACATCTGGACGCCGGGGGTCAAAGACGGCGCGAAACGGCCGGTCATGGTGTGGCTGCACGGGGGTGGTTTCACCAATGGCTCATCGATCGAGGGCACCAGCTACGAAGGCGCCAATCTCGCGCGCTCCGGCGACGTTGTCGTCGTGTCGCTGAACCACCGGCTGAACATCCTGGGTACGCTCGACCTGTCGGCCTATGGCGAGCGTTATTCCAAGTCGGCCAATACGGGCATGCGCGACATCGTGGCGGCGCTGGAATGGGTCCAGGCCAATATCGCTCAATTCGGCGGTGATCCCGAAAACGTCACCATCTTTGGCCAATCCGGCGGTGGCGGCAAAGTGCGCTTTCTCATGGGGACGCCTTCGGCCGTCGATCTGTTCGACAAGTCGGTGGTTCAGTCCGGCGCCTCCGGTGTGGTCGCGATGCCCCAGGATCTGGCCCGCGCAATTTCCGAGCGGACTGTAGCCAATCTGGGCCTGACGGCCGAAACCATTGAGCAGATCGAGACGGTTCCTTACGACCAGCTTCTAGCGGCGGGCGATAAAGCACTCAAGCAGGTCGAAGAAGCGGGGCTTGCCAAAGGTGTTGGTTGGCGCCCGGTGATCGACGGCAGCTGCATGCCCGAGGATCCGGTCACGGTCGGCTGGGCCAAGTTCTCCGCCGACAAGCCGCTGCTGATCGGCAACGTGCTGCATGAAAATGGAACGATCATCGGCAACAAGCCTGATCTCCTGTTCGCCGACAACATGAACGCCTGGACGCCCGAGCACACAACCGAGAAGATCGCCGAGCGCTTCGGCGACAAAGCCGAGGCGATGACCGCGGCCTGGAAGGAGGCCTATCCCGGGCGCCAGCTCTCCGAGCTCTATTTCTGGGATTCGACGCGGCGTCAGGGCGTGGTCGATATGGCCGAACTGAAGGCCGGCAATAGCAAGGCGCCGGTTTATTCCTACGTCTTCGCCTGGAACTCGCCGGTGCTCGACGGTATCGGCGGCGCCTGGCACGTGTCGGAGGTTCCGCATGTGTTCAACAACATAGACCTCGTCCCGCAGGTGACGGGCGGCGGAGCGGATGCCAAGGCGATGGCTCGTGCCGTGAGCCAGGCCTGGGTGCACTTCGCCCGGGACGGCAATCCGAACCATCCCGGTCTGCCGCATTGGCCCGCGTTCACGGGAGAGGGCGGTGCGACGATGATCTTCGACAATTACAGCACCGTACGGGATCACCACGACGACAAATTGCTGGAGATCGTCTCCGGTCGAACAGGTGGCTGAGTTGCCTGATGCCGAAAGACTGTCAAACGAAGTGACCCATCCAGGGATGGGATAAGCGAGGACTGCAGTATGTTAACAGGAACAATCAACGGATCGGTACGCCGATCCGTGGTGAGAGCGTTGATGGCGGGGAGCATGATGCTGGCCGGCCTGATGCCCTGTGCGATTGCCGCACCCGTCGATGTCGTTGAAATTGCCGGCGGCAAGGTGAAGGGCGTTGAAACCGACGTTCCAGACGTTCAGCTGTTCAAGGGCCTTCCATTTGCAGGCCCGGCCGGTGGCGAAAACCGCTTTCGGCCACCGCAGCCCGTCGAACCCTGGGAGGGCGTCAAGGTCGCCGATAGCTGGGGCGACCAGTCGATGCAGGACGTGAAGCTGAATCCCGTCGGGGCGTTCTGGGGCGACGAGTTCTACTACGACAACGACTTCATGCCGAAGGCCAGCGAGAATGGTCTGAACCTGAACGTCTTCACGCCGGCAAAGGATGCCGGCGACAAGTTGCCCGTCTACGTCTGGATTCATGGTGGCGGCAATGATCATGGTTACGCTTCGGAGATCGAGTTCTGGGCTTCGAAGCTCGCCGCCAAGGGCATCATCGTAGTGCCGGTGCAGTATCGCCTAGGCGCCTTTGGTTTCCTCTCGTCGGCAGAACTGAGCGCCGAGAGTCCGGAAGGCACCTCAGGCAACCTTGCCCTTCTCGACCTCGTGACTGCACTGGAATGGGTGCGCGACAACATCGAGGGCTTTGGTGGCGATCCTTCGAATGTGACGATAGGCGGCCAATCAGCCGGTTCGCGCAATGTTGGTATGCTGTTGCGCATCCCGAAGGCGCGGGGGCTGTTCCATCGCGCGGTGATGCAAAGCGCCTCCGGCGGGTTGCTCGACACTGATTTCCCAATGCGCATGGCTAAAGAGGCAGAAAATGCTGCATCGCTGGAGAAACTCTTCGGCAAACCGATGAGTTTGGCGGACCTTCGGGCAATCCCGGCAGAGGACTTCGTGACCAAGAGACTGGGCCCCGATGATCAGCTGATGCACTATGCGCTGAAAGCAGCCGTCGGGCAGTTCATCATCGATGATACGCTCATCACGCAGGACTCGGCGAAACTGCTCCGCCCGGGAGCGCTTGACGGCATCGATCTCATGATTGGCGCCAATGCCGACGAGCGCTCCTCGACGCAAGGCGACCCCGAAGGGACGATGAACCCGGAGGACTTCGCCAAGTTTCTTGAAAAGACCTACGGAGAGGAGGGAACGCACGCCTATCAGGCGTCCGATCCCACGCACGCCTACCGTCTGCGGCTGCGTGCCGACGCCGACAATCTGCTGCAAACCGCGCTGGTCTCTGCGGAACATGCCAAGGCGAACAGCAAGGATCTTAACGCCTTCGTCTATTACTTCGACAACCCGCCACCCGGCCGCAACGCCGAGTTCTACGGTTCTTTCCATTCGGCCGACCTTTGGTATTTCATGAATTCGATGCGTGACCAACCTGGCCAGCGTCCCTGGACCGACGTCGATCATCGGATGGCCGATACCATGTCGACCTATCTGGCGAATTTCGTGAGATCCGGTGACCCCAACGGTGAAGGCCTTCCGAAATGGCCACAGCCGGAATCCGGGCCGGCGTTTGTCCGCTTCGCAGATGGCTATGCCTATCCTGTCGAGGGAACGCCTTACCCTTCGCGTGATGCGGTGAACCGCAAGGCCGTGCTTGCCAAGTACGGGCTGAGCGAACTGCACCCGCGCCAGTAGCTCGGGCCACGCTGGTAGTTCTCTGGTGGCCAAACGAGATGGAACCGCCGTCGCATATGCGTCGGCGGTTCTTTTCCGCTGCTGTTGCTTACGGCTGCGGTACGTCAATTACCGAATGGAGTCATGAATGAACTTTTCCAGGACCGGCCTCGCTCTTGCTGCGATGCTCGCTGTTTTTTCCTTTGCCACGCCGAGTTCGGCGCAAAACGCGCCCGTTGGCGCGTCCGACGTCAAAGTGACCTATATCCGGTTCGGACCGGTCTCCGAAGGCTTCCTGCTGGAGCCGGCGGAGCCTGGCCCGAATTCGCGGGTGGCGATGGTGTTTTCTCATACCAATCGCGACAACTATGGTGAGCGGCCTGGCTGGTTCATGGCACAGCGCGGCTACCGCGTTATGCTGGTGAACTATCGCGGCGACCGCGACGTCGGTGACCCTGCGCCGGAGAACTACCTCCCGAGCATTTCTATGGGCATTTCCCACCTGCGCAGCCTTCCCGGCATCGAGAAGGTCATTCTTCTGGCCCACAGCGGCGGCAGCCATCTCGGTGCGCTTTACCAGAACGTTGCCGAAAATGGCCCCGTCGCCTGCCAGGGACCTGAGAAGGTCTATCCCTGCACTGGCAAGGATCTCGAGAAGCTTGCGCCGGCCGATGGCGTGGTGCTGCTGGACCCGACGCTGGGCGCCGCGCACCAGATGACGGCAATGGACCCGGCGGTGCTTGAAGAGGGCCGCGACCCGGCGCTTGATATGTTCACCGAGGCCAATGGTTTCGTGGCCGGTGGCAAGGCGAACTATTCGCCGGAATTCGCGGCGAAGTTCTATGCTGGCCAGGCCACGCGCAATGCCCAGGTGATTGATGGAGCCCTGGAACGGCTAAAGCAAATAGAGGCCGGCAAAGGTGCCTTCAAGAACGATGAACCATTCGTGGTCCGCGGTATAGGCGTCCGGGCCTTGGGCGCGCGGCCCTATCAGACGGACCCGACTTTCCTCGCTCACACCAAGGTGCCGCATTTGCTGCTTCATGCAGACGGGCGAGAGGAAACCGTCATTGTGCCCTCGGTGCGCGAGCCCCTGACAACGCATCCGCGCGATCTCGAGGTGCTGGGATCGATGAATTATGACACCACAGTGCGCAATTTCCTTGCCAATGCGGCGATCCGCACGACCGCAGGCTACGCGGTTACGCCCGACGATATCGTCGGTGTCGATTGGGCCTCGGCCTACAGTTCCACGCCAGGAAATGCAGCAGGGATCACGGTGCCGACATTGGTGTTGACGATGAGCTGCCACTACCTCGTTGTGCCAGGCGAGATCATCTTCGACCGGCTGGCCGCGACCGATAAGGCCTATGCCTCCGTGGAAGGTGCTACCCACGGCTTTGATGCCTGCCGGCCCGAATATGGCGACACCGCCAAGCGAACCTTTGATTTTGTTGACCGCTGGGTGGGTGAGAAGGGCCGCTTCTAGCGCGCGGCGGACCCACGAAAAAGAGAAAGGCCCTCTGCCGAAAGACAGAGGGCCCTTTTCTTATGTACTCCGGCCAAGATTAGAGCATTTTCTACTGCGCCATATACTCCGCTGCCAGGTCGGAGAGACCCTGTACGATTCCCTGCTCGGCACAGCCCGGGAGGAGCCGCGTTCCCAGAACCTGGAACGTCTGGTGGCCGAAGGATTCGTCGTCCGGAATATAGCCTGAAAGGGCTCTTCCGTTTGCCAAGGTGACATACATCGTCTTGGAGATCGGCGATCCCTTCTTCACGCCTTGGCCGATCTTTGTGTAGATTTCGGCATTGGTCGTGGCGAGTGCGATGTTGCCTATACCCAGCAGGCCGAAACGAATGTCTACATCCGGCCCAGGCTCATACTGGCCGGCAACACCTTCGCGAGCGTTATCGAGCCGCTTGCGCCCAGGGCAGGTCAGCGTGTTCTGCTTGCCCCAGATTTTTGGATCATCCTGCAGATCCTTGACGTCGCTCATGACGCGGATGACTTCTTCGCCGAGAATGGTGCCCAATGCCTCCATGTAAGAACCGAGCTGATGCGCGACCACTGGATCAAGCGGACCGTCCGCAACCGTCTTGTTGCGCAACGGCGCCTCGATATCCTCGCGGATCATCTCGTAGCCGGTGATCTTGGCGCCGCCTTTCGAGGCAAGAGCATTGGTTCCCGTGCGCAGCCAGCGCGGGTTCTGGTCGCCCGAGGCGCCCTGGGTGAAGACCGTCACCATGTCGTCGCCGAAGGCCTTCTCGACGTAGCGGCTGGTTGCAGCCGCAAAATCGCCGGAGACAAAACCCGCCAGGTAACCGTTGACCGGATGCATGGCGTAGTTGACGTAAGCTGCGATCGGTTCGCCATCGGCGCCGACAAAAGACAGCACGCCGACGGTCTTGTCTGAAGCTGCGGAAAGATTGGCAGCTTGCGTCCAGCGTTTGGTGTTGCGGCTGACGACGTCGCGATTGACGTTGAGGTAAGCCTCGCCGGTCGCATAGCCGACGCGCGCCGGCTTAAGCTTTGTCATCGCGTCCTTGACCGCGTCCAGCGATACATTGGCTACGAATTCGCTGCCGTAACGGGGTGTGCCGGGAGCGGTGGTTGCGTTCGCTGGCCAGTCGCTGTGAGTATGCGTGGAGGACATGATGATGTTCGCCACGGGAATGTTGAGTTCGTCCGCGATCCGTTGGCTGGCATCTGCCCAGACGTCCTCGTTGATGCCGCCGAGGTCTGCACCAATCAGCACTGCCCGGTTATCGCCATTGTCCATAACGATGGCGCGAAGGTAGAGCTTCTCATGGTCGAAATCGTTCATCGCCGGAAAATCCGGGCTGGCAGGAGGTGTGATGTCCACACGCGTTGCACCGACGTGCAAGCCTGCGGCGTCTTGAGCGAAGATGGGACCCGAAAGCGACAGTGTCGCCGCGAGCGTTGCCGAAAGCAGCCTTAAGTAAGCCAAGAGTTCCTCCCAGATGGCCAAGATGACGCCGCGGAATCCTCCGGGGTTCCGCATCGTCAGATTGCGCCGCCTGCGGAGCCGCGTTCAACGTTTCAATCCCTGGCGGCATCCATCAGGGAGGATTATCTGGCAATGATGTTACGCATGGTTACATTTCATCGTCGCATCTGTTTTGTCGAATGCAGGACTAGCTGTGAGAGCCACCGACAAGACGTTCGGACAGCATTTGGTTATATGGTTCGATTGCGGATAGCTTCCGTATCGCGAGCATTACAAAAGAGAGAGAAATTTTGGATCTGAGGTTCGGCGTCAAAATCTACGACAACGACTGGTTTCTCCGTCACAGGATGAGCGCCGTCCAGGCGGCCGATCTACTTGCGCAATGGGGGGTGACCTATGTGATAGCGCAGAGCAAGTTCCTGCCGATGTCGAATTCGGCGGTGGCCAGCGCCGTCACAGACGACGATAGGAAGGCTTATGACGCCCTCGACGACGTGGCATTCCGGGAGCTTCTGCGCGAAAGGGGCATCGCCTATTTCGCCTGCCTCAACATCTGCTTCGATCCGGCCTTTTCTGCATCGCATCCGGAGTTGACAGCCATCGACCAATGGGGGCGCCCGGCGCGGCAGGAGGACTGGTACATCGGCCTGCCCCCGGATCGCGAGGAGAATATCGCCCACAAGATCGATCTGCTGCGCCATGGTGTCGCCGCGCTGAAACCGGATGCTGTGCATCTCGGTTTCATCCGCTGGCCGGGCTTCTGGGAAACTTGGCTGCCGGGCGATCGTCGTGCCGAAAAGCCGGAATATTGCTTTTCCGCCCGCACGGTCGACGCTTTCAATCGTGATCTCGGATTGGCGGTCCCGGCCGGCGTTCCCACTGCAGCGGCCCGCATCATCCTGGAACGGCATCGGCAAGCATGGACAGACTGGAAGTGTGCCAGGACCGTTTCAGCCATAGCGCACATCCGGCATGAGCTTGCGGCTGTTCAGGACGGTCTTAAATACTCGATCAACACCTTGCCGTTCTTCCGCACAGACTTCGATAATGCCGTCGAGGAAGTCTTCGGTCAGAACATCGCCACGCTTGCCAGCGTTGTCGATATCTTCGAGGTGATGGCCTATCATCAGATCCTCGCCCGACCGCCGCAATGGCCGGCCGAAGTAACCAATGACATCAGGAAACGCAGTGGAAACGAGGCGATCTGCACCCTGCAGGCGAAAGCACTCTATCTCGAGGGGATGCACGCAGGCCGTGGCCGCAAGAGCGAGCTATCCGCCGCAGAATTCGCACAGGCCTTGAGCGCGCTCGCCGAGTCCAACGCCAGCGGCGTCTGTGTCTTCACTTTCACCGATCTTCTCGACATGCGCGGCAACGAGACAGGACAGGCGATGCTGGCCGCGCTCAAATCCTTCCGAAGCTGAGCGCCTTGGTCTGTCAGATGCTTTCCGGCACCCTGCTTATTGCGGCGAGCAGGCTGGCGCGGGAGAGATCCGCCTTACGGAAGGAACCGCTGATTGTTCCGCCCGTCATGATAGCGATGCGGTCGCTAAGATCGAGCAGTTCGTCAAGATCGTCGGATATGACGAGGATGCCGGCACCCTGTTGGGCCGCCAGTCTGATCTGGTTGTGCAACTCGGCCTTGGCGCCGATATCTACGCCGGCCGTCGGCTGATCGAGAAGCATGACCTTTGGCCGGGACGCGACGGCACGCGCGACCATGACCTTTTGTGCATTGCCGCCACTCAACTGGCCGACAATCTTCTTTCGATCCGGCGGGCGGATCGCGAAGCGCTTGATCATGTCCAGCGCCATGCGCGGACGGCTTCCCGGGCGAACGATGCCTGCCTTCGAAAGCAGTTTGGCGAGCGAACTCGTCACGATATTGGCTTCGACCGAGGAGGTGAGTGCCAGACCGGACACCTTGCGGTCTTCCGGCACCAGCACCAGTCCGTTACGGACGGCGCGACCGGGGGTGCGCCTCGTCACGGCCCGCCCGTCAACTGCTACGCTGCCGGTATTGCGCACATCTCCGATCAGCGCCCTGGCGAAACGCGTGCGGCCGGAACCAACCAGTCCCGCCAGTCCGACGATCTCGCCATGGCGGATCGTAAGATCGGTCGGCGCCCGGCCTTCGATGCTGAGGTTTTTGACTGTGAGCGCTTCCCGCGACTCGTCCGCTAGGCTTTCGCCGGCAGGCGGTGCCGAACTGGCAACGACATCGTGACCGACCAGGAGCTGAGCCAGACTATCGACCGTGTAGGAGGAACCGGCGTTGGTTTCCACGACTGCGCCATCACGCATCACCGTGATGCGGTCGGACAACCGGCAGACCTCATCGAGGAAATGGCTGATATAGACGATGCCGACCTTCTTCTCCGCAGCCATCCTGCGCATGGTCGAGAACAGCAGCTCGCGTTCGGCCGGAGCGAGACGGGCGGTCGGCTCGTCCATCACCAGGATACGCACATCCTGAGAGCAGGCCCTGACGATCTCCGTCAATTGCTGCGCGCCGACACCAAGCCTGCGCACCGGCATGTCCATGGGTAGAGCGATGCCAAGCTGTTTCGCTTCAAGCTCCGAGCGTTCGCGCAACTGCTTATAGGCGATGGTGCCGGAAACGAGGCCGCGCGGCTCGCGCCCGAGCGCGATGTTTTCCGCAACCGACAGCTCAGGTACCAGCGAAAAGTCCTGATAGATGATGGCGATGCCGCGTTGCAGCGCGTCGCGCGGGGCGCCCAGCCTGATGTCTTCTCCGGCAAGGCGGATGTCGCCAGTATAATCGGCATAGTTTCCGCCGAGCACCTTCATGAGGGTACTCTTGCCGGCCCCGTTGTGGCCGACAAGAGCATGGATTTCACCGGGCTCTAAAGAAAAGTCGACGCCCCGGAGAACCTGCACGCCCGAAAAGCTCTTGCGGATATTGCGCATCTCCAGAAGCATCGACATCGTCCTTGTCTCAGCCGCCCCAGGCCGCGGCATACTCTTCGACGTTCTCCTTGGTTATCGTCGGCAGATCGAGATAGTGGTTGGGCGAGGGGATCTGATCGGCTTTGCCGGCAAACAACAGGATGGCATCTTCGATCGCGACCTTGCCCTGCGGTGCCGGATCCTGGTTGACGGTGCCGTAGACGCTGCCCTTGATGACGGCGTTGCGAACATCCAGCGGATAGTCGCCCAGGATGAACTTCACATCCGTGCGGCCGTTCTCCATGGCGAAGTTCGCGCCGTTCACGCCTTCCGGTCCCTGGTCGACGATGGCGTCGATGGAGCCTTGCGGATATTTGCTGAGATAGTCCTGGGTGATCGAAAGCGCCTTGGAGTTATCCCAGTCGGCAGCCTGCTTCTCGAGGATCGTGATGTCCGGATACTTCTTCAGCGTGTCCATCAGGCCCGCCTCGCGGGCGAGCTGCGCGGACGTGCCGAGCTTGCCGAGGATGTAGGCGATCTTGCCCTTTCCGTCGAGCGCCTTGGCAATGAGGTCGCCCTGGCGTTGGCCGAAGACGAAATCGTCTACGCCGACATAGGTGACGACCTTGGCGCCCGAGCTGGTGTCGGCGCTGGTATTAACCGCCATCACCGGGATGTTGGCCGCGTTCGCCTGGCGGATCACCGGCACGATGCCCTTCGGGTCGCTCGGGGCAATCATGATCATGTCGACCTGCTGGGCGAGGAACTGCTGGACGATCGAAATCTGCGTGGCGAGGTCGCCATTGCCGCTCTGGATATCGAGCTGGATGCCGTTCGCGGCGGCCGTCTCGTTCGCGGTCTTGATGAGGTTGGAATAGAAAGGCACGGACGTGTTCCAGATCATGAACCCGATCCGCTTGCCCTGCTGTGCCCTTGCGAAGCCGGTGCTTGCCAGCACGGCGAGGCCGGCGGCGCCTGCCAGTACGGTGCGGCGTGTGTAGTGTATGTTATGCGTCATGGGTGTTCTCCTCCCTGATAATCAGCGCAACTCGCGCTGCTTGCGTTGATAGCTGTCTAGTCCCACGGCCACGAGGATGACCGCGCCGGTCACGGCGGGTTGCCAGAAGGGCGATACGCCGAGAAGGTTGAGGGCATTGGCGATGATGCCGAGCAGCAACGTGCCGAGCACTGCGCTCCAGACCTGGCCGACGCCTCCGCTGAGCGGCACGCCGCCCACCACGACGGCCGCGATTGCCGTCAGCGGCCAATCGGCAGCACTTGCCGGCTGGCCGATATTGGTCTGACCGAGCAGCACGATGCCCGCGATTGCCGCAAAAAGCCCGCCAAGCGCATAAGTGATCAGGATCACCCGGTCGACATTGATGCCGGCAAGGCGGGCGGCTGTCTTGTTGCCGCCGACGATGTAGATGTAGTGCCCGAGCGTGGTGAACCGCAGGATCGCCCAGGTGACCAGCGCCACCCCTGCGAAGATGATGGTGGGGATCGGGATGGGTCCGATACGGCCGAGGCCAAGTACGGTGAACGATTCAGGAACGCCATAGACCGGCTGCGCAGCCGTCCCAACGAAGAGGAACCCGGTAACCAGGACCTGCGTCGCAAGCGTCGTGACGAACGGGTTTATGCCGATCTTGGCAATGAAGAAGCCGTTGGCGAGGCCGACCACCAGCCCGAGCAAAAGCGCCACGACGATACCGAGCGGCATTGAGACCTGAACGATCAGTGCTGCGGCCACCACCGACGACATTGCGCCCACTGCACCCACGGAAAGGTCAAAACCGCCCGTGATGATCATCAGCAGCATGCCGCAGGCGACGATGCCGATGATGGAATTGCGCTGCAGCACGTTGGCGAAATTGGCCCAGCTTGCAAAATGCGGCACCATCAGGCTGAAGCCGATCAAGAGCAGCACGAAAATGATCGGCAGCGCATAGCTCGAAAGCGATGCCCACCCCCTGGCGGCTTTTTCCTGCCGTGCGTTGGCGGCGGCGCCGTCGATCGGTGTCATGATAATTGTCCTTCCATATCGCGGGCTGCGCTCACCGTCTGTGTCAGCAGCACATCGGCAGCACGGGCCCGCTCACCTGCGAACAGCAGCGTGCCTATGAGTTCGGCCTGTTCGCCGAGCGAGGCCGGCACCACGCGGACATTTTCGGTCGCGCGCGCAATGGAGAAGCGACGCATCGCGTCGTTGAGTGGTTGAAGCAGGCTGTCGCCGGCGCGCATCAGTTCGCCGCCGACGATGACGAGTTCGGGATTGAAGTAGCTGCAGAGGTGGCCGACATAGCGACCGACCAGCGCGCCCGCGTCCGACACGATCCTGTTGGCGCCGACATCGCCGGCAACGGCCTTGCGTAGCATTTCGTCGGAGGAGATATCCCCATGCGAGATGCTGAGCGCCTTGGCCAGCGCGTTCACTGAGACAATCGCTTCCAGGCACCCGCGGCTGCCGCAACGGCAGACGGCGCCATGCTCGTCCACAACGATATGGCCGAGTTCGCCGGCGATACCGCTTGTACCCCTGAAGACATGCCCGTTGATGACGATGCCCAGCCCAACGCCGACGGACAGAAGCACATAGAGCGCGACTTGCGTTTCACGCGCGGCGCCATAGGTGCTCTCTGCCAGCGCGCCTAGATTGGCGTCGTTGTCCATATAGACGGGAAGGCCCAGACGCTTTGACAAGCCCCCCGTCACATCCGTGCCGACCCACCGCGCGAGGATGGAGCCCGCATGAAGCTCACCCGTGGCTGCATCCACAGGGCCTGGAACACCTATGCCGACAGCTTTGATTTCCGCTCGGTCGATGCCGGATGAGGCGATGATCTTCTCGACATTTTCCGCAGCCAGGTCGAGCGCCTGATCGGCCGGAACATCGATGTCGAAGTCGCAGGAAATTTGTTCGACGATGCGATAGTTCGCATCGGAAATCGCCGCCTTGATGAAAATGCGGCCGAAATCGATGCCGACGAAATAACCTTTGGGCGCGGCGAGCGCGACACGCGTTCCGGGTCTTCCGGCAGCCTTCGCCGTATGGTTGGAAGTGTTCTCTTCCTCGACGAGATTTTCCTCGCTCAGAGCCGTGATCGCGGCCGACATGGTGGAACGGGAAACGCCGAATTTACGCGCAAGCTCGGCACGCGACTGAGGGCCGCTCGTGCTCAGAGCTTCCAGTATACCGGTACGAAGTCGTGCTTGCGAAGGCGTCATGGACGCGGCTTTCCCCCATGTTGGCGAGCCTTTGACACACAAGCGCATATATGTCAAATCCGCACAATATATCATTTTAGTTAGTCCAAAATCAAACAAATTAGGGAGGCGTCATGATGGACCAAGTGAGGCTCAAGGCAGGGCTGGTCCTCGCGGGGCCGGACCTTCAATCAATCAGGAATGGCGCGATATTGATCGAGGCTGGGCGCATAGCCGCGGTCGGCGAAGACGGTGCTGTGCCTTGTCCGCCGGGATGCGAGCAGCGCGATCTAGGCGGCGCCACGCTGATGCCGGGCATGATCGATGCCCATATGCACACTTTCGGCGTCGACAGCACCCAGCTCCACCTGCTTGCCACGGAACGCGAGCCCTACCGTGCTGCCCGCGCGCTTTCTGAACTCAAGCGCATGCTCCATGCCGGCTTCACCTCGGCACGCTGTCTCGGATCGACGATCGGGCCCGACGTCAGGCGCGCGATAGACGATGGGTTTGCGGAGGGGCCGCGGCTCAAGGTTGCCGGCGGCTTCATCTCTTCCACCTCGGGCACCTGGGACTCACGTTATGTTTCCCTCTCGGTGGCAAGGTCGAGCGGTGAGGTGGCCGATGGTCCTGCGGGCCTTGTTCAGGCTGTGCGCCAACGTGTGCGGGAAGGGGCCGACTTCATCAAGCTCGGGCTTTCCAAGGGCGGTGTCCACGACCGCTATCATGCCTGGGGCGATGACCCGCTCAACCAGGTTGCGACCTTCAGCCTGGAAGAGGTGAGAGCGGCTGTCGAGGAAGCTCACCGCAACCAGCTTTACGTGAGTGCTCATGCGATCGGCGAGGGGTCGGTAAGGCTCGCGGTCGAAGGCGGCGTGGACATCATCGAGCATGGCTATGGGATAACGCCGCAGACGCGCGCGCTGCTGGTGGAACAGAAGAAGATCGTCGTCACCACGATCTCGCAGCTGCATTTCCACCGGGCGGCCTATGACGCCTATCGTTATCCGCAGTGGGAGCGCGACGCCTACGAACGCCACTGGGCCATCATGCAGCGCGATTTCAAGCTCGGCCTCGAGGCCGGCGTGCGCTTTGCGCTCGGCACTGATCTCATCGGGGCCCCCACTCATCCCCTGCACGAGGCGGCCATGGAGTTTCAGCTAGCCGTCGAGTGGGGCATGAGCGAGCATCAGGCGCTTCACGCTGGAACAATGACAGGTGCCGAGGCGCTCGGCATCGCGTCGCAGATGGGCAGCATCGAGGTAGGAAAGGCCGCCGACATCATAGCGGTCCAGGGCAATCCCTTGCTCGACATCGCAACTCTCGGGAAGCCGCTGCTGGTGGTCAAGGAAGGCCGGACGATCCGCGCCGCGTGATCTCCTGTCTTTTGGATCGCCGAAAATGGCGCCATGACCAGCGAACCGTCTCGATCACCTATCTCGACGTGGCGCTCAGCGAGCGTGAGCCGGTTCCGGTCGCCCTCCAGGGAACCCTGTTACCTTCGTCTCATTGACTGCTACTGTGATTTCGACGGCTGCAAAAAGCAAAGGCGATATGATCGATGGGAGCGTCCTATACTTGGCTCAATGAGCCCTCCGTTTGGACGGGCGATGCGAGGCATCTTCAGTTGCGCACGGAGCTGGAAACGGATTTCTGGCGCGAAACCTTTTATGGCTTCATCAGGGACAGCGGGCACGCATATCTCACCCCTGTGCGGGGTGATTTCACCGCATCCGTAACCGTCACGGGAGCATACGAAGCGCTCTATGACCAGGCGGGGCTTTTCCTGCGGCTGGACGACCATCGTTGGATCAAGGCCGGGATCGAATTCACCGATGGCCTTATGCACTTCAGCGTCGTGGTGACACGCGATGTCTCGGACTGGTCGGTCATACCGCTTCATGGCGTATCTCCCGGAGATGAAATATCGATGCGGCTGACGCGGCATGGAAATGCCGTGCGGGTGCAGTTCTCAACCGGATCGAACACCACCTGGCAGATGGCTCGCCTCTGTCCCTTCACCGACGCGGACGCTCAGATAGGTGTCATGGCCTGTTCCCCGCAGCGTGCCGGCTTCACGGCAGAGTTTCGTGACCTGATTGTCGGCCCGCCGGTATCGCGGCAGCTTCACGCCGATTGATCAGGCGCTGAGGTTCTGCTTGGCGGGCCTGAGCGGCCGGCACGAATTGCGGATCATCAATCGACCCTGCAGCGTCAGCCGCGCGGCGGCGCATCGCGATTGCCAGGAAGGCGATCCAGCAGCGCGGCGAGAAGGTTGAGAAGACCATCACCTTGCCGACGGAGAAAATCACCAAGGAAAACGCCGCACAGGTCCTCAAGGACAACGGTCTTTGATCTTATCGGATACCTGCCGGGCAATGCCTGGCGGGTATCTGCCTCGAGAACATTTTCGCTACCCAGGATCAGTGGACGACGCCTCAGTTTTCGCCGATCCCGGCCAAATGGCGTGTTCTTACGTCCTGCGTAACTGCTGTTTCAGCCAGGCAAGTGTGTCCGCGACGCTGTCGATGCAGTAGGTCGCTTGAGTAGAGCCTTGCGGCTTGACGCGTATCGAAATGCCGTCCGCTTCATTGATCGCTTCGAAGCCGTTCTCGTCGGAAGTATCGTCACCCAGGAACACAGGTCGTCTTCCGGTGAATGGTGCGATTTTCAGGAAGCGGCGAATAGCGGCGCCCTTAGCCGCTTCGAGTGGCATCAATTCAACGCCGGCATTGCCGGGGATTGTTCGATAACCCTCGGGCAGCCTGTCCAGCGCCCGGTCGACCAGTTCCGTGGCGCGGGCCAGCAGATGGGGTGCTGCGCGCGTGTGGACGGCCAGGATCGGGCCTTTGCGTTCGATGTAGATGTCGCTGCCGGCGAACTCCGCCTCGATCTCAGCCGCAAGAGCGGCGATATCATCAGGTTCGCCTGCGGCTTCCACCGGGCCGTTCGGCTCCAGCCGATGTTCCAGTCCATACAGTCCGGCGGAGCGCAGCTTGAGCGGTTGAAAAAGCCTGTCCGCCTGAGCGATCGAGCGACCGGTGATGAAGGCCACGGCCCCATTCAGCCGACGCTCCAGATCGATCAGGAGAGTACGGAGCTCCTCGCTGACGACGACGGCATCGGGATGTGCGGCGTGTTCCAGCAAGGTGCCGTCGATGTCGAGAAACAACGACCATTTGCCTTCGGCCAGATCCGGCACGCGCAGTCTTTCCTGTATGTCCATCATGACGCCCTCTTGCGATCGACTATCGAGACAATGTTGCCGCTTGCGGATGGCGGCTGGTAATCGAAATTTGCCGTGGCGCGATCGATCGCACCGCGTTTGCGCAACCGGGCGGCGTCCAGCAGCATGCTGCCGGCCCATCTGTAGACGTTGTTGTCGCGGACGATGTCGCGCAGGCTTGCCATGCGCCGGCGCTGTTCGTCGGGGCTCATGGTTATGGCTTGAAGCAGCATGTCGCTCATCATCGTCGCGTCGTAGGGATTGACGATCAGCGCCTCCAGAAGTTCGCGCGCGGCACCGGCAAAGGTGCTGAGCAGGAGAACGCCCTGTTCGTCATCGCGCGCGGCTACGAATTCCTTGGCGACGAGGTTCATGCCGTCATGCAGGCTGGTCACCAGGCAGACGTCGGCCGCTCGATAGATCTCATAGACCTGCTCCTGGCTATGATGCTCCGCCACCATTAGTACCGGCTTGTAGCCCTCGCTGCCAAAGCGTTGGTTCAGGTCCTCGGCCCGCTGAAGGCAATCATCGTAGAGCTGCTGGTAGGCCGGCAGTGTGCCGCGGCTGGGCGCTGCAATTTGCAGGACAACCACTTTGCCGATCCATTCCGGATGATGCGTGAACAGTTCCTCCAGCGCCTCGAAGCGATCGAGGATACCCTTCGTGTAGTCGAGACGTTCGACGCCAACGCAAAGTTTCACATCCTCGTCCAGGCCGAACCTGGCGCGTATGTGATCCCGGCATTCGACGACGGGCGGCAGGTTTTCCAGCTGAGCTGGCGGCCATTCGATGGAAATCGGATAGGCATGTACCAGGCTCGTCTGGCCGCCATAGGAGATCGCGGCATCCTCGCGCTCGATGCGGCTTTCGAGAAAGCGATCGACGCTTTCGGTGAAATTATTGCAATGAAACTGGGTATGGAAGCCGATAATCGAGCTGCCGAGAAGCCCATCCAGTATCTGCTCGCGCCACGGACAGATGCTGAAGACCTCGGAATTGGGCCAGGGGATATGCCAGAAGGTGATGACTATGGCTTCTGGCAACCTCTCCCGGATCATGCGCGGCAGGAGTGCAAAATGATAATCCTGCACAAGCACGATCGGGCGCTCATTGCGCGCCTCGGCCACTACCGTGTCGGCGAACTTCCTGTTCACGGCCTCATATGCCTTCCAGTCGGAGGCACGGAAAACGGGTCGCGTAAAAGCGATATGGCATAGCGGCCACAGGCCTTCATTGGCGAAGCCAAGATAATAGCCTTGCTGCTCTTCCTCGCTCAGCCAGACGCGGCGAAGCGTATAGGAGGGACGATCCGGCGGAACTTCCACGCGATCGTTCTGGTCGACCGTCTGCCGGTCGGCTGAGCCGCCGCCATAGGCGATCCAGGTGCCGGCGCAGGCGCGCGTAATCGGCTCCAGTGCGGAAACGAGACCGCTGGCAGGCACCACAAGCTCGACATCGCCGTCGTCCGTCAGATTGTGGATGTAAGGCTCACGGTTGGACACCACGATGACCTGAGCGCCTGGCAATTCGCTCGCCAAGATCCTGCGCAACGTCTCGGGCGACCAATTGACCAGAGTAGCATCGGCCGAATGCCCGTTTTTTTCATATTCGCGCAGTTTGCTCGACGTGTCGGGAACCATCTCATCCCCGGCGCTATGTGGGCCTGATCGATGAGTTCGACGCTGTTGGCGCAACGAAAACACCAGGGCGAAGATTGAGAGCGCAATGCTTGCCGCAATCAAGAACCAAAGGGTGGGGAGGGAATGCAGAATATCCAAGCCGTCGCTTGTCATGGTAGTGCCAAAATCATCCTCGGCCGCAGGAACGGCCGTCTATCGGGTCTGTGTCAGAAAATGCATCGCCGCCGCTGGCAGGCGATCTGCTTGTGGATGGCTAACGCATCGGTGCGCTATCGGTTCCTGAAAATCAGGTTCGGACGATAAGCGGCACTTTGCCCTCGTCACGGCTTGCCAGAAATGCTCCGACGCGATCTCCCACGCGCTGGAATGTCAGATCCACCGCGTTCACGCCCACTCCAAGATGCCGGATGGTGAGATTGTCGATACCGATCGGCAATCTCGGCCGATCGACATGGATTTCCCCGTTCCAGCCGTCGATTTCGAGACCCAAACAGGCCTGCATGAGCATGAAGACGGAACCGGCGGACCAGGCTTGCGGCAGGCACGCCACCGGATAGGCGATCGGCGCCTCGCCTGGTGCCCGGGTGAAGCCGCAGAACAGTTCGGGCAGCCGCATGTTGAAATGGACGGCAGACTCGAACGTTCCGCTCATCAACCGCACCAGATCGTCCCGCACGCCATAACGTGCTAGGCCTGCACCGCATATCGCCGTGTCGTGCGGCCAGATCGAACCGTTGTGATAGGACATCGGGTTGAAGAAGATGGCGTCGTCGGCAACCGTCCGCAGACCCCAGCCGGAATGGAAGGGCGCTGCCAGAAGTTGATCCGCCACCCTTTCCGCGCGGCTGGCTTCCGGAAGACCGACATAGAGGAGATGCCCGGCATTCGACGTGCGGACGATACAAGGATTACCATCGCCATCGAGCGCCAGCGCGTAGAAGCCGAGATCTTCGAGCCAGAAGTGTTTCTCGACGGCAATACGCATCGCTTCGGCGCGTTCTGCCCAATGTGCAGATTTTTCGGTCTCGCCCCGGCGCGCTGCTAGTTCCGCCAGCCCCTTGAATGCGGCAAAGACATAGCCTTGCACCTCTACCAGTGCGATCGGGCCCTTCGGGATGCGGCCGTCAGCATGGAAGACGGAATCGAAACTGTCCTTCCAGCCCTGGTTGGCAAGGCCTGTATCGGCCGCGCGCTGATAGGTGAGGAAACCGGTGAGGCGGCTGGCTTCCTCGATCCAGTCAGCTGCCGCGCAGAGAGACGGCCACAAGGCATCCATGAAGGCCATGTCGCCGGTGCGGTTGGCGTAAGCGCAGGCGAGATGGATGTAGAGCGGCGTGGTGTCGACGCCGCCGTAGTAGCGCCCGAAGGGCAGCTCCAGCAGCGCTGCCATCTCACCCTTGCGCGTTTCGTGCATGATCTTGCCGGGCTGGGAATCGCTGAAAGGCGACGTTTCGGTCGCCTGATGCTGCGCCAGGAAAGCAAGAACGCCCCGGGCCAGGCCCGGATTGAGCCAGAGCATCTGCAAAGCGGAAATAACGCCGTCGCGGCCGAAGGCGGTCGAGAACCAGGGAATTCCAGCATAGGGGTAAGGCCCCGTTTCAAGTTCGGTGGTGAGCAGCGCGACATCCGCCCGCGCACGTCCGACCCAATCGTTGAAGACGCGGCCCGAACTGTGGATCGTCGCGCCGTGACGGCGCTTGGCCCGCATGCCGAAACGCGCTCGGGCAGCTGCTGCACGAAAGCGTTGGCGGCAAGGCTGGCCGGCGACTTCCGGTCCGGCCTCGATGTAAAAAATCTGCCGGCCGCGCTTTGGCACGGCGAGGCGAAAATCCGCCCTGCCTTCCGACAAATGATCGGCTGCATGGGAAAATGAGATCACCGAGACGCGGACGAGCTTATCCAGTCCCTCATAGCGCAGAACGACGGAACCCGTGCTCGTCTCGGCTTCGTGCACCGTTCCACGCTTGGCCCGGGTCGATCCGCGCACCTCGAACATGTCGCGGAAATCCGCGGCGAAGTGCAGGGAAAGCGCGATCGTGGAATCCTGCTGGCTATAGTTCGAGATGGTCACGCGCTCATACAGACGGTTCTCCCAAAGCAGCCTGACGCGCTCGATATGAACCGCTCCCTGCGGCATCTCGCGGCCTTCGAGGTTTTCGATTGGCAGGTTGGTCAGGTTGGTGGTGAACAGCACATTGTCCTGGCTGAGCGATGCGCCCAGCAGCGAAGTCGGGCGTCCGCCGACCGTCAGGCGAAACTCCGACAGGACGCGAGTGTCGTCACGGAAAAAGCCGTCGCCGGCACCTCGTATGTCGCCATAGGCGTCGGCTACGGCGAAACAATCGCCATGCTTCAGGGCGAACTGGCGATGCGGCTCCCGTGGTGCGGTATCGTCCAGCGATGCAAGGGCAAGGGCCGGGTCGAGCTTGCGCTCGTCAAGTTGTGCCATCGGTCATGAAACTCTGCGGTTGTTGCTGCAATATGTTCGAAAACGTCTGCCGCCTCAGGAGGCTTTCGCCTCGGCTGCACCGCCGAGCAACCGCGCATAGGCGCTGACATAGTCCCTGGCCATTCGCTCGACGGAAAAGCGCCGCTCGAAGGTTCGGCGCACTTCGCGCCGGTCGAGTTGCAGAAGCTGCGGCATGAATGCGACGGCCTCTTCGATCGAATCGACGATGAAGCCTGTCACGCCATTGTCGACGATTTCCGGCATCGCTCCGCAATTCCAGGTAATCACCGGCGTTCCGCACGCCATTGCTTCGATGACCGCAAGACCGAACGGCTCGGGCCAGTCGATCGGGAAAAGTAGCCCGGCGGCGTTGCCGAGGAAGGCGGCTTTGCGGTCTTCCGATATCTCGCCGACATAGTCGATCTGGTCGCCATCGATCATCGGTTCGACCACTTCATGGAAATAGGCGCGGTCGTCATCGCCGATTTTGGCCGCCAGCTTGAGCCTGAGCCCGGCGCGTCGCGCGATCTCGATGGCGCGGTCTGGCCGCTTGTCCCGCGACATGCGGCCCAGAAATGCGAGATAGCCCCCGTCGCGCCCTGCTTCGAAAGCAGGTTTGTAAATATCGACCGGAATCCCGTGATGGATTGTAGCGAGCCAATTGGCTTCTGCGAGCCCCATGCGCTGGCTGCGCGAAATCGAAATCATCGGGAAATTCGGAAAGCGCTCATAGGCCGGCGCTAGATCGGTATAATCCAGCCTGCCATGCGGCGTGGTCACAGTCCGTTCCGGCATATGCTCGAAGAACGGAAAGTGCAGGAAGTGACTGAGATGGAAATGGATGATGTCGAACTGGTCGGCGCGCTGCCTGACCTCGGCCAGCATGGCCAGATGCGCAGCAATCTCGGATTTCAGCGGATGAGGGTCGAGACGAAGCGCGATCTGTCGACAGGGCACGAGCTTTGCTGATGTCGTGGTGTCACCGCTGGCAAAGAGGGTCACGTCGTGACCAAACGCGACCAGCGCTTCCGTCAGATAGGAGATGATGCGTTCAGTGCCACCGTAGAGCTTAGGCGGGACCGATTCATAGAGTGGCGCGACATGCGCGATTCTCATGGTTCAGGTTCCCTCAAACAGTATCGTCGAGGTAACCGGAATGCTTCAGCCAGCAGATCGTTCCGATACAAGTCCGGCTGAAGGCGGATGCGTTGGGCGAGATTGGAACTGCTGCCGGCCCCGCTGGCTGCATCGCGATAAACGCGATTTATTCCCAACCGAATAAATCACCACGGCTTTCCTTTATATGGCAATGTCCTAATTGAGGAACGAGCGCGCAAGGCGGCTTCAAGGGAAAGACTATGCTGGATCAGAAATTACTAGCCTTGGACGGTAATTTGGCCGGCGATTTCACAGCTCCCCAACTTGTTGAGGATTCGGCTGCCGCGATCTACATGACGGATGCTCAGGGGCGGATTACCTATTTCAACGAGGCCGCCGCCGCCCTTTGGGCGCATCGTCCCGAAATCGGAATGAGCGAATGGTGTGGCTCGTGGCGTCTGCGCTACCCGGACGGACGGCCGATGCCCCATGCCGAATGTCCAATGGCGATTGCCGTCAAACAAGGCCGAGCGCTCAAGGGAGAAGCCATTGCCGAAAGGCCAGACGGAAGTCTCGTTCCGTTTCTGGCGTTTCCTTCCCCAATTCGCGACGAAGAAGGCAAGATAGTCGGCGCGATCAACATTCTGGTCGACATTACCGATCACAAGACAGCCGAGGAAGTAACTCACCGGCTGGCCGCGATCGTGGAATCTTCCGATGATGCCATCCTCAGCAAAAGCCTCACCGGGGTGATTGCAAGCTGGAACCGCGGTGCCGAGGAGCTTTTCGGCTATACGGCTGACGAAGCCATCGGCAAGCACATAGGTTTCCTTATTCCGGCCGACCGGAAGGCAGAAGAGGACGTGATCCTCGGACGTATCCGAGCCGGTGAACGCGTGGACCATTTCGACACCATCAGGCAGCATAAGAATGGTACGCTCATCAACATATCGTTGACCGTCTCCCCGGTGAGAAATGCGGCCGGCATGGTCATCGGAGCATCCAAGATCGCGCGAAACATCACCGATCGGAAGGAGAGCGAAAATCGCATCCGGATGTTGATGCGCGAAGTCAATCATAGAGTGAAAAACCAGTTCGCCGTGATTTTATCCATGATCAGGGAGACGCGGAAACGCGCCACATCCACCGAAGATTTCGAGGCCCAGATCAGAGAACGCATCATGGCGCTGGCCAGTTCTCACGATCTTCTGGTTGACGGCGATTGGCGCGGAGCCGACCTAGGCCAGCTCATCACCAAGCAAGTCCAACCATTTGCAAATGACGAGCGGGTTTCTGCCCGTGGCAATGCGCTGATGCTTGGTGCGACCGCCGTCCAGTATCTGGGCATTGCCTTCCACGAACTTGCGACAAATTCGGTCAAATATGGCGCGCTTTCGACGCCTGCCGGACGGATCGACATAGAGTGGAAGGTCGCGGAAGAAAATCCGTCGCATATTTGCCTGACGTGGAAGGAGAGCGGCGGTCCAATTGTACATGAGCCAGACCGCAAAGGTTTCGGAAGAGTGGTTCTTGAAAGAGTTGCCCCTGCGGCCGTGAACGGGGTCGGCAGTGTCGCCTTTGCGCCCGATGGTCTCATCTGGACGCTGGAAGCACCGCTAGACAGTTTGACCTGAGATAGAGGCAACGCACCCACGCCTGCCGTGGCGTCCTGACAGGCCCTGATTGCGGAAGTGTAGATTTAACGGAACGAAGCTTCGCGCGTCGCGTTCCCGGTAATCGCAACGACATCACGATCGACCGGCATTCAAGCAGCCCCTTCTGCCCGAAGGGGACGGCCATGTCGTGTGTAATCCGCAAAGGGAACCCAATGGCGAAGACATCAGGCCGTTCCAGCAAGGCTTCGACGGCAAGCGTATCTATCCATGATCAAAAACTGCACAAAGGCAATGGCGGTGAGCTTCACCAGGTTGCAGAGGGCGACACACCCATTCTGACGACCGCCCAGGGCGGGCCGGTTTCAGACGATCAAAACTCGTTGCGTATTGGTGCTCGAGGCCCGACGGTGATGGAGGACTTCCATTTTAGGGAGAAGATTTTTCACTTTGACCACGAACGCATCCCGGAGCGGGTGGTCCATGCTCGCGGCTATGGCGCGCATGGTTACTTCGAAACGTATGACTCGTTGGCGGACTACACCCGGGCCGATATTTTCCAGCGGGCGGGGGAAAAGACCTCGGCGTTCGTGCGCTTCTCCACCGTCGCGGGCAGCAAGGGCTCGGTCGATCTGGCGCGTGATGTTCGTGGTTTTGCCGTCAAGCTCTACACCAAGGAAGGCAACTGGGACATCGTCGGAAACAATATCCCGGTCTTCTTCATCCAGGACGCGATCAAGTTTCCCGACATCATCCACTCCGTGAAGCCCGAGCCCGATAGCGGTTTCCCCCAGGCTCAGTCCGCGCACGACAATTTCTGGGATTTCATATCGCTGACTCCCGAAAGCATGCACATGATCATGTGGGTGATGTCCGATCGCGCAATCCCTCGGTCTTTCCGCTTCATGGAAGGATTTGGCGTCCACACATTTCGCATGGTCAACGCCAAGGATGAATCGACTTTCGTAAAGTTCCATTGGAAGCCGAAGCTCGGCCTGCAATCCGTCGTCTGGAATGAGGCCGTGAAGATCAATGGCGCTGATCCCGATTTCCACCGACGTGACCTCTGGGATGCGATCAAATCCGGAAACTTCCCCGAGTGGGAACTGCAGGTTCAGCTCTTCGACCAGGATTTTGCCGATAGCTTCGACTTCGATATCCTCGATGCGACAAAGCTAATTCCGGAAGAAGTTCTGAGACCCATTCCCGTCGGCCGTCTGGTGCTCGACCGTATGCCGGACAACTTCTTCGCTGAGACCGAGCAGGTTGCGTTCATGACGCAGAACGTGCCGCCGGGCATCGACTTCTCCAACGATCCGCTACTTCAGGGCCGCAATTTTTCTTACCTCGATACCCAGATCAAGCGGCTAGGCAGCACCAACTTTACGCATCTTCCGATCAATGCCCCAAAATGCCCCTTCAATCATTTCCAGCAGGACGGCCACATGGCCATGCGCAACCCGGTCGGGCGCGTCAATTATCAGCCCAACTCCTGGGGAGAAGGCCCGCGAGAGTCCCCGGAGCGAGGGTTTCGATCGTTTGCCGACATAGAGGAGGGGCCGAAGCAACGCATTCGCGCTGAAAGTTTCGCCGATCATTACAGCCAGGCGCGACAGTTTTTCATCAGCCAGACGCCGACAGAGCAGCACCACATCGCAGCAGCGATCACCTTCGAACTCAGCAAGGTCAAGACGCCGGTAATCCGCGAGCGGATTGTCTCCCACCTGCTCAACATCGACAACGGACTGGCCAATGAGGTCGGCGCTGCTCTCGGGATCAAGGCTATGCCCAAGCCCGCTGACGCGGCCGTCGCAACGCGCCAGGATCTCGATGCCGCGCCGTCCCTCAGCATTCTCGCAAAAGGGCCGGAACGGTTCGAAGGTCGCAAGCTCGGCATTCTGGTCACCGATGGAACAGATGCAGCAATTCTGAAGGCACTCACTGCTGCATTGGTGAAAGAGCGTGCGAACTTCGAGATCATCGCTCCAAAGGTCGGTGGGGCAAAAGCCAGCGATGGAAGCCTGATCGAGGCGGATCAGATGATCGGCGGCGGACCATCCGTGCTTTACGATGCGGTTGCGCTTCTTCCATCCAAAGACGCTATGGCGGAGCTCGTCCAAAATCCGGCCGTGCGCGATTTTGTTGCCGACGCCTATGCGCATTGCAAGTTCATCGGCTATGTCGAAGCAGCAAAACTCTTGTTCGAAAAGGCCGGCATTGCTGACGGACTCGATAAAGGCTTCATTGAACTCTCCGGGGCAAAGGATGCCGCAGGTTTTGTCAAAACGCTTGGAGCCCTTCGGATCTGGAGCAGAGAGGCAAAAACTTAGCCGCCTTTGGCGGTTGCCGCCGGATGTCTGCCGTCAAATCGTTTCGCTACGAATAAAGGTATCCGACACCGCGAATGGTTCGGATAACCTCCGGCTTGGAAGGATCGATCTCTATCTTCTTACGCAACCGGGAGATGCGGATGTCGATGCTGCGGTCGAACGGGTCCCAGCCGCGGTCGTGCGCCAGTTCGAGAAGCTGATCCCGGTTTAGGACGCGCCCGCGATGATCGGCGAATACCTTCAGAAGCTGGAACTCCATCGCCGTGATTGCGATTTCAATGCCGTCTTCGTCGAACAGCTTGTGCGCTTCGCGGTCAAAGCTGCAACGCCCGAACTTGACTTGCTGAGTGCCGTGAGTGTCCGCCTTCACTTCAGGCCGTGCGCGGCCTGAAGTTCTGCGCAACACCGCTTTGAGGCGGGCGAGCAGTTCCCGCAAATCCACCGGTTTTGCGATATAGTCATCGGCACCCATTTCGAGGCCGACGACGCGGTCTATGGTGTCGGCGGACCCCGTCAGCATGATGATGGCAACGTCCGAGCGTTCACGCAGATATCGGGCCAGCGACAGCCCGTCCTCGCCAGGCATCCTTATATCCAGGATGATCGCGTCGATATGGCGTGCATTGGCCAGTTCGCGCAAAGCCGGACCGCCATCGACAGGCGTGACGGCATAGCCATGGCGCTCCAGATATTCCGCGACAATGTCACGTATATCCGGCTCGTCGTCGCAAACAACGATGTGCGCAGCTTCCATCAAGACATCGGTCGACAAGTAACTTGCCCCAGATACAAACTATTCCCGTTCAAATCGGATGGCAAATCACCAGGCGCCAACACCGGTTACACAATCAGATACTTTTGCTCATCAATTTGGACACGAAGGATCGGAGTTCGTCAGGTTTGACCGGTTTTTCCAGATAGGGCCGCTTTGTCGCCCGCAGGAAAACCTGCGCGTCCGGGCTGATCGTATCACCCGTCAGGAAGGCGAGCCGCTCTATCTCCGATGGGTGAAAATCGGCGACATGGTTGAACAGATGGCGGCCATCCATGTTCGGCATCTTCAGATCGCTCAGGATCAGGGCGAAGGTGTGTTTCTTCAATTGTCGCACGGCTTCCTCGCCAGATCGGGCGACGGTGACCCTGAAACCGTCACGTCTCAGCACCTCCGCAATCAGGTCTCCGACCTCCTTCTCATCGTCCACGACCAGGCAGGCCAGTCCCGAGGATTTTGCCGGCTCCTGGGACTTGTTTTCGGCTTTCACGCTCGGCCGTTGCGAAACCGGAAGCGAGACAATGAAGGTGGACCCTTCGCCAGCGGTGGTTTCGACCTCAATGGTCCCCCCATGCGACTGAACGATGCGGTGACAGAATGACAGCCCGATCCCGGTTCCGGCTCCGACCTCCTTGGTGGTGAAGAACGGCTCAAAGATGCGTGACAGGATTTCGCCGGCGATTCCGGGTCCTGTGTCGGAAATCCTGACGAGCACATTGCCATTCCTGGGGTGCAGATGCGCGGAGATCGTTATCTCTCTTCGCCCCTCCCATCCGTGCAAAGCCTGCTCGGCATTGACCAGGAGATTGATCAGTACCTGGCTGAGCTGGTCCGGATCGGCCCAGATCGGCGGGAGACCTTGCTGGAGGTGAACCGAGAAGGCGACGTCGGAGGAACTGATGGAATAGCTGGCCACCTCGATCGCAGAGGCGACGACGTCATCTATCCGGACGTTCTGGGTTCTGGTTGGTTGCTGCCGAGCCATGGCCAGGAAGGTCTTGACGATACGCGCGCATCGTTCGGCGGCCTTGCTGATCTTGTCGGCACGCTCCTCGGTCGTTCGATCCTTTGCCGTTTCCTTCAATATCAAGGAAAGCCCGAGCACCACGGAGAGCGGGTTGTTCAGTTCGTGCGCCACTCCTGCCAGCAACTCACCCAAAGCTGAGAGTTTTTCGTTCTGATGCAGTGTTTCGCGCTGGCGCTCGAGTTCGGTCTGCATCCTGATACGGTCGGTAAGATCGTAGGCGTGCGATACGATGACATTCTCGCCGTGGAAGTCGATGAGGCGGGACGATATCGAGCACCAGCATGTTCCCCCGTCCTTGCGCTTGAGCTGGGTTTCGAAATCGTCGATCGATCCTTCGCCCAGAAGTTTCTCGACATATCGCTTCCGATCCACCTGATCGACATAGTAGTCCGCCGCGTAAGCCACATTGCCAAGCAGTTCGGCCGTCGCGGGGCTGCGATAAAGCACCTTGCCGTCATGGGCGCGGGTCATCTGGATGTTGACCGGGCAGGCTTCGAGAACCTTGCGGACCAGTTCGTCGGCTTCCTTTGCCGCCAGTTCAGCCCGTTTGCGCTCGGTGATGTCGACGCGGGTAACGACGAAGCCTCCTTCGCGGGTGGGGCAGGTCGAAACGAAGTACCAGCTGCCGTCGGTATGCTGGAATTCCTGCTGCCGGAACTCGCGCCGGTCCTTCGCCCGCTCGGCCAGCCAGGTGTCTATCCCCTGCGGTGGAACAGGGAACTGTTTTCGCTCTGCAGTGGTGCGCAGAAAGTCGAACCAGTTCACGCCGGGAGCCAGAACATCAGCGCTTATCGCATGCATCTTGCGGTAGCGGCTGTTGGCGAGGATCAGGCAATCGTCCTTGCCATAAAGCGCAAACCCTTCCGCCAGTGACTCGATTGCATCGATCAGCCGGTTATTGGCCCGCCGTGTCTGGTCCTGAGCCAGGATCATGTCGTCGATATTTGTCGAGTTGGAGACGATGACCGACTGGCCCTGGAAATCGATCAGGCGCGCTGAAAGCGAAGCCCAGAACACGCGGTTGTCTGCCGTGTATTGCTGGACCCGGAAGTCGTCGACCCTGCCGTCTTCCTGCAGGGTTTCGACAAGGCGTCGGCTGTCGTCGGCATCGACGTAGTAATCCGTGATCTTCGCTCGATCGCCGTAAAGATTTGCGCATGCCGGATTTCGATAAAGCGTCTGCCCGTCGACTGTGGACATGCGAGTGGGCGAAGGGCAGGCATCGAGAACCTGACGCAGCAAGGCATGGGCGTCGCGTTCGGCGGTCTCGGCCTTCTTGCGTTCGCTTATGTCCGCGCGGGTTACCACGAATCCGCCGAGACGGGTCGGATGAACCGACACCGAGTGCCATTGTCCGTTGCCAAGCTCAACGGGCGCATCTTTCAGGAACCCGACACGATCCCGAACGCGCTCATTGAACCACGCGTCTTCGCGGCCGATAGCGGCGCGATACGCCCCGCGCCTTGCCGCTTCGCGCAGCAGTGCGGCCCATTCGACCCCGGGCTCGACCATATCCTCGACCATATGGTTCATTTCGCGGTAGAGCCGGTTGCACATCACGAGCCGGTTGTCGTCACCGTATAGCGCAAAGCCTTCCGACAGGGATTCGATGGCGTCCGAGAGCAACTCGCGCGCCAGTGCGATTTCGTCGTCGCGCTTCTTCTGCTTGGTGACATCGGCGATGCCGCCAAGCACCATCTGCCGCCCTTGATACTCCACGACACGGAGATTGCCGGTTGCCCAGATTTCCTGACCATCAGCCCGCTTCAGGAGCGCCTCGCAATTTTCGACGGTTCCCTTGCGCATGAGCTCATGGCTGATCTTCCGATACTGCCGCTGGTCGACGAAATAGTCGCAGAGCTTAGGCATCTTTCGGGCCGTGCTTGCGTTCTTCGGCCAGCCGAACAGCCGCTCGGCTGCGCGGCTCTGGTAGATCAAATCCCCGGATTCGATATCGTTCATCCACACCGGCAGCGGGTGATGCTTGATGAGGAAACCGAACAGGTCTTCGCGCTGCTTGCGTTTCGTGATGTCGAGAACGCCTATGACGATCGAGGGGCGTCCCTGATAGAGCCCGGGCCGGCAATTGGCCGAGCACCAGACAATCGTGCCGTCCGACCGTTTGAACTGGATTTCGTGATCGCGAACGATATCGCTCGCACTGACGAGTTCCCTGATCTTGTTGAAAACGCGAGGGTCTACGGAATGGTCGGTTATGAATTGCGGCGTACCAGGCTGCCATTTCCTGCCGAGCAGGTTCGAGGCATCCAGGCTCTCATAGAGGATCTCCATGCTCTTCTCATCGACCACCCAGACCGGCAGCGGATGACTGTCGGTGATGCAGCGGAATATCTCGGCGTTGGCCTGATATGCGATCTGCGCCCGCTTGATGTCGGTGATGTCGATGCTGACCAGGGCAACGCCACCGTCGGGCCGGGGATGTGTCGTCAGCAGTTTCCAGCGTCCGTCCACCGTCTCGGCCTCGACCGGCGCCTTTGCGGTTTCCTTCCAGCGCGCCGCGGCACTTCTAATGAAGCTGTCGTTCGGCTCGACAGTCCTGCCGTCGAAGCTCTTGAACCGGGCAAGAACCCTGGCGCTCGCCGTCTCCAGGTTCATTGAGCCGGGATTAGCGGACGTGGAGGCGCTTTCACCGAAGATCTCTGCATTGGCCTCGACGAGAATGTTCTCGCCGTTGAACAAGGCGTAGCCTGTTGGTGCGTTCATGACTTGGCTTTCGTCGAGCATGCACAGTCTCCATCCCCGTCGAACATCGATTGCGATCAGCCGCACTGTCCGGAAGAGGTATTTTCCGAAGGAATACTACCTCTATTTTTCAGGATTCATTCAAGATTCCGGCGATTTGTTTCAATTGCTTCAGTCGCATCAAGCAACCTGAGCATGAATCCCGAAACAAAAGAAACACTTCTGCTTCCCGCCAGAAAAACAGGTGAAACAACGCTGCGCTAAAACCGGAGCGTCGACTTCGATTGAATCGATCGTTGCCGAACAGGTTTTTCAAAACCGAACGATGTCGTCAGCTTCATCAATTTCAGCGGAGCAACGCTGGAATGAAGCGCGACAGCGAAGCCAGAAAATCGAAACAACAATGGAGACCATCATGAGACAGATCATCCTTGCGTTCGCGGCCATGCTGCCGGCAGTCGGCACCACGCATGCCAACGATATCCTTTCCAACCTGCAGTTTCCGGGCGCAGGCATGACTTCCGCCCGTTACGGCGATGCCGCCCCGCGCTCCATCGTGAAGAAGGTGCCAACCGGCCTCAACTTCTCGTCAAGCGCCTCGATTGGCGCGCCTGCGGCTGTTGGGAAACTTTCGTCCCGTTACACCTATGGCGACGCGTCGATGCCATCGACTGTCTACAACGCGCCGCGGGCGCTCGGCTTTTCCTCGGCGGCATCGATGTCCGCCGGCAGCCGGGGAACGGGTCTCGGGGCCAGTTCGCGCATTCTTTACGGCAGCAACTGACGTTGGGCGGGACGGCGGCATTGTCTGAAGGCGCAAAGCTGCACCTGCCGCCGTCCAGACCGCAATCAACCACGCCGCCGATCGGGCGGTCTCAATCAATGGAGTGTACCGTGTTTGCAATCACCCTTTTACTTTCACCCGACAATCGGGACATGTCTCTCCTCGAGAGAGTGCGCATCGCCTACGACGCCTTCCGCGCAGATCGGAGCCAGCGCCGGACCGTCCGGGACCTGTCCAAACTGGACGATTACATGCTCAAGGACATCGGCATCACGCGATCCGAGATCATGTCGATCGCCTATGGCTCGTCAAACGAGAGGATGCGCGGTCATGAAACCCGGACAGCTTGACCAGTTCGCTGTCGAGCCTGATGCCAGGGATCCTCGCCTGCCGGTGCTCGCCTTGCATGATGCGGCGAGTTCCGGCCGGCAATGGCAGGGTCTCTCGAACTATCTTCGCGGCCGGTATCATTTGATCGCGCCGGAACTGCCGGGCCATGTCGACGTCGGTTTGCGTACAGCCAACGACGTCCACGACATAGCCCAGCTTCTTATCGGCGCGCTCGCCCCTGACACGGTCCCGATACATATTGTCGGCCATGGCCATGGTGCCGCGGTGGCGCTGGAAATCGCGCTGTCCCGGCCGACATTGGTACGAAGCCTGACGCTGATCGAGCCGACTTGCTTCCATCTGTTGCTCGCCGATGATCCGGCCGATCGGATGCTGTTTAGCGAACTCGTCGATCTTGCCGATCGAATGGCGGCATCCATCGCCGCCATGAAGCCGACTGATGCAATTCAGGTCTATGTCGACTTCTGGTATGGAGCCGGCGCCTGGTCCAGAACCAGCAGCGGCCTGCGCGCCCATCTTGCCTCTCAGGCCGAGCAGGTGGCGATGACCCTTGCGGCTGCCCTGGCCGAGTACTGGCCCCTGTCACGCTGCAGGCGGGCGTCGTGCCCGACACTTGCAGTCATGGCGTTGGAAAGCCCTGCTGCAAGCCTTCGTGTCACCGAGCTTGTCGCCGAAGCAATAATCGGAGCACGTCTCGTCATGATTCCCGACGCCGGGCACATGGCGCCGCTGACCGATCCGCATATTCTCGATCCGCTGATAGGCTCACACTTGAAATCAGTCGATTATGTAGAGACGACGCAACCATCGTGGCTCCGTGCGGCTCGACCCAGACGAGCCGCCTGAGTGTGAAACCACCGCCGTCTCCGGTCGAAACAAACTTGCAGGTTTTCAATCGACAGCGGTGCGGTCTTTCCTCGACTTCGCTTAGATTGGATTGGCGATGTCTTTGATCGGCCTTGCACCTGTGTCACCTTTTTCGGGGCAATCCATGGTGGCGGCTGATCTTCAAGAGGAAACCAAGGAGCAGAGTTATGACCAGAATCGTCCCGGTGTTGGATTTGAGCAGGCTCGAACAAGGCCACTCGGAAAGCCGGACATTTCTTGCCGATCTGCGCTCGGCAGCCCGCGACGTAGGTTTCTTTTATCTAAGCGGCCATGGAATAACGGAAGACGAGATCGCCGATGTTTTGGCGGCATCGCGGCAGTTCTTTGCATTACCCGAGGCCGACAAGCTTGCCATCGAGATGGTCAATTCCTCGCAGTTTCGCGGCTACACGCGTGCGGGTGGTGAACTGACCAAGGGCAAGGCCGACTGGCGCGAGCAGCTTGACATCGGTGTCGAGCGTGAGGCCATTCCACAGAGCCCGGACACGCCGGCCTGGACGAGGCTTCAAGGACCAAATCAGTGGCCAGGGCAGCTGCCCAGCCTGAAGCCGGCGCTGCTCGCTTGGCAGGCGAAGGCGACGGCGGTGGCGATACGCCTGCTGAAGGCTTTCGCGGTCGCTCTTGAGCAGCCGGAAGATGCCTTCGATCCCATCTACCGCGAGTCGCCCAATCACCGAATGAAGATCGTGCGCTATCCGGGCCGGGATGCGACCGGCGATGGCCAGGGGGTCGGCGCGCACAAGGATGGCGGCTTCCTGACCTTGCTTCTGCAGGACGAAAACAAAGGGCTGCAGGTTGAATATGACGGCCATTGGGTGGATGTCGACCCGATCCCCGGAACGCTCGTCGTCAACATCGGGGAACTTCTCGAGCTTGCGTCGAACGGATATCTGCGGGCGACGGTTCACCGCGTGATCACGCCGCCGGCCAGCGTGGAGCGGATATCGGTACCGTTTTTCTTCAGCGCGCGCCTCGACGCCACCATCCCGCTTCTGACCCTTCCCGAAGAACTGGCAGGGGAAGCACAGGGACCAGCGAGCGATCCGGATAATCCGCTGTTTCGCGATGTCGGCACGAATGTTCTGAAGAGCCGATTGCGCTCGCATCCGGACGTAGCGCGGCGACACTATGCCGATCTTCTGGACACGACCTTGGCGCCGACCTGAGCCCCTTCGATGTTAGGCATCGCCTCGCTCGGAAGACTATTCGCCGAGTATTGATATCTTTAGAATGAAATTCGTATCGAAAAGGGTCGAATCGGCGCATAAAGGAAAAATCATCTGGTTCTTCTCCTCCCATTGGAACTGGATGTGTGTTCCCCTCTGGAGGTTTTAAACCTTCAATTCGCCGGGCCGTATTCGAGCCCGGCTTTCTTTTGCCTTGAACAGCCTCTGCCAGGATGGTGCTCTTCGGCGGTCGTTGAGAAACACTTTGTGCAACTGCGCGGTTTGGTGAAAGGAAATACCTTTCGCCAACGGCCTGGGCGGCTCATCTTCTGGGTCAATGCAATATCCGGCTTAACGTCATCGTTTGTCGAAAGTCCTCCCCATGGCCCAAACCCGACAATTGCGGCTCGGCGCATTCATGCGCCCTGTCAGTCTGCACACTGGCGCATGGCGCTATCCCGGCGCTTATCCCGATGCCAATTTCAACTTCGCGCATCTGAAGCACTTCGCGCAGAGGCTCGAAAGCGCGAAGTTCGACGCCTTTTTCATGGCCGATCATCTGGCCGTGCTGAACATGCCGATCGAGGCGCTGAAGCGCAGTCACACGGTGACATCGTTCGAGCCGTTCACGCTACTGTCGGCGCTCGCCGCCGTGACGGACCACATCGGTCTTGTCGCCACAGCTTCCACGACGTTCGACGAGCCCTATCATATCGCCCGCCGTTTCGCTTCGCTCGATCATATCAGCGGTGGTCGTGCAGGCTGGAATATCGTGACGACTTCCAACCCGGATGCCGCGTTGAACTTTGGCAGGCAGGAACATGTCGAGCACGGCGAGCGCTACCGCCGCGCTCGCGAATTTTATGATGTCGTGACCGGGCTTTGGGATAGTTTCGCCGACGATGCCTTTGTTCGCGATGCCGAAAGCGGCCTCTATTTCGACCCGTCGAAACTGCATGTCCTCGACCACAAAGGGCCCAGTCTTTCCGTCAGGGGGCCGCTCAACATTGCGCGTCCGCCCCAGGGCTGGCCTGTCATCGTGCAGGCCGGCGCTTCGGACCCGGGGAGGCAACTAGCGGCCGAGACGGCGGAAGTCATTTTCGCCGCGCATGCCGATCTTGCCGCCGGGCAGCGGTTCTATTCAGACGTGAAGGCGAGGGCGGTGAAGGCGGGCCGCTCGCGTGATGACATAAAGATATTGCCCGGCGCGTTTGTCGTCGTCGGCGATACGGTCGAAGAAGCCCGCGCCAAGCGCTCCAAACTCGACAACCTGGTCTATTACGAAAGCGGCATCGCTTCGCTGTCGATCGCGATCGGTCACGACGCATCGGGCTTCGATCCGGACGCACCGCTGCCGGATATTCCCGAAACCAACGCCAGCAAGAGCGGGCGCGAGCGTGTGATCGAACTGGCGCGTGAGGAGAACCTGACGGTCAGGCAGCTTGCGCAGCGGCTCGGC
The DNA here is from genome assembly GCF_003590645.1 of Mesorhizobium sp. DCY119. Taxonomy (NCBI): domain Bacteria; kingdom Pseudomonadati; phylum Pseudomonadota; class Alphaproteobacteria; order Hyphomicrobiales; family Phyllobacteriaceae; genus Mesorhizobium; species Mesorhizobium sp. DCY119. The sequence goes on along the minus strand of NZ_CP031834.1, from coordinate 3,834,460 downwards.
GGCTATTCCGGTCTCGCCTTCGTCGGGACGGCGAAGGCTATAGCCGACGAGATGGAGGAATGGCTGGTGTCGGAAGGTTCGGACGGGTTCAATGTCATGTTCCCGTTCCTGCCCGCGGGGCTCGATGACTTCGTCGACAGGGTGGTTCCCGAACTGCAGAGTCGCGGTATCTTCAGGCGCGAATACGAAGGTTCGACATTGCGCGAAAACCTCGGCCTGGCCCGACCGGCAAACCGCTTCTTCGAAGAGAGCCCCGTCGACCAGCGGAAGGCTGTCTGACGCCGGAAATCGGAATGCCTGTTCGGCCCGGGAAAACAGCCAGCTTGCACCAGCTTCAGATAGTATTCCTGATAACGGGATAGGGGCTCGCCATCTTCAGCCAGCGCACTGTCATGTCTTCGGCAAGGTAGTCCATGCGCCGTGCGAGATAGTCCGTGACGTAGGGTTGCTCGAGATGCGCCTTCAGATGGTCGAGACTTTGCCACGCCTCGTAGAAGACAAACAGCTCTGGATCCGCCCGGTCGCGATGCACATGGTATTGCAGCGCGCCGGCCTCCCGGCGCGTCGGCTCGACGAGCGCGAGCAACGCCGCTTCCAGAGCGTCGCCTTGTCCCGGTTTGGCGCGCGCCTGACCGACCAGGGAGTAGGCCCCGGTTTCGCCGGGATCTGGTTCAGGCAAGGAAAAGGCGGCGTTGGACATCGTGCACTCCGATTGGTATGATGAAATACATACCTAGCGGATTGATAGGTACGATGCAATACATACCTTGTGCGAGAAAACACGATGGCAGATAGCGAAGGGCACCCGGAGCTGGACGAGATCGGCATCGGTCCTGTGCTGTCTGCGCTGGCCGATCCTCTGCGCCGCCGTGTCGTCGCGGAACTCGCACGTGCGCCCGAGGGGACCGAGCGGACCTGCGCTTCCTTTGGACTGCCGGTCACCAAGGCGACGCTGACCCACCATTTTCGGGTGCTGCGGGAAGCGGGCCTTATCCGCCAGATCAATCGCGGCAACAGCCGCACCGCTGCTCTGCGCCGGGATGATATCGACGCAAAGCTGCCGGGCCTTCTGTCGCTGGTCGCGGCCAACGACATTATTCCGGGATAGTGGCTGCAGCTTCGGCGAAACCTGAATGCCGCCTGCGCTTCTGCTCCGCCGCGCGGTTACGCGTGGACAGGGGGCAAGACCTCGGTGAAGAGCAACTGGATGAGCTGCTGGCCCTTGGGCGAGCCCCAGTTCTGGGCGAGTTCGGCGATCATGGTGTTGGTTGCGGTCAAAATGACGCCGGCGTCCTGCATGCGGCGCCGCGACATGTCCTCGGAAAGCTCGTACGGCGATCCCGAAGCGTCCATGACGGCCTGCACATTATAGCCTTCGCCGACCGCGTCGATCGCCGGGAACACCAGGCAGACGTCGGTGGTCACACCGGCCATGATCAGGTTCTTGCGGCCCGTCGCCTCGACAGCCGCCTTGAAGTTGGCGTCGGTCCAGGCATTGACGATGCCTTCGCGCTTGACGCGCTTGTCGAAGGCGTCGGGCAGGATCTCTTTCAGCTCCGGCAGCAGCGGACCCTGCAGGCGATCCTCCTGGCTGGAGGTGAGCACCGTCGGGATGCCGAGGATGCTGGCGGCCTTGGCCAGGGCGAGCGACATGCGCTTGGCCTGCTCGACGTCGATGTTCTTGATGAGCTGCATGGTGCCGACCTGATGGTCGATCAGCAGAAGTGCCGAGTTCTCTGCGGTGAATAGCGTGGTCATGTCTGATCTCCTCTGCCCGTGACGAGCTTGATTGCTCGTTGTGGAAGATACAGATGGAACGAGACGTTGAGGAGACTTGATATTTGTCGTCATCACGTTCCATAAATGAAACATGAAGACATTTGGTGATTTCGACGGGCTCGCACTGTTCATCCGCATCGTCCAGGCCGGCGGACTGGCCTCGGCCGAACGCGCCACGGGTATCCCCAAGGCCACCCTCTCGCGCCGGCTATCGGCGCTGGAAGAGACCCTCAATGTCCGGCTTGCGCGCCGGACAAGGAAGGGTGTGGTGCTGACCGAACAGGGGCAGCAACTCTTCGAGCGGGGCAAGACCGCCTTCATGCTGGCTGAACAGGCTGTCGCCGAGGTTCAGGATGATCGCGTCGCGCTATCGGGGGCAGTTCGCCTCTCGCTTCCCCCGGACATGGCGACCGCGGTTCTAGCCCCCGCTCTGATCGGCTTCAAGACCAGATATCCTGAGGTCACGATAGAGATAACGCTGGCGGATCGCAGGGTTTCACTCATCGAGGAAGGATACGATCTCATCGTTCGCATGGGACCGGTTGCGGACTCCGAACTCATGTTCAGGAAAATCGCCGACCTGCCGCGTGCCTTGGTCGCGAGCCCTGCCTTCCTCTCCGAACACTCCGACCTGAACAGTCCGCAGGACCTGGAGACGCTGCCGGCCCTCGCGATCCGCCGCGATCTGGTCGAATGGGATCTGAAAAATGGCCAGGGGGAGCAAACAACCGTGCGCCCCAGGATCGGCTTTGCTGCAAATCGCCAGACCATTCTTGCCGACGCCGCCTGCGCCGGCCTTGGCATCGCCAATCTGCCCCGGTTTCTTATCGAGGACGCCATGGCAAGCGGCGCGCTCGTTCCCGTCCTGCCTGACTGGGTGCCTTCCCCCGTGGCGATGACAGCATTGTGGCAGAAGGACAGGATCACGGAACGCCTGATCAAGGCCATCGTCAGCGATTTTGAGGAAGCGCTGCGTCCCAAACTGACCGAGGTGTAAGCCAGACGGTCTCCAGCCACTCCGGTGGCGCCGCGCATCACCACGTCAGTCGCACTGGACGGCTTTGATGGCCTCAATGGCGTCGTCAAGCGCTTTCACAACGCGGTTGCGCGCCCGCGTTGCCGCTACCTTCGTGAAATGTGCCGGATCGCCATCCGGGAGGCCGGCCAGATCGACCAGCGGTTTCAACACCGGATAGGCCGGCTGCTGGAGCGCAGGGTCATGGGCAAAGCGGTCGCCCGTAGTGTACTCGATGGGAAGCAGCGCGCGGCTCGCTTTCATCAAGGCAAGGTTTATCCTGTCTTCCAGTCCGGGCGCGCTGCCTGCGATGGTTTGCGCTGCCTGTTTGAGACGCTGCCCGCGCTGGATCAGCGGGTCGAGGTCAAATCGGCCTGCCAGTTCGCCTGTCAGGCCATCGACGAATTGCCAGAACTCCGCGGCCCAGGCCTCAAAATCGAGTGGCAGCACTGGCTGTTCCAGAAGACGATTGAGGACCGTCACATAAACCCGCGTGTCGCGCGCCAGCAACTCCGGGTCTATCTTGTCGATCGTATCTTCAGGCGTATGCCACCACCATCCGAAAGGGCCGGGCTGCCCACGCTTGAAGGTAAGCTCCTGGCCGTCCACGACCCATGTATCCGTACCGGTCGACTGCTGGCTGAATCCCATGAACATCGCCGGCAGGCCTATGCCGCCGAACGACTGGTCGCCCGCCCGGGCCATGCGTCGGCCTGCAATCTTGACGCCGCTTTCCAGCGCGATCGCCTCGGCGGCCAACGGCCGCAGTACTGACATCGATTCAGCTTCCTCCAGGTTCAGACTGTTCAGCCCTCCCGTCGAGTCCACGTTGACATGCGCGACACAGCGCTTTTCGAGGTCTTGCCAGTGATTGTCTGCATACCAGGTCGACCCCGAATACCGTCCGTGCGAATGGCCGGACCAGAAGGCAACGCGCAATCCCCGAACCCAGTTGGGCTGCCGTTTTGCACAGAGCCTTGCAACCTCCATCATGGTTGCGTTCGCCGCGCCGTTGTCCATCACGCCGAAATACCAGGTGTCGTGATGCCCGGAAAAAAGCAGGTAGGGCTCGTCGGTATCACCCTTGGGAGACGCCATGTCGGCAATCAGGATAGGCGTCTTGCGCCAGCCGGTATCGACCGTGTTGCGCAGCGTTACCGTCACCGTCCCAACGTCGAGCGCGGCTTTCAACCGGTCGCCGTCGGAGCGTAGTATGGAGCAGATGACCGTGGAGGGCAGGTTGGCAAGGGTGTCGGGTGCCGGATTGCCCCAGACCGGCGACACGCACATTTCATGCAGGATTTCATGGGGACTGACATGCAACTGGCCGAGCGCACCGGCGCGTGAAGCAGCGTATGAGGCAACAGGATTGGCAATGCCGTCGACCAGGACGATCTTGCCGCGCACATCCTTGCCGGCATAGTCGTGAGACGATCCGACATAGACGAGTTCAGCTGTCACTCCTTGAGCCGGGCTTTGCCGGCTGAAGGAGTGGGTGATGGACTTGAAGCTCGTATCGCCAAACGTCACCTCAGCCGAAATCGGCAGGCTTATATAGGCGTCGTGCTCCACCACATGCGTTGCAAAGCCGCATGACTGCATGAACTCCTCGACATAGGCGAGGCTGGTTCGTTCGTCGGCAGTGCCTGAGTATTTCTCCCACCGCGCCAACTCCCGGACATAGTCCATCAGGGCGGTGACGCTCACGGAATCGGAGGGAGAGCTGTGGTGAAGTGTCATTGCGATCTCGTTCAAGCTGCGTTGCGGTCGAACCGGACCTTGTCTGTGGACGGCCCGGTGGTCAGTTACTGCGGTTCGATGCCCGCGGCCTTGATGACGGCCCCCCAGCGGTCGATGTCGTCCTTCACGAACGCTTTGAACTCGTCCGGCGTCGTCGATGCGACGGTAAAGCCAAGCTTCTCGAGAGTTTCGACGACTTTCTCGTCGCCAGCGGCTGCGGCAGCCGCCGCCGCGATCTTGGCGACGGTATCGTCCGGCGTATCTTTCGGCACGAAAAGGCCGAACCAGCCGTTGACGATGAAGTTCGGGTATCCGACGTCTGCCGCCGTGGGGAGTTGAGGCATCGCCTTGACCGGTGCGGTGTCGTTGACGACCAACGGTACGACTTCGCCCCCTGAAATATACTGGGCTACGTTGCCGTAGGAGCTGAACACCATGTCGACTTCATTGGAAAGCACCGCGGTCGCGGCAGCGGGCGTACCGCGGTAGGGGATGTGCAGCACTTCCGTTCCGGTTACCTGCATCATCATCTCGGCAGCCAGATGCGTGGGCGTGCCGTTGCCCGCGGAACCCACTCTCAATTCACCCGGCTTGCTCTTGGCCAGTGCGACCAGTTCCTGGAACGTCTTCACGCCGAGCTTGGAATTGACAATCAGGACCGTAGGCAGCTTTGTCAGCAGTACGACGGGCTTCAGGTCGTCGACCTTGTAGGTGACGCTCGCCATCAGGAACGGATTGTAGACGATCGGGCCGGCGCCGGTCGACAGGAGCGTATAGCCGTCCGGCGCGGCATCGATCACCGATGTCACGGCCACCGTTCCGCCGGCGCTGTCCCGGTTTTCGATCACCAGCGGCTGGCCGAGCGAGGCCATCATCGCCTCGCGCATCACCCGGATGACGGTGTCACCGGGCGAACCGGCAGACGATGTCGAGATCACGGTCACCGGTTTTGTTGGATAGTTCTGCGCCGCGGCAGGGAGCGTGAGCAAAGACAAGACGAAGGCTGCAAGCAATGACTTTTTCATCTGAGGCGTCCTAGCGGAGGGATGTTTGTGCGGCGTGGCTGAGCATGCGAAGCGAGCCCATCATCTCGGCGGTGCGAACCAGGATCTTCAGCCCGTTGAGCACCGGCACGCCGATTTCGGCTGACAGTTCATCCTCTCCAATTGTTGCTGGGCACATGGACAAGCCCTGCGGAAAGATCATCGTCGCGCCGTCCCGCACCAGGTCCTTGGCGACGGCGATGACGCGTTCTCGAACCTCCGGACGGCGAGGATAGAGCTCATTGGTCGGGATGCCGATCGACCTGCAATCGGTCACCATCCAGTCGGCGCGATAGTAGCGTGCCTGGTCCATGATCGGTTCAATGACCGGGTCTTCATAGACGATTAGCCCGAGCTTGTAGCCGACCTGCTCGCCGAGCTGGAATGCGGCATTGTAGGTCGACTGACCTGTGCTCACGATCGGTATGTCCTTGATCTTCTCGCGTGCGGCCTTCACGCCGGGCTCGATGCCGCCCTGGATCATGATCACGTCGGGCCGCGTTTCTGCCGCCTTGATCGCCAGCGCGGCGGTCCGATCCATCACATCGAGGCCGTGCTTCCAGGAGAATTTCTCGTTGAAGATGCTGTTTCCGGCAATATAGAGCTGCTCGAACTCGGTGCCGGGCGACATGTAGGATTCGAGTCTTTTTTGCCGGCGGACCATCTCTTCTTCGGGAAGTCCGTCGTCGGCGCTTGGGCTTATGGCTGCTATGCGCATGGTTTGTTCCTCTTCTGCGGTTCAGGATATGGCTTCGACGCTGGCGTCGATGTTGCCGCGGGTCGCCTTGGAATAGGGACAGGTGCGGTGCGCCTCTTCGACGAGTTCCTGGGCGATCTCGAGTTCAATTCCGGGAATTTGAATGCGCAACGACGCCTTCAGCGCGTAGCCCCCGTCAGCCTCGTTGCCGAGCGTGACCTTGGCTGTCACCACCGAGGCGGATGTATCGATGCCGCGCGTGCGTCCTGCATGGGCAAGCGCGCTTTGGAAGCACGCCGACCAGCCCGCAGCCAAAAGCTGCTCCGGATTGGTGCCACGACTGCTGCCGGGACGAGCGAGATCGAGATCGAGGATACCGTCGCTCGATGTGGTATGGCCAGCCCGGCCACCCGTCGTGCGGACTTCAGCTGTGTAGAGTTCTTTTACGATTACGCTTTGCACTTCAATTCCCCGTTTCCATACGTTGCAATTTGATTGAAGACTCCGGCAGTTGCCGGAGTGGCTGTCATGGCTGCCCGCTGACCAGAAGCGTCTGTCCCGTCACCCAGGCGGCTTGCGCCGAGGCAAAGAACAGCGTGGCGTTTGCAATGTCCTCTGGCAGGCCAAGCCTTTGGCCGGCCAGCTTGCTGCGGAAATTTTCCTGGACCTCGGCGTCCCAATTCTCCCACTGCCGGCGGGAGTCCGGTCCGGTGAGGATGAAGCCTGGCGCCACCGAATTCGCAGTAATGCCGAAGGGTCCCAGTTCCAGCCCGATCTGCTTTATGAAACCAACCACCCCATGCTTGGATGCGCAGTAGCTCTGAATGCCGGTCAAAGACGGCCTGAGCCCCGCGCCGCTTGAAATGACGATGATCCGTCCTTTGCCGGCGCGCTTCATTCCTTCCGTCACTGCCCGGCAAAAGAAGAAAGCGCCCAGCAGGTTGATGTCGACAACGGCTTGCCAGCTTGCCGTCGTCACCTTCTCCAAAGGTGTCGAGACTGCTCCATGCAGTCCACCGGCGACATAGGCGAGCACGTCCACATCGCCGAACCCGGAAACCAGATTGTTCACCGCGTCTTCGTCGGTGACATCGCACGTCGCCACCGAAATCTCGCCGCTAAGGTTGGCAGCCGCCTCCTGCAGGGAGGCCAGTGCTTCCGACGCTATGTCGCAGGCAAGAACCGTGGCACCGCTGCGGGCAAATTCCAGAGATATGGCTTGGCCGATCGCCCCTGCCGCGCCAACAACTATGACTTTGCTGGCAGTAAAATCGAGATTCATTGTTCGTCTTTCCTGAAATGCGTGTCTGACCGCGGTTGCGTGACCGGCCTATCGCGAACGACCGGCCGGCACGTTTTGCTATTCGAGCGAAATGCCGAGTTTCTTGATCATCGGTCCCCAGAAGGTGATCTGGTCGCGGAGGTAGGAGCCGAATTCATCGGGGCCGCTCGCCGGCACGGTGTAGCCCAAATTGGCCATTTGCGTTTTGACGGCGGGCATTTCGAGCGTTGCAACCGCCGCTGCATGGATCTGTTCGAGGATCTCTTTCGGGGTTCCCTTCGGCGCCAGGATTCCGAAGATGCCGACTACCTCCAGATCAGGCAGGCCGGCCTCCGGTGCCGACGGCACATCGGGCAGCATCGGTTGCCTCTTGGTATCGGTCACCATCAAAGCCCTGAACTGTCCGGACTTCATGTAGGGCAGGGCGTTCAGTGGACCGGAGAAGAAGGCATCGACTTCGTTGGCCAGCAATGCGTTGGCAGCCTTCGCCGCGCCGGCATATGGAATATGCAAGACATCAATGCCGGCGAGATTTTTCATCAACTCGGCAGCGAGGTGACTGGCGCTGCCGCTGCCGGCGGAAGCATAGGTGAGTTCGCCAGGACGAGACTTCGCCAACGCGACGAAGTCAGCCATGGTTTTAACCGGGAGTTCTTTATTGACGACGAGGACAGGAGCAAGGGTTGCGACCAGCGTGACGGCCTCGAAGTCCTTTATCGTGTCGAAATCGACCTTCGACATCAGCGGGGTGTAGACGATGGTGCTGCCGGCCGCGATGATCAAGGTGTAACCGTCGGGCGCGGCGTGCGCGACCTCTGCGGCCGCCACCGTCCCCCCGCCGGAGGAGCGGTTCTCGACGATGACGGGCTGCCCCAGTTCCGTGGACATGCCTTCGCGCAACAGCCTCGCTATGCTGTCCACCGGGCCACCGGCGTCGGATGTTACGATAAGGGTGATGGGTTTGGTCGGAAAGGCAGTCTGCGCGCCGGCTGTGGAGCAGGTCAGTACGGCCACCACGCTGGCAAGAGCCATAAGCATGTTTTTCATGATTTTCCTCACGTTAGGATAATTCGAGAATCCGTCGCCAATTTCTCGGCGAGTCAGTCGACTTCCGTGATCGGCACTACGCCGGTTTTCTTTTTCAGGTTGCGCCAGAGCCCCCAGAGCAGCAGGGCGAGCGTGGCGGCCATGACTGCGCCGCTGATCGGTCGCGTGAAGACATCCACGAAGTCGCCGCGGCTGAGGAGCATCCCACGTCGAAAGTGCTCTTCCATCATAGGTCCAAGGACAATGCCCAGGACCATCGGCGCCAGTGGCAGTCCACCGAGGCGCATCAGATAGCCGACCACGCCAAAGAACAGCACTGCCCAGACATCGAAGCTGCTATTCTTCACGCTGTAGACACCGATGCAGACGAACAGCAGCACGGCCGGGTAGAGAATGCCGTAGGGTATCCGGAGCATGCTGACCCATACGCCGATCAGCGGGATGTTCAGCGCCAGCAGCATCACGTTTCCAACCCAGAAGCTCATGATGAGACCCCAGAATATGTCGGGGCGCTCTGCCATCAGCATCGGACCGGGCGTAATGCCCTGGATCACGAGCGCACTGAGCATGATCGCCATGGTCGCCGTGCCGGGAATGCCCAAGGCCATCGTCGGGATGAAGGCTGTCTGGCCTGCGGCGTTGTTGGCTGCCTCAGGCGAGGCGACGCCCTCGATCGCACCTTTGCCGAACTCGTCAGGGCGGCGCGAAACGCGGCGCTCAACAGCGTAGGAGAGGAAGGAGGCGATCGTTGCGCCCGTACCGGGCAGGGCACCGAGGACGCTTCCGATCAGCGTCCCGCGGACGACTGGCATGGCGGAGCGCTTCACCTCGTTGCGCGTGAGGATCATGGAACGAAATGTGACCTTGCGGATCTGTGCACCTTCAACACTGACGGTGCGTATGCTGGCGATGACTTCGGAGACGCCGAAGAGTCCCATTGCGAAGGCTTCTAGGCTGATGCCGTCGCGCAGGTGGATGCTGGCGAAATCAAACCGGTAGACCCCGGTGTAGATGTCGATGCCGACTGTTCCGAAGATAATGCCAAAAACCACCATCGCGAGGCTCTTAAAGACACTGGCTTCCGAAACGGCCGATGCGGCGACCAGGCCGAGAACCATCAGCGCAAAATATTCCCATGCACCGAACTGGAGCGCGTAGCTGACGATTATCGGCGAGAACAGCATCATGAAGATGATGCCGACGCTGCCGCCGATAAAGGATGCCAGCGTGGTGACCATCAGCGCAGCACCGGCCCGGCCTTTCTGAGCCATTGGATAACCGTCGAAGGCAGTCACGGCCGATGACGGTTCGCCGGGAATGTTGAGCAGGATAGATGTAGTCGACCCGCCATAGGCGGTGCCGTAATAGATGCCGGCCAGCATGATGATGGCCGCTGTCGGGTCCAGGTAGAATGTGAGCGGAAACAGCATCGAGATCGCTGCCATCGCGCCGATGCCGGGCAGCACGCCGACCAGCATGCCGACCACGACGCCGACAAAGCAGTAGAACAGATTCTGCGGTGCCAGCGCCGTGCTGAGGCCGAGGAGGACGTTGGTGTAGAGTGGGCTGATCGAGTCCATCAGAAGGACCACTTCGCAAGAGCGATCGGCAGATCAAGACCGTAGATGAAGATGGGGACTGCCAGCAGATTGAGGCCTATCGCCAGGCTGGCCGCGCGTTTGACCGTGCCGTTTTTGTCACCGGCAACCGCGAGTACCGACATGATCGCCACTGTCGGGACCATGCCAATGCGGTCGATGAAAATAGCGAAGCTGGCGACACTGGCGATGACCGCGACGGCTGCGCGCACATCAACCTCGGGCCAGGTGCCGCCACGCCAGAGGGCAGAGATTGCTATGACGGCGCCAAAGCCCGCCAGCAGCAATCCCAGGCCGGTCGGAAACATGCCGGGCCCCATCCGTGTCATCTTGCCCAGCGGGTAATGGGAAAGACTGTAGATAGCTACGAATAAACCCATGGCGAACAAAGCTCCGCCAGTAATAATATCTCGATAGTCACGCGAAAGCATATTTTGAACCCCCATTTTCGACAAATCTTCAAGTTTATGCCTTGAAGATTTTTTTATTCTCTTGTGTTGTTCCCGTGGTTTTTTTATTTTTATTGTGATCTTTGCTAGATTAGACTGATAGGTTTTCAGCGGCGCTCGATGTTTTCCGGCGCGGTGCATCGAGTTCCCCGCTGTCCCAGAAAACGCCTGCCATCAGTTCGAGCCCTTCCCGAAACTGCGAACCAAGACCGTGTTCGTTTGGTCCGTGCTGGCCGCAGCCCCCATAGGAGTTCGGAATCCACATGATCGGTACGTCGAGCACGGACTTGAAGAATTCCGAAGGGCCCGAAGCTCCAACGGTCGGAACAATGTTTGGCTTCCGCCCGATGGTCTTCTGCATCGAGGCTGCGACGAACTGCACCCAGGGATGGTCTGGATCGGTTCGCGACGGTGGAAACCAGTCGCGCTCGACGACTGCCTCGACCTTGACCTCAGGAAAGCCCTTTTCGACCAGATGGCTTTTCAGAGCAGGAATGACGGTGGCCGGGTCGGTGTCCACAGTGTGGCGCAGCTGAAGGCGCGATCGTGCGAAGCCGGCAACAGCGTTCACCGGCGACTCGGGCTGGCCCGAAACCATCGCCAGGACGATGGCGCTGTTCCACGCATAAATGCGCTCCGCATTGGTAAGGCCGGGCTCGCCCCAGTAGTCGTCGGGGACCGGTGCGCCTGGCAGGATTTCCGACACCACCGCGCGGCTGGCTGCCTTTACGCTTTCAGGCACGTTGGCCGGGCGCCAGCCCTCGACCAGAATACGGCCGTCGCGGCTGACGATCGACGAGAGGGCGTGCGCTAGGACGATGGCTGGATCAGCGAGCAATCCACCCCAATGGCCTGAGTGATGGCTTCCTTCCCGCAAGTCGACGATGAGATCCATGGCGATACCGCCGCGCGTGCCGAGTTGAATGTCGGGAACAGCGCGGCTCTGTCGCGGGCCATCAAGTGCGATGAAGACATCGGCGGCGCATTCGTCGCGGTGCGTGTTGATGAATTCGCTGATGCCTGGAGAGCCTGCCTCCTCTCCCGTTTCTATGAAGATTTTGGTGTTGAAGCCGAGCCGGCCTCGTTCGGACAGAACCGCTTTCAGGGCCAGGATGGCGATCAGATGTTGTCCCTTGTTGTCGACGGTGCCGCGTCCATAGATCTTGTCGGCTTCGACGGTGAGCTTGTAGGGATCAAGTCCCTCGCGCCACCGCTCCGGCATCGCCCGGACGACGTCGCCGTGCCCATATATCAGGAGCGTGGGAAGCGCCGGATCTTCAATGCGCGTTCCGATAAGGAACGGACCGTGCTCTTTGCGCGAGTTGTCATAAATCTTGCTGGAAAAGCCCATTTCGCCGATCATCGGCGCAATCACTTCGTGACAATAACGGTACAGGTCGGCCTGGTGCAGCGGCGGATGGCTTTCTGTAGGCACCTCGACCATTTGCGCCAGACGGTCCACGAATAGTCCGCTGTCGAAGATATGACGTGCCTGATTGATCGCACCGTCTCGGCTGGCATCCATTTGCTGCATTCTCCCAACTGACTGCACTGGCTCGTCCTGTTTTTAGTCTCGTCTTGATCTCGCGATCGTTCACACTGCCGCACCGTCTTTTCGGCGCACTACCGCGCGCCGGCGCCTGTTTCAGGTTGCCGACAGAGGCGTTCTTCTTGAGCAACGACACAGCCGCCAGATCGCGAACGACAAGCGACTTCCTATTGAAATATCCGCGTCTCCAATGAGGGCATATTGGCCCCGGCTGGCCCCTCGGATCCGATGTCTATGATCGACATAATTTGAAGAATGCTTCGGTTATGAAGTGTTGTCAACTGCTGTAAATGGCAAAATTAGCCCATATTTCTATTGAAGATGCGCGATCGATTATGCTTCATAAGAAAATTGTATGGAATCGTTTCAGGATTGGAGGTTGCCTCCAATCGGCCAGGGAAGTTCATGATGGCACCACAGGACGACGTGCCCCCGATTACAGCTTTGCTGGCGGGGTTTGCTGGCGGCATGCGCCTCGGTTCGCTCGATCCGAAGGTGGTTGCCGCAGGCCAACGATGTCTTCTCGATTGGCTGGGCTGCGTCATTGCAGGAAACGCCGATCCCTTTCAAAGGCCGCTCCTGGAGTACGCGCGCAAATGCGGTGGAGCACCCGAGGCCTCGTTGCTGGGAACAGGGGAGTCGGGAGGCGCTGAAATCGCGGCGTTGGTCAATGGATCGGCCGCGCACCTGCACGATTATGACGATACCTACCTGCGCATGTACGGTCATCCGTCCGCTGCGCCCATAGCCGCCGCCTTTGCTGCCGCCGAGCGTTCGTGTTGCGATGGCAGCGATTTGCTCGCCGCAGTTGTCGGGGGTGTGGAGATTACCTGCAGGCTCGGTCGCATGCTGGGTTACGAGGCGTATCAACACGGCTTTACACCGGCAAGCCAGACAGGCGTGTTCGGCGCCGCTGCGGCTGCCTGTATCGCTGCCCGGGTGCCCGAAGACCACATCCACACGGCGCTGGGCCTGGCCGGCGCGATGGCCAGCGGTCTCCATTGCAACGGCATGTATAGCGCAGGCCTCGTGCAGATTGGAGCCGCGGCGGCATCGGGTGTCCGCTGTGCCGACCTGGCCCAGTTCGGTGCTTCGGCCAATCCGAGCGTCATCGAGTGCCGCAGCGGTTACGCGCAAAGCCGAACCCAGGCTCCGATCTGGGATGACACGATTGGCGACCAGAATGCGCATTTTGAAATGCTTGATATCATGTTCAAATTCCATGCGGCCTGTGGTGGCGCCCAGGCCGCTATCGCGGCGTCCGCCGCACATGCCGCGCGGCCGAATTTCGACAGCGACGCGCTTTCAGCAATTGACGTCGTGGTGTCGCCGGGTGTGAAGCGCCTTTGTCGAATTCATACGCCGCGATCGGGTGCCGAAGCGAAGCTCAGCCTGCCGTTTGCGGTGGCTGCTGGACTTGCCGGGATCGACACCTCATCGATCGCGGCCTACAGCGAACACTCGATCGATCTACCGGTGATACGCCGATTGATGGCGATGACCGAAGTGCGGGCTTCAGACGATATACCCGAGTGGGAAACGAGCGTTACGCTGAGAGATCGCAGCGGTCGTGCTGTGACGGAAGAAGCGCGGGCAGATAGCCTGGAGCGTGATGACGCAAAGCTGTGGCGTATGCTTGCCGATAAATTCGGCAAGCTGGTCGGACCCGTGATCGGTGACGAAAGGGCCGGCAAGATCATAGATGCCGTTGCGCAGCGGCGCAGCGCGCGCGAGATCGCCGTCTTGGCGTGCGCGCGCCCGGCATGACGCTTCGGACATGAAGCGAAAAATGGGTGGAGGGATAGAAGGTTTAATGGCGAAAGAGCTTCGACGTGCGGCCAAAACGCTGGCCGAACGCAGTACGCAGGCGCCGTCTCTGGAAGGCGGCAGCCCCATCGATGACAGGCAGACACCCCACTTCCGCTCACTGAATCTCGTAACGAGGAGTGCCCATCGCGAGTTATTGATAGCCTTGCAAAACCGCATAGCCGACAAGGAGTTGACGGTTGCAATGTCGACCTATCTGCGCTGCCTGTGGGAAAAGGACGGTGTTACCCAGCGTGAACTGGCAAAGGCGGCCCAGCTCGTCGAGGGTACCACCACCGACACGCTGAAGAAGATGGAGAATAGCGGACTTATCGTTCGGGTCCGAAACAAACAGGACATTCGCAAGATCAATATCTACCTCACTGTCCCGGCCAGGCGCCTCTACGAACAGGTCAGGGACATCCACATGGAGATCGACGCGATTGCCCTTCGCGGACTGTCAGACGAGGATATCTCCACATTCAAGAAGGTCATCGACAAAATGACCGAGAATCTAGCCGCGGACAACATGTCCGCGCGCGACCCGGGTGGTGAGCTGGAATCCTGATATCTGGCCGGTTTGGGGTCTGCGGTAATGCGCGGACTCGACCCTTGAGATGATGAAACTGATTAGGCTTGACTAATCAATTAGTGTATACTAATCTCTTTTCATGACCGAAGCCGCTGCCATCAACGCTGTCATGCGCGCACTCGCCGATCCAACGCGGCGCGCTGTGTTCGAGCGGGTCGTCAAGTCCGACGAGATTACCGTGGTCGAACTGACGCGGGGGAGTGGGGTGACACAAGGCGCCGTCTCCCAGCATCTCAAATCCTTGAAGCAGGCCGGTCTGGTCGCAGAGCGACCCGAGGGCCGGAACGTCTATTATCGCGCCCAGCCGGAGGGCCTCGCGCCGCTGGCCGACTGGATGAGCCACTACGGCGTCTTCTGGCGCGAGCGCTTTGCAGATCTCCGAGAATTGCTGAAGGAAATCGATCCATGAACGACGCTGCATTGAAATCCGGCACGCAAGAGATTGTGGTCGACGAGGTCTTTCCGCATGCTCCGCAGACCATCTGGAAAGCGCTGACAACCGGCGATCTGATCGCCCGCTGGATGATGGAGCCGACGGGGTTCGAGCCCGTGGAGGGCAGGCACTTCACGTTTCAGACGACGCCGGCAGGCAGGTGGGATGGTGTCATTCGCTGCCAGGTGCTGGAGGTGGTGCCGAACGAGCGCCTCGCCTACGCCTGGAAAGGCGGAGATGACGGAAACGTCGGATATGGTTCGCGGTTGGACACGGTCGTCACATTTATCCTGTCCAGGGTCGACAACGGAACCCGCCTTCGCCTTGTCCACTCCGGCTTCGTCACGCCGAAGAATGACACGGCTTTCAACAATATGAGCCAAGGCTGGCCGAAGTGCTTCCAAAGGCTGGATGTCATGGCTGCAGAACAGGTTTCTTCGAAAAAGCTGCACTGACGCATATCGAAGACCTGACCGCATTGGAGATTGGCGAGGGGATCGAACTGGAAAGAGGCATCTCGACAAGAGGAGGTTGACCATGCCGCATCAAGTCGTTTCGCGAGACCAGTGGCTGAAGGCCCGGGTAGCACTGCTCAAGGAGGAAAAGGAGCTGACGCGGCACAGTGACACGCTGGCGCAGCAGCGGCAGGAACTGCCTTGGGTTCGGATCGACAAGCAATACAGCTTCGAGACCGATGAAGGGAATGCCACGCTGGCAGACCTCTTCAAAGGACGCTCGCAGCTTCTCATGTACCACTTCATGTTCGGACCGGACTACAAGGCGGGGTGCCCTTCCTGTTCCGCGATTGCGGATGGATTTAATGGTGTCTTCGTCCACCTGGAAAACCACGACGTCGCGTTTTGGGCGGTGTCGCGGGCGCCGCTCGCAAAGCTGCAGGTCTATAAGCGGCGGATGGGCTGGACGTTTCCCTGGGCATCCTCGTTCAGCAGCGACTTCAACGCCGATTTCAATGTCTGGTTCACCGAGGAGCAGCAGAGCGAAGGCGGTATCGAATACAACTATGAGCGCGAGGCGCCGTTGCCTGTCGCCGTGATACCCTCGCGTACGACGCCGGACGGCGCCACTATCTTCGCGACCATGTCCGGAACCGACACTGCCACATACACACGAGAGAGACCGGGCCTAAGCGCGTTCGTGCTCGAGGACGGCCGCGTCTACCACACCTATTCCGCCTATGCGCGCGGGCTGGATGGCCTATGGGGCACGTACCAGTGGCTCGACCGCGCACCCAAAGGGCGCAACGAACAGGGCGTCTGGTGGCGGCGCCACGACGAGTACGAAAAGGGCTGAGCGAAGTTTTCTCGGCCCGCAACCACTTCACAGCAGGAGAAAAGACGTGAGCAAGCCTTACACCGGCGGATGCGCCTGCGGCGCGATCCGATATGAGATTTCTGCCGAACCAATCATGATGAACGACTGCCAGTGTCGCCAGTGTCAGCATGACAGTGGCACCGGGCACCAATCCCACCTGACCTTCAACGGCGCGCCCGTGAAGGTGGAGGGCGAAGCGACCCATTGGAACATGGTGGGCGAGGGCGGAACCGTCAAAGCGCGCGCCTTCTGCCCCACCTGCGGTTCACCTGTCTACATAACCTTTCCAGACATGCCTGATCTTTTCATCGTCAGCGCTGCCAGCCTCGACGATCCAGGCCGATACAAACCGCAAATGGTTTTCTGGGCTGCCGGCGGTCATGCGTGGGACCACCTCGATCCAGCTCTGCCAAGATTCGACAGGATGCCTCCAAGGTGAATGCAGTCTGATCTGGCGGGCGTGGGTTCTGAGCACATTCCCGAATCATTTTTGTTGCGAATGTTCTTGTTTTGTTCTAGATGTCAACCCAGAAGGATGAGGGCATTCCAGGGAGGTATGCCATGCAGAAGCGATTTGATTTCATGGAGGAAAATATCCCGCTGCGAAGGCATCCGGATCGCGTATTCTTCACCGTCTTCCTGGGCGGGATGGCGAAGGCGCTAGTCGAGAAAATCGGAAATCATATCAAGAGCTTGTATGGTATCAGCGCGCAATTGCGTCCACTTGATCATCTGCACGTTTCGCTGCAACATGTCGGCGATTTTCCTCGGCTGAAGAGCAAGTATATCTGGGCTGCATGCCGGGCCGCAGAGGCCGTGTCGGGCAAGCCTTTCACAGTTTCTCTGGATCGAGCGATGTCCTTCACCGGCCGCCGCCCGGGTAAGTGTCCTTTTGTGCTCTGTGGCGACGGAAACGCTGCAACATTCGAGCTTCACCAGCGCCTTGCTGTTGCGATGCGAAAGAACGGCCTGAAGGCGGGGTTCGAGTTCACCCCGCATATGACGCTGTTCTATGCACCAATTTCCGTTCCGATGTGTCCGATCGAGCCCGTCAGTTTCGAGGTCAATGAGTTCTTCCTCATCCACAGCAAACTGGGCCAGACCAAATATGAAACACTCGGCAGATGGCCTTTGCGCGGGTAAAACGTCTTGGCGCAATAGGAGAGGCTGGAATTGACCGTCACCATCTACGGCATCAAGAACTGCGACACGATGAAGAAGGCCCGCACATGGCTGGAGAGCCACGGAGTCGAGTATCAGTTTCATGACTACAAGACCGAGGGGCTTGACCGCGCGCAGCTGGCGAGTTGGTGCAAGGGACTCGGCTGGGAGGTGCTGCTGAACCGCGCCGGCACCACGTTCCGGGCGCTTGCCGAGGGCGATAAGCAGGATCTCGACACCGAGAAAGCAATGGCGTTGATGCTGGCGCAGCCTTCCATGGTCAAGCGCCCTGTGCTCGATGTCAGCGGGAAATTGCTCGTCGGTTTCAAGCCGGAACGTTACGCGGAAATGTTCTCCACAAAATAGCCGGCCCGATGCCGGACAAGGCATTGCGCCGCGCACCTCGTGAGCGCGCGGCGCAATTCGGCTAAAATGCTCAGGCCCACTCGCCGGCGCGCATGACCGGTTCGGTGCTGCCGTCCTTGTTGACGCCGTCGATGTCGATCTTGCCGGAGCCGATCATCCAGTCGATGTGGATCAGGCTCGAATTGCCGCCGCGCGCGGCGACTTCCTGCGGCGACAGGTTGCTGTCGTTGAAGCAGGTGGAATAGCACTGGCCGAGCGCGATGTGGCTGGCGGCATTCTCGTCGAACAGCGTGTTGTAGAACAGGAGCCCGCTCTGCGAGATCGGCGAGGAATGTGGCACCAGCGCCACTTCACCGAGACGGCGCGCACCTTCGTCCGTATCGAGAACCTTGCCGAGCACGTCCGCGCCCTTTGAGGCGTTCGCGTCGACAATGCGGCCTTCCTCGAATCGCACTGAAATATTGTCGATCAGCGTGCCCTGATAGGAGAGCGGCTTGGTGCTGCTGACATGACCCTCGACGCGGCGGGCATGCGGCGTGGTGAAAACTTCCTCGGTCGGGATGTTCGGGTTGCAGGTGATGCCGTTCTTCGCGGTCTCGGCGCCGCCGTTCCATTTGTGGCCGTCGGCAAGGCCGATGGTGAGATCGGTGCCGGGGCCTGTGTAATGCAGAGCATGGAAAGCCTTGCCGTTCAGCCAGGCTGTGCGGCGGGCAAGGGCTGCATTGTGGTCCTTCCAGGCGCTTACCGGATCGTCCGAATTCACCCGCGAGGCGGAAAAGATCGCGTCGGCAAGCTTGGCGACGGCAACATCTTCCTGGTCGTTGGGAAAAACCAGTTTTGCCCAGGCGGTGTTCGGGTAGGCGACGATGTTCCAGTTGATGTCGAAGCCGGTGATCTTTTCCAGCGCCGGCCGGTAAGCCATAGAGGTGGCCTTGTTGGCGCGCGAAACCTTTGCCGGGTCCTGCGAGGCAAGCAGCATCGGGTTGTCGCCGCGCACCGCAAGCCGTGCAGCACCGCCGGCGAAAGCCTTGGCCATGCCGTCATAGAGCCAGCCATCGGCCTTGTCGAAACTGGCGTCAGGCGCGTGGCGGTAGCGGGCCAGCGTCAGCTCATCGTCCGAGAAGATCGGCGTCACGATGCCGGCGCCCGCCTTGTAGGCGTGCTCGACGATACGCCGCACGAAACCAAGCGCCGAAGTCGGAGCCGTCATCACGAGGTCCTGCCCGGGCTGCAGTTGCAGGCCGATCTTGATGGCCACTTCCGCCAGGCGGTCGAGTTTGACGGGATCGATGGCAGCGTCAATCGCGCTGATATGCGAGGTCATGGTAGAACTGCTCCTTTGAGTGTCTGGCGGGATTCATAGCTCCGAAAGCGGTGGCTGAACACCTCTGCCGGGGAGCTTCTGGACCTGCGGCGACTGCATATTTGCCAGCGTCGCGCTTACTTCTTCGTGCACCCATTTGCGAAAGCAATCGACCTTGCGGCTTGCCCGCTTATCTTCGCCGGTGACGATATAGTGGCCGAGCCCGCTCGGTGCCGCGATGCCGAAGGGCGCGACCAATCGGCCGTCGGCTAGCGCGTCTGCTGCAAGAAACTGCCACGCGAGCATGATGCCCTGGCCGGCGATCACCGCCTCCAGGCACAGGATCGGATCGGTGAAACTGGCTCCCTGGATGGGCATGACCGGTTCGACGCCGGCGGCATTGAACCAGTCTTGCCACGAGATCATGGAATTCTCGTCGCGGATCTCCCAGACCTTGGCAAGATCGGGAATGGCTTTCAGCTTGCGGGCGACGTGCGGCGAGCAGACCGGAAATATCTCCATCGGCAGCAGCAGTTCGGCCCGCGCGCCCGGCCAGCGGCCCCTGCCCAGCCGGATACCCAGATCGACATCCGAGCGGTTGAGGTCGGCGATCTGGGTCGAGGCATCGATGCGTATGAGGATTTCCGGAAATCGCGAGAAAAAGCGGCTGAGACGCGGTACCAGCCAGCGCGCGGCGATTGCCGGCGCCATCGAGACGATCAGCGTGTTCGACGTGCGATCGTCGGCCAGCGCCACGGCCTGCGCCAGTTCGCGAAAACCGCTGCTCAGGCGCGCCGTGAAAACCGCGCCAAACTCGGTCGGGACGAGGCCCGACGGCCTGCGCTCGAACAGCGTTCGGCCGAGCTGCTTTTCCGTGCGGTTTATCTGCTGGCTGACAGCACTTGGCGAAACGCCAAGCTCCTCGGCCGCCTTGATAAGCGAGCCGCATCGCGCGACGGCCTCGACCGCGCGCAGCCCGTTGAGATGGACGCCGCTGAGATTCATGATTTAGTTTTTCTAAAGCAGCGGCGTGGAAATGTCGATTGCTGACCCGCTGCATTAGCTTAAATTCAGGGTAGAAATGCAAGGTAAGGAAAATGGAGATGAAGTTTCTCTCATTCGTTCAGGCGCTTTTCGACCCTGCTTCCAGCCAGCCGGCCCATGACGACGTCGCCGTCTGGGTGCGCGATCCGCTGGCCCATCCGGCACTTGAAATAATGTCGGAGCGTGAACTCGGCGACCTGCCGTTCAATCGCGGATATCAGCCGCTTCGCAGCCGGAGCGTTGCCTGCGGCACGTGCGGCTAGAACAGCGTCCAGATTGCGTGGGTTAGCACGCCGAGCGCAGTCACGAGCAACGCCAGTGCGCTGAGCGTGAAGCCGATGAAGCGCTGCCACTGCTGACCGCGCTCGACAATAAAATGCCACGCATGGATCGCCCTACCGATCGTGAAGGCCGCTCCGAGCAGGTGAAGCACATAGACCGGCGTGCCGATAAGCGCCGCGATCAGTAGCAGGATCAACATTATCGGCATGTTTTCGACGGCGTTGGCATGCCCGCGCATGATCCGGGCGATATGTTCCACGCCGCCATCGCCGATCCAGACCTTGTAACGATTGCGAAGCGAGCTTGTCGCAAGGACCAGCCACAGAAGAATGAAGGCATTCAGCGCTGCGTAGATGCCGACTGTGGCGATAGCTGCCTGATTCACGAACTTCCCCCACCGCAAGATTGCGCAAAATCTGTAATGGCCGTGGCTCCAAAGGTAAACGCCTGCCACGTCGGCTCTGGCCCATCGGATTGGGATTGCGCCGCAGGCGCACGGGAATATGGTCCGGCGCAATGAGACCAGAGTCGCTACCTCCGCTTCGCTTCGCCTTCGGCGGCATGATTGCCATGGCCGTTGCCATGGGTTTTGGCCGTTTTGTCTACACGCCGATCTTGCCCGGCATGATGGATGAACTCGGCCTGTCGGCGGCCGATGCCGGGCTTATCGCCTCGGCTAACTATGTCGGTTATCTGATCGGCGCAGTCGGGGCCGCCGGCGGCTGGGCGCATGAGCGCGAGCGAAGCGTGATGCTGATCGGGCTTGGCGCAACCGCTGTCCTCGCAGCAAGCATGGGGCTGACCGATAGCCTGTTTGCGTTTCTGGCCATCCGATTTCTCGCAGGCATCGCCAGCGCTTTCGTCCTGGTGTTCGTCTCCACCATCGTCTTCAGCCATCTTGCCCTCGCAGGGCGCAACGATCTCCAGGCGCTGCATTTTGGCGGCGTCGGCACTGGCATCGCGGTTTCGTCGGCGATGATGGCCGTGCTTATCGGGGCGCATGCCGCCTGGCCTGATGGCTGGTTGGGCTCGGCCGTTCTGTCGGCTCTGGGCTTTCTGGCCGTCTGGTTTCTCATCGATGAGGGGCCATTGGTCACCGGCACGGCTCGCCGTGAGCCGAAATTGCCCAACAGCCTGCCGCTGGCGAAAATCATCGTCGCCTACGGCGTATTCGGCTTCGGCTATGTCGTGACGGCAACCTTCCTCGTCGCCATCGTCCGCCAAAGCGAGGCCGGGCGCATCTTCGAGGCGGTCGTCTGGCTGGTCACCGGCCTGGCGGCAATCCCTTCGATCTGGCTCTGGAACAAGGTCTCGGTGCGGCGCGGTCTCACCGTTGCCTTTGCCGTCGGCTGTGTCGTCGAGGCTGTCGGCGTCTTGGCCAGCGTCAGCATCGGCGGCTATTTCGGGCCTCTGCTCGCAGGGTTTCTGCTTGGCGGCACATTCATCGCAATCACGGCGATCGGGCTTCAGGCAGGCAGGTTGCTCGCGCCCGAGGCGCCGCGCCGCGTGCTCGCCCTTATGACTGCGGCCTTCGGCGTCGGCCAGATAATCGGGCCGATCTTTGCCGGTTTCGCGGCCGAATGGTCGGGCAGCTTCACCGTGCCTTCAATCGGTGCGGCACTTGCGCTGCTGCTTTGCGGCGCCATCGCATGGTCAGCTGGGCCAACGCCAAAATCGCCATGATTGTCGGCTTTCTCGGCAAGCGGCGCTGAAGAAAGGGCTTTCTTTTCTTTGGCGCCGAACTGTGACTTCATGCCCTTGAAGTGCAGCCCCACCATTTCGCGCTCCGAAAGGAACCCGCCCAAGTGTTCGTATCGTTTTTCCCGAAGCCGAAGCTGTTTTTCACTTCGGCGGCTATTTGGTGTTTGGCCGGAATTCTGTTCTGGTTCTTCGGCGGTGAGCAGCTTGGCGCTGTCTTCGGTTTGCCGCCGGCTGCTGCGGAGGCTCCGCCGGTTCTTGGCATTCCGGTTTTGTGGACCAAGCCATTCCTCTGGTTCTACATATATTTCGGCTTTCTCGTTGGAGCCTTTTACGCTTTCTGGCGCGTCTATTCTCCGCACCCTTGGCAAAATTGGTCGATCCTGGGGTCGTCGCTCATCCTGTTTTCGACCTATCTCAATGTCCAGATCTATGTCGCTCTCAACAACTGGCGCGGACCTTTCTACGATCTCTTTCAGAAAGCGATAACGACGCCCAATTCGGTTTCCACCGGCGAACTCTATTCGAAGTTTGCGATTTACGCCTGGATCGGGGCAACCGGGATGGGCCTGTTCGTGATCACGCGCTTCTTTGTCAGCCACTATATCTTCCGCTGGCGCACGGCGATGAACGACTACTACATGAGCTACTGGCAAAAGCTGCGGCACATCGAAGGTGCATCTCAGCGCGTGCAGGAAGATACGATGCGGTTCTCCACCACCATGGAGGGTCTGGGTGTTTCCCTGATTGATTCCGTGATGACGCTGATTGCGTTCCTCCCGCTGCTTGCACAGCTTTCGACCCATGTGAAAGTCTTGCCGCTTGTCGGCGAAATTCCCTATTCGCTGGTCGTGGCCGCGGTTACCTGGTCGATCTTTGGCACGGTGCTGCTGATGATTGCCGGCGTCAAACTGCCGGGGCTGGAATTCAAGAACCAGCGAGTGGAGGCCGCCTATCGAAAGGAACTTGTCTATGGCGAGGATGACGCTGCGCGGGCGCAGCCGCCGACGGTTGCAGAACTCTTTTCCCATGTCAGGCGCAACTATTTCACGCTCTATTTTCACTACGCCTATTTCAACGTAGTACGCTCTGGCTACATCCAGGCAGATGCCATCTTTGCCAGCGTGATCCTTATCCCCACCATCGCGGCCGGCGCGATCACAATGGGCCTATGGCAGCAGGTTTCAACGGCCTTCAGCCAGGTCAGCTCGTCATTTCAATATCTGGTCAATGCATGGCCGACGATCGTCGAGCTCATCTCCATCCAGAAACGTCTGCGCGCGTTCGAAGCCACACTTGAGGATGCGCCGCTGCCGGAACTCGACCGGCACTATCTGGAACAGCAGGCTCAGACTGTCGAATAAGCTTTCGGGGAAGGTGGCTGATTTCGGGCTCAGCCGCCGGGTGCGGATGTCTGCTGTGGGTCGGGCTTCTGCCCGACTTCGGCAAGATACTCCGCATAGCTGACGCATTTCACGTCGGCTTTCACGCAGACTTCGCCGGCAAAACGCTCCAGCGCGCGCCAATAGGCGCCGCCATTCATCAGGGTAAAGTGAAAACCCATTTCCAGCGGAATGCGGCCGCCTTTGTATTCGCCGTCGAACGCAGTCTTGAAGGCATCGTAGGCGCGGTTTTCGAAGGCGGCGTCCTTGTCCTCGCGCTCGAAGCCGCCGGAATGGCGCACGAACATATTGTAGTCCATGGCGATGACGCGACGCTTGTTCGGCCCCTCCGGGATCTGCGGCAGGGCGAAGCGGGCAATGCCGTTGATCGTGGCGGGTTCAGCCGGGCCGCGAGAGACGCTGCTGGCGTCGTATGAGAAATTGGCCTCGCCAAGGGCTGCGTAAAGGTTCTTGCTGGTCGAAAGATAGGGCGCGCGAAAGCCCTTGATTTCAGTTTCGGCAAACTGCCGCCAGCCTTCCGGCTCGCCCGTGATGTCGTTGATAGTGTAGGCGTCGCGCAGAATCGTCGAGAAGGCGGAAAATTCCTTCAGCCAGTCCGCCTTGGTCCAGTCCTTGCCGTCGAAATGGCCGCAGGCGTGGCTGGCAATGTCATGGCCTTCCGAGCGTGCCAGCCAGATCTGGCCGAGCCGGGCGCGCACTTCGTCCTTGGATTGCGCGAAGCCGACATTGGAGCGCCCGGCCGATTTGCCGGGAGCAAGGTATTGGCTGCGGTCCTCGCGAGTCAGCAAGAAAACGCAGGACAGGAAATAGGTGAAGCGCGCGCCGGTGCGGGCCGCAAGGTTGCGGCTGCGCTGCCACTGCGCCAGTTCGTGCGCGCCGTCGAAGGAGATGATGACATATTGCGGCTTCACCGAAGCTTGTGCATCCACAGGCTTTGCCGAGGCGGGCATTGCGAGGGAAAGGGAGACGCTGGCAAGCAAACAAACGCGGAAGGCTACAGACATGATACAATTCTAAAATGATGGGATCAGCTTGGAGGGCTATGCCGTGAATATGGCACGGATGCGAGCAAAGCGGTAGCCGAAGTCCCGACGCGACGGGTTTCGGCCTTCGTTACAAGCCGGTTTCTTTGATTTTTGGCTTCGCGCCCCTTCCATGCCGGCGAAATATCGCTAAAACGCTGGCTCACAACAGCCCCAAGCGGGCAAACATGGTTAGATTGAATGTCGGACGACAGTTTCTTCCGCGAGGTTAATGAGGAGATCCGCCAGCAGCGGGCAAGGGATCTGTGGGAGCGTTTTGGCCCCGCAATGATCGTGCTTGCGGTTCTGGTCGTTCTCGGCACCGCGCTTTTCGTGGCTTATGAGTATTGGACCGGAAATCAGGCAAACCGTTCCGGCGACGAATTCTCGCAGGCATTGACGCTCGCCAATTCCGGCAAGCCCGACGAGGCGCTGGCCGCGCTGAAGACGCTCGAGACGGAAGGTTATGGCGCCTATCCGGTGCTGGCGCGCATGCGCTCGGCCACCGTGCTTGCCGACAAGGGCGATTTCAACGGCGCCGTGAAGGCGTTCGACGCCGTTGCTGCCGACACTGCCATTCCTGCCCCCATCCGCGACATGGCCCGTCTGCGCGCCGGCCTGGTGCTGGTCGACCACGGCTCTTATGAAGACGTCTCCAAGCGCGTTGAAGACCTGACTGCCGACACCAACACGCTGCGTCACGCGGCGCGCGAGGCGCTCGGCCTTTCCGCCTGGAAGGAAGGCAAGGCCAGCGACGCCCTGAAGCTTTTCGAGCAGATTTCATCCGACGACGGCGCGCCGCGCAACGCACGCGAACGTGCCACCCTCATGTCCGAACTGATCCGCGGTTCGGGCGCTGCGTCGTGATGCCGAGAGATGACATTCAAAGTCGCAATTATCGGCCGGCCTAACGTCGGCAAGTCTACGCTTTTCAACCGCCTCGTCGGCAAGAAGCTGGCACTGGTCGATGATACGCCGGGCGTAACGCGCGACCGCCGCGTGCATGCGGCAAAACTCTACGATCTCCATTTCGATGTGATCGATACGGCTGGCTTCGAGACGGCCGCTCCCGCCACGCTTCAGGGCCGCATGCGGGCGCAGACCGAGATCGCCATCAGCGAAGCCGATCTCATCTTCTTCGTCGTCGATTCGAAATCCGGCCTGATGCCGGACGACAAGGCATTCGCCGATATCGTGCGGCGCGCAGGCAAGCCGGTGGTGCTGGTTGCCAACAAATCAGAAGCGCGAGGCTCTCAAGGCGGAATGCTGGAAGCCTGGGAAGTCGGGCTCGGCGAGCCTATCCCGATTTCGGCCGAGCATGGGCAGGGCCTGCCGGATCTTCGCGATGCGGTGGTCGACGCCCTCGGCCATGCCCGCGTGTTCGGCGAGGACGAAGAGGACGAAGACGAAATTGCCGTCACCGAAGTGCTGGTCGGCGAGGACATTGCCGACCCGGACGCCGAGCACGAATATGACGACACCAAGCCGATGCGCATTGCCGTCGTCGGCCGGCCGAATGCCGGCAAGTCGACGCTGATCAATGCGCTCATCGACGAAGAGCGGCTGCTGACCGGCCCGGAAGCCGGCATCACCCGCGATTCGATTTCGGTCGACTGGGAATGGCGCGGCCGTCTGATCCGGTTGTTCGACACGGCCGGCATGCGCCGCAAGGCCAAGGTGCAGGAAAAGCTCGAGAAGCTTTCCGTCGCCGACGGGCTTCGCGCCATCCGCTTTGCCGAGGTCGTCGTCGTCGTGTTCGATGCGACCATTCCTTTCGAGAAGCAGGATCTCCAGATCGCCGACCTGATCATCCGCGAGGGCAGGGCGCTGGTGATCGCCTTCAACAAATGGGACATGATCGAGAACCCGCAGGAAACGCTTGCCGAGCTGCGCGAAAAAACCACGCGGCTTCTGCCGCAGGTGCGCGGGCTTCAGGCGGTGCCGATCTCGGCTGAAACCGGCCGCGGCCTCGACAAGCTGATGGACGCGGTTCTCAAGACCCACAAGGTCTGGAACAGCCGCATTTCGACCGGCCGGCTCAATCGCTGGCTGGAGGGCATCCTCGCCCATCATCCGCCGCCCGCCGTTGCCGGCCGCCGTCTCAAGATCAAATACATCACGCAGGCGAAAACCCGGCCACCGGGGTTCGTATTGTCCTGCACGCGACCGGACTCGATGCCACAGTCCTATGTGCGCTATCTCGTCAACAGCCTGCGCGAATCCTTCGACATGCCGGGCGTGCCCATCCGCATGGCGCTCAGGGCTTCCGAAAATCCCTTTGCCGGGCGCGCGAAAAAGCGCGGCTGAAGATCGCCTGCCCGGATCGCAGGGTCAGGCAACGTTCTTCAGTTTGTTGCGGGCAAACGAACTCAATGTGTTTTCCGGCAAGGCATCCATGACGCCCTGGATCAGGATTTCGGCGAGCTTTCCCGTTACCGGGTCAGGGTCGGCATCCTTGTGATGCAGATTAAGCGCCATGTGCGGCAATGCGGGCAGCCCTGACACCCCCGGCGTCAATGCCACCACGCTTGCGGGCAGGCCGATGTCTGTTCGGATCGTCAGACCAAGTCCGGCAGCGACGGCGGCCCATATACCGCTTAGGCTGGGACTCGAAAAAGCCATTCGCCACGGTCTTCCGGCTCGATCGAGCGTCTCCGTCGCCTTGGTCCGCAACAGGCACGGCGCCTCGAGTGCCGCGAGCGGCAATTCTCTTTCGCTGAGCAGACTTTCTTGCATCGGCCGCGCCGGACCGATCCAGCGCATTGGAACGTCCGCGACATGCTCGCTATGTGGCAGCCTGTCTCCGTTGTGCCAGGCCAAGGCAAGATCGAGACTGCCGGTGGTCACCCGCTCGGCGAGTTCGTGGCTGCGGGCGATTCTTGCTTCGATTTTCACCTTGGGGTGCGCGCGGGCAAAGCGTCCGAGTACATCCGGTAGAACGGCTTCGCCGAAATCTTCCTGCAGCCCGAGCCGAACCCATCCTTCAAGCTCGACGCCGCTGATCGCGGACGCAGCCTCGTCGTTCAGCTCCAGCAGGCGCCGCGCGTAGCCAAGCATGGTTTCGCCGGCGTCCGTCAGCGCCAGTCCGCGCCCTGACTTGCGGAAGATGGGCGTGCCCGCCTGCTCCTCCAGCTTCTTGAGCTGAGCGCTTACGGCCGACGTCGAGCGCCCCAGCCGATCCGAGGCCTTGGCAAAGCTTCCAAGCTCCATGCCCGTCACGAAGCTGCGCAGCACGTCGAGATCAAATGTAATTTGTCTCACGGTATTAGTCCTGATTTTTGGTACCGATAGTCAAAAACTTCCTGATTTTAAGGATGAAGCTATGGCGATAAAAGCTGACCGTCAAGTCGTGAACCAAAGGAATCTTAGCCATGGTATCGGTCTCCAGCGTCACGCCGCATCGTGTCGAGACAGGGCAGTTGCGCTCAAATCATCGCTGGAAGGTGCTGGGTATCGGCGTGGTCGCCAATGCCTGCTTCTCCGCCACCTTTTCCGGCATTCCGACAACGGCGGTGTTCATGCGCGTCGGCTATCATCTCGACAACAGCAAGCTTGGTTTCGTGCTTGGTCTCATGGGTCTTGGCGTGGCCGTGAGCGAACTGCCGTGGGGTCTGCTGACCGACCGCTGGGGTGACCGCGGCGTCCTG
The DNA here is from genome assembly GCF_003590645.1 of Mesorhizobium sp. DCY119. Classification (NCBI taxonomy): domain Bacteria; kingdom Pseudomonadati; phylum Pseudomonadota; class Alphaproteobacteria; order Hyphomicrobiales; family Phyllobacteriaceae; genus Mesorhizobium; species Mesorhizobium sp. DCY119. Next base: position 3,806,172 of record NZ_CP031834.1, on the reverse strand, counting down.
CTGACGGGTCTCGCCGCTATGTCGGCCTGGCTCTTTCTGATGGCATTTGCAGTCGTTCCGTCGGCGGATTTCGTACCGGGTATTGTCCCGCTGGCTGTCGGACTTCTTGTGACGGGTTTGCTTGGCGGCAGCGTCAACGGATCGAGCGGGCGCGCCATCATGGCCTGGTTTCAGGAAGGGGAGCGCGGCTTTGCCATGAGCGTCAGGCAGACGGCGATACCGCTCGGAGGCGGGCTCGGCGCGCTCCTCCTTCCGTCACTCGCCTCGGCTTACGGTTTTGCGGCGGTCTATGGGTTGCTCGCCGCGTTTTCCGCAATGACCGTGCTCTTCGCATGGCTATGGCTGCACCAACCTCAGGCAGCTGAGAACAGGCCCCCCGCCGACTGCGAAAAGCCCGCCTCTGCGAAGCCGGCCGTCCTGCATGACGTCACCATATGGCGAATTTCGATTGCGATCGGCATCCTCTGCTTTCCGCAGGTAGCCATACTCACCTTTGCCGTCATTTTTCTGCATGATTTCGGTGGTGCCGGCACTGCTGTCTCCAGTGCCACGATTGCCGCGGTCCAGGTTGGCGCTATGGTCATGCGGGTATGGAGCGGACATTGGACCGACCGCAAAGGCAATCGGCGCGCTTACCTGCGGTTCTGCAGCATGCTGAGCACAGTTGCCTTTGTTGGGCTTGCCCTGCTCGTGGCGGCATCAGCCGAAATACCTGATATCAAGGATGCCGCCTTGCCGGCGACGATCGCAGTTCTTGTTCTCGCCGGGATCAGCATTTCATCGTGGCATGGCGTCGCCTATACCGAACTTGCAACGCTGGCAGGTGCCAGCCGCGCCGGCACGGCCTTGGGGCTCGCCAACAGTTTTGTGTTCATTGCCTTTTTTCTGGTGCCTATCGCCATTCCATGGCTTTTGGCCTTCTTGTCGTGGGCCGGTGTATGGCTGTGCGCGGCAGTGTGCGCTCTGGTCGCATGGCCGATTTTCCTGCCGCCCGCCGCTGGCCGCAATGAGGCCTGATTCAGCAACGATAGGGCAAAGCGGAGCGGGGCCGTTAACCCTCCATCAAGGTTAATGCATCATTTTCTCTCCAGAGGGTTTCTGTTGCGTTCTGGAGAGTTTCTGTGCATCGACGTCTACCGACGCTGCAGATGGTTGTTGCCAATCTGAAAAAGCGTTCGTTCCTGCCTCCCCTTGTTGTCGGATTGGGTATCTGGGTCGGATTTCCGACCACGGTGGCTTATCAGGACATGCGCAGTCTGGTGTCCGGTGTCGAAACGTCGGACACACGCTGGAACGCCTTCGTCCAGACGTCAGTGGCGGGTTCCGTGCATGCGGCCGAAATGCCCTTCGCGGACGCAAACATGCCCACAGGTTCGATCTCCGGTTCGGGCGTCAACGCTCCCGGCATCGGCTCCGTGGCCTTCAAAGGCAAGGGTGCTGCCGCCAACGACGTGCCGGACGAAGAACGCATCAATCGCAGCGAGAAGAAAGGGCGCATCGTCAATGTCACGCCGGTCGCCCCGCCCAAGGCGTTCAATGCCGGCTCGGTGCTGGATCGCACCAGTTCCCTTATTCTCCCTGAATTCGATGCCGGCCTGAAGCAGGCCTTCGTGAAGTCGACGATCAAGGGCAAGGAAATCCAGATCGCGACTGCCTTCTACGTCAAGGAAGACAAGAAGCGGGCGCCGGGCGTTCCCGCGATGCTCGCCGATCTCGTCAACAACGACACGCCGGACATTCTGGCCACGGCCTATGCCCCAGCCGAGCCCGACTACGCCAAATCCTCGCCTTTCGAGAGCCTGCTCAAGGATGAGACGCCGAATGACGGTCGCTTCATTCCGCCGGTATCCGAGGGCGACCACAATTGGATGAGCAAGCCCCTGCCGGCGAGCGTATTCTCCAAGCCCGAGCAGAAGTGCCTGGCCACGGCCATCTATTTCGAGGCGCGCGGCGAAAGCCTGAAAGGGCAGGCGGCTGTCGCCCAGGTCATCCTGAACCGCGTCCGCAATCCTGCCTATCCCAGCACCATCTGCGGCGTCGTCTACCAGAACGACAACTGGCTCAACCGTTGCCAGTTCTCCTTTGCCTGCGACGGCAGGAAGAAGGTCGTGACCAGCCGCGAGCACTACAAGATCGCCGAAGATATCGCCATGGCGGTCACCGCCGGCAAGATCTTCATTCCCGAGGTTGCCTCCTCCACGCACTATTACGCCGAATATGTTAGCCCGCGCTGGGCACGGACGATGGAGAAGATGAAGAAAATCGGTCTGCATATTTTCTATCGCACCTATGGCGGTGGCTGGAGCTGATTGTCGCAAGCCAGCCTCCTGTCGGCGGTGGGAGCCGCATAGCCCGCGGGGAGGATTCCCTGCGGATTCGCGCGCAGCGACGGGTGATATATGCCGGGCAGGTTGTCGCACTTTTTTAAATGATTGATTTTACTTCATAAAATACATGGTTTGACCACCCACTCCGTGGCTTGACGGGGATGGCCTCGCTAACTATGTTGCCGGCGACTTTGAAGCGGATGGACGGTGCTGTTCTATCCAGGCAGGAGGTTGCGGTGGCCAACAAGAAAAGGCCAGACGAAACCGGAAAAACCGGGCCTGGAGATCAAGACAAACCTGAATTCCGCGACGACGACCTGGAGCGCCGCCGGCGTCAGCTTGAAGCATCTCTTGCGACAAGAAGGCCGGATGGAAGCGCCAGTCGAGAGGGTGCTAAGTCGAGCGGTGTTGCCGGCTATGGTCAGGCCTTGAAGCTGTCCAGCGAGTTTATCGCGGGGATAGCGGTTGGTGTCGGGCTCGGCTGGGTGATCGACCGAATGGCGGGGACTTCGCCATGGGGTTTGATCATTTTCCTGCTCCTGGGATTTGGCGCCGGGGTTCTCAATGTCCTGCGTTCCGCAGGCGTCGTTGCAGATGCGGGTCCAAGGGTGCCGAAGAAAGGCCCCGAGGGTCCAGATAATACGTAATCGCGCCTGCGGGCGCTTCTTGCCGAGGGGGTCCAGGTGGCCAACGATCCGATCCATCAGTTTCACATCACGAAATGGATTCCGATCGAAATCGGCGGTCTCGATTTCTCCTTCACCAATTCGTCCGCCTTCATGGTCGCGACCGTCGCAGCCGCCGGCCTTTTCCTCTTCCTGACGACATCGAGCCGCGGCCTGATCCCCGGCCGGCTTCAGTCGATCTCGGAAATGTCCTACGAATTCGTGGCCTCCATGCTGCGCGATGCGGCGGGAACGCACGGGATGAAGTTCTTCCCAATGGTGTTTTCGCTGTTCATGTTCGTGCTCGTCGCGAACCTGCTCGGGCTTTTCCCGTATTTCTTCACCATCACCAGCCACATCATCGTCACCTTCATGCTGGCGCTGCTGGTGATCGGAACCGTCGTCGTCTACGGCATCATGAAGCACGGTTTCGGCTTCTTCAAACTCTTCGTTCCGCAGGGCGTGCCGGGCATTCTCGTGCCGTTGGTGGTGCTCATCGAAGTTATCTCGTTCCTGTCGCGGCCGATCAGCCTTTCGGTTCGTCTGTTCGCCAACATGCTGGCCGGACACATCACGCTTAAGGTTTTCGCCGGTTTCGTCGCCTCGCTGAGCACACTTGGTGCGGTCGGCGTCGCCGGCTCGATCCTGCCGCTCGCTATGACGGTTGCGATCACCGCCCTCGAATTTCTCGTGGCCTTCCTGCAGGCCTATGTCTTTGCGGTGCTGACCTGCATGTACCTCAACGACGCTCTGCACCCGAGCCACTAGGAAACTGTCGCCGGCGGGGTTCCTTCCGCCTAACGAAAGCATTGACTGAATTTCGATCCACAAGGAGTTGGACATGGAAGTAGACGCAGCAAAGGCAATCGGCGCGGGCATCGCCTGCCTCGGCATGGGTGGCGCAGGCATCGGCCTCGGCACGATTTTCGGCAACTACCTGGCGGGCGCCCTGCGCAATCCGTCGGCTGCCGACGGTCAGTTCGGCCGCCTGATTTTCGGCTTCGCCGTGACCGAAGCTCTGGGCATCTTCTCGCTCCTCGTCGCTCTTCTGCTCCTCTTCACATAAGAGTTGCGAAAGCGATGATACTGCCGGCCGCGCAGTGCGGCCGGTTTGTCTGGACAGGGGAAGCAGATGTTTGTGACACCGGGATACGCGCAGGAAGCTGCCCCCGCTGAAGGCGAAACCCACACCGAAACCGGTGCGGGCCATGAAGCTGGCGGCAAGCCGGCGTTTCCGCCATTCGATTCGTCGACCTTTGCGTCGCAGATCCTGTGGCTGGCCATCACGTTCGGCCTGTTCTACCTGTTCCTGAAAAAGGTTGTCCTGCCACGCATCGGCGGCATCCTGGAAGTCCGTCGCGATCGTATCGCGCAGGATCTGGATCAGGCTGCCTTGATGAAGAGCGAGGCGGATGCGGCAGTTGCTGCCTACGAGCAGGAACTTGCCGAAGCCAAGGCCAAGGCGAATACCATCGGCCAGCAGGCGCGCGACAGTGCCAAGGCTGACGCCGACGTCGAACGCAAGAAGGTTGAAGCCGCACTCGAGCAGAAGCTCGGCGAAGCCGAAGCTCACATTGCCTCGATCAAGTCTTCAGCGATGAAGGAAGTCGGCACGATCGCCGAGGACACGGCTGCTGCCATCGTCCAGGAACTGATCGGTGGCAAGGCCGACAAGGCTGCCGTCGCTGCCGCCGTGAAAGCGGTTCGGGAGTAGGAGAGGGCCATGGACGCAACATTCTGGGCAACAGTAGCCCTCGTTATCTTCCTCGCCGTCGTCTTCTACCTGAAGGTGCCGGGCGTGATCGGCAAGTCGCTGGATGAGCGCGCCAAGCGCATCAGTGACGAACTTGAAGAAGCCCGCCGTCTGCGCGAGGAATCCCAGCAGCTTCTCGCCGAATTCCAGCGCAAGCGGAAGGAAGCCGAGAAGGAAGCAGCTGAGATCGTCGAAGCCGCCAAGCGCGAGGCCGAACTTTTGGTCGCTGAAGCGCAGAAGAAGACCGAGGACTACGTTACCCGCCGCACCGCTCTTGCCGAGCAGAAGATCGGCCAGGCCGAGCGCGACGCCGTCAACGAGGTGCGTTCGAGCGCCGTCGATCTGGCGGTCGAGGCAGCGCGGGCATTGCTCGCCGGCAAGGTAGACACAAAGGCCGACGGCGACATCTTCAAGGCGTCGCTGCAGGAAGTGAAGTCGAAGCTCAACTGAGTTTTGGCTTCCAGCTTCGGCCGGAAAATTCAAAGATCAAAAAAGCCGCTGGAAATTCCGGCGGCTTTTTTCTTTTGCGGTGTAGGGCCAATTAGAGCGCGAATTCGTCGTCGTTGGCAGCTCCTGCCTGCAACTCGTCAGCGAGCCGAAACGGCGCGAAGGAGACGCGGTGCCAGCGCGCGACCGCGCCATGGACGTCGATTGCTGCGCGGTGACGCGCGGTCGCATAGCCCATATGGATTTCGAAGCCGTAGCGCGTGTCGGTCTGGCCGCAGCCGGTCATCATGCGGTCGCGCATGACCTTGGCGACGATCGAGGCGGCGGCGATCGACTGCGAGCGCTGATCGCCCTTCACCAGCGCTTCGCAATCGCAGGGCAGGCCGGGCGGCACGTCGCGGCCATCGGCAAGCGCCAGTTTTGGCGCCAGCGGCAGGCCGCACAGCGAACGCCGCATGGCTTCCAGGCTGGCCTTGCGGATATCGCTGCGATCGATGCCTTCCGCACAGACCGAGGCCATCGAGACGCCGAGGGCGGTGGCAAGGATTTCTGAAAAAAGCTCCTCGCGCTGGATGCCGGTGAGCCGCTTGGAATCGTCGAGCCCGGCGGGAATGCGCTTCGGATCGAGCACGACTGCGGCCGCGACCACCGGCCCGGCGAGCGGGCCACGGCCGGCCTCGTCCATTCCGGCGACCGGCCACTGGCCGCGCGCGATCGCGCGCGTCTCGACCGAAAAATCGGGTCGTTCGAGGATTTCGAAGAGGGGCGGAGAATCGGAGCGTGCGCGAGCCATGGTGCGGCGATGGTCGCATCGGCCCCGATTCTCCGCAAGTCCTTCCGAGCCGAGGGGCGGGGGCAGGGAAGGCACCGTCGGCAGTCGGGGAAAAGCCGGACGGGATTTTCGGTTTATCGATATTCGGGTGATGCCGGTCTGCAAGTGATGGCTTTCTGCGCTTCCGGTGCTCACGTACCCAAATGTACGCTCCGCTCCGGTTCTCAAAAACCATCACTTTCGACTCGGCCTGACCCGAATCTCAACAAACCCAAGGCTAAAGCAGCATCAGCTGTTCGTTCTTCTTCTCGACGCCGACGAACAGGTCGGTGCGCAGCTGCTTCCTTTCGACATTCAGACCGAGCTTGCGCGCGGTGATTTCGAAACGGCGGCCGATCTGCCAGGCATAGGGACCGGTGCCCTTCATGCGCTTGCCCCATTCGGCATCGTAATCCTTGCCGTCGCGCATCGAGCGTATCAGCGACATGACGTGCCGGTAGCGGTCGGGATAGTGGCGCAGCAGCCAGTCCTTGAAGATCGGGCTGACTTCCAGCGGCAGGCGCAGGATGACATAGCCCGCCTCGCGCGCGCCGGCGGCGCGGGCCGAGTCGAGGATGCGCTCGATCTCCTGGTCGTTGAGGCCCGGAATGATGGGGGCTGCCATCACGCCGACCGGAATGCCGGCATCGCTCAACTGGCGAATGGCTTCGAGGCGCTTGGTCGGTGTGGACGCGCGCGGCTCCATGGTGCGGGCAAGCATCCGGTCCAGCGTCGTCACCGACAATGCCACCTTGGCGAGCCCACGCTCGGCCATCCGCGACAGGATGTCGATGTCGCGCGTGACCAGCGCCGACTTGGTGACGATGCCGACAGGGTGGCTGCGCGCCTCCAGAACTTCCAGGATTTCGCGCATGATGCGCCACTGCTTTTCGATCGGCTGGTAGGGGTCGGTGTTGGTGCCGATGGCGATGGTGCGTGCCTGATAGCCTTCCTTGGAAAGCTCCTTGTCCAGCAGTTTTGCGGCATCCGGCTTGGCAAACAGCTTGGATTCGAAATCGAGCCCCGGCGACATGCCCATATAGCTGTGGGTCGGCCGGGCGAAGCAATAGACGCAACCATGTTCGCAGCCGCGATAGGGATTGATCGAACGGTCGAAGGAAATGTCCGGCGATGTGTTGCGGGTGATGATGGTGCGCGGCTTTTCGGTCTGCACCTCCGTCTTGAACGGAGGCAGTTCCTCAAAGCTGTTCCAGCCATCGTCGAAGACATGACGCGTCACCGGCTCGAACCGGCCGGTCGGATTGATGCCGGCAGCCCGGCCACGACGGCGCTCGTCGTGAATTCGGATGCCGCTTTCCTCGATCATCGCATTGGCCATCGCGGAACCTCCGTTCCTGAAAGCCGCAACATCTGCGCGTGCAATCGGTTCCATTCCGCCGTTCTCCAACCGGGTTTTACGGGGGCGCGAATCGCGCCGTTCATGAAACTATTCCTATTTTGAAAATGAGAACAAAGCAAGAACTTTGTAAGCGGGCGTTCCCCTCCCCTTTGAGGGGAGGGTGGCCCGAAGGGCCGGGTGGGGTCCTTGCGGAAGTGCTCGACGTTCCCTTTGTGCCGAGTGCGGCATGAACGACCCCCTCTGGCTGCTTTGCAGCCATCTCCCCCTCGAGGGGGGAGAAGACGTGGGCGCGCTTCATCATCGCCACGCCTGCTTTCGCATCTGGCCATTGTCAAAGAACTCCCCTCTACGAGGGTGGGAAGCGGGGCGCATGGCCGTGCCTTCCTAATGTTTAGTACGTGGCGCGACTTCCGCGCCCCGCTCGGTGTCTGTCCCGAAGTCGGTCGGTCACAACGCCCGCTCCATGTACATTCCATGGACAAGACGCCGCGGGTTCTCCGCATCCTGCGCGATCTGCCCTTGATCCTTCCGCCACAGGTTTTCACCTGAAGCTTCCAGTCAGGGCATGCGGCCGCAGGACGCCGGCCTGTGTCGGGCCCTCGGGTTCCTGGCTACCACACCAGGGCGGGAGGTCACCGCCGCTCTCCCCGATCCCGGTTCCAGAACCCGGTCCCGCAAGAGCGATGAGGGGATTATGCCGGAGGTGGAAATGAGGGGGATAAATCGGGCGTGAAAAAATGTGTGGGGTGAGTGGAAACAATGGGTTGGTTGGAAATCTGCGGTGAATCTTTCCCCCAATTCGCGAGCTTCAGCTTCGGCAGTTCTGCACCGCTGCGGCCTTCACCGATGTTCCGGCATGGATTCCCGACACTCTCCGCTCGTTCCTCGCTCACGAGGTCGAGAATGACGAGCTTGTTGTTTGCCCGGGCGGCAAGCCGCCAACGTTGGAGATGCGCCGAGCTTGCTGGTTGCCCGGCGGCAAGCCGCCGACGTTGGAGATGGGCGGAGCTCGTTGGTTGCCACGCCCGCAAATCGTCCGAAATCGGCAGCGATTCTTAGCTGCCGTGCCGGCAACTCACCAAGGCCGAAGATTAGCGGCAAGCCTAAATGCAATTCGTCATTCTCGACCTCGTGAGCGAGGAACGAGCGGAGAGTGTCGGGAATCCATGCCGGAACGGAGAAGCGTTTCGACGGTACAGAATGCGCGTCAACATCAGGACGGGACCGTGCCTGACGATGCTCGGAATGGGTCCCGGATAACCTCCGCTTCGCTTCGGTTTCCGGGATGACGACTTCATGGTTGGCGCCGCCAATCGCCAAGGTTGATGTTAGAAGTGCTGTCCTCTCTTCGTCATCCCGGGCGCAGCATGAGCGAAGCGAATGCGGAGACCCGGGACCCATGCCGGAACGGAGACGAGCTTCGGCGGTGCTGAACGCGCGTCAACATCAGGACGGGGCCGCGCCTGACGATGCTGCGACCAATGGGTCCCGGATAACCTGCGCTTCGCTGCGGTTTCCGGGATGACGACTTCATGGTTGTTACCGCTAATCGCCAAAGTTGAACTTCGAAGCGCGGACCTCTCCTTCGTCATCCCGGGCGCAGCATGAGCGGAGCGAATGCGCAGACCCGGGATCCATGCCAGAACCTCAAAGAAGAACGCAACGGTGCAGAGGTCTCACCGTCAGGACCGGGCCGTGCCTGCGGATGCTCGGAATGGGTCCCGGATAACCTGCGCTTCGCTCCGGTTTCCGGGATGACGAACGGCATGTTGCGCCTTCGCTAAACGTCAACGCCCGGCGCAGCAGTGCAGATTCAGCCCGCTGAAGCCTAACCGGCTAATTACGAAGTGGCGCTCGGTAAAAGTTTAGGCTACGCGAATATTATGCTGTCGGTTGTAATCGAAACCCGGAACAACGAGGAAGCGCTGGCTCGCACGCTGGCGTCGCTGGTGGGTGCTGCTGTCGAGGGCACGGTGCGCGAGGTTATCGTGTGCGATCTCGGCTCGTCGGACCAGACGCACAAGGTCGCCGATCAGGCCGGCTGTCACTACATCACCGGCGGCATAGGTGCCGGCGTGGCGCAGGCCAAGAGCGACTGGCTGCTGCTGCTGGAACCTGGCGCGCGGCTGGTGGATGGCTGGACCGAGGCCGTGCAGGACCACATGGAGATGATGGCCATGCCTGCCCGCTTTTCCCGCTCGCGGCTGGACAGGCAGCCCTTTTTCTCGCGTGTGCTGACCTCGAGAACAGCACTGAGTGAGGGACTGGTCATCAGGAAGTCGCAGGCGCTTCCCCTGTCGCGCCATGCGGCAGACGCCGAAGCGGTTGCGCGCGGACTGGCGACGAAGCGGATTTCGGCCGAAATTCGTGTGGCGCCGCTGCGCAAATAACCCATAGCAGAGCGGCCAAGATCAGGCCGTCTTGTCGCCGCGCTTGAGATGCTCGTCGAGCCGCGGCATGATTTCCACGAAATTGCAGGGCATGTGACGGTAATCGAGCTGTGCCTTGATGATGCCGTCCCAGGCGTCCTTGCAGGCGCCGGGCGAGCCGGGCAGGACGAAGACGAAGGTGGCGTTGACGACGCCGCCGGTCGCCCGCGACTGGATCGTCGAGGTGCCGATCTTGTCGTAGGAAATGCGGTGGAAAACCTCGGAAAAGCCATCCATGCGCTTTTCGAAGATGGGTTCCAGCGCTTCGGGCGTCACGTCGCGGCCGGTGAAGCCGGTGCCGCCGGTGGTGATGACGACGTCGATGGCGTCGTTGCGCGACCATTCCAGAACCTGCGCGCGTATCTTGTCCTTGTCGTCGGTGACGATGTCACGTGCGGCAAGCATGTGGCCGGCCTCGGTGATGCGGTCGGCAAGCGTCTGGCCGGATTTGTCATCGGCCAGCGTGCGGGTGTCGGAGACGGTCAGCACCGCGATGCGGACAGGAATGAAGGGGCGCGTCTCGTTTGCCATTGGCTATCTCATGCTCGATGTTGCGACCGAGAACCAGCCGGGCTTGGCCTGTTCGATCGCATTTGCAGCGTTTGCGGCAGCAGCCGTGGTTTCGAAGACGCCGAAACAGGTGGCGCCCGAACCTGACATGCGGACGAAGGCGGCACCCGTGCTGCGCAGCGCGTCGAGCGCCTCGGTGATGGCCGGGGCAAGCGCCTTTGCCGGCGTTTCGAGATCGTTGCGCGTGGCGCGCAGCCATTCGATAACATGCGCCGGCTCCGGGTCGGCGGGCGGCGGCGAAAAGGAGGGGTTTTCGCGGCTTTCGAGCGCGCGAAACACATCCGGCGTGGCGACGCCGATGCCGGGATTGACCAGCACCAGCGGCAGGGAAGGATAGTTGGCCAAGGGATCGACGATCTCACCGATGCCGCGCGCCAGCAGCGGACGGGCGAGCAGGCACATCGGCACGTCGGCGCCGAGCCTCAGGGCCAGGACCGACAGGTCGGCATCGAGGTTCCAGTGGCGCGCCAGCGCGCGCAGGGCGGCCGCAGCATCGCTGGAGCCGCCGCCTATGCCTGAGGCGATGGGCAGGTTCTTTTCCAGCGTGATGGCAACGGGCGCGGCAGCGTCTTCCGGGTAGGCCTCGCGCAGCACGTCGCGGGCGCGGATGACGAGATTGCCGCCGTCGAGCGGCACCTGGGCGGCGAAATGGCCCATGACGACGAAGCTGTCTTCCTCGGCGGCGGCCACAGTGATGTGGTCGCCGAATTCGGTGAAGACGACGAGGCTTTCGAGCAGATGAAAACCGTCAGCGCGCTGCCCGGTGACGTGGAGCGCGAGGTTGATTTTCGCCGGCGCGTGTTCGGCGGACGACACGAAGCCGGAATCCATGATGCTCTGAGGTGCCCTGATCAGTCCTTGGCCAGACGGTATTCGCCGGTCTTGGGATCCTTGACCAGCGTGCCCATCGTGCCATTGGCGGACTGCCGTTCGGCGCGGCGGACTTTCGCCGTCACGCGCTCGGCTTCCTTGACGAAGGAGCGATAGCCGTAATAGGCGGCCAGGCCGACGAGGGCGAAAAAGATAATCTGTGGCATCTGTCCTTGTCCTCCTGGAGGTTCGGGCTGCCGGTCAGGGTAGGCCCATCATAGGCACAATGGGCCGCCTTTTTAAAGTCCAAAGCGGGACCAGAGCGCGCGCTCTTCCGCCGCATCGATTAGGCCACCAGCTGCGGCACCCGCAATGTCAGGCGCGGAGAAGCCGGCGGCTGAGCCGAAAACGCCAAGCCGGCGCCCGAAAAACCCGCGCGGCGGCGTGATCAGCTGCAGCCGCGTCTTGGGCCCGAAACGCTGCTTCAGCACGGTGCGCATGTCGCCCAGCGCGTCGACCAGGCCGAGTTCGAGGCCCTTCTTGCCGGTCCAGAACAGGCCGGTGAAAAGATCGGGATCGTCCTTCAGCTTGGAGCCGCGCCGCTCCTTGACCAGATCGATGAAGGTATCATGCACTTCGAGCTGCAGCGCCTTCAGGCGCTCGATGTCTGCCTTGTTCTCCGGCTTGAACGGGTCGAGCACGGCCTTGTTCTTGCCGGCGGTGTAGACACGGCGCTCGACGCCGATCTTCTTCATCAGCTCGGTGAAGCCGAAGGAGGCCGAAACCACGCCGATCGAGCCGACGATAGAGGAGGGGTCGGCGATGATCTCGTCACCCGCCACCGCGATCATGTAGCCGCCGGAGGCCGCGACATCCTCGACGAAGATCAGCACGCGCTTGTTCTTCTCGGTCGCGAGATCGCGAATGCGCTTGTAGATCAGCCGCGACTGGACAGGCGAGCCGCCGGGCGAATTGATGGAGATGGCGACGGCGGGCGCGTCGGTGACGGCGAATGCCTTTTCGATCAGGCTGGCGGTCGAGGCCAGCGACAGGCTCGGCCGGAACTGGCCGCCGCCCGACATGATGGTTCCATGGAGCCGGATGACCGGGATCGTGACTGCCCCCGAGCGCATCGATTTCGGCAGAAGGCGGCTGAGCAGTCGTCTCACTTAGGTGTTTCTCCGGTCCTTGATGCTTCGCATGTAGGTATCTGAGCGCAAACCACAATCCCGCGCACGCCGCTCAATCGCCGAAAAGTGAAGCACGGCCGTTGCTGATCGCGTCTGCGCGGGGTGAAAGCGCGTTGCCGTCGTCATGAAGAACGAGCGGCGGCATGAGCGAAAGCGCGCCGCGCGCGCCGAGCCGTGCCCTGAGCACGATGCGGATCGCTGCCTTGTCGGCGCGAGGGTGGACCGGCACGATCTCGGCTGAGCCGAAGCGGCCTTCCAGTGCTGCAAGGATGTCGCTAAGCGATTGCGGCCGTGCGATCAAGGCGAGCCCGCCGCGCGGCCTGACCATGGCGGCCGCACTGCGCAGCCAGCTTTCGAACAGCCCGTCCTCCATCACATGCGCCTGCTTTCTGAGCGCATCGGGTGTGGCCCGGTCGCGCGCCTCGTTGAAGGGCGGGTTCATGATGACGAAGTCGCAGGATTTGTCGGCGAGACCGGCTTTCACGCGGGCCTTGCCTGTAAGCGCGACATCCGCGACCAGAACCGAGAGGCGGTCGCGCAGGTGCGCATTGCCTTCATGAGCGAGCGACTTTTGCGCAAAAGCGGCCATTTCGGGCGATTGCTCGATAAGGTTGATCGTCGCCTTGGGGCAACGCGCTGCAACGGCAAGACCGGCTGCACCAGCACCCGCGCCGAAATCGCAAAGCACGCCGCTGAAATCCGAAGGTACGCAAGCCGCCAGCATCAGCGCATCCATGCCGGAGCGGTGCCCGCCGCGCGGCTGCACCAGCCAGAAATTTCCACGGTGGAAGGCGTCGATCGTATGGTCCGCGGGCTCGCGCTCGGATGTCATAGGCGCCGTCAGCCTTCGCGCATTTCCTTGGCGAAACCGGCGTCTGTCAGGAGACGCCGGGCAGCGATCGCGTCGTCGTCAGACACCAGAACCCGCCGCGGCAGGATGCCGATCGAGCCGTCCAGAATGCTCATATTCTGGTCGGCGACGAGGAATTCGATCTCCGCATCGCGCAGCAGCGATTCGATGAAGGAAATGAGGACGATATCGTTGGTGCGGATGAGCTCGATCATGCGCTGAAACTCGCAGGTTGCCCCGGGGAAGTAAACGGGTGGGGGCGATGGGGTTGATTGAGATGCATTCGCCCGTTGATCGAATGAGTTCCCCCTCTCCGTCTCGGCTTCGCCGAGCCACCTCTCCCCGCAAGCGGGGCGAGGAACCCAAGTCCTGAAATAGGTTCCTCGCCCCATGAAATGGGGAGAGGTGGCGCGCGAAGCGCGACGGAGAGGGGGATCTTGGCACTACCGCCGCGCGAAATGCTCCTTCAGCCGCGCAACATCGTCTCCCGACCAGCCCTGCACGTCCGTCACCGCCATCCAGGCATCGATGTAATGTTCCGGCGCATAGACGTGGCCGTGGCCCATCGGCGTCGATGTTGCGACGGCCATGTCGACCAGCAGCTGCAGGAACGTCACGATCGGATACCAGCGCAGTTGCGGCGAAACATCGGGCCCGCGCGGCTCGGCCATCCAGGCTGGCGCCCGGTAGACGGATTGCGGGTCGAAGAAGGTGACGGAGTCGCTAGCATATTGAAGATAGACGATGCGCATCGGCCCCCAATGTGCGTTGGGAATGGCGAGTGCGTTCTTCTGGTTTGTGAAGCGCACATAGGAGCCGTCGCGGAAGCGCGGCAGCCAGGCGGGTGAGCCGGCGTTGCGGTCGGTGGTGATCGAGCGCCAGATGCGGCTGGAATAGGGCGGGCCGGCCCACAGCGCGCCCTGATACGGGTCGCCAAGCACCTCGAACAATTCGCTGGATTGTTCCGAATTCTTGGTGCCGAGGCTCAGGCCGTAGAGATAGAGCTTTGGCCGCTTGTCCTTCGGCAGCGTCGTCCAGTAGCCGTAGACCTCGGAAAACAGCGCGCGCGACGCCTCGCTGCCATAGCTCGGCTCGACCAGCAGCGACAGCCAGCTTGCGAGATAGGAATACTGGATCGCCACGCTGGCGATATCGCCGCCATGCAGATATTCGACCGTGTCCATGGCGGCAGGATCGATCCAGCCGGTGCCGGTCGGCGTGATGACGACGAGGACGGAGCGGTCGAAGCCGCCGACGCGCTTCAACTCCTCAAGTGCCAGCTTTGCTCTGGCTGCCGGCGTGTCGGCCGAGCGCAAACCGGCATAGACGCGGATCGGGTCGAGCGCATCGCGCTTCAGGAAAGTCTGCAAATCCTGCTTGCTGGGGCCTGCCGAAATGAAGTCGCGCCCCGTGCGCCCGAGTTCTTCCCAGCCAAGCAGCGAGGCGGCACTTCCCGTCTTGTTGGGATCGGTGGGCTGGATGGTGTCGTCTTCCACCAGTTCGTCGAGCTTCTGGTAGGAGCCGTCAAGCACATGCAGCGCATAGCGGAAGATGACGCCATTGACGACCGTGCCGAACAGCACGGCGGCAATCGCAATGCCGATGACATAGGCGATGCGCCGCGGCACGTAGCGGCGAAGCCTTCCCGACAGGAACAGGAAGGTGAGCTGAAAGAGCCGCGCAAATGTGAGCAGCACGATGAAGGTCAGCAGGGCTATCGCGCCGACGCGCAGCGGGTGCGCGCTGTCCACCGGCTGCATGTCCATCAGCACCCGGATCGAATTCTGCCAGCCCGAGGCGCGCCACAGGAAGACGAGGGCGATCGCCGCGCAAATGATTGCCGCAGCAAGCTTGATGATGCGCGCGTTGCGGTCGCGCGGCTGCGGAAGTTCCAGATAGGTCCACAGCCACAGCCCGAACACGCCGATGCCGTAGCCGGCGGCGAAGGAGAATCCGGAGAGAATGCCCTGCATCAAAAAGCTGCGCGGAATGAGCGAGGGGGTGAGCGACGCGGCGAAAAACAGCGTGCCGACCAGAAGGCCGACAGTCGAGAACGACAGCCAAAATCTGATTATCCAGCGCTGAATCACATCCATTGGTCTCTCTATCTGTTTTGAAGTCACTCGGTCCGGTCGCTGAAAAGTGAATGGACCCAATGGCTTCACGAGAAGAGCTTCTATTGCCGTAAAACTACCCCATGTTAGCCACAGGGCAACAGTGAGTTGCGATTGCCGCGCCAATTCGCCTCTTGCCCAGCTAGGCCTTGCCGACCTAAATCATGCTCAGGGCTGAAGGCTCGTCTCTAAGGACGGAGAGTTTGTCGTGGGTGTCGTTCTCAACATCGATAACGGGAAGCGTGAAGGCGCTTCCATCAAGGAGCTGATCGACCTGACGGCGTCCGACATGGGGCGCGTCAACAAGCTGATCCTGTCCAAGGCCGGCTCCGATGTCGAGATGATTCCCGAGATCGCCAATCACCTCATCTCGTCCGGCGGCAAGCGCCTGCGCCCGATGGTGACGCTCGCCGCCGCCCAGATGTTCGGCTATTCAGGCGAGGGCCATGTGAAGCTCGCCACAAGCGTCGAGTTCATGCACACGGCAACGCTGCTGCACGACGACGTCGTCGATGAGAGCGGCATGCGGCGCGGCAAGAAGACGGCGCGCATGATCTGGGGCAACCAGGCCAGCGTGCTGGTCGGCGACTTCCTGCTCGGCCAGGCGTTCCGGCTGATGGTCGAGGTCGGCTCGCTCGACGCGCTCGACATTCTCTCGACCGCTGCCTCGATCATCGCCGAGGGCGAGGTCATGCAGCTTGCAGCCGCCAAGAACCTCGAAACCACCGAGGACGAGCATTTCGCCGTCATCAAGGCCAAGACGGCAGCGCTGTTTTCGGCAGCCGCAGAAGTCGGCCCGGTCATTGCCGGCGCCTCGAAGCCCGAGCGGGCGGCGCTGCGCTCCTATGGCATGAATCTCGGCCTCGCCTTCCAGCTCATCGACGATGCGCTGGACTATGGCGGCAATTCGAAAGACCTCGGCAAGAATGTCGGCGACGATTTCCGCGAGGGTAAGGTGACGCTGCCCGTCATCCTGAGCTATCGGCGCGGCACCGCTGCCGAGCGCGAGTTCTGGAAGCGCTCGATCGAGGAAAACAATGCCGATGACGCTGCTTTCGAAAAGGCGGTCGGCCTGATGACGCGTCACGGCTCCATCGCCGATACGATCGGCCGCGCCCGTCATTTCGGCGAGATCGCCCGCGATGCGCTGGCGCCGCTGGAGGCCACGCCGCAGAAAGCAGCCCTTATCGATGTCATCGATTTCTGCATCAGCCGCGTCGTTTGAGGGCCGTTGCCCGCACTTTGACCGGATTGTGAAACAGTAACGATTGAACCGCGACCGCAAAAAGGCCATGCTTTTGCGAACTATCGCTTGAGCGAGTCATGCTGTCACAGGGACGGCGCGGCGGGAAGGACGATAATGCGGCGTAAGAATGTGGGCTGGCTTGCGGGTGTTTCGGCACTGGCGGGTCTTATGGTGGTCGGCCAGCCGGCTTTGGCGAAGCAGTCCGAAGAACCGGTGCAGATCAACTCGTTTTCCGGCGCCTATCTCGCCGCACGCGTGGCGGAAGTCGACAACGATCTCGACAGCGCAATCGCCTATTACAAGCGGGCGCTGGCCTTCGACACCGAGAACCAGCAACTTCAGCAGAGCCTGATGCTGGCGCTGATTTCGCAGGGCCGTTTCGACGAATCGCTGCCCTATGCCGAAAAATTGAAGTCGGTGCCCGATATCGAGCGCTTCTCGCGGCTTGCGCTGGCGGTCGACGCCATCCGCAAGAAGGAATACCGCTCGGCCGAGACCTTCCTGAAACTTGCGCAGGAATCCGATCTCGACAAGCTGATTTCCGGCGTCATGACCGCCTGGGCCAAGGCCGGTGCCGGCGATGCCAAGGACGCGCTTGCCTATCTCGAAAAGCTGCAGGGTCCCGAATGGTTCACGCTGTTCACGACCTATCATCGCGCGCTGATCGCCGAGGCTGCCGGCAATGCCAAGGAAGCCGACAAGATCTATAGCGAGACCATCGACAACGTCGCCGCCGGCGGTGCAGCACCCGAGACATGGCTGCGCGCGGCCGAAGCCTATGCCGGCTTCCTCGCCGGTCGCGGCGAAAAGGACAAGGCGCTGGCCGTGCTCGACAAGGCCGACGAATTCGCAACCGGCCGCCTGCCGCTGATGGCGCTGCGCGAGAAGATCAACAAGGGCGACAAGATCACGCCGCTGGTCGCAGGCCCCGCCGACGGCGCGAGCGAGATCCTGCTCGATCTGGCGAGCGCGCTGAACCGTGGCGGCGGCGAGCCGTTCGTGCGGCTCTATCTTCAATATGCGCTGGCGCTGAAGCACGACAGCGACGCCGTGCTGCTGCAGCTTGCGGCGGTTGCGGAGCAGCAGGAGAATGCCGAGGAGGCGATCGAGCTCTATCGCCGCGTGCCGGCCGATTCCTCGCTCAAGCGTGCCGCCGAATTGCAGCTCGGCCTGAACCTTGCCGACCTAAAGCGCCATGACGAGGCGATCACCCATCTCAAGGCGCTGCTCGACGAGAGCCCCGACGATATGCGCGCCTATCTGGCGCTGGGCGGCGTCTACTCCTCCAAGGAGGATTACCGCTCCGCTGCCGACATCTATGACAAGGCCGTCGAGCGGCTGAAGGCGCCGGACGCCAGCAACTGGAACATCTATTACCAGCGCGGCATCGCCTATGAGCGGCTGAAGGAATGGCCGAAGGCCGAGCCGAATTTCCGCGAAGCGCTGAAGCTGATGCCGAACCAGCCGCAGGTTCTGAACTATCTGGGCTATTCCTGGGTCGACATGAATATGAACCTGGATGAAGGTCTCGACATGATCCGCAAGGCGGTCGACCTTCGTCCGAGCGACGGCTACATCGTCGATTCGCTGGGCTGGGCCTACTACCGCCTCAACCGCTTCGACGAGGCGGTGACGGAGCTGGAACGCGCGGTGTCGCTGAAGCCCGATGATCCCGTGCTGAACGACCATCTCGGCGATGCTTATTGGCGCGTCGGCCGCAAGCTGGAAGCGACCTTCCAGTGGAGCCATGCGCGCGACATGAAGCCGGAGCCTGATGTGCTGGCGACCGTGCAGAAGAAGCTCGCCGAAGGCCTGCCGCCGCTCGAAGGCAAGACCGCGGCCGAAGCGCCGGCGGTCAAGCCTGCCGCACCTGCGATTGCACCGGCGCCTGCGCCCGAGGCCGAGAAGAAGAGCGACACGCCTGCCGCCACGCCGCAATCCTCGCCGGTCGAGAAGATTTCCGCGACGCCGGCCGCCTACAAGGTGCAGCGCGGGCAGTCGCTGTGGTCGATCGCCAACGAGGTGCTCGGCAATGGCGGGCGCTATCAGGAGATTCTCAACCTCAACCCGCAGCTTCAGGGCGATCCCGGCCGCATCGTGCCCGGGCAGGAACTGATCCTGCCGGGTCAGCCGAACTGAAACTTGACGCTTCCGGCAGGCCGGAATAGGACGGGCCGTCTTTTGGCCCCGATATTCTGAGGCTTATCCCGTGACCGCCAGTCTGCCTGCCCATATGCACCCCAGCCGCTCGTTCCAGGGGCTGATCCTGACGCTGCACAATTACTGGGCCGAATACGGTTGCGTCGTGCTGCAGCCCTACGACATGGAGGTCGGCGCCGGTACCTTCCACCCGGCCACCACGCTGCGCGCGTTGGGGCCGAAGAAGTGGAATGCGGCCTATGTCCAGCCCTCGCGCCGCCCCAAGGACGGCCGCTACGGCGAGAACCCGAACCGCTTGCAGCATTACTACCAGTATCAGGTCATTCTGAAGCCGAACCCATCTAACCTGCAGGAGCTCTATCTCGGCTCGCTCGAGGCGATCGGCATCGACCCGCTGCTGCATGACATCCGCTTCGTCGAGGACGACTGGGAAAGCCCGACGCTGGGCGCCTGGGGGCTCGGCTGGGAGTGCTGGTGCGACGGCATGGAAGTGTCGCAGTTCACCTATTTCCAGCAGGTCTGCGGCATCGAATGCGCACCCGTGGCCGGCGAACTGACCTATGGTCTGGAGCGGCTGGCCATGTATGTGCAGGGCGTCGACAATGTCTACGACCTGAACTTCAACGGCCGCGAGGGCGACGAGAAGGTCACCTATGGTGAGGTCTTCCTGCAGGCCGAGCAGGAATATTCGCGCTTCAATTTCGAGCACGCCAACACGGCGGTGCTGCTGCGCCATTTCGAGGATGCGGAAGCCGAGTGCAAGGCGCTGCTGGATGCCGGCGCGCCGTCCTCCAAGGACAACCAGCCGCTGCACAAGATGGTGTTTCCAGCCTACGACCAGTGCATCAAGGCCAGCCATGTCTTCAACCTGCTCGACGCACGCGGCGTCATCTCGGTGACCGAGCGGCAGAGCTACATCCTGCGCGTGCGCAACCTTGCCAAGGCCTGCGGCGAAGCCTTCCTGCAGACGGACGCAGGCGGGTTCCAACTAAACGACAAGGCTACCTGAAATGCCCGATTTGCTTCTTGAACTTCGCTCGGAAGAAATCCCCGCCCGCATGCAGCGCAAGGCTGCCGGCGACCTGAAGAAGATGGTAACGGACGGGCTGGTGGAAGCCGGCCTGACCTATGAGGCGGCGGTTGAATACTGGACGCCGCGCCGGCTGACGCTCGACATTCGCGGCCTCAACGCGCGCTCCAAGGACGTGCATGAGGAAAAGAAGGGCCCGAGCACCAAGGCGCCGGAGCAGGCGATTGCCGGCTTCCTGCGCTCGGCCGGCCTGACCGATATCAGCCAGGCCCATGTGCATTCCGACCCGAAGAAGGGCGATTTCTATGTTGCCCATATTTCCAAGCCGGGGAGGGCGGCGGAAGAGATCATCGCCGAGCTGATCCCGACGATCATCCGCACCTTCCCCTGGCCGAAATCGATGCGCTGGGGCAAGGCTTCGGCCAAGCCGGGAAGCCTTCGCTGGGTGCGCCCGCTGCAATCCATCGTCTGCACCTTCGGCCCCGAGACGGAAGAGCCGGTGGTGGTCGATTTCGAGATCGACGGCATCCGCGCCGGCAACGTCACCTATGGCCACCGCTTCCACGCGCCGGGAGCAATCACCGTGCGCCGGTTCGCGGATTACGTCGCCAAGCTGGAAGCGGCCAAGGTCGTACTCGATGCCGACCGCCGCAAGCAGATCATCCTGTCGGACGCCAGGAACCTCGCCTTCGCCAACGGGCTAGAGCTTGTCGAGGACGATCTGCTGCTGGAGGAAGTGTCCGGCCTCGTCGAATGGCCCGTCGTGCTGATGGGCGAATTCGAGCAGGATTTCCTTGCCATTCCGGCCGAGGTCATCCGGCTGACGATCCGCGCCAACCAGAAGTGTTTCGTGACGCGCGTGCAGGGCGAGACGGAAAATCTCTCCAACCGTTTTATCCTTACCGCCAATATCGAGGCCAAGGACGGCGGCAAGGAAATCGCCCACGGCAACGGCAAGGTCGTGCGCGCACGCCTGTCGGATGCGCTCTATTTCTGGACGACCGACCAGCACGACCTGCCCGACCTCGACCAGTTGACGGATTCGGGCAAGAAATTCGGACTCGATATGGCCAAGCCCCTCGACCAGCGCATGGCCCGGCTCGACCATCTCGGCGTGACCTTCCACGCCAAGCTCGGCACGCAGGGTGAACGGGTGGAGCGCATCAAGCGGCTGGCGCGCGAGATCGCGCCGATCGTCGGCGCCGATCCGGCCCTTGCCGAACGCGCCGCCGTGCTGGCCAAGGCCGATCTGCAGACCGAAGTCGTCGGCGAATTCCCGGAACTTCAGGGCGCGATGGGCCGCAAATATGCGCTGCTTCAGGGCGAGCATCCTTCGGTTGCCGCTGCGATCGAGGAGCATTACAAGCCGCAAGGCCCCTCCGACCGCGTGCCGACCGACCCTGTGTCGGTTGCCGTGGCGCTCGCCGACAAGCTCGACACGCTGGTCGGATTCTGGGCGATCGACGAGAAGCCGACGGGAAGTAAGGACCCCTATGCGCTGCGCCGAGCGGCGCTGGGGGTGGTGCGGATATTGATTGAGAACGGGGTGCGACTGAACTTGGATAGCCTGTTTGCGAGCGCAAATAGTGAGCGCATTGCGCAACGGCTTGAGTTCAATCAACCAACGGATCTGGAAGATTTCTTCTCTGGTGAGCTCCTCTCCTTCTTCCACGACCGCCTGAAAGTCTATCTCCGCGACCAAGGTGCGCGGCATGATCTGATCGATGCGGTGCTGGCGCAGCGCCTAGTCTCCCCCCTTGAGGGGGAGATGTCGCCGAAGGCGACAGAGGGGGTTGCCTCAGAAGGCACCGCCCCAACGTCGAGCACTGCCGCAGCGACCCCACCCCGATCCGCTTCGCGGATCGACCCTCCCCTCAAGGGGGAGGGGGACGCCGCGCAAAACGACGACCTCCTGCAAATCGTCCGCCGCGTCGAAGCGCTCGGCTCCTTCCTCGACACGGAGGACGGCAAGAACCTGCTGGCCGGCACCAAGCGCGGGGCCAACATTCTGGCGGCCGAGGAGAAGAAGGGTACGCGCGTTGCCGATGCCGTCGACCCCGCGCTGTTCCGCGAGGAGGCAGAGCACAAGCTGTTCGCGGCGGTGAATCATGCCGAGAGCCAGGCCGCGCAAGCGATTCAGAATGAAGACTTTTCCGCCGCCATGCTCGCACTTAGCGTGCTGCGTGAGCCGGTTGATTCATTCTTTGAAGGCGTTCTCGTGAATGATGAGGACGAGGCCGTGCGCGCCAACCGTCTGGCGCTGCTGTCGCGCATCCGCGCAGCCACCGACAAGGTCGCCGATTTCTCGAAGATCGCGGGCTGAGCCGGAGACCCGGCTCGGTCTTCGGCCTATTTCGCCGGAGCCATCGGAGCCATCGGAGCGAGCGGCGGGCCTGACGGCTTCGCCGGCGTGTCAGCCGCGACCTGCGTCGGAGCCGGAGCTTTGATGCCGGTGCCACGGACGAATGTGTCGCCGGCAATGCCGCCGCGCATGACCATCGGCGCTTGCTGATGACGCGGCTTCGGCGCCGGGTCTGCCGGCGGGATCGCCGCGACCTTCGCGCCGTCGACATTCGGCATCGCATCGCCAAGCGCGATCACCGAGGTGCTGATCTTTTCGCCCGCCTGTGCAGGCCTTGCCGACACTGAGGCCGTGCCCTCCAGCACCATCGACGGCCCGAGCGGCGCCGTCATTGCCTCGATATGCTGGATCGACCCGGCCTGTGCCGCGCCGGTCAGGAAGATGCCGCCGAGAAGAAAAACACTCCGAATATGCATAGCCCCACCCATGTTGCTGTCTTGTCATAGCGGCTTGACGTTGATGCCCGCTTGCGGCGAAGCATGGCATTTTAGCGATTTCGCTATTTCCGGCGTGGCCCTTGCCGCTGCGCGCCGTCCGCGATAGGCAGGCGCTGTCTTGAACGAGGTCGGTTGCGTGGCGGAAATCCTCGACGGTGAGCGGGCAATGGAACGGGCGCTGGCGCTGCTGGCGGCCGGCGATGTCGTCGCCATCCCCACCGAGACGGTCTACGGCCTTGCCGGCGATGCCACAAATGGCGAGGCGGTGGCGCGCATTTTCGAGGCCAAGGGCCGGCCGCGCTTCAACCCGCTCATCGCCCATGTCGCCTCGATGGAGATGGCCGAGGCCATTGCCGACTTCGATCCGCTGTCGCGAAAGCTTGCCGAGAAATTCTGGCCGGGGCCGCTGACCATGGTGCTGTCGCACCGCGTGGCAAGCGGCATTCACCCGCTGGTGACGGCGGGCCTGGACACGATCGCGCTGCGCATGCCGAAAGGCCTTGGCGCGGAACTTATCGCAGCACTCGGCCGGCCGCTGGCGGCACCCAGCGCCAACACGTCGGGCAAGATCAGCGGCACGACGGCGCAGGCAGTCGCTGCTGATCTCGGCAGCAGGATAAAACTGGTGGTCGATGGCGGCGCAACGCCTGTCGGGCTGGAATCGACCATCGTCAAGGTCGAGGACGGCCGCTTGCGGCTGCTGCGGCCGGGCGGCGTTCCTGCCGAAGAGCTTGAGGCGATAGCCGGCACGAAGCTTCTGCGCAACGCCAAAGCCGGCATCGAGGCGCCGGGCATGATGGCCTCGCATTATGCGCCGGGGGCGGCGGTGCGGCTGAATGTTGCCGATGTCGAGCCGCATGAGGCGCTGCTGGCATTCGGCCCGAAGCGGGTAGCAGGGGCCGAACGCGCGGTCGCCCTGCTGAACCTTTCCGAACGCGGCGATCTGCGCGAGGCCGCGAGCAACCTGTTCTCGCACCTTCAGGCGCTGGACCGCAGCGGCGCGAAAACCATCGCCGTCGAGTCGATCCCGCATGACGGGCTGGGCGAGGCGATCAACGACCGCCTGGCGCGCGCCGCCGCCCCGCGTGACAACATCAGCATCGATTCATAAGTGACCGAGATGACTCAGAATTCGACTGTTTTGGACCCCGCCTTGCTCGACCGCTTCGTGGGTATCGTCGGCGAGCGCCATGCCGTGCGCGACGAGGCAGATATCGCGCCATACTTGACCGAACCCCGCGGGCTTTTTGCCGGCCTGTCGCCCTTGGTGCTGCGGCCCGGCAGCGTCGAGGAGGTGAGCGCGATCATGAAGCTCGCCACCGAAACGAAAACGCCGATCGTGCCGCAGGGCGGCAACACCGGGCTGGTCGGCGGGCAGATGCCGGACCGCACCAATGGGCAGGTCGTGCTGTCGCTGTCGCGGCTCAACCGCATCCGCGAGATCGATGTGCGATCGAACACGGTGACGGTGGAGGCCGGCGTCATACTGGAGACGCTGCACGGGGCTGTCGACGAGGTCGATCGGCTCTATCCGCTGTCGCTCGGCTCGCAGGGTTCGTGTGAGATCGGCGGCAACCTGTCGTCCAATGCCGGCGGCACCGGCGTGCTGGCCTATGGCAATGCGCGCGAGCTTTGCCTCGGCGTCGAAGTGGTGCTGCCGACCGGCGAGGTGTTCGACGATTTGCGCAAGCTGAAGAAGGACAACACCGGCTACGATTTGAAGAACCTGTTCGTCGGGGCTGAAGGCACGCTCGGCGTCATCACGGCGGCGGTGCTGAAACTGTTTCCCAAGCCGAAGGGCAGGGAGGTTGCGTGGGTGGGCTTGTCCTCGCCTGAGGCAGCGCTCGACCTGTTCGGCCGCGCGATGGACCAGGCCGGCAGCGGCCTGACGGCGTTCGAGCTGATCTCCGAGATGGTGCTCGGCTTTGCGGTGGAACACATTGCCGACACGCATCGGCCGCTGCAAAGCGAGTGGCCGTGGCATGTGCTGATCGAGATTTCGTCGGGCCGTTCTGCCGAGGACGCGAGCGCGCTGATGGAGGAGGTACTGACGGCCGGCTTCGAGGTCGGCATCGTCGGCGATGCCGTCATTGCTTCAAACCTGTCGCAGGCGGGTGCGTTCTGGCGGCTGCGCGAAAGCCTGTCGGATGCGCAGCGCCCGGAGGGCGCGTCGATCAAGCACGATATTTCCGTGCCGGTGGCCTCGGTTCCCGAATTCATCGAGCGCGGTGCGGCGGCGGTGGCCTCGGTCAGTCCGCAGGCGCGCATCGCCTGCTTCGGCCATATGGGCGACGGCAATTTGCACTACAACATCTCGCAGCCGGCGGGTGCCGACGGCGAGGCGTTCCTGAAACTCTATCGCCCGATGAACAAGGCCGTGCACGACATCGTGCGCGCGCTTAATGGCTCGATCTCGGCCGAGCATGGCATCGGCCAGCTCAAGCGCGACGAGTTGATCGCCACTGCGCCGCCGGTCGGCATCGACCTGATGCGCCGGGTGAAGGCGGCATTCGACCCGGCGGGGATCATGAACCCGGGCAAGGTGATTTAACGCCAGCGTCACCCCGGCTCGCGGTCGCTTTGCTCCCTTGGCCGGGATAACGAGCGTAGCGTCCCATTCACCACCTCTTCACACACCTTTACAACATCTTGTGGTCAGTGGGATTCCGATAACCATTCCATAGATCAGAAAAATTTAACCGACTTTCTTAAGCGCGGCGGTAAGAACCCCACGCTAGGCTCCTTCCCATAACGAGACCGGGAAAACCGGTTCGGAGAGACCGGAACACCGGCTCTCAGGAGTAACAGGAAGAAGGCATAATCAATGAGCACCGGACTGAAGCCAGTCTGGGCGGGACGCAACATGCGTCTCGACCCTTTCCGCTTGCCCCAGATGACCAGCTACGCCGCCCGTGACGACTACGGCGACGTCAGTTTCACCATCGACCAGCGCGGCGCGATCGTCCGGCGCATCCTGCAGCACAGCGGCCTGCCGGCAACCGTGGTGCTGCCCGCCAACGCATTTCGCGGCGTGGCCGCCCGTGCGCTGGAGGACGAACAGTTCAACGTCACGGTGACGCTCGAACTCCTGCACAACGACCCGATGCTGTCGGTGCCGCTGCTGGTGGCCGACAATCTGGAGGATGTCGCAGCCGACTGGCGCGCCTGGGCCGATGCCTACCGCCTGCCGATGCTTCTGATCGAGGCGGACGGCGTTGCCCGCACGCTGGAGGAATCGCTGGGTGCCGCGATCAAGGTCGCGCCGCCGCGCGAACGCCGCAAGGGCCGCGCTACCCCGATGCGCCGCCCGCGCTTTCTCGCCCGCCGCAAATCCGGCGATCTCGGCATGCGCCTGGTGATCGATGGCGAAGAGATCATCGCCCGGCAGTAGGAGATTTCGGCGGGGGTTGAAGTTTCCCCTCTCCGTCCCGGCTTCGCCGAGCCACCTCTCCCCCACTTTGCGGGGGCGAGGAACCGGCACTCGCCGAGGTCGCGGCCTCAAACCAGTGGCTTCAGCGCCACCCACGCCGCGCCGCCGAGCAGGCCGAGGAAGATCAGCCAGCCGACCGTGCCGTTCGACTTGAACAGTTTCAGGCACTGGTCCGGGTCGTTGATATCGAGAACCCGGATCTGGCGCGCCATATGCGCACCGGCAGCGACGAGGCCGGCGAGTGCGGGCATCGGCGCTTCGGCGAAAGCGAAGGCCAGCGCGAAGCAGAACAGCGCGCCGCTATAGAGGCCGATCAGCCACATCTTGGTGTTCTCGCCGAACAGGCGCGCGGTCGAGCGAACGCCGACCAGGGCGTCGTCTTCCCTGTCCTGATGGGCGTAGATCGTGTCGTAGCCGATCACCCACAGGATCGAGCCGATATAGAGCATGATGGCCGGGCCATCGATGTCGGCGAACTCTGCTGCCCAGCCCATCAGCGCGCCCCAGGAAAAGGCAAGGCCGAGAAAGAGTTGCGGCCAGTCGGTGAATCGCTTCATGAACGGGTAGATGACGACGATGCCGAGCGAGCACAGGCCGACGAGAACGACGAAATAGTTGAACTGCCACAGCACCAGGAAGCCGATGAGCGCCTGGAGCACGAGGAACGTCCACGCCTGGCGGCGGGTGACCTGGCCCGAGGGCAGCGGGCGTGAGCGCGTGCGCTCGACCTTGGCGTCGATGTTCTCGTCGACGATATCGTTGAACGTACAGCCCGCACCCCGCATGGCGATGGCGCCGGCGAGGAACAGGCCGAGATACCACGGGTCCGGCAGCAGCGACTTCAGCGAATCGCCCGGCAGCCAGTAGGCGCTGGCAGCCAGTGCCGTCGACCACCAGCATGGCCAGAGCAGCAGTATCCAGCCGATCGGCCGGTCCCAGCGGGCGAGCTGCGCGTAAGGCCATAGCCAGCGCGGCAGGACGCGGTAAACCCAGTGGCCGCTCGGCGCATCGGCAACACGGCCTTGCGCCTCTTTGGTCTGAATATTTTCCATGCGTCTGACGTGACAGCAGCCGAAGCGGGCGTCAAGACGATGAATTGTCCTTGATAAGCTACGGTCAAGGTTGACCCGCGCGCCCTTGCGCCATACCGGAAAGCTCGCCGATTGGCATGAAGGCACGGAGCGACAGCATGAATGTTCTTCTGATTGGTTCAGGTGGCCGCGAGCACGCGCTGGCCTGGAAGATCGCGGCCTCGCCGATGCTGACGAAACTCTATGCAGCACCCGGCAATCCCGGCATCGCGAAAGAGGCGGAACTCGTCGGGCTGGACGTGAACGACCATCAGGCAATCGCCGCCTTCTGCAAGGACAAGGCGATCGATCTTGTCGTCGTCGGACCGGAAGCGCCGCTGGTCGCCGGACTTGGCGACGATCTGCGCGCCGCCGGCATCCGCGTCTTCGGACCTTCGGCAAAGGCAGCACAGCTGGAAGGCTCGAAGGGCTTCACCAAGGATCTCTGCCGCAAATACGGCATCCCGACCGCCGCTTACGAGCGCTTCACCGAGGCTGGCTTGGCGAAAGCCTATGTTGAAAAGCTCGGCGCGCCGATCGTCATCAAGGCCGATGGGCTTGCCGCCGGCAAGGGCGTGACGGTGGCGATGACCAATGACGAAGCGTTCGAGGCCATCGAGGCCTGTTTCGACGGCGCATTCGGTGGAGCCGGTGCCGAACTGGTCGTGGAAGAATTCCTGACCGGCGAGGAGGCGAGCTTCTTCTGCCTGTGCGACGGCAAGACGGCGCTGCCCTTCGGCACGGCGCAGGATCACAAGCGCGTCGGCGAGGGCGACACCGGGCCGAACACCGGCGGCATGGGCGCCTATTCGCCAGCCCCGGTGATGACGCCGGAAATGATCGAGCGCACCATGCGCGAGATCATCGAGCCGACCATGCGCGGCATGGCCGATATGGGCGCGCCGTTCTCCGGCGTTCTGTTTGCCGGCCTGATGTTCACGGACAAGGGGCCGGAACTGATCGAATACAACACCCGCTTCGGCGATCCCGAATGCCAAGTGCTGATGATGCGGCTGAAGGACGACATTCTGGTCCTGCTCAATGCCGCCGCCGACGGCCAGCTGGCGCATATGTCGGCGCGCTGGCGCGACGATGCCGCACTGACGGTGGTGATGGCCGCCAATGGCTATCCGGCCACGCCGGAGAAAGGGTCCGTCATACGCGGGCTCGACAATCCTGCCGACGGCGTCGAAATCTTCCACGCTGGGACGGCTTTGCGCGACGGCGAGATCGTCGCCAATGGCGGGCGCGTGCTGAA
Source organism: Mesorhizobium sp. DCY119 (assembly GCF_003590645.1). Taxonomy (NCBI): domain Bacteria; kingdom Pseudomonadati; phylum Pseudomonadota; class Alphaproteobacteria; order Hyphomicrobiales; family Phyllobacteriaceae; genus Mesorhizobium; species Mesorhizobium sp. DCY119. The sequence continues at coordinate 3,777,853 of NZ_CP031834.1, read as the reverse complement.
CATCACCGCGATGGGCAAGACGGTGAGCGAGGCGCAGAAAAAGGCTTACGAAACCGTCGATCGCATCGACTGGCCGCAAGGCTTCTGCCGGCGCGACATCGGCTGGCGCGCGGTGGAGCGGGAACAGGAAAAGTGACTGTTACCATCTATCACAATCCGGCCTGCGGCACCTCGCGCAACACGCTGGCGATGATCCGCGCCTCCGGCGAGGAGGCGGAGATCGTCGAATATCTGAAGACGCCACCGTCGCGGGAGCGACTGGTCGAACTGCTCGGGCTCCTCAAGATGACACCGCGCGAGCTTCTGCGAGAGAAGGGCACGCCCTATGCCGAGCTGGGCTTGGGCGATCCCAAATGGAGCGACGGCGAGCTGATTGATTTCATGATGGCGCATCCGATCCTGATCAACCGTCCGATCGTGGTGACGCAGAAGGGTGCGGTTCTGGCGCGGCCTTCGGAGAAGGTGCTGGAGGTTCTGGCTAATCCCGTTGGCGGTTTCACCAAGGAAGACGGCGAGGTGGTGGCAGGCCAGGGACGCGGGTAATTCCCCAAGATCGCGGGGAGATGGCCGGCAGGCCAGAGGGGGCAACGTAGGGCGAAACCTCAAAAGGGGTCGCACCCACTCAGGGCACTTCCGTCCTTGCCGGTATCGTCGCCGTCGTGATGGGATCAATGCCCGGTGTGTCGCCGAAGGCCGATGTCACCCGCTGTGTCAGCGACGCGAAATAGGCGGCTACTTTGCCGAAAAGGCCGACCTCAGCCTTCGCTAAGGCGATTGCGGGCTCGTCCACGACTGCCATGCCGAAACGGTCAGGATGCTGCTGGCCACGCACCTGGAAGGCGTTTTCGAGTGCTGCGATCGCACTGGCCGGCTCGACCGAGGCGTAGGACAGCGTGACTTCCCCGGCCAGCCCCGCTTCGCGGCCGATCGGCAATGGCACGCTGGCGATCATCTCCATAGGCACGTCGAGCAACCCGCCAAAGGGCCAGGCCCTGCGCAGATCCTCGGCATTCATCGGCGCGACATTGACGTCGATGTCGGTCTCGGTTCCTGGCACGCGATAGGGGCAGCTGCGCGCGCTGCAATTGGCCTGCGCGGAGAATTGCCACAGCGCGTAGCTCTGCCAGTTGCCCTTCGGGAAATGCAGGCCGATCTCCGGCTTGTAGCGCGCATACCAGAGCGGCAGTCGCGACAGCAGCGGGTACTTTTCGCGGTTGTCGGCGATGTGCTGTGCGGTGGTGCCATTGGTGTAGAGGATCGGGAAGCGTCCGGTGCGGCGCTGGATGTGGCGCACGAATTCCTCGGCGTCCTCCAGCGACATCCACTTCGTCGGGTCGTTCTCCTCGATGTCGATGGCCATCAGGTCGTCGGCGTCGGGGGCTGCGAAATCGATGAAATTGTTGGCCTGGTCGATCGGATTGCCGGGCCGGGCGAGGTGATAGGCGCCCCATTTCAGGCCGAGCGCCTTCGCCATCGACTTGCGCGTCTGGTAGAGCTCGCGAGCAACCGCGTGGCGCTTCCACAGCGCCTTGCACAGCTTCACCTCGGTTTCATTGCCGGAGCAGGCATAGGGTGGCGACAGCCCGTCGGAAGCCTTGTTGATGAAGCCGACGATGCGCTTGTCGGTGGCCAGCTTCGGCCAGTCGATGGCGTTGTACTCGTAAGCGTCGACCACCAGCGCGCGGTCGGAACTCTTCCACGGTTCGGAAAAATCCGAGGCCATGGCGGGCGCAAGGTGAAGAGCCATTGCCGCGCCGAGCGCCAGAAGCGCTTTTCGGCGAGGACGATGGGTGAAAAAGCGCAAAGGACGGTTCCTGTAAATCAAGCGGGTATCCTGGGCCATCATGGTTAATGAAATATGTGGGTGCGCTACATCTGCGTGAAATTTGACGTAAACGTCAAAAGAAACTAGCGGTGAGCACCCGCACCGCATAGGGTGCCGGGCGAGTGTTCTATGCCTGAGGAGGAGCAGCCAAACATGTATCGCGCACCTGTCGAGGAGATTTCCTTCACGCTGAAACACGTGGCCGGGCTGAAAGCCGGGCTGGAGGAAGGCGCGTTTGGCGAGTTGAGCGAAGATCTTGTCGACGCGATCCTCGAGGAAGCAGGCCGCTTCGCCACCGACGAGGTGGCGCCGCTGCGCAAGATCGGCGACGAAAAGGGCGCCGTGCTGAAGGACGCTGCGGTGACCACGCCGCCCGGCTGGAAGGAACTCTACCGCCGCTGGATCGATGGCGGCTGGAACGCGCTGCAGGGCCCGGAGGAATATGGCGGGCAGGCGCTGCCGGCGATGCTCGGCGTTGCCGCGCTCGAAATGTGGAATTCCGGCTCGATGGCTTTTGCGATCGGCCCGACGCTGACCATGGGCGCGGTCGAGGCGCTGGAAAAGCACGCTACCGAGGAGCTGAAGAAAAAATACCTGGAAAAGCTCGTTTCCGGCGAGTGGATGGGCACGATGAACCTCACCGAGCCGCAGGCCGGTTCGGACCTCGCTGCTCTGCGCGCCCGTGCCGAGCGCGCCGGCGACGGCACCTATCGCATCTTCGGCCAGAAGATATTCATCACCTATGGCGAGCACGATTTCACCGACAACATCGTGCACATGGTGCTGGCGCGGTTGCCTGACGCGCCTGCCGGCACGCGCGGCATCTCGCTGTTCCTGGTGCCGAAATTCTTCGTCAATGAGGACGGCTCGCTCGGCGAGCGTAATGACGTATTCTGCTCGGGTCTGGAGGAGAAGCTCGGCATCCACGGCTCGCCGACCTGCACGATGATCTATGGCGACGGCTTCGTGAAGGGCAGTGAAGCGGGAGCGGTCGGCTGGCTGATCGGCGAGGAGAACAAGGGCCTCGCCTGCATGTTCACCATGATGAACAATGCCCGTCTGGCCGTCGGCATGCAGGGCGTGGCGGTGGCGGAAGCGGCGTTCCAGAAGGCGCTCGCCTATGCCAATGAGCGCCGGCAGGGCAAGGCGTCGACCTATCAGGGCGAGGGCATGGCCCCGATCGTCCATCACCCCGACGTGCAGCGCAATCTGCTGACGATGAAGGCGCTGACGCAGATCGCGCGCGCCATCAGCTATTCCTGCGCCTACGCCACCGACAAGGCACGGGCATCCGATGGCGACGGCAGGCAGCATTGGCAGGACCGCGCCAATCTGCTGACGCCGATTGCCAAGGCGTTCTCGACCGATGTCGGCGTCGATGTCGCCTCGCTCGGCCTGCAGATCCATGGCGGCATGGGCTTCATTGAGGAGACGGGCGCGGCAGCGCTTTACCGCGACGCCCGCATCGCGCCGATCTATGAGGGAACCAACGGCATCCAGGCGATCGACCTGGTGATGCGCAAGCTGCCGCAGGGCGGCGGCGAGCATGTCTTCGGCTATATTGCCGAACTGGCCGAGATCGTCACCGCACTGCGCACGTCCAACCTGCATGGCTTCGGCCAGACCGCCAACGCCATCGACAATGCGCTAGACGATCTTTCCAACGCAACGCGTCATCTGCAGAAACTCGCAGCCGACGGCCGGGTGGACGAGGCGCTGGCGGGTGCTACGCCTTACCTGCGCCTGTTCGCGCTGGCTTCCGGCGGTGCCTATCTGGCGCGGGGTGCGCTGGCCGAACAGAATGAGGCGCGGCAATCGCTATGCCGCTTCTTCGCCGAAAACCTGCTGGGCGAAACGCGGGCGCTGAAAGAGCGCGTCGTCGGTGGCGCGGCGAGCCTATCGGCGGCAGCCCAGAGCCTGATTTTAGCCTGAGCTTGAGCCAACAAGGATATTTGACCGTGACCGAGCATATTCTCATCGAACGGCGGGGCGCCGTGCAGATCATCCGGATGAACCGCCCGGACAAGAAGAACGCGCTGACCCGCGCCATGTATGCAGCCTTTTCGGCAGCGCTCAGGGCAGCCGATGCCGATCCGGAAATCCGGGTGAATGTGGTGTTCGGCGTGCCCGGCGCGTTCTCCGCCGGCAACGACCTCGCCGATTTCATGGCGGTCGCCATGGGTGGCGATGGCGGCGGGGAAGTCTGGGATTTCCTGCTGGCGCTGGCCGAATCGGAAAAGCCGCTGGTTTCGGGCGTCGATGGCATTGCGGTCGGCATCGGCACGACGCTGAACCTGCATTGCGACCTGACCTTCGCCACGCCGCGCACGGTGTTCAAGACGCCGTTCGTCGATCTCGGCCTCGTGCCGGAAGCCGGCTCCAGCCTGCTTACGCCGGCCCTTCTTGGCCGCCAGCAGGCTTTCGCGCTGCTGGGGCTTGGCGAGGGCTTTTCGGCCGAGCGTGCGCGCGATGCCGGGATGATCTATGCGGTGGTCGAAGAAGACAGGCTGGAGGCCGAAACGCTGGCGGCTGCCGAGGCAATCGCGGCCAAGCCGCCGCAGGCACTGAAGATTTCACGCGACCTGATGCGTGCCCCGCGTGACGAACTGATCGCCCGGATCAAGCAGGAAGGCGAGCACTTCCGCGAGCGGCTGAAATCCGACGAGGCCAAGGCCGCTTTCGTCGCTTTCATGAGCCGGAAGAAATAAACCAGCCGAAATAAAAAGCCCCGTCGAAGCGGGGCTTTTTCATCAACTGCCGAGGCTTATCGCATATAGGGCGATGCGCACTGCTGGCGCGGGCCGTAGTTCGGCTGGAAGGTATTGTCCGACGCGCGATAGGAGCGGTAGCGGTTGTAGCACCAGCGCACATGCGCATTGCTGGCCGGGCGGTAAGCGGGCGCGGGGCGATAGGTCGGCTGGTTGGCGATCGCGCCGCCGATGATGGCGCCGGCGATGAAGGCTGCCGGCGGGAACCAGTAGCCATTGTGCTGACGCCAGCCGGGCCGGTGGTTCCGGTAGCCGCGATGGCCGTTGTAGTAATAGTTGCCGCCGCGACGGTAGAAGCGGTCGGGTCCGTCGCGGACCTGCTGAACGTCGGTGTTGCCCGATTCCAGCTTCGGCAGCGGCATGGTGACGGCGCCCGCAGACGTCATCGTCGAGGCGACGGCGGTCAGTGCCATGGCAGCCGCGCATACTGTGGTTATGATCTTTTTCATCGTTTCCTCATTTCGTTTACCCAAGCCCATGCACGGTAATCTGGTGCTCGGACTATGAACGCCAACTGAATGAAATCATTAATTTTTTGTAACGTTGGCGCGCGCTGAAACCCGGCGTTTCCATGTGCAGGATCTTTTGCGCCTAGCGCCGCCTTCGACGCTGGTTTAGAAACACTTTGACTGGAATCGACCGACTGCAGGACGTCGATGGCAACCACGCATCGCAAATTGACCACCATCTTCTCGGCGGACGTTCAGGGCTATTCGCGCCTCATGGAGGCCGACGAGGAGCGCACGCTTGCCACGCTGAAGCAGTATCGCGACGCCATGGTGCGGCTGATCGAGGTGCATGGCGGCCGTGTCATCAACACCTGGGGTGACGGGCTCATTGCCGAGTTCCCCAGCGTGGTCGAATCGGTGCGCGCGGCCATCGATGTCCAGAACGAACTGGCAGGGCGAAATGCCGGCCAGCCCAGCGAAGCCCGGATGGAATTCCGGATCGGCATAAATCTCGGCGATGTCATCGCCGATGGCGAGGACATTTACGGCGATGGCGTCAACATCGCCGCGCGCCTTCAGAGTTCGGCCGCACCAGGCGGCATCGTGATCTCCAACACGGTGCACGATCAGGTCCGCAACAAGATGACGGTCGGCTTCGAGTTTCTCGGCCAGCTGTCGGTCAAGAACATCAGTGAGGCCGTGCCAAGCTATGCCGTCCAGGTCGGCGACCTGAAAAATGCCCGGGCATATGCGGCGCGCGCGGAAGAAGAAGCCAGGCCGCAGGCTGCAGCGGCCGAGTGGGGACGGACAACCGGTTGGACGCAGGTTGCGTCGAAGAAAACCGTTTCCCGGAGCTTTTCAGTCATGGGGCTGGTCGCCCTGGGCCTGGTGGCGATCAATCTGTTCACCTGGCAGGGCACATTCTGGGCCGTCTGGCCGGTTCTCGCCTATTGCGTTCTTGCCGGGCTGTCATGGGCCGGAACCACCAGCCTTGTCGACCGCAAGGTGGCTTCGCTCGGCGTCATCGGTGCCATGATCGTCGCGATCAACTTCCTGACCTGGAGCGGCACTTTCTGGGCGAAGTGGCCGCTGCTGGCCATAGCGATCGCCGCCGGGCTGAGCCGGGCCATGAGCCGGAAACGTAGTTGATCCTTTAGGGATAAAGCCGCGTCTTGTCCCAGCCGCCGTCGCTGGTCCGCGTGAAAACGATGCGGTCGTGCAGGCGGAAGGGGCGATCGTGCCAGAACTCGATCTGCTGCGGCACGATGCGGAAGCCGGACCAGTGTTTTGGGCGCGGAATCTCGCCGATCGCATGGCGCGCGGTGTATTCGGCGACCGCCTTTTCCAGCGCGAAGCGGCTTTCCAGCCGGCGCGACTGCTTCGATGCCCATGCGCCGATTCGGCTGCCGCGCGGGCGGGTGGCGTAGTAGGCGTCGGCCTCGGCGTCGCTGACGATCTCGACAGGCCCGCGCACGCGCACCTGCCGGCGCAGCGATTTCCAGTGAAAGCACATGGCTGCTTTCATCGTCGCGAGAATCTCGCGGCCCTTGGCGCTTTCGAAATTCGTGTAGAAGACGAAACCCTGCTCGTCGAAGCCTTTCAGCAGCACCATGCGCACATCCGGCATGCTGTCCGTATCGACCGTTGCGAGCGCAACGCCGTTCGCATCGTTGATTTCGCTCTTGGAAGCGTCGTTCAGCCATTGCGCAAAAAGCCGAAACGGTTCACGACTGTCGGTGAAGTCACCTTCTGTTAAGTCTGTCTCAGCCATAGTTTCCGCTCAATGTGATGTTGCTGGCCCGGGAGATTGCCGATTGTCGCGCCTTGCGCAAGCGTGGAGAGATGGATTGTCGCGCCTTTTGCGGTCGAACTGCCTGAAACTGGCGGCCGTGATGGCCGCTGGCCTATCACTTTCTGCCTGTGCGGCCGGCGGTTTCAGCCTCCAAAAGGCTGAGGTCGACCGCTCGCTGCTGACGGGGACGGTGGCCTCCAATCCGCAGGCTCCGGTCGATGCCGACCGGCTTTCCGACGAATCGACCATCCGCAATGCCGTTTCCGCCGCTGACATCAGTGGCCTCGGCACCAGCCCGCTGCCATGGGCCAACGCCAACACCGGCTCGCGCGGCGCCATCAGCAATATGATCGAGCACAAGGAAAACGGGGCGCTGTGCCGCAAGTTCACCGCCTCGCGCGAAAGCTTCGATGGCGTCAGCCTCTATCAGGGCGAAGCCTGCCTGGCCGATGCCGGGGCGTGGCGCATGCTGGCCTTCCAGCCGGTGTCTTGAACCCTTTTGGTAACTCTACTCCGGCGGACATCTGCGGCAGCTTTCTGCGCTTCAGGTGCTCATGGACCTGAATGTCCACTCCGCTCCGGTTCTCGAAATCCACCGCAGCTGCCTCACCAGAGCGAATTCTGAAAAGGGTTCGATAGCGTCCCCAAAGGCTGGAATTTCTTCCTACGCAGGCGCATATAGGGGACGAGCAAGAATTCCAGAAGATTACGGCAGGCAGTCACACAAGCATGCGCGATCCCTATGAAGTGCTGGGCGTTGCCAAGAACGCATCGGCCAAAGAGATAAAATCGGCTTACCGCAAGCTCGCCAAGAAGCATCATCCGGACCAGAATCCGGACGATCCCAAGGCGAAGGACCGGTTTTCGGCCGCGAACCAGGCCTATGAGATCCTCGGCGACGAGAAGAGCCGGGGCGCTTTCGATCGTGGTGAGATCGACGCCGAAGGCAAGCCGAAGTTCCAGGGTTTCGAAGGTCACCCGGGCGGCGGCGATCCTTTCGCCGGGTTCCGGCGTCAGCAGAGCCAGGGGCCGGGCGGCTCGCGCTTCGAATTCCGTACCGAGGGCGCGGGTCCCGATCCGTTCGGCTCCAACAGCGACATCTTCAGCGAACTCTTCGGTCACGCCTTCAACCAGCGCGGCGGCGGTGGCGGGCAGCGTGCGCCGGCCGGCAACGATCTCAACGCGACGCTTGATATCAGCATCGAGGACGCCGCCACGGCCGCCAAGGTCATGGCGATGTTTCCCGGCGGCCGCAAGATCGCGGTGAAGCTGCCGGCCTATGTCGAGGACGGCCAGACGATTCGCCTCAAAGGGCAGGGCGAGCCGGGTCTTGGTGGGCCGGGCGATGCGCTGGTGAAAATCCGCTTCAGGAGGCATCCGCGTTACCGCGTCGAGGGCCGCGACCTGCATGCCGATCTTCCAGTGCCGCTGAATGATGCCGTGCTTGGCGCCAAGGTGGCCGTGGAAACGCCCACCGGCCGGCTGGCGGTCAATGTTCCGGCATGGTCGAGTTCCGACAAGGTGCTGCGGCTGAAAGGTCGCGGTCTCCCGGAAAAGGCCGGCGGGCACGGCGATCTCTACGCCCATGTCCGCGTCATGCTGCCGGAACACGGCGATCCGGAACTCGAAATGCTGATGAAGAAGTCGGTCAAGTAACCACTTCGCGGGTTATCGAGAGCGCTTATCCCTATTTTTGAAAGCTTGAAGGTGCCCGATTGCTATGCGATAGGGGCATCTCCTGATTTCAGAACGCGGAGAATGATAACATGGCGGTTGGACAGGGCCTGATGGCCGGCAAGCGCGGTCTTGTTCTTGGCGTGGCCAACAATCGGTCGATTGCCTGGGGCATAGCCAAAGCCTGCGCCGACCATGGTGCTGAACTGGCGCTGACCTATCAGGGCGACGCCTTCAAGAAGCGTGTCGAGCCGCTGGCTGCCGAACTCGGCGCCCATCTTGCAGGCCATTGCGACGTGACCGATCCCGCCAGCCTGGATGCCGTTTTCGACTATGTTGCCAAGAAGTGGGGCAAGATCGATTTCCTCGTCCACGCCATCGCCTTCTCCGACAAGGAGGAGCTGGACGGCCGTTATGTCGAGACGACGCGCGACAACTTCCTGCGCACCATGGACATTTCGGTTTATTCCTTCACCACCATCGCCAAGCGCGCCGAAGCGCTGATGCCGGACGGCGGGTCGCTTCTGACGCTGACCTATTATGGCGCTGAAAAGGTGATGCCGCATTACAATGTTATGGGCGTGGCCAAGGCCGCACTCGAGGCCAGCGTTCGCTATCTGGCGGTTGATCTCGGCGGCAAGAACATCCGCGTCAACGCCATTTCGGCCGGCCCGATCAAGACGCTGGCGGCATCAGGCATCGGCGATTTCCGCTATATCCTCAAATGGAATGAATACAATTCGCCGCTGAAGCGCACGGTGACCCCGGAGGAAGTCGGCGATTCCGGTCTCTATTTCCTGTCGGACCTGTCGCGCGGCGTGACCGGCGAAGTGCATCACGTTGATTCGGGTTATCACGTCGTCGGCATGAAGGCCGTCGACGCGCCGGACATCTCGACCGTCAGGGACTGAATAGTCCGGCATTCCGCAATTTTTGGACACGCCATGCCCCCGCTTGTCTATTTCGTGCGCCACGGCCTGACCGAATGGAACGCCGAAGGCCGCCTGCAAGGACAGGCCGACACCGATATCACCGATATCGGGCGCACCCAGGCTGACCGCAACGGTGCTCGGCTGGCGGAACTGATCGAAAACCCGCTCCGCTTCGATTTCGTCGCCAGCCCGATGCGGCGCACCCGCGAGACGATGGAGCGGGTTCGTACCGTCATGGGGCTCGACCCGACCGGTTACAGCACAGACGCGCGCCTGATGGAGGTGCATTTCGGCGACTGGCAGGGGTCCACCTTTGCCGAGCTGGAAGAGCGCGAGCCGGGTTGCACGCGGGCGCGCAAGACCAACAAATGGGAATTCGTTCCGCCGGGGGATGCCGGCGAAAGCTACCAGATGCTGCTTGAGCGCGTGCAGCCATGGTTCGAGGCGCTGAGAAGGCCGACGGTCTGCGTGACGCATGGCGGCGTCATCCGCACCATCTTCCGGCTGGTCGAAAACATGCCGGGGCGTCAGGCCGCTGCACTGGAAGTGCCGCAGGACATGGTGCTGCGGCTGCAGGACGATTATCTGGAATGGCAGTAAGAGACCGTTGCTGGCTCTACCCTGCCGGCCATCTCACAGCAGGGCGAGTTATCAAACAGTCTCTGAGAAACGAGCGAACGCTATTCCGGCAACTGCATGTCGGTGATCTGGTTGACGCCGCCGACCTCGTCATAGGCGAGCACGATGTCCATGCCCTCCTTCAGCGCAGCCACGTCGAATTCATCAGGCAGCTTGTAGGATTTGCCGTCTTCGAGGGTGATGGTCAAAGCATCGCGGTTGATCTTCTTGATGTGGCCTTCGGCCTCGGCGGCATAGGCGGCACTCGAAATCATCAAAACAGCGGCAACGGCGCCGATCAGGGTACGCATGGGTTTCCTCTCAAAATTCCTTGCGCGCCGGCAGGCGGCAGCTGACCATAGATGGCCAAATGAAGGGACTACTAACATCGTGAATGTGTCAAAACTTAATCCTTTCGGATGACGGTTTGACCACCGCCGAAAACGCCAATAGAACGCAGCACGAAACCGGCTAGCGGCCGGGCAGGGCTGTTTCTTATGTCGCACAACACTTTCGGACATCTGTTCCGCGTCACCACCTGGGGCGAAAGCCACGGCACGGCCCTGGGCTGTGTCGTCGACGGCTGCCCTCCGGGCATCCGCTTCACGCAGGCCGAGATCCAGAGCGAACTCGACAAGCGCCGGCCGGGCCAGTCGCGCTTCGTCACGCAGCGCCGCGAGCCGGACGAGGTGAAGATCCTCTCCGGCTTCGTCATGGACGAGGATGGCGAGACGATGATCACCACCGGCACGCCGGTGTCGATGATGATCGAGAATGTCGACCAGCGCTCCAAGGATTATGGCGAGATCGCCCGGCAGTACCGTCCCGGCCACGCCGACTACACCTATGACGTCAAATACGGCATACGCGACCATCGCGGCGGCGGCCGCTCCTCGGCGCGCGAGACGGCGGCGCGGGTTGCTGCCGGCGCGCTCGCCCGCAAGGTCGTGCCGGGCATGACCGTGCGCGGCGCGCTGATCTCAATGGGCGTCAAGGAGATCGATCGCAGCCGCTGGAACTGGAACTTCATCGACGACCCGGAAAACCCCTTCTTCACGCCCGATCCCGGCTCGGTTCAGGTTTTCGCCGACTATCTCGACGGCATCCGCAAGGCCGGCTCTTCGGTCGGTGCGGTCATCGAGATCGTGGCCGATGGCGTGCCGGCAGGGCTGGGCGCGCCGATCTACGCCAAGCTCGATCAGGATATCTGCTCGAACCTGATGTCAATCAACGCGGTCAAGGGTGTCGAGATCGGCAACGGCTTCTGGGCGGCGCGCATCACCGGCGAGGACAACGCCGACGAAATGCGCATAGGCAATGACGGCAAGCCGGTGTTCCTGTCTAACAATGCCGGTGGCATTCTCGGCGGCATCTCCACCGGGCAGGCGATCGTCGCGCGCTTCGCGGTCAAGCCGACCTCATCGATCCTGACGCCACGCCAGTCGATCGATGTCGACGGCAACGATGTCGAGGTGCGTACCAAGGGCCGTCACGATCCCTGCGTCGGCATCCGCGCCGTGCCGATCGGCGAGGCCATGGTTGCCTGTGCCATCGCCGATCATTATCTGCGCCATCGCGGGCAAACGGGAAGAGTAGAATAGGGGAGTAGTGAGTGGTGAGTAGAAAAATTACCCTTTACGCTGCTTGGCGCAGTTCTTCCCATTCCCCTATTCACTACTCCCTATTCTCTATTCGCTGAGCAACAAAATGTCCTATGACCAGAAACAAGTCGTCGAGGCGCTGCGGGCCTTCGAGCGTGGCGAGATCGTCGTTGTCATGGACGATGACGGGCGCGAGAACGAGGGCGACCTGATCGTCGCGGCCGTGCACTGCACGGCCGAGAAGATGGCCTTCATTGTGCGCCATACCTCCGGCATCGTCTGCACGCCGATGACGCGCGAGGATGCACGGCGTCTCAACCTGGCGCCGATGGTCGCCGACAATGATTCGGCCCACACAACCGCCTTCACCGTGAGCGTCGACTTCAAGCACGGCACGACGACTGGTATTTCCGCTGACGACCGCACGCTGACAGTGCGCAACCTTGCCAACGGCAATGTCGGCGCGAATGATTTCGTGCGCCCGGGCCACATCTTCCCGCTGATCGCGCGCGAAGGCGGCGTGCTCATGCGCTCGGGCCACACCGAAGCCGCGGTCGATCTGTGCAAGCTTGCCGGCCTGCCGCCGGTCGGGGTCATTTCCGAACTCGTCAATGACGACGGCACGGTGATGCGCGGGCCGCAGGTGGCGGCCTTTGCCGAAAAGAACGGGTTGAAGCAGGTTTCGGTCGCAGACCTGATCGCCTATCGCCAGCGCCAGGAAACGCTGATCCAGCGCGTCGATACTTTCGATATCGACACGCCCGGCGGCAAGGCCAAGGCCTATACCTACACGCTGCCATGGGACGTCATGCACCATCTTGCCATCGTCTTCGGCGATATCCGCGACGGCGTCGAAGTGCCCGTACGGCTTCAAACCGAGGATGTCGTTGCCGATGTCTTCGGCACGGGATGCCGTCTCGACCAGATCGTGAAGGCGCTTGGTGAGCGCGAGCGCGGCGTCATCGTCTATCTGCGCGAAGGCTCGGTCGGCGTTGCCGATCAGGGGCGCAATCGGCCCACGCACGACCGTGAGGACCATGAGGAAGCGCGGCGGCGCGAGGATGAGTGGCGCCAGATCGGCCTTGGCGCGCAGATACTGAAGGATCTCGGCATTTCCTCGATCAACCTGATCGCCTCGCGCGAGCGCCACTACATCGGGCTGGAAGGTTTCGGCATCAAGATCGCCAAGACCGAAATCCTGTAAAACGGAAAACCTGAAAAAACGAAGGGCTCCGGTCGACCGACCGGAGCCCTTCTTCTTTGCAGCCGGCTTATTCTGCCGGCTGCGGCAATGGCGAAACCATGCGTCTCTCGCCGCCGAGCGACCTCTGGCCCAGAAGCACGGTCAGCAGCGCAATCGTGCCGGCTGCCACCGACACCCAGAAGCCGTTGTGGGCGCCGTAATTATCCACCACCCATCCGGTTGCGAATGAGCCGAGCGCCATGCCGATGCCGATGCCGGTCATCACCCAGGTGACCCCTTCGGTCAGCATTGCTGCCGGTACGCGGCGCTCGATCAGGCCGAAAGCGGTGATGAAGGTGGGCGAGATAGCCACGCCGCTGACGAAGATGGCCAGCGCCAGCAACGGCACGGTATTCACGACCAGCAGCGGCAGTGTCGTCAGCGCAATGATGGCGACCGCGATGGCCAGCTGGCGTTGCAACGGCATTTTCAGGTTCAGCGCGCCGATGATCAGGCCGACCACGAAGGAGCCGACGGCATAGACGCCGATGACAAGGCTTGCAGCGCTCGGCTGGCCGAGTTCCTTGGTGATCGCCACCGCGCTGACTTCAGCGGTCGCGAAGATCGCGCCGATGAAGATCAGGGCAAAGGTGATGATCTGAACCGGCCGCTGCCGGATCGCCGAGCCGCCGCCACCATGGTCCAGCGGCCTGATTCCGGGTTCCGTCGAATGTTGCAGGATGAAGGCCACCGATCCGAATGCGAGGAACAGCGTGCTCGCCAGCATGCCCGCTTCCGGGAACAGGGCCACGCTGAGGCCCACCGACAGCGACGCGCCGGCGATATAGACGAGTTCGTCCGCAGCCGATTCGAAGGCGAAGGCGGTGTTGAGTTCAGGACGGTCGTGGAAAATCTCGGACCAGCGCGCACGCACCATTGCCGGCATGCTGGGCATTGCCGCGGCCACAAACGCCGATACGAACAATGTCCAGATCGGCCAGTTCTGGTTGGTGGCGATCAGGAGTGCGGCGAAGGCGATCACCGAGATGATCGTTGTCGGCACGAGTACCCTTGTCTGGCCGAGGCGATCGACCAGCCGCGAGATCTGAGGGGCGAAGACCGCATTGGTCAGCGCATAGGTTGCAGAGACGGCACCCGCCAGCCAGTATTCGCCATGGGTCTGCGACAGCATGGCGACGATGCCGATCGGCGCCATGGCGATTGGCAGCCGCGCAATAAAACCGGCGGCAGCGAAGCCTTTGGCTCCCGGCGCCTTGAATATCTCGCTATAGGGGTTGGACATCGAACGCTCCTGGATTTCCAGAGGGGCACCACTTACATACGTGGCGTATGCAATCTAGATAGTTGCATACGTCGCGTATGTCAAATAATATACGCATCGTATGCGAAGGAGATTTGATGGCGCATAAACCACGCAAGGAGATGATCGCCGAAACGCGCGCCAAGCTGGTGGAGGCTGCGCGTCATGCCTTCGGCACTGTCGGCTATGCGGAAGCATCGATGGACGATTTCACCGCCGCAGCCGGCCTGACGCGCGGCGCGCTTTATCATCACTTCGGCGACAAGAAGGGGTTGCTTCAGGCCGTCATTGCCGAGATCGACGGCGAGATGGCGGTGCGGGTGCGCGAAATCGCGGAAAAGGCGCCGACGCGCTGGCAGCATTTCGTCGACGAATGCACGAGCTACATCGAACTGGCGCTCGACCCGGAAATCCAGCGCATCCTGTTCCGCGACGCCCCTGCCGTGCTGGGCGATCCGTCGCAATGGCCGAACGCCAGCGCCTGCGAAGCCTCGATGACGGAAAACCTGACCCGGTTGCAGGAGGAGGGGATTGTCGTTCCCGATCTCGATGCGGGCACAGCTGCGCGGCTGATCAATGGCGCGAGCAGCCAAGCATCGCAGAGGATCGCGAATTCCGATGATCCCGAGGAAACCTCACGCAAAGCCGTCTCGGCCTTCAAGACCTTGCTTAACGGGCTGCTGGTCGAGAAGGGCTGAGAGGGGTCACGAACGGTTCGCTTCGTCAGCGACCTCCTTCAGTGCGTCTTCGCCTTCGCCGCCAAAGGTCTCGCTCATGATCAGGCTGGAGAGCGGCAGGCGGGCGCCCCAGCCGTTTCGTTCGAGGTCGGGTCGCGGCGCGAATTCCGAGACATGGCTGACGCAGAGATAGGCGATCGGAACGACGTGGCCGGGAATGTTCAGCACGCGCTTCAAAGCGTCCGCGTCGAGGATGCTGACCCACCCGACGCCGATGCCCTCAGTGCGCGCCGCCAGCCAGAAATTCTGCACGGCGCAAACGGTGCTGTAGACGTCCATCTCGGGATTGTGCCAGCGGCCGAGCGGCGAACCCTTCGAGCGAGAGCGGTCGCAGGTGATGCAGAGGTTCAGCGCGCTTTCGCAGATGCCTTCCAGTTTCAGCTTGCGGTAGAGCGCCTGCCGCTCCTCGGCGATATTAGGCAGTTCCTGCTCGCGGGCGGCGAGGAAAAGATCGCGCACGGCCTGCCGGCGCTGCATGTCGCGGACGACGATAAAGTTCCAGGGCTGCATGAAGCCGACGGAAGGCGCGTGATGGGCGGCGAGAAGCAGCCGGGCCAGCACCGTATCGTCTATCGGGTCTGGACGAAAATGGCTGCGCACGTCGCGGCGGGTGAAGATGGCGCGGTAGACGGCATCGCGCTCGGCGTCTTCGAAAGCATTTTCACGGCAGACGTGGTTGCGGACAACATTCATCGCATTTCCCCTTGCGATCGAAAAATGTCGCTCCGCCTGTCCACGCGGATGACTATCTCTACCGGGCCGGTCTTCTGGCTTGGGTTCATCCCGCTTGCGGCGCCTTCCCGTTCTCGCGAACAGTGGCATTTGCCGATGCGGTTCCCCTTACAGCGTTGGGCACGCCACGGATTTTCACCGTGTTCCCGATTCTCCCACCTTGCGGCGGGCACCTGACAGTGCCGAAGACTTAACGCGCAACGCTTGCAAAAACATCCCCCGATGCCGACCTATGACTTCGCAAAGAGGATTTTCCCCAGGCTTCGGGGGCCGACGCATGGCGGCGGCACGGTCTTTCCTGATAGGATGTTTGCATGACGACGCGTCTCTATTCACATCCGATCTATCTCGAGCATCTGACGCCGCCCGGCCACCCGGAGCGCCCGGACCGCCTGCGTGCAATCGCGCGCGTGCTGGAAGACGAGGCCTTTGCCGCACTCGACCGAGTCGAGGCACCGGAGGGCGACGAGGCGACGATTCTTTACGCTCACCCGGAAAGCCATGTCGAAAAGGTGCGCGCGGCTATCCCGCAAGAGGGTATCCGTTCCATCGACGCCGACACCTCCGCCAGCCCCAAAAGCTGGATCGCGGCGCTGACGGCGATAGGTGCGGCGAACGCGGCTGTGGACGACGTGTTTTCCGGCAAGGCCGACAATGTCTTCGTCGCCAGCCGCCCGCCGGGGCACCATGCCGAAAAGACCACGGCGATGGGCTTCTGCCTGTTCAACAATGCCGCGATCGCCGCGCGCTATGCACAGAAGAAGCACGGCGCCGAGCGCGTCGCCATCGTCGACTGGGACGTGCATCACGGCAACGGCACGCAGGACATCTTCTGGGACGACCCGTCCGTGCTCTACTGCTCGACGCACCAGATGCCGCTTTACCCCGGCACCGGCGCGAAGAACGAGACCGGCGCCGGCAACATCGTCAACGCGCCGCTGGCCCCGCAGACCGGCAGCGACATTTTTCGCGAGGCGATGCGTTCGCGCGTGTTTTCGGCGATCGACGATTTCGCGCCGGACCTGATCATCATTTCGGCCGGTTTCGATGCGCATCACCGCGACCCGCTGGCCGAGATCAACCTGACCGAAGACGATTTCGACTGGGCGACCGGCGAACTCATGGACCGCGCCACGCGCCATGCGAGCAACCGGCTCGTCAGCCTGCTGGAAGGCGGATACGACCTCGAGGGCCTGTCGTTCTCGGTCGCGGCGCATGTGAAGCGCCTGATGAAAGGATAAGGAATGGCTACCGAGCCGAGTGAAGAAATCAAGGCGATGAGCTTCGAGCAGGCGCTGGAGGCGCTGGAAAAGATCGTCGACGATCTGGAGCGCGGCGACGTGCCGCTCGACCAGTCGATCAAGATCTATGAGCGCGGCGAAGCGCTGAAGACCCATTGCGACCGGCTGCTCAAGGCCGCCGAGGACAAGGTCGAGAAAATCCGCCTGTCGCGCGACGGCAAGCCCGTGGGCACGGAGCCGCTCGACGGTGAATGACTTGACGTCGCGGCACCTCGCGCCCAGTTATGAAGCAGACAAAGGGTCGATGGAAAATCCGGGAGCTGACGATGTGCCGCAATATCAAGACGTTGTTCAATTTCGAGCCACCGGCGACGCATGACGAGATCCGCGACGCAGCACTTCAGTTCGTCCGCAAGCTGAGCGGTACGACGAAACCTTCCAAGAAGAACGAGGAAGCCTTCAACCGCGCCGTCGATAAGATAGGGGAGGCGGCGCACGAACTGCTGCATTCGATGGAAACGCACCAGCATCCGCGCAACCGCGAGGAAGAAGCCGCCAAGGCGAAGGCCCGTTCGGCGCTGCGTTTTGCAAACGCATGACGCTTGTCGTGCGCCTGTTCTAGGCTCAGCGATTGAACATGCCGTCTCCGGTATGGGACTTTCGATTGTCGCGCTTGGGGCGTAGCCTCTCTGCATAAGGTTGAACGCAACCGCAGACCGGAGTGTCCCATGAGCTTTTTTCCCGCACGCGATCCCGAACCGGGTGACGCCTTCTCCTGCGATGCCATCGAGCTGATGGTCATTCCCAACGCCAAGGACATCGGCGGTTTCGAGGTGCGGCGCGCACTGCCGACGGCCAAGCGCAGGCTGGTCGGGCCGTTCATCTTCTTCGACCGCATGGGTCCGGCCATCCTGCGCGCCGGCAAGGCGCTCGACGTGCGCCCGCATCCGCATATCGGTCTTTCGACCGTCACCTATCTGTTCGATGGCAAGATAAGGCACCGCGATTCGCTCGGCACGGAGATGGTGATCTCGCCCGGTGACGTGAACCTGATGACCGCCGGGCGCGGCATCGTCCACTCCGAGCGCACGCCCGAGGAAATGCGCGGGGCGCCGATGTCGGTTTCCGGCCTGCAGACCTGGATCGCGCTGCCCGACCACAAGGAGGAAATCGCGCCGGTGTTCGAGAACACCGCAAGCGCAACGCTGCCCGAATTCAGTGCCGAGGGCGTGACCGGTCGCGTCGTGATCGGCGAGCTTGAAGGCATGCGCGCGCCGGTGACGACCTATCACGACACGCTCTACGCCGATATCCGCCTCGCCCCCGGCGCCAGCTACAGCATTCCAGCCGACGCCGAGGAACGCGCCATCTATGTGCTCGATGGCAGCATTGTGATTTCCGGCGACCGTTTCCCCGAAAACCGTCTGCTGGTGCTGAAGCCGGGCGACGAGATCGTCGTTTCGGCGGAAAACGGCGCGCATTTCATGCTGTTCGGCGGTGCTTCGCTCGGTTCGCCACGCCATATCTGGTGGAATTTCGTCTCGTCCTCCAAGGAACGAATCGAGCAGGCCAAGCAGGAATGGAAGACCGGCCGCTTCGACATCGTGCCAGGCGACGACCAGGAATTCATACCTTTGCCTGAAAGTTGATGCTTATGACGCTGGGATACGCGTCATCACCGCACATTTACTTTCCGGAGCCGACGCTCTATCTCCAATCTGTAGACTAAATGGATTACAGACAGGCTTCGACCTCGTGACTTTGCCACCCAAAACGCCGCTGCTGGACAAGGTCCGCATTCCCGCGGACCTCAAGCTGCTGCCCGAAAGCGACCTGCCACAGCTCGCTTCGGAGTTGCGCGCCGAATTGATCGACGCCGTTTCGCATACCGGCGGGCATCTTGGCGCGGGCCTCGGCGTGGTCGAGCTGACGGTGGCGCTGCATTACGTCTTCGACACGCCGGACGATCGCATTATCTGGGATGTTGGCCACCAGGCCTATCCGCACAAGATTCTCACCGGCCGCCGCGACCGCATCCGCACGCTGCGCATGGAAGACGGGCTGTCCGGCTTCACCAAGCGCACCGAGAGCGAATACGACCCGTTTGGCGCCGCACATTCCTCGACCTCCATTTCGGCCGGCCTCGGCATGGCGGTGGCGCGCGACCTCAATGGCGGCACCAACAACGTCATCGCGGTCATCGGCGACGGCGCGATGTCGGCGGGCATGGCCTATGAGGCGATGAACAATGCCGGCGCGCTGAATGCGCGGCTGATCGTCATTCTCAACGACAACGACATGTCGATCGCCCCGCCTTCGGGCGCGATGAGCGCCTATCTGGCGCGTCTGGCGTCGGGCAAAACCTATGCCGGCATCCGTGACCTCGGCAAGAAGCTGACCTCCTATCTCGGCGCGCGCGCCGACCGCGCCATCACCCGCGCGGTGGAACATGCGCGCGGCTACGTCACCGGCGGCACGCTGTTCGAGGAGATGGGTTTTTACCACATCGGCCCGATCGACGGGCACAATCTGGAACACCTCGTTCCGGTGCTGAAGAATGTTCGCGACAATGGCACCGGCCCGATCCTGATCCATGTCGTGACGCAGAAGGGCAAGGGCTACGCGCCTGCCGAAGCCGCCGCCGACAAATATCACGGCGTCAACAAGTTCGACGTCATCACCGGCGCGCAGGCCAAGGCCCCGGCCAATGCGCCGAGCTACACCAAGGTTTTTGCCGAAAGTCTGATCCAGGAAGCGCGCGAAGACGACCGCATCGTCGCCATCACCGCCGCGATGCCTTCAGGTACCGGGCTCGATCTCTTCGGAGAAGTATTCCCGAGCCGCACTTTCGATGTCGGTATCGCCGAGCAGCATGCGGTGACTTTCGCTGCCGGTCTTGCGACGGAAGGGTTGAGGCCTTTCGCGGCGATCTATTCGACCTTCCTGCAGCGCGCCTACGACCAGGTCGTGCATGACGTGGCGATCCAGAAATTGCCGGTGCGCTTCCCGATCGACCGCGCAGGCTTCGTCGGCGCCGACGGGCCGACCCATTGCGGCGCCTTCGACACGACCTATCTCGCCTCGCTGCCCGGCTTCGTGGTGATGGCTGCTGCCGACGAGGCGGAACTGCGCCACATGGTGCGCACTGCCGCAAGCTTCGACGAAGGCCCGATCGCCTTCCGCTATCCGCGCGGCAACGGCGTCGGCGTCGACATGCCCGAGCGTGGCTCGATTCTCGAAATCGGCAAGGGCCGCATCGTCAAGGAAGGCACCAAGGTGGCACTTCTGTCCTTCGGCACGCGCCTGCAGGATTGCCTGCTTGCCGCCGAGGAGCTCGACGCCGCCGGACTTTCCACCACGGTTGCCGACGCGCGCTTTGCCAAGCCGCTGGATGAGGATCTGGTGCGCCGGCTTGCCCGGTCGCATGAGGTGCTGCTGACGGTGGAGGAAGGCTCCATCGGCGGTTTCGCCAGCCATGTGCTGCATTTCCTGGCCAAGGAAGGCCTGCTTGACACGGGCCTGAAGGTGCGGCCGCTGGTGCTGCCGGACGAATTCACCGACCACGCCAAGCCGGAAAAGATGTATGTCGACGCCGGGCTCGATTCGACCGGCATCGTGCGCACGGTGTTTGCAGCGCTCGGGCAGTCGGTGCGCTCGGCCACGGCCTGATCGGCCGTCGTTCGATGCAGGCAGCCGCGCCATTCCAACTCGTGCGGGCAACGGAAGCAGACATTCCCTTCATCATGGAGACCGAGCGGCTCGAAGAGTATGACCGGCTTGTCGGACGTTGGGATGAAGCGCGCCACGCCGCGGCGTTGAACGACGGTCGGCACGCATATTTTGTCGCGCACGCGTCGGACAAACGCCTGGGCTTCGCCATCGTGCGGGACTGGGCCTCGCCTGAAGGCGCGGCAATGATAAAGCGCGTTGCGGTGCGGCAGCCTGGAAAAGGCATCGGCAGAGCCTTGCTTGCCGCCTTGGCCGATTTGGTTTTCGAACAGACGAGCGTCTATCGCCTTTGGCTGGGTGTTTTTCCAGAGAATCTTCGTGCCCGCAGGGCCTATGAAGCCTGCGGGTTCAGTGCCGAAGGTGTCGCGCGCGGCAGTGCCTATTTCGGCGGCGAGCATCGCGACGAACTTGTCATGTCGCTGCTGCGCCCGGAATGGGTGGCCCGAAAACAGGGCGGACGGCGAGGTTGAGAATCCATTTACTTTCAACCTTGAGTATTTGCTTACCTTGTCTCTTGGGCCATTTTTAGCGCGTTGCCGCTAGAAAACTCTCCGGGCAGGGAGAGCACGATGAAAATGCTTTTGGGGAGTGCGGCGTGTCTGGCCGTGCTGAGCGCACCGGCAAATGCGCAGATGCGCTACGATGTGAAACTCGAGCAGGCCGTCATGGAAATCGTCGCGCGCAAGATCGGCGACATTCGCGGCGGCTTTTCCTATGAGCGCAAGCCGGAATTCGTGGTCCTCCACGACTCCTATTCCTACACGCCGACCTTTCTGGAAAGCGCGCGGGCGGAGCTGATCCGGCGCTTTGACGAAGGCTTGCTGCCGATCACCGAGCGCACGGTTTCCCGGATCATCGTCTTCTGAAGCTTGCGTTCCCTGCATGCATTCGCCAATGAAGGCGGATGAACGCCAATTCCAAAATCGAAACACGCCAGAGGCTCGACGAATTGCTCGTCGCGCGCGGCCTGTTTGCCAGCCGCTCGCGGGCGCGCGATGCCATCGAGCGCGGCACGGTGACGGTTGACGGCACCGTTGCAGCCAAGGCCGGGCAGGGCGTTTCGCCCGAGGCTGTGATCGCCGTGGACGACCCGGCACAGGCCTATGTCTCGCGCGCCGCCCTCAAGCTGATTGCCGGGCTCGACCATTTTTCCATCGACCCTTCGGGGTGTACGGCGCTCGATATCGGCGCGTCGACCGGCGGTTTCACGCAGGTTCTGCTGGAGCGGGGTGCGGCGCATGTCGTCGCGATCGACGTTGGCCATGGCCAGATGCATGAAAGCCTGAAAGCCGACCCGCGCGTGCGATGCATCGAGGGGCTGAATGCGCGGGAGCTTTCCGCAGGCGATCTCAACGGGCATGCGCCCGACCTGATCGTCTCCGACGTCAGCTTCATCTCGCTGAAACTCGCTCTGCCGCCGGCGCTTGATCTGGCGCAATCCGGGGCGCACGGCATCTTTCTGGTCAAGCCGCAGTTCGAGGCCGGACGCGAGGCGATCGGCAAGGGCGGGTTGCTCAAGAACCCGGCCGACGCACCGCTGATCGCCGAAGCGCTGAAAGAATGGCTCGACGCGGTGCCGGGTTGGCGAGCGATCGGGATTTGCCCATCGCCCATCGAAGGCAGTGACGGCAACCGCGAATTTCTGTTGGCCGGGGTAAAGGCATGAGCACTCAGTTTCAGATCGCACGCCTCGGTGCGCAGGGCGACGGCGTGGCGGACACGCCGAGCGGCCCGGTGTTCATTCCCTTCGCGCTGGCAGGCGAGACGGTGACGGCCGCGCGCGAAAAGGATCGGGCTATGCTGATTGCGGTGCTGGAAGAATCGCCACTCCGCATCCACCCGGTATGCCGCCATTTCACCGATTGCGGCGGTTGCGCTTTGCAGCATCTGGAGGCGCAGGCCTATCTCGACTGGAAACGCGACAAGGTGGTGCAGGCGCTGAAGAGCCGCGGCATCGAGACGGATGTTGCAGCCACGGTTCCCTGCGCGTCGCATTCGCGTCGCCGCGCCATTTTCTCGGTGCGCCGCACGGAAAGCGGCATGCTGCTCGGCTACAATCGGGCGCTATCGCACCAGATCATCGACATCGAGGAATGCCCGATCATCGAGCCGGAGATCGAGCGCGCGCTGCCGATGCTGCGGCAACTGGCGGCACTCCTCTGCAAGACCGCCCAGCCATTCCACATGACCGTCACGCATTCTGCTTCGGGGCTGGATGTAGCGGCTCAGGACGGCGGCAAGCTCGAGGACAAGGCCCGCATGTTGGTTTCCGCCTTTGCGATTCGCGAAGGGCTGGCGCGGGTGGCGGCTGATGGCGAGATCATCGTCGAACCGAAGAAGCCGGTCGTGACATTCGGCAATGTGTCGGTCGCGCCGCCTTCGGGCGGCTTCCTCCAGGCTGTCGCATCGGCTGAAGAGGTCATGGCCGGGCTGGTCGGCGAACATCTGAAGAAGTCGAAGAAGGTGCTCGACCTGTTTGCCGGCGCCGGCGCATTTGCCCTGCGCCTTGCGGCAAACTCCGAAATCCACGCCGTGGAAGGCGATGCGGCAGCTCTTGCAGCGCTCGATCGCGGCTTTCGATTCGCCTCCGGCCTTAAGCGCGTGACGGTGGAAAAGCGCGACCTGTTCCGCCGGCCGGTCACTTACAAGGAACTCGCAGCTTTCGATGGTTTGGTGTTCGACCCGCCGCGCGCCGGCGCCGAAGACCAGTGCAAGCAGATCGCGAAATCGGAGGTGCCATTGGTCGCCGCCGTTTCTTGCAACCCGACAACGCTGGCGCGCGATTTGCGCATACTGATCGACGGCGGCTACAGGCTGAAAAGCGTGACACCGGTCGACCAGTTCCTGTGGTCGGCGCATGTCGAGGCGGTCGCGCTGCTGGAGAAGCCGAAGAAGCGGCGGTGAGTCTTATCCGCCCAGACCATGATCCCGAAAAGTGGATGCCGGTTTTCGGAACGGATCATGGTCAGATAAGAAGCCGATCGACGAAGGCGGGCACGATCTTCGTCGCGGGACCGTATTCCGCTTCATCGAAGTTCGAATAGCCTTCGGAGCGCTCAAGGTTGAGCTCGACCGTATGCGCCCCGGCAGCCCTGGCCTGCTCGACGAAGCCGGCGGCAGGATAGACATTGCCGCTGGTGCCGATCGAAACGAACAGGTCGCAGGCATCGAGCGCCTTTTCGATCTGCTCCATGTGGTAGGGCATCTCGCCGAACCAGACGACATCGACGCGCATCCGCCCCCTTGCCTTGCACCAGGGGCATTGCGTATCGATGGACATGTCGCCCGACCATGGCCGGCGCATGCCGCATGCCTCGCAAAGCGCCGAATTGAGCTCGCCATGCATGTGGACGAGCTTTTTCGATCCGGCGCTTTCGTGCAGGTCGTCGATGTTCTGAGTCACGAGCAGGAAAGAGCCATTGAAGGCGGGTTCCAGCCGGGCAAGCGCCTCATGCGCAGCATTCGGCTTGATGCCGAGCATGCGGCGACGGCGCTCGTTGTAGAAATCATGAACACGGCCGGGATTGCGTGCAAAGCCTTCCGGCGTCGCGACGTCGCGGTAATCGACCCTGGACCAGATGCCATTCTTGTCGCGAAAAGTGTCGACGCCGGATTCGGCGGAAATGCCAGCACCGGTGAGGACGACGATACGCTCGAAGGCCAAGGGTTAGACCCGCGTGCCGCCGAGCGTCATCTGGTTCATCCGGAGATGCGGCTGGCCGACGCCGACGGGAACGCCCTGGCCGGCCTTGCCGCACATGCCGATGCCGGTGTCGAGTTTCATGTCGTTGCCGACCATGGTCACGCGGTGCATGGCGTCCGGGCCGTTGCCGATCAGCATCGCGCCCTTGATCGGCTGGGTGACCTTGCCGTTCTCGATCATGTAGGCCTCGGTGCAGCCGAACACGAATTTGCCGCTTGTGATGTCAACCTGGCCGCCGCCGAAGGAGACGGCGTAGACGCCGTTCTTCACCGAGGCGATGATCTCCTCAGGCGCCATGTCGCCGGCGGTCATATAGGTGTTGGTCATGCGTGGCATCGGCTGGTGCGCGTAGGATTCGCGGCGGCCGTTGCCGGTGGCGTTCATGCCCATCAGGCGCGCATTCTGCCGATCCTGCATGTAGCCGACCAGCTTGCCATCCTCGATCAGTACATTGCGGTTGGTCGGTGTGCCTTCGTCGTCGACGGTCAGCGAGCCGCGCCGCTCCGCGATGGTGCCGTCGTCCACGACCGTGACACCCTTGGCCGCGACCTGCTGGCCAAGCAGGCCGGCGAAGGCCGAGGTCTTCTTGCGGTTGAAATCGCCTTCCAGCCCGTGACCGACAGCCTCATGCAGCATGACGCCCGGCCAGCCGCTGGAAAGCACGATGTCGAACGTGCCGGCGGGTGCCGGAATGGCCTGGAGATTGACCAGCGCCTGGCGCAGCGCCTCGTCGGCGGCATGCTGCCAGCTGTCCTCGATGAGGAATTCGCCAAAGCCCTTGCGTCCGCCCATGCCATAGGAACCTGATTCCTGGCGGTCGCCTTCGCCGACGACAACGGAAACGTTCATGCGCACCAGCGGGCGCACGTCGCGAACGATCTGGCCGTCAGCGCGCAGGATCTCGACATGCTGCCATGACGAGGCGAGCGATGCCGTCACCTGGCGCACGCGCGGGTCCTTGGCGCGCAACCAGGCGTCAATTTCCTGAAGCAGCTTGGACTTGGCTTCAAAAGAAGGCGACGGGATAGGGTTCTCGTCGGTGTAGAGATGGCGGTTGGTGCGCGCTGGCGCTGCCGCGAGCGTGCCGGAATAGCCGCCCTTCACCGCCGAGACCGCATCGGAGGCGCGCAGGAGCGCTGCTTCGGAAAGCTCGCTCGAATGGGCATAGCCGCTCGCCTCGCCGGCGATGGCGCGCAGCCCGAAACCCTGGTCGGTGTTGAAATTGGCGGTCTTCAGCCGGCCATTGTCGAACATCAGCGATTCGCTCTCGCTGTATTCGAGATAGAGCTCGCCGTCGTCGCTGCCGTTGATCGTGTCGCTGACGATCCGGCGGATCTGGTCTTCGGAAATGTCGAATTGGCCGAGAAGGCTGTTCATGGCGGGTCCGCCTTGTTTTCGAGAAATCAATCGACCCACGATGTAGGCGCGCCGGCCCGTTTCGGCAATGCGCTCGCGCCTATCTTACTGGGGCAGGGCGGCAAAGCCTTCGGCGAAACCCTTGAGGTCGACAGGAATGCCGATGCCTTCCTCAGGCGTCTGGAAGACGATGAAGGTTGCCGACGTGCCGGTCTTCAAGGTGTCGAGCAGCGGCTTTTCGAGGATGACCTCGGCATAGCAGCCGTCGCCGAAGCAGCGCACGAAATAGGCGCGGCCGATATCCTTGCCGTCGACATTGAGGCCAAGGCCGTTGGGCAGGAGAACGCCGAGCGGCGCCAGGACGCGGAGGATTTCAGCCTTGTTGTCGGCCGTGCGCAGCACAACCACCGACAGGCCCATCTCCGGCCGGTCCTCGGCGATAACGTTCTGCATCATCACGCACTGCTCGGCGGTAGCACCAGCCGGCGTGTCGCAGATGATCGACCAGGCGCCATGCGTCGAGCGAACCGAACCGCTCTGCGGCTGCGGTGCCTGTGGAGCCGGATTGGCCGGCGCAGGCGCGGCCTGCGGTGCCGGCGTGGCGGGCCTTGGCGTCGGCGCAGGCTGTTGCTGCGCGCCCGCCGGGACGACCGTTCCGGACAGAGCGGCGAAAAGGACGACCTTCGCCAAGGTTCTCGAAAGCCGAGATTTCATGATGGCTCCATTGCGAATCACGGAAAACCATACCGTGACGACAGAAATTATAGGGCAAGACAGTGACCGAACCAGCCAATAGCGGCAGTTTGCCCGTTTTTCCAAGCGAAATTCGCCCGAATTGCGACTGGGCCGACATGTTTGAAGTGGTGTGGCCGTAATAAGGATTTCTCATCCTCTATAGCGATCCTCCACCCCAAATCCGAAAATACTTTGTCCAACCGAGGCTTGCGCGCAAAAATGCCGCATGGGTTCTCGTGCTCCTTTCTTGCGGTCGGAAAGAGAGTATGGTTTGAACCACCGCTAGGACCACCGGGATTCCCTTTCCGGTGCGGTAGCATATTCGTGCGGCCCGGACGCATGGAATTGGGAGACATTGAGGGCGATGAGAAAAATCCTTGCAAGTGCCGGAGCTGCGGCAGCCTTTTTCGCCACCGCTGCAGCCTATGCGGCGCAGCCGACGCCGTGGCAGACGGCATTTCAGCCGGCAGCCACCGGCATGATGGAGCAGATCACCTGGTTCGAGCACTACACGCTGTGGTTCATCGTGCCGATCACGCTCTTCGTGCTCTTCCTGCTCGCCTATTGCATCATCAAGTTCCGCGCCAGCGCGAACCCGACGCCTTCGCGCACCAGCCACAACACGCTGATCGAAGTGATCTGGACGGTCGGACCGGTCGTCATCCTGCTCTTCATCGCAGTGCCCTCCTTCCAGCTCCTGACGTCGCAATATACGCCGCCGGAAGAGGCCAAGATCACGCTGAAGGCGACCGCCAACCAGTGGAACTGGGACTACGAATACCAGAATGACGAGCCGCTCTCGTTCAACTCGGCTCTTCTGGCCGACGGTGACCGCGCAGCAGCCGGCAAGGAAGATCGTGGCGCTTATCCGCGCCTGCTGGCCGTCGACAACGAGGTCGTCGTTCCGATCAGCACGACAGTGCGCGTTCTGGTTACCGCCAGCGACGTGATCCACGCCTTCGCGATGCCGGCCTTCGGCGTCAAGACGGACGCGGTGCCGGGCCGTATCAACGAGATCTGGTTCAAGGCGGAAAAGGAAGGCCTCTACTACGGCCAGTGCTCCGAGCTTTGCGGCAAGGATCACGCCTATATGCCGATCGCCATCCGGGTCGTCTCGGATGCGCAGTATACGACGTGGCTGGCTGCGGCCAAAACCGACCTGAATGGCGCCAACAAGGCGTTGATGGCCGAAATCGACAGCACCAGCAAGGTGGCAGCCGCCGGCAATTGATGCCGCGGCTGGACAGACATTAGGGAACGGAGCGGAATATGGCAGGCGCTGCAGCTCACGATCATCATGATCACAGACCTTCGGGTTTTGTTCGTTGGGTTTTCTCGACCAACCACAAGGATATCGGAACGCTCTACCTGATCTTCGCGATCATGGCGGGCATCGTCGGCGGCTTCCTGTCGGTGATGATGCGCTGGGAGCTGGCCGAACCGGGCATTCAGGTTTTCCATGGTCTTGCATCCATGGTCTACGGCGTCGAAGGTGACGCCGCGATCGATGCGGGCAAGAGCATGTACAATGCCTTCACCACCGCTCACGGCCTGGTCATGATCTTCTTCATGGTCATGCCGGCGCTGATCGGCGGCTTCGCCAACTGGATGGTGCCGATCATGATCGGCGCGCCGGACATGGCGTTCCCGCGTATGAACAACATCTCGTTCTGGCTGCTTCCGCCGGCGTTCATCCTGCTCATTCTCTCGGCCTTCATGCCGAGCGCTCCCGGTGCCCACGGCGTCGGCGGCGGCTGGACGATCTATCCGCCGCTCTCGACCTCCGGCCAGCCCGGCCCGGCAATGGATCTGGCGATCCTGTCGCTGCATATCGCGGGTGCGTCGTCGATCCTCGGTGCGATCAACTTCATCACCACCATTTTCAACATGCGCGCTCCGGGCATGACGCTGCACAAGATGCCGCTGTTTGCCTGGTCGGTGCTGATCACCGCCTTCCTGCTGCTGCTTTCGCTGCCGGTTCTGGCAGGCGGCATCACCATGCTTCTGACCGACCGCAACTTCGGCACGACCTTCTTCGCGCCGGAAGGCGGCGGCGACCCGATCCTGTTCCAGCATCTGTTCTGGTTCTTCGGTCACCCGGAAGTGTACATCCTGATCCTGCCGGGCTTCGGCATCGTCAGCCACATCGTCTCGACCTTCTCGAAGAAGCCGGTATTCGGTTATCTCGGCATGGCCTACGCCATGGTCGCGATCGGCGCCGTCGGCTTCATCGTCTGGGCGCACCACATGTACACGACAGGCCTGTCGCTCGACACGCAGCGTTACTTCGTGTTCGCAACGATGGTTATCGCGGTTCCGACAGGCGTGAAGATCTTCTCCTGGATCGCAACGATGTGGGGTGGCTCGATCTCGATGAAGACGCCCATGATCTGGGCGATCGGCTTCATCTTCCTGTTTACCGTCGGTGGCGTCACCGGCGTTCAGCTCGCCAATGCCGGCCTCGACCGTTCGATGCACGACACCTATTACGTCGTGGCTCACTTCCACTACGTGCTGTCGCTGGGTGCCGTGTTCGCGATCTTTGCCGCCTGGTACTACTGGTTCCCGAAGATGACCGGCTACATGTACTCGCCGTTCATCGCCAACAGCCACTTCTGGATCACCTTCGTTGGCGTGAACCTGGTGTTCTTCCCGCAGCATTTCCTCGGCCTCGCCGGCATGCCGCGCCGCTACATCGACTATCCGGACGCCTTCGCCGGCTGGAATCACGTCTCCTCGATCGGTTCCTACATCTCGGCCTTCGGCGTGCTGGTGTTCCTGTTCGGCGTCTTCGAGGCATTCGCCAAGAAGCGCGTTGCCGGCGCCAATCCGTGGGGCGAGGGTGCGACGACGCTGGAATGGCAGCTGCCTTCGCCGCCGCCGTTCCACCAGTGGGAACAGCTTCCGCGCATCAAGTAACGCGCGGCTGACAAGATACGAGACCGCCGCTTGCCGGCGGTCTCTGCCAAACCGAAAGAGTGGACTGCGTAGGCATGGCCCTGGTTGACAAGAACACGCTGGATGACGGAGGCTTTCGCATGTCGGAAGCGACCGCCCGCGACTTCATCGAGCTGCTCAAGCCGCGCGTGATGTCGCTTGTCGTGTTCACGGCATTCGTCGGCCTCGTCGCCGCTCCGGTGTCGATCAATCCTTTCATCGCCGTCGTCGCCATCCTGGCGATTGCCATCGGTGCGGGCGCTTCCGGCGCTTTGAACATGTGGTACGACGCCGATATCGACGCGGTCATGACCCGCACCGCCAGCCGGCCCGTGCCGTCGGGCCGCGTGCTGCCGGGCGAGGCCCTGGTCTTCGGCCTGATCCTGTCGGCGCTTTCGGTGATGACGCTTGGCGTGCTGGTCAACTGGCTGTCGGCTGCACTGCTTGCCTTCACCATCTTCTTCTACGCCGTCATCTATACGATGTGGCTGAAGCGCTCGACGCCGCAAAACATCGTCATCGGCGGTGCAGCCGGCGCTTTCCCGCCGATGATCGGCTGGGCGGCTGCGACCGGTTCGGTCAGCCTCGAAAGCGTTATCCTGTTCCTGATCATCTTCCTGTGGACGCCGCCGCATTTCTGGGCGCTGGCGCTGTTCAAGTCGCAGGATTACGGCCGCGCCGGCATCCCGATGATGCCGAACGTTGCCGGCGAGGCTTCGACCCGCAAGCAGATATTCGCCTATTCGCTGCTTCTGGCGCCTGTCGGCATGCTGCCCTGGGCCTTCGGTTTCACGACAGCCGGTTATGGCGTTGTCGCCACCGCGCTCGGCATCGGCTTCATCTGGTATGCCTGGAAGGTTCTGGTCATGCCCGACAGCGATCGCGTCATGAAGCCGGCCAAGGCGCTGTTTGCCTATTCGCTGCTCTATCTCTTCGTCATCTTCGCTGCCTATCTGGCTGACAGCGTCGTCGAACGCACGCTGGCTTCGGGAGTGTGGGCATGATCGAGAATGAACTGGTAACGCTGACCGACAAGCAGAAGAAGGCGCGCCGCAGCCGCTCGATCGCCATCGGCCTCGGGCTCGCCGTACTTGTGATCATTTTCTACGTCTCGACGATCATCAAGTTCGGCCCCGCAATCCTCGACCGCGCGCTGTGAGGACCGAATGAATCGCGAAACACTCGTCGATCCGAAGACGCAGAAATCCAACAAGGTGGTCGCAGCCGTCTGCGCGGCCTTCTTCGCCGGCATGATCGGCATGGCCTATGCGGCGGTGCCGCTCTACGCGATGTTCTGCAAGGTGACCGGCTATGGCGGCACGACGCAGCGCGTCGACCAATATTCCGACCGCATTCTTGATCAGAAGGTGACGATCCGCTTCGACGCCAACACGACCGGCGGCCTGCCGTGGAAGTTCCAGCCGGTGGCGCGTGACATGACGATCAGGATCGGCGAGACGGCGCAGGCCCATTACACGGCCGCGAACATGTTCGACAAGCCGACCTATGGCCGTGCGACCTTCAACGTCACGCCGGAACTGGCGGGCGCCTATTTCAACAAGGTCGAGTGCTTCTGCTTCACGGATACGACGTTGAAGCCGGGTGAGACGCTCGACATGCCGGTTGTTTTCTATGTCGATCCCGACATCGTCAACGTGCCGGAACTGAAGGACGTGAAGACGATCACGCTTTCCTATACCTTTTTCCCCATAGAGGGGGTAAAGCCGGTTGCGGCAGCGCCGCAAGCTGGACCAATCAAGACTAACGACAATACCGACGGAAACCTCGGGGGCTGACATGGCTGACGCGCACGCAAAACCGAATCACGACTATCACATCATCGACCCGAGCCCGTGGCCGTTCCTGGGTTCGCTCGGCGCGCTCGTCATGGCGATCGGCGGTGTTGCCTGGATGCAGTTTCTGAAGCAGGGGAACTTCCCGTTCTTCGGTTTCAACCTGGCTGCCAGCCACTGGTACATTTTCGCCATCGGCCTCGCGATCGTCCTCTACACCATGTACGGCTGGTGGGGCGACACCATCAAGGAAGCGCATGAGGGCCATCACACCCGCGTCGTGTCGCTGCACCTGCGCTACGGCATGATCATGTTCATCGCCTCGGAGGTGATGTTCTTCGTGGCATGGTTCTGGGCGTTCTTCGACGCCAGCCTGTTCCCCAATGAGGTCCATCAGGTTGCCCGCGCGGAGTTCACCGGAGGTGTCTGGCCGCCCAAGGGCATCGAGGTCCTCGACCCGTTCCACCTGCCGCTCTACAACACCATCATCCTGCTGCTGTCGGGCACGACGGTCACCTGGGCGCACCACGCGCTGATCCATGGCGACCGCAAGGGCCTGATCAACGGCCTGGCGCTGACGGTTGGCCTCGGCGTGCTGTTCTCCTTCGTGCAGGCCTACGAGTACATCCACGCTCCGTTCACCTTCCACGACTCGATCTACGGCGCGACCTTCTTCATGGCGACCGGCTTCCACGGCTTCCACGTCATCATCGGCACGATCTTCCTGCTCGTCTGCCTGATCCGTGCGATGAAGGGCGACTTCACGCCGAAGCAGCATTTCGGCTTCGAGGCTGCCGCCTGGTACTGGCACTTCGTCGACGTCGTCTGGCTGTTCCTGTTCGCCTCGATCTATGTCTGGGCGTCCGTAGGCGCGACGATCGCTCACGGCCACTGAGGCAACATATCGTGTTATTGGAAGGCGGTCGTGGCAGCACGGCCGCCTTCCGCTTTTCTGGCGCAATGACGGGGCAAAGATCGGTTCGGACTTCGCCGGCCCGCTTTCCTCGAAAGAGACAGAACCATGACCCAGCCCATGCATGAAGATCAGGCGCTTTGGCCGCCGGTTGAACCGATCGCGGCGGGTCTCAAGGGACGCTGCCCGCGCTGTGGCGAGGGAAGGCTATTCTCCAGCTTTCTGACAGTCGCGCCGCGTTGCGGCACGTGCCGGCTCGATTATTCCTTTGCCGATGCCGGCGATGGCCCGGCGGTCTTCGTCATCCTGATAATCGGCTTCATCGTCGTCGGCTCCGCGCTGTGGATGGAAGTTACCTACAATCCACCGCTGTGGCTGCATTTCCTGCTGTGGATACCGCTGACGGTGATACTCAGCCTGACGGCGCTGCGGCTGATCAAGGGCGTGCTGATCACGCTGCAATACCGCAACAAGGCTGCCGAAGGGCGGATGGATCAGCCGGAATGAGTGGTTCTGCTGTATCCGGCTTCCGTGCGAGCAGGCCGGCACGAGTGCTTGCATTGGTCCTTGGCTTGGCGGCTTTCGCCGTGCTGATCGGGCTCGGCACATGGCAGGTTCAGCGGCTGCACTGGAAGGAGGCGCTGCTGGCGACGATCGACCAGCGCATCCACTCGGCGCCTCTTCCGTTGTCCGATATCGAGAAGAAGTTCGCCGAGGGCGGCGACGTCGATTACTGGCCGGTGACGGTCAGCGGCCAGTTCATGCACGAAAGCGAGCGGCATTTCTTCGCCACCTATGAGGGCGATTCCGGCTTTTACGTCTATACGCCGCTGAAGCTTGCCGACGGCCGCGCCGTCTTGGTCAATCGCGGCTTCGTGCCCTACGACCTGAAAGATGCGACGAAGCGGCCTGCTGGTCAGATCACCGGCGAGGTGACGGTCACCGGACTGGCCCGCAATCCGCTGCCGGAAAAACCATCCTCGATGGTTCCCGACAATGATACAGCCAAGAACGTCTTCTACTGGAAAGACCGCGACGTCATGGCTGTGAGCGCTGACCTGCCTACTGGCGCGGCCCTCGTGCCCTTCTTCATCGATGCCGACAAGACGCCCAACCCCGGCGGCCTGCCGGTCGGGGGCGTGACGATGATCGACCTGCCCAACAGCCATCTGCAATATGCCGTCACCTGGTACGGGCTGGCGGCAGCACTCGCCGGCGTGCTCGGCATGTGGTTGTTGCGCTCGCGGCGCGGCTAATAGCACAGCCGGCCTTGACATAAGGTGGGTGCAGACATCATTTCGGCACTATCAAAAAGACCGGACGCCATGCCTGAAATCTCATCCAAGCCGCCACTCACCATCCGGCTCTGCCAGCCGCGCGGATTCTGCGCCGGGGTCGACCGTGCCATCCAGATCGTGGTGCTGGCGCTGAAGAAATACGGCGCGCCGGTCTATGTGCGCCACGAGATCGTGCACAATCGCTACGTCGTCGAAGGCCTGCAGAATCTCGGCGCGGTCTTCATCGAGGAGTTGAACGAAATTCCCGCCGAGCATCGCGAATGCCCGGTGGTGTTTTCGGCCCATGGCGTGCCGAAATCGGTGCCGGAGGACGCGCAGGCGCGCAACCTCTTCTATCTCGACGCGACATGCCCGCTGGTGTCGAAAGTCCACAAGCAGGCCATGCGCCACCAGCGCCTGGGTCGCCATGTGCTGCTGATCGGCCATGGCGGTCACCCGGAAGTGATCGGCACGATGGGGCAACTGCCCGAGGGTTCGGTGACCCTGATCGAGACCGAGGCCGATGTCGCAGCCTTTGTCCCCGGCGACCCGGAAGCCTTGGGTTTCGTCACCCAGACGACACTGTCCGTCGAAGACACTGCCGGCCTCATCCGCGCGCTTCAGGAGCGGTTCCCGGCGATGATGGCGCCTTCGGCCGAATCGATCTGCTACGCCACCACCAACCGCCAGGAGGCGGTGAAGGAAACCGCATCCGGGGCTGATCTCGTCCTCGTCGTCGGCGCGCCGAATTCATCGAACTCCAAGCGCCTTGTCGAGGTTGCGGAACGCGCGGGCGCCAAAATGTCGCTTCTCGTGCAGCGCGCCTCCGAAATTCCATGGGATGACATCGCCGGCATTTCGACTTTGGGCCTTTCGGCGGGAGCGTCCGCGCCTGAGATCATCGTCGACGAGATCATCGACGCCTTCCGCGCCCGTTTCGACGTGCAGGTGGACCTGGCGATAACGGCGACGGAAACGGAGAATTTCCCGGTAATGAGCGTGCTGCGCGACATGAAGCTGACCCCGTCGGACATGGCCTTCGTCAACGGAACCGTATGATGGCAGTCTATACGGACGTTTCCGAAAACGAGCTCGGCGCGTTTCTGAAGGAATATTCGATCGGCGACCTTCTGTCCTACAAGGGCATTGCGGAGGGCTCCGAGAACTCGAATTTCCTGCTGCACACGACAAGTGGCTCCTACATCCTGACGCTTTATGAGAAGCGCGTGGACAAGGACGACCTGCCGTTCTTCCTCGGGCTGATGGAGCATCTGGCCAAGAAGGGTATTTCCTGCCCGTTGCCGGTGCATCGCCGCGACGGCAGCGTCACCGGCACGCTGGCCGGCCGCACGGCAGCAGTGATCACCTTTCTCGAAGGCATGTGGATGCGCCGCCCGACGGTGGCGCATTGCCGCGAAGTGGGCACCGCACTGGCAAGCCTGCATGTCGCCGGCGCGGATTTCCCGCTCAGCCGGCCCAACGCGCTGGATATCGCCGGCTGGCGCAAGCTGTGGGAAGGATCGCACGACCGCGCTGATGAAGTTGAAAAAGGGCTGGCGGCTGAAGTCGATGCCGACTTCGCCACGTTCGAGCGCAACTGGCCGAAGGACCTGCCCGCAGGCGTCATTCATGCAGACCTGTTTCCCGACAATGTCTTCTTTCTCGGCGAGAAGCTGTCGGGGCTGATCGACTTCTATTTCGCCTGCAATGATCTCTATGCCTATGACGTGGCGATCTGCCTGAACGCCTGGTGCTTCGAGAAGGACGGCTCCTTCAACCTGACCAAGGGCACGGCATTGCTGGCGGCCTATCAGGCGGTGCGGCCGCTGAGCGATGCGGAAAAGCAGGCGCTGCCAATCCTGGCGCGGGGTGCTGCACTGCGCTTCATGCTGACACGGCTCTATGACTGGCTGACTATTCCCGATGGCGCGCTCGTCCAGAAACGCGATCCGATGGAATTCATCCGCAAGGTGCGGTTCCACCGCCAGATCAATTCCGCGTCCGAATATGGGTTGAAATGAACAAATCAGTCGAAGTTTTCACCGACGGCGCCTGCTCGGGCAATCCGGGCCCCGGCGGCTGGGGTGCCATCCTGCGCTTCAACGGCAAGACCAAGGAGCTTTCCGGCGGCGAGGCCGACACGACCAACAACCGCATGGAGCTGATGGCGGCGATCTCGGCGCTGAACGCGCTGAAGGAGCCGTGCACGGTCGAGCTTCACACCGACAGCAAATATGTGATGGACGGCATCTCGAAGTGGATTCACGGCTGGAAGAAGAACGGCTGGAAGACCGCTGACAAGAAGCCGGTGAAGAACGGCGAGCTATGGCAGGCGCTGGACGAGGCTAACAAGCGCCACAAGGTCACTTGGCACTGGGTCAAGGGTCATGCTGGTCACGAGGAAAACGAGCGCGCCGACGAACTCGCCCGCATGGGCATGGCGCCGTTCAAGAAGTAGTTTGCAACGACGGCGAATTGGCCGGACGCGCGGGCAGGCCGCGCATCCGGCCGGTTCTGATCAGAGCTGTTCGAGAAGCTTTGCAGCGCCCGATTCGACGGCTTGGCCGGGCGAATCCTCGATGTTGAGCGCGGTTACCTTGCCATCATCGACGATCATCGAGAAGCGCTTGGAACGGATGCCGAGCCCGCCGCCGCTGAGGTCGGCTTCGAGGCCAGCCGCGCGGACGAAGTCGCCATTGCCGTCGGCGAGATAAAGCAGCTTGCCTTCGCCGCCGGTGAAATTTGCCCATGCGCCCATGACGAAATGATCGTTGACGGCAACGACCGCGATCGTGTCGACGCCGCGCGAGATGATCGCGTCGTGGTTTTCCAGATAGCCGGGAAGGTGGTTGTTGGAGCAGGTGGGGGTGAAGGCACCCGGCACGCCGAACAGAACGACCTTCTTGCCGCCAAAAATCTCGGCAGTGGTCACGGCCTTGGCGCCGTCGGAGGTCATCGTCTTGAAGGTCGCTTCGGGCAGTTTGTCGCCAACGGAAATCGTCATGAAGTCTTCTCGCTTTGTCCGGTTAAGGTTCGGGGAATTGGGTATCGGCTTATCGTCTCCAGGGCAATCGCCGGGGGGCGATTTCGAAGCCTCAGAGATTACATATAGGGCAGGATGCCGCTGACGGAACCGGCATCGGAAACCAGCGTGTAGTGCAGTCCGCCTTCGGCCGGCGCCTGTGCGGGGCGGTTCAGTATCTCAATCGAAAACAGCGTCTTGCCGTCCCTGTCCATGCGCTTCGGTGCGGCGAAGGAATAGCCGTTTTCGCCGGCGATGAAGAAATCGGCCGACGTCGGATTGCCGGGAAAGGTGGCCTCCACGAGCAGGCTCTTTTCGTCCTTGCTAACGATCTTGACGTTGAAATCCGGCTGCTCGGCCGCGGGTAATGACTCCTGTGCGGCGGATACGAGGGCGGTATCGTCGGCATTGTCGGGATCGCTGGCCGGGTCGAGCGACAGCTTGGTGCTGACCGGTATGCAGATGGTCTCGCATATGCCGAGGAAGACGTGAGCGTCGATCTTCGCCGGCTCATTGGCCGATTTGAGCTGAAAGGTGATCGGCAGCGCAACCGACTGGTCATATCCGGCCCATTTCGAATAGCCGTCATCGTGATGCTGCGGGGCGGGGAAATCGAATTGCGCGCTCAAAATGTTGGTGCTGGCGCTGATGTCGAGCTGCGGCGGCACCCCGGCGTCGCCCGGGTCGCGCCAGTAGGTCTTCCAGCCCGGATCGAGATCGATGTCGAGAATGCCGTGAAGCTGGCCGTTTGCGTCCGGCTTGCCGGAGGTGACGAGCCGCACCCTGCCGCCCTGCGTTTCGAACCAGTCGGTGGACGACGCCAGCGCGGGTGTTGCGCCAATTGCCATGGCAAACAGGCCGATTGCGGTGACGATCGTGCTTTTCATGCCGGCGATTTGACCTTGCAGGCAGTATTACGCAACCGGCTCATCCTTTCGCCACCATCATTTTTGCGTGAGGCCACGCCCTACATCTGTCAACATTGGCCTAAGGCGTATCTTTCAAGAGTGTCGAAAACGCGTTACTTTTGCCGGATGGACCTCTTGCGTCAGAAAAAAGCTGCGGAGAAACGTGGATTTCTCGATGACCAGTTCCTCATCGCCATGCCGGGGATGAAGGACGAAAGGTTCGCGCGCACCGTGATCTATGTTTGCGCCCACAGCGACGAGGGCGCGATGGGCCTCATCATCAATCAGTCGCAGCAATTGCTGTTTCCCGATCTTCTGGTGCAACTCGGGATTCTCGACGAGCAGGAGGCGATACGCCTGCCGCCGTCGGCGCGCGATTTCGTCGTGCGCAATGGCGGTCCGGTCGACCGCAGCCGCGGTTTCGTGCTCCACACCGACGACTACAAGGTGGAATCCTCACTGCCGGTGTCGGAAGACATCTGCCTGACGGCAACCGTCGACATCCTGCGCGCGATATCGTCGGGCAGGGGGCCGCGCCACGCGCTGATGGTTCTGGGTTACGCCGGCTGGGGTGCCGGCCAGCTCGAAAGCGAGATCGCCCAAAACGGCTGGCTGACCTGCCCGGCCAAGCCGGAATTCCTGTTCGACGGGGATATCGATCGAAAATATGATCGCGTCCTGGCCTCTATCGGCGTCGACCTGGCTCATCTTAGCCAGGATGCCGGTCACGCCTGAGCGACCGGATACTGCTCTTTCAACAGCTTCAATACGGAATCGCCGGGTATCGGCGCGCCGAACATGTAGCTCTGGACATATTCGCAGCCCATCTGGCGCAGCTGCAGAGCGTCGTTCTCGTCGGCAATGCCTTCGGCGACCACCGACATGCCGAGCTCATGCGCCATGTTGACCATGGATTTCAGCAGCACCGAGCGCTTGGGCGAAGAATCGTCGAGGAAGCTCTTGTCGATCTTGATCGTGTCGAAGGGAAAGCGCGTGAGATAGGACAGCGACGAATAGCCGGTGCCGAAATCATCCAGCGACAGGCCGATGCCAAGCTGCTTCAGCTTGGCCAGGACATGGGCGCTCTGTTCGGGATTGTCCATCACCAGGGATTCGGTCAGTTCGAGGCGGAAGCACCGTGCCTTGAGGCCGGCGCGCGCGATAACCGAGCGCACGTCGCTGACGAGGTCGCGGCGAATGAGCTGACGGCTGGAAAGGTTCACCGACACCGAGAGCGGCGCGTCGCCGATCTGCTTCTGCCAGCCGGCAAGGTCCTCGGCTGCGCGCTGCATGGCGAACAGGCCGAGCTGCACGATCAGGCCGCAGCTTTCGGCGACCGGGATGAAATCCGACGGCGGGATCTGGCCGCGGCGGGGATGGTCCCAGCGCAGCAGCGCTTCGAAACCAGCGACGCTGCGGTCTTCAAGACGCACGATGGGCTGGTAGGCGAGGGTAAGCTCCTTGCGCTCGACGGCACGGCGCAGGTCGGATTCGAGTTGCAGCCGGTCTGTGCCGACCGAGCGGAAAGCCGGCCGGAAAGGCTCGATGCGGTCGCCGCCGAAGCGCTTGGCCTGGTGCATGGCGAGCTCGGCATCCTTGACCATGTCCTCGGCCGAAGCCTGGGCTTCTGTCCAGGTGATGAGGCCGACGGATGCCGTCAGCACGATCTCGCGCTTGGCGAAGGTGATCGGCGAGCGGATCGCCTGCTTGATGGCATCGGCGACCGCTGCAATGCGGGCCGGGTCCTGCTCGGACAAAAGCATCAGGGCGAACTGGTCGCCGGCGAAGCGCGACAGCGAATCCTTGGGCTTGAGAATGCGGTGCAGACGCCTTGCGATCGTCAGCAGGATCGTATCGCCGGCCGAAATGCCGAGGCTGTCATTGACATGCTTGAAGCGGTCTATGTCGATGACGAAGACGGTCGGGCGAACCTTCTCCTCGGTCTTGGCGATCGAGATGATCGCCTCCAGCCGGTTCATGAACAGCTCGCGGTTCGGCAAGCCGGTGAGGTTGTCGTGCACGGCATCGTGCAGCAGCCGTTCCTCGGATTTCTTCTGCTCGGTCACATCGATGAGCGTGCCGACGCAGCGGATCACTTCGCCGTCCGAGCCGATGACTGGGCGGGCGCGAAGCGAGAACCAGTGATAATGCCCGTCGGCACCACGCAGGCGGAAATTCTGCGCCACGCGTCCGCGGCGATGTTCCAGCACGACGTCGAGCGTGGTGCGGAACGTGTCGCGGTCGTCGGCATGCAGAACCGGCAGCCAGTTGCGGGCGGGGCCGCCGAGGCTGTTGGGCGCAAGGCCGAGCTGGAGGCTGACATCCGGGCGCGTCACCACGCGGTCGCGCAGCACGTCCCAGTCCCAGACGATATCGCCTGAACCTGCGACGGCCAGCGCCTGGCGTTCGAGGTCGCTGAACAGGCCCTGATGCAGCGCGCCGCCAGCAAAGGCGTGCTGCATGACGGTGAAGCCGATCAACAGGATGATGAGGATCAGGCCGCCGCCGAGAGCCGGCTGGACGACGTCGTTGTCCAGTATGCCGGTGATCGCCATCCACGATCCGCATAGCCACAGGAGCACCATGACCCAGCTGGGGATCAGCATGATGGCGCGGTCGTAGCCGCGAATGCCGAGATAGACGATCAGGCCGACGCCCAGCAGCGCCGTCGCCCCGAAGGAGAGCCGCGCGATGCCGGCAGCGACCGCCGGGTCGATGACCGCGACGCCCGCAATCAGGATCAATCCGAGTATCCAGGCGAAGACGCCATAGCTGAAATGGCCATGCCATCGGTTCAGGTTGAGGTAGGCAAAGAGGAATACCACGAAGGTCGCTGCCAGGCCGACCTCCGTGCCGGCTCGCCATATCTGCTCATTGCCGGGCGATATCTCGATGACCTTGTTGAGGAAGCCGAAATCGACGCAGATATAGGCTAGGACCGCCCATGATAAGGCTGCCGTCGCCGGGAACATCGAGGTTCCCTTGACGACGAAAAGAATGGTCAGGAACAGCGCCAGCAGGCCGGAAATGCCGATGACGATGCCGCGGTAGAGCGTATAGGAATTGACTGAGTCCTTGTAGGGCTCGGGGTCCCAAAGATAGACCTGCGGCAGCTTCGGCGAGGCGAGTTCGGCGATGAAGGTGACCACCGTGCCGGGGTTGAGCGTGACCAGGAATACGTCGGCGTCGGGGCTCGCCTGCCGGTCGAGTGCGAAGCCCTCGCTCGGCGTGATCGCGGTGATGCGGCTGGAGCCGAGATCGGGCCAGAATAAGCCGGAATTCACCAGGCGGAAATGCGGTGCGACGATCAGGCGGTCGATCTGCTGCTCGGTCGTGTTGGCGAGCGCAAAGACGGCCCAGTCGCCGCTGGAGCGCTTGTTGTTGGCCTCGACCTCGATTCGCCGGACGATGCCGTCGGGGCCGGGGGCCGTCGAGACCTGAAAGTTCTCACCCTGATTCCGGTAGATCTCGACCGCGCCCGAAAGATCGAGCGCGACATCGTCACGGGCGATCTTGATGGGCTCGATGGCGAATGCCGACGAGATGGCGCACAGGCTTACGATTGCCGCAAGGACAAAAGCCGCAAGGCGCCGGATCCGCAGAGAATATGCCAAAAATCAGCCCTTCGTCCTGACGCCAAGCCGATCGTCCGCGATCAGGGCGTAGAGGTAGTGATCCTGCCAGTTACCATTGATCCTGAGATAGGATCGCAAAAGTCCTTCACGCTGAAATCCGGCTTTTTCAAGCACACGTACGGAGCGCGAATTTTCGGGAATACAGGCAGCCTCGATCCGGTGCAACCTCAGCGTATCGAAAGCGAACCGCACGAGCAGAAGAAGGGCGTCGACCATGTAGCCCTTTCCGGCGTAGCGCTCGCCAACCCAGTAGCCGATCTGGCCGCTTTGCGCGACGCCCTGGCGGATGTTGCCGATGGTGATTCCGCCAACCAGCCGCCCCGAAGCGTTCTCGAATATGAAGAAGGCGACGGCGCTGCCATTGGTGAAATCTTCACGGTAGCGGCTGAGCCGCTGACGCCACGAGGCCCGCTCGAGCTCGTCGGAAGCCCAGCGCGGCTCCCACGGTTCGAGGAAGGCGCGGCTGTCGGCGCGCAGGGCTGCCCACTCGCGATAGTCGCCGGATTCGGGCACCCGCAGGTTGACTCGATCACCTTTCAGCGCCGGAAAGTCTCGGCGGAAAAAAGGAAACGCGATCATCGCTTTGACGCGGGCTCAGACGGCCAGCTTGCGAAGGCCGTTGTCGAGTCCCGGAAGCGCGTCGAGAATGGCTTCATAAGGCGGGAGCGTTCCGACCGGTCCAACGGCGGTTACCGTCGGCTTGGTCGAGAACAGCCGCGACGACAGATCCGTGAGGCGATCGACGGTCAGCGCAGAAAGCCGCTCCATCAGCTCTTCCTTGGCGATGGGGCGTCCGAAAAGCAGCATCTGCCGCGCAATCTGCGAGGCCCGGCTGGAAGCGCTTTCGCCCGACATGATGAGGCCGGCGCGATATTGCGCGCGGGCACGGTCGAGTTCGTCCTGGCCGATATGCTCGCCGGCCCTCTCCAGTTCCTTGATGATCACGGGAACGAGCTTGGCGATATCGCCTTCGCCGGTTGCCGCATGAACGCCGAAGATGCCGGTGTCGGAGAAGCCCCAGTGGAAGGCATAGACCGAGTAGCACAGGCCGCGCTTTTCGCGCACTTCCTGGAACAGCCGCGAAGACATGCCGCCGCCCAGAATCATCGACAGGACCTGCGAGGCGTAGAAATCGCGGACGTGATAGGCGCGGCCTTCGAAGCCGAGCACGATCTGTGCATCCTGCAGGTCGCGGTGTTCGCGGTAGTCGCCGCCGACATAATGCGCATATTGCGGAACGACGCTGTCGGACTTGGCGCGGAAGCCGCCCAGCCGTCGCTCGACGTCGCGGACGAAGACATCATGCTTCACGTCGCCGGCAGCCACGACCACCATCTGGTCTGCGCCATACTGGCGCTCCATGAAGGAATGGAGCTGGCCGGAGGTGAAGGATTTGACGGTCTCGGGCGTGCCGAGGATCGAGCGGCCGATCGTCTGGTGACGGAAGGCGGTCTCGGTGAAGTGATCGAAAACGACGTCGTCCGGCGTGTCGTGCGCGGCGCCGATCTCCTGGAGGATCACGTGCTGCTCGCGCTCCAGTTCCTCGGGATCGAATTTCGATTCCGTCAGGATATCGGAGAGGAGGTCCATCGCCAGCGGCACGTCATCGGCGAGCACGCGGGCATAGAAGGAGGTTGTCTCGACGCTCGTGGCGGCGTTGATCTCGCCGCCGACATTCTCGATTTCGGAAGCGATCTGAAAGGCGCTTCGCCTGCTGGTCCCCTTGAACGCCATGTGTTCGAGGAGGTGGGCCATCCCATGCTCGTCGTCGCGTTCGTTGCGGGCCCCGGACTTGACCCAAACGCCCAATGCGACAGATTCGATACTTGGAAGGGTTTCGGTGGCGACTGTCAGGCCGTTCGACAGACGGCTTACCTCAACACCCATATAGATATTACTCCCTAACGCGCCGCCCGTGCGTGGCGGCTAATATGATCTTCCACCATTTTAAGCTCGGATGGAAGTACCGTGTATTTTTCCTCGCGTTCCATCAGTCCCGCAAGCCATGCGGGCAGGGGCGGAACAACACCGCTCGCCGCTTCGACGGCGGCGGGAAACTTGGCGGGATGGGCCGTGGCAAGCACGACCATCGGTGCGTCGCCCTTCTGGCGGTTCGCGACATGAACGGCAGTCGCCGTGTGTGGGTCGAGCAGATAGCCGCTTGCCTTCAGCGTCTCGCGAATGGTTGCCGCGGTCTCTTCCACCGTCGCGCGTCCGGCGTCGAACTCGCCGCGGATCTTCGCAATGGCAGGGGCTTCGATGGTGAATGCACCCGACTGCTTGAGGCCGGCCATATAGCGGCGGACGGTGCCTGCATCCCGCGCCGACGCTTCGAAAAGAAGCCGCTCGAAATTGGATGAGACCTGGATATCCATCGATGGCGAGGTCGTGGCGACGACGCCCGTGGTGCGGTATTCGCCGGTCGAAAGCGTGCGGGCGAGAATGTCGTTGTCATTGGTAGCGATCACCAGGCGCTCGATCGGCAGGCCCATGCGCTTGGCGGCATAGCCGGCGAAGATGTCGCCGAAATTGCCGGTCGGCACGGTGAAGGACACCGGGCGATCGGGTGCGCCGAGCGAAATCGCCGACGAGAAATAATAAACGATCTGGGCCATGATTCGCGCCCAGTTGATCGAATTGACGCCCGACAGGGAGACGCGATCGCGGAAGCCGTGATCGTTGAACATGTCCTTCACCAGACCCTGGCAATCGTCGAAATTGCCTTCGACGGCGAGCGCATGCACGTTGGGGGCGGTCGAAGTCGTCATCTGTCGCTGCTGCACCGGCGAGACGCGGCCATGCGGGAAAAGCACGAACATATCGGCGCGGTCGCGGCCGGCAAAGGCGTCGATCGCCGCACCGCCGGTATCGCCCGAAGTCGCAGCGGTGATCGTCGCGCGCTGGTCGCGCTCGGCCAGCACATGGTCCATCAGCCGCGCCAACAGCTGCATCGCCACGTCCTTGAAGGCAAGCGTCGGGCCGTGGAAAAGCTCCAGCACGAAAGTGTTCGCATTGGTCTGCACGAGCGGGCAGACGGCATCGTGGCGGAAGGTGGCATAGGCTTCGCGCACGATGCGCTCGAAAGCCGGTGCGGCGATCTCGCCGCCGAGGAACGGCGTCAGCAGCCGGATGGCAAGATCGGGATAGGCAAGGCCGCGCATGGCGCGGATTTCAGCCGCGCTGAACTGCGGCCACTCGCTCGGAATGTAGAGGCCGCCATCACGCGCAAGCCCTGCAAGAACCGCATCCGAGAAACCGAGTGCGGGAGCTTCCCCGCGTGTGCTGACGTATTTCATTGTCATCCGTTCGTCGTGGTGTGCCTGAGGTCTAGGCGACTGAAACTTCTGTGGAAAAGCAGATCGGTGAAAAACTGAATCCCGTCAGTCGCATTTTTGCCGCGGCGTTGATATACAGCGACAGCTTTGAGAGAGGGAAGTGCAGCATATGCAGTTTCGATTTATCGACAGTCGTTTTTTGGCCGGTCTTGCCGTTTCGAGCTTTATGATTGCCGCCGCTGGTTGCCAATCCAACGACGCGGCGAAAGGCTTCGACGCAGCCAGCAAGCCCGATCAGGCAGGCAGGATCCTGGAAAGCGACCTCAGGGCCTATTGCCCGAACATTACCCTGCGTGAAGGGACAGCCTTCTTCAGCAGCTATGCCAAGGGCGGTCAGGACGATGCGACGAAGCTGATGTATCAGGCTTCCATCGCCGACGTGACCCGCGCCTGCGTGACCCGCGATGGCACGCTGAGCATCGACGTGGCTGCTGCCGGCAAGATCGTTCCGGGTCCGGCCGGTGCGCCGGGAAGCGTGACCCTGCCGATCCGTGTCGTCGTGGTGCGTGGCGAGGAAGTGCTGTACTCCAAGCTTACCCAGTTTCCGGTCAGCCTGACCGATAAGACGGCGGCGACGCAGTTCGTCTTCAACGACAAGGGCGTTTCGGTTCCGGTTCCGGCCGAGCAGAACATCCGCATCTATGCCGGCTTCGACGAAGGTCC
The DNA here is from genome assembly GCF_003590645.1 of Mesorhizobium sp. DCY119. NCBI lineage: Bacteria > Pseudomonadati > Pseudomonadota > Alphaproteobacteria > Hyphomicrobiales > Phyllobacteriaceae > Mesorhizobium > Mesorhizobium sp. DCY119. Next base: position 3,732,974 of record NZ_CP031834.1, on the reverse strand, counting down.
GGCGCCGAAGAAGAAGACGGCTGCCGCCGAGTGACAAAGCATGCCGCGCCAAAGTGCGCGGCGGTTTTGCGATAACGGCATGCATCAAAACCAACAGCTTAAAGCGCGAGCCGCGCTTTAAGCGTCTTCCGACCATTCCAGAAGTGCTGCGACGACGCCGGGAAAATCCGCCCAGCGGCGAATGACGGTTTCAGCACCCGCTTCGGTCAGCGCATCGGCATGGCCGGGATAGCTGTGTGAAGCGCCGGTGAAGCCGATGACGCGCAGGCCGGCAGCCTTTGCGCCGGAAATGCCGTGAACAGAATCCTCGACAACGAAGGTGCGCGCGGGATTGGCGCCAAGCGTGTTGACCGCATGCAGGAATACGTCCGGCGCCGGCTTCGGCTTTTTCGAGGGTGTCTCGAGCGAGGAGAAGATGCGGCCTGAGAAGAATGGCAGCAGCCTCGTCTTTTCCAGCATCATGTTGAGACGCTCGCTGCTCGAATTGGAGCAGATGCAGCGTGGACCGGTTACCGAAGCCACCGCCTCATGCGCGCCTTCGATGGCGCGAACCTCGGCCTGCAGCCGGCGGTCGACCAACGATTCCGCCTGATCGATCAGCGATGCCTGGAACGGTATCTGCGACTGTTCCTCGATGCGCAGCATGATGTCCTTGAAGGTCAGGCCGGCATAGGTCTCGGCCAGTTCTTCCGGCTCGATCGGAAAGCCTGCTGCGGTCAGGAGTTCCGCCTCGACACGCGCGGCGATGATTTCTGAATCGACGAGCACGCCGTCGCAATCGAAAATGACGAGATCAGGCTGGGTCATGTAAATCCGCAATAGCTGGGAAGAAAGGCCGCATGGCGGCAAGCGATGTTTTCGCGGCGCGGCATACACCATGGACAGGCTCACCGCAAATTATTGGTCGCGGCGAGTCGCGCTTCACCAAATGTTTACGCTGATCGGTAACCATAACGGGGTGTAAACAGTAACGCGTATTTCGGGTATCAGAATGTCAGCCGTGCGTGCTCTCGCCGACCTTTCCCCCCTGCCGCAGAAAGCCGAATGGCTGGATACGATCCTGAAGGGCGACTGTGTCGCCGCCCTCGACAAGCTGCCTGAAAAGTCGGTCGACGTGATTTTCGCCGACCCGCCCTACAATCTTCAGCTCAATGGCGACCTGCACCGCCCCGACCAGTCCAAGGTCGATGCGGTGGACAATGACTGGGACCAGTTCGACAGTTTCGCCGCCTATGACGCCTTCACCCGCGCCTGGCTGCTGGCCGCGCGCCGCGTGCTGAAGCCCAATGGCACGATCTGGGTCATCGGCTCCTACCACAACATTTTCCGCGTCGGCGCCTCGATGCAGGACCTCGGCTTCTGGATCCTGAACGACATCGTCTGGCGCAAGACCAACCCGATGCCGAATTTCCGCGGCCGCCGCTTCCAGAACGCGCATGAGACGATGATCTGGGCTTCCCGCGACCCGAACGCCAAGAGCTACACCTTCAACTACGATGCGCTGAAGGCGTCCAACGACGACATTCAGATGCGCTCCGACTGGCTGTTCCCGATCTGCACCGGGGCCGAGCGGCTGAAGAACGACAATGGCGACAAGCTGCACCCGACGCAGAAGCCGGAGGCGTTGATTGCCCGCATCATGATGGCTTCGACCAAGCCGGGCGACGTCGTGCTCGACCCCTTCTTCGGTTCCGGCACCACCGGTGCGGTGGCAAAGCGCCTCGGCCGCCACTTCGTCGGCATCGAGCGCGAGCAGGACTATATCGACGCCGCCAATGAGCGCATCGCAGCGGTGAAGCCGCTGGAAGCCGCAGACCTGACGGTGCTTTCCGGCAAGCGCGCCGAGCCGCGCGTCGCCTTCGTCAACCTGCTCGATTCCGGCATGCTGAAGCCGGGTGCGACGCTTTACGACGCCAAGAAGCGCTGGGCCGCCAAGGTTCGCGCCGACGGCACGCTGGCGATCGGCGACAATGCCGGTTCAATCCATCGCGTCGGCGCAGTCCTGCAAGGCCTGGAATCCTGCAACGGCTGGACCTTCTGGCACTATGAACGCAATGGCGGCCTGACCCAGATCGACGAACTGCGCCGCATCGCGCGCCTCGGCATGGAGCGGGCAGGGGCCTGATCTTCGGAAAGCTTTTTTGTTTACGCAATTCCGGACGGAAAACCGCGACACACTTTTCCTGGAATTGCTCTCCGAGACCACCGATGGGCCGGCTTCCAGTCACCGGCTGATCCCGAACGCTCGAGGTCACCCTCGGGCGTTTTGGCATTTCTGTAGATCGTTTCAGGTTTTGGTGGAGACGCACTCGCCGCAGGCGGCAGGGCAATACCCCCACCCCTAGCCCCTCCCCACAAGGGGGAGGGGGACGGTTTCGTCGCCTTGACAGCCAAGAACGTTGAAGATTAGCGCCGGATAGCAGTGCAGAAAAGTTCCCCTCCCCCTTGTGGGGAGGGGTTAGGGGTGGGGGTGCTTCCTATACGATCGCCTTGCCTCAAGCGGGGTGAAGGTACCGGTGGCTGCATGAGGGGCATTCCACCTGAGCCGAAAAGGCTCTGGACACACGGCCTTATCCCTCGACGTCGACGCGGATTATCCTGCCATCCTCGTCAAGCGTAATGGTTTCGGTCCCTTGTCGCTTGTAAGGTGCGCCTGTCGTAGCGCTCGTTGCCTGTAGCGCCCAGACCGAGCGGGCGGTGTTGGGCGATAGCGTCTCGACCGACAAATCCTCGGAAACCTGGTCCGGATATTCGGCGAAATAGGTTTTGAATGCGGCCATCACCGCATCGCGGCCAGATATGAGTCCGCCGACACCGCCCGAATCATAGACGATATCGGCGGCAAACATCGCTTCGATGGCGTGGTAGTCGAGCGCATTGATCGCGGCATGGTATCGCCGCAGAATCTCAGCCGGCTCGACGCCCTGCGTCACGCCTCGATGCCTCGCTGCTCCAGATCGCGCCGCAGCGTTGCGGCATCCGTGAACAGCACAGCCTGCCAGCCGGCGGCCTTGGCGCCTTCGACATTCTTCGGGCTGTCGTCGATGAAGATCGTCTCCGACGGATTGAGGCCGAAGGTAGATGCATGGTGGTCGTAGATGCCGCGGTCGGGCTTTATCATGCCGATCTCGCCCGAAACGGTCACGCCGCGCGGGCGCTCGAGGAAGGGAAAACGCTGCCGCGCTTCCGTGAAAGTGTCGGCGGCGAAGTTGGTCAGCATGGTCACGTCGTGGCCCTTGTCGATCAGGGCCTCCATCACTTCGACGCTGTCGTCATAGGCGTGCGGCACCATCTCGTGCCAATAGCGGCGGAAGTTGCGGATGTTTTCCTCATGGTCGGGATGCTCGGCGATCAGCAGGCTTTCAGCCTCTTCCCAAGTCCGCCCGCGATCCTGCTCGATGTTCCAGTCATGGGTGCAGATCGTTTCGAAGAACCGTTTCCGCTCGGTCTCGTCCGGGATCAGCCGGCTGAAGGGCAGGTCCGGGTCGTAATGGATCAGCACCTTGCCGATGTCGAAGACGATGTGGCGGATTTCGGTCATGAATGCCTCTTTGCTGTGTGTGGAAACGGCTTTTTCGTCGCGCCCGGTATGGCAGCCTCGATTGCCTTTTTCATGACAGTCGGCAGCGCCTCGCCGTGAAGCGTGGCGACTGGAGCCCAGAAACTGCCAGCAGGCAAGGGACGGTCCGCAATCTCGGCGCGGTAGACGTCGAGTTCGAGCGAGAAATGGGTGAAGACGTGGGAAATGCTGCCCGCGCGCCGCCAGGCGGCGGCAAAGGGCGCGCCGGCAATGGTGGTGTCGCCGTCGATGCGCGCGGTCCATGCGGTCGTCGGCACCTCGCTCATGCCGCCGAGCAGGCCCTTTTCCGGGCGCTTGCGCAAAAGGATCGCGCCGTCCGGGCGGATTGCGATAAATGCCGCGCCTCGTCGTCCTGGCTTTTCGGTCTTCGGGGCCTTCACCGGATAGAGTTCTGGATCACCATTCGCCAGCGCTTCGCAGCCGTCGCGCAGCGGGCACAGCATGCAGCGTGGGCGGCGTGGGGTGCAGATCGTCGCGCCCAGATCCATCATCGCCTGGGCGAAGTCGCCGGGCCGGGCAGGCGGCACCAGAGTTTCAAGAATGGCGCGGATTTCCGGCTTGGCATCCGGCAGCGGCGTGGAAATCTCGAACAGGCGCGACATGACGCGTTCGACATTGCCATCCATCACGGCAGCCGGCCGGTCGAAGGCGATGGCCGCGATTGCTGCTGCCGTATAGGCGCCGATGCCGGGCAGTTCGCGCAAGCCTGATTCCGTATCCGGAAAAGCACCTGTGCTGGCCGCGACCAGATTGGCGCAGGCCTTCAGATTGCGGGCGCGCGAATAATAGCCGAGGCCGGCCCAGGCCTTCATGACGTCGTCGGTTTCGGCCGCGGCAAGCGATTTCACATCCGGCCATTTCTCCAGAAACGCGCGGAAATAGGATTTGACCGCCTCGACCGTCGTCTGCTGCAGCATGACTTCCGAAAGCCAGACGCGGTAAGGGTCGGGGCGAATACCGGATGCCAGTTGGCGTGGCGAAACGCGCCACGGCAGTTCGCGATGGTTGGCGTCGTACCAGTCAAGCAGGGGCGCTGCGATATCGCCGCTGGATGGTGCGGCGCTCTTGCGGGGTTTTGCCTGTGGTGCCATTGATCGTGCTACTGATCCGCGCCTTGGGTAAGGGTGCATAGTCCGGAGAACGCACATGGCAGGGAAAAGCCGTTACGGCAATCCCGTTCCGGTGAGCGATCTCGCCACCGAAATCCTCGACCCCGTCCTGCGCAAGCGTGCCGGCATCTCGGTCGGGCTCGTCCAGTCGTGGGAGGAGATCGTCGGCCCGCGGATCGCCGCCAAGAGCCGGCCGGAAAAAATCCAGTGGCCGCGCCGCCTGCATGAGGACGATCCGTTCGAGCCGGCAACGCTGATTGTCGCCTGCGAAGGGTTGGCCGCGCTGCATCTCCAGCACGAGACCGGCGAAGTCATCGGCCGGGTTAACGCCTTTCTCGGGTTCACCGCGGTCGGGCGCATCCGCATCGTGCAAAAGGCCCTGATCGACACGAGTTTGCCGCCGAAGCCGCGACCGCGGGCGCTGACCGACGGCGAGAAGACAAAACTCGCCGGCACGGTGGAGAATATCGAGGATGACGGTTTACGGGCAGCCCTCGAACGGCTTGGCGCGACAATAATAGGCACGAAAAAGAAGAAGAGTTGACATCCATCTCGCATATTCGTGATTGCTGTTGCGGAACTTGTCGATTGGATTGGGGGAACAGATGCCTTAATTCGCGCCAAGTCTCGCTTTTTGGTGCCTTGGCATCGCACAATACAATCTCAGGCAGGTGATTCGTATGATCCGTTCCATTCCGCGCAGAAAAGTTCTCTCGACATTGGCTCTTGCGCCGGCGGCAATGGTGCTCGCCTCGCAGGCTGGTTTTACCGGACGCGCGATGGCGCAGGACGCAGCAGCACCCGCACCCGGCAAGGCGCCTGAGCCGCAGGGCAAGGTCGACATGGCCAAGGTGCTCGAGGCCGGCGCGCTGCCGGACAAGCAGCTCGGCAAGGACGACGCGCCGGTGACGATCGTCGAATACGCCTCGATGACCTGCCCGCACTGCGCGCATTTCCACGAGACGACACTGCCGGCGCTGAAGGAAAAGTACATCGACACGGGCAAGGCGCGATTGATCTTCCGCGAATTCCCGTTCGATCCGCGCGCCGAGGCAGGTTTCATGCTTGCCCGCTGCTCCAACGATAACTACTTCCCGATGATCGACGTGCTGTTCAAGCAGCAGGAAAACTGGGCCGGCGTGCCGGATGCGAAGACCGCGCTGCTGCAGATCTCGAAATTGGCAGGTTTTTCACAGGAGTCCTTCGAGGCCTGCTTGACTGACCAGAAGCTTCTGGACGATGTCAGGGCAGTACAGAAACGTGGCGCGGAAGATTTTAAGGTCGATTCCACCCCGACCTTCTTCATCAACGGCAATGTGTACAAAGGGGCTTTGTCTATTGAGGATATGTCGGCGATTATCGACGGCATGCTCTGACGGTCCGGCCATGCCGGGGCGCTTGCGCCCCGCCATGCCTGCGGTCGCGGGACCGCGCCTATGAAATTTTCCCGCCTGCGCCTTCTCGGCTTCAAATCCTTCGTTGAATCGGGCGAGTTCGTCATCGAGCGCGGCCTGACGGGCGTCGTCGGGCCGAACGGCTGCGGCAAGTCCAATCTGGTCGAGGCGCTGCGCTGGGTGATGGGCGAAAGCTCATACAAGAACATGCGCGCGTCCGGCATGGATGACGTGATCTTCTCCGGCTCCGGCACGCGCCCGGCGCGAAACACCGCCGAAGTCACGCTTTTCCTCGACAATGCCGACCGCTCTGCGCCCGCTGCCTTCAACGATGCCGACGAATTGCAGGTGTCGCGCCGCATCGAGCGCGAGGCAGGCTCCGTCTACCGCATCAACGGCAAGGAAGCGCGTGCCAAGGACGTGCAGCTTCTGTTCGCCGATCAGTCGACCGGCGCGCGCTCGCCCTCGATGGTCGGGCAGGGGCGTATCGGCGAACTGATCCAGGCCAAGCCCCAGGCGCGACGCGCGCTCCTGGAAGAAGCGGCCGGCATTTCCGGCCTGCATACCCGCCGTCACGAAGCCGAGCTTCGGCTGCGCGCGGCGGAGCAGAACCTCGAGCGGCTGGATGATGTCGTCGGCGAGCTGGAAAGCCAGATCGAAAGCCTGAAGCGTCAGGCGCGGCAGGCGGCGCGTTTCAAGAACCTTTCCGCCGATATCCGCAAGGCGGAGGCGACGCTGCTGCATATTCGCTGGACGCAGGCGAAGACGCAGGAAGGCGAGTCGCGCTCTGCCCTGGCGACGGCGACTTCGCTGGTCGGCGAGCGCGCGGCCCAGCAGATGACTGCGGCCAAGGAGCAGGCGATCGGTGCGCACAAGCTGCCGGAACTGCGCGAGGCGGAAGCCGCCGCCGCCGCTGCCTTCCAGCGCCTTTCCATCGCCAGAACCCAGATCGAGGAAGAGGCAGGTCGCATCCGTACGCGGCAGGCCGAGCTTGACCGCCGCCTGCAGCAGCTCGACGCCGACATTGCGCGCGAACAGCAGATGGTTAGCGACAACGCCGATATTCTCGCTCGCCTTGCCGAGGAAGAAGAGGCGCTGAATGCCGAAAACGCCGGCGCTGCCGAGCGTGAGATGGCAACGCGGGCGACCTTCGAGGAAGCGACCGCGACGCTTGGCTTGAGCGAAATCGCGCTCTCAAAGCTCACCGCGACGCGCGCTGATGCCGCCGCCTCGCGCACCCAGCTTGAACGCGCGCTGCGCGAAACGGCGGAGCGCCGGGATCGTCTGGCCCGCCAGCTTGGCGATGTCGACCGTGAAGTTTCGGAAATCGCCGCACGCATTTCCGGCCTTGCCGATCCGGCCGAAAAGAAGATTCTGGCCGAGGAGGCGCAAGCCGCCCTCGACGATGCCGAGTTTGCAGCGGGTGCAGCCGAACAGGCCGTTGCCGATGCGCGGACGGCAGAAAATGAAGCGCGTCCGCCGCTTCAGGAAGCGCGCGCCGAACTGGCCGGCATCGAGACCGAAGCGCGTACGCTGGCCAAGATACTCAATGCGTCGAGCGGCGATCTTTTTCCCGCCGTGCTGGAACAGGTGAGCGTCGAGCGCGGTTTTGAGACAGCACTTGGTGCCGCCCTCGGCGAAGACCTCGACGTGCCGCTCGATCGCGCCGCTCCCGTGCACTGGGGCGAAAGCGAACCGATGCCGGGCGATCCTGCGCTGCCGGAAGGTATTCGCAATCTCGCCAGCGTCGTGCGCGCGCCGCGCCAGCTTGCGCGCCGCCTCGCGCAGATCGGCATCGTCGATGCGGCAGACGGCAGGCGGTTGCAGCTCCTGCTGGCGCCAGGCCAGCGCCTGGTCAGCAAGGACGGCGCGCTGTGGCGCTGGGACGGCTTCACAGCTAGCGCCGATGCGCCGACCGCTGCCGCGCAGCGGCTGGCACAGAAGAACCGGCTGGCCGAACTCGACGCGGAGGCTGTTGCCGCAACCGTGAAGGTGCGCGCGGCGGAAGAGGTTTTAGCCAAGGCCGAGGCTTCGGTTCGCCAGCGCACCGAAGAGGAGCGCCTGTCGCGTCAGGCATGGCGCGATGCGCAGCACGCAGTCGGACAGGCCCGCGACGCGCTGGCCCAGGCCGAGCGGGCGGCAGGTGAATTGTCGAGCAGGCGTACCGCGCTCGATGAGGCGCGTGCGCGGATCGAGGAAGGCCACGAGGAGGCCGCTGCCGCATATGTCGAGGCCGAGGACCAGTTGGGTTCCGCGCCCGATCTCGGCGATCTTCAATTGCGGCTCGACCAGTCGGCCGCCCACGTTGCGCGCGACCGCGCCGCCGTTGCCGATGCGCGCGCCGTGCATGAAGGTTTGAAGCGGGAGGCCGAGGCGCGCATGCGTCGCCTCGATGCCATCGCCAATGAGCGCCGCAACTGGACGCTGCGCGCCGAAAACGCCGCCGGCCAGATAGCTTCGCTCGGCGAGCGGCAGGCCGAGGCGATGGAGGAGCGCGAAAGGCTCGTCGACGCGCCGGATGAGATCGACGCGCGCCGTCGCGCGCTGATGACGCAGCTTTCGCAGTCGGAAGAGCTGCGCAAAGCAGCAAGCGACCGGCTTCAGGAAGCGGAAAACCAGCAGGCTTTGCTGGACAAGGCAGCGACGGGCGCGATCCAGGCGCTGTCGGAAGCACGCGAAGCGCGTGGCCGCGCCGAGGAACGCCTGACGGCCGCCGACGATCGCCGCAAGGAGATCGAGGCGCGCATCCAGGAAACGCTGAACACGCCGCCGCATCTCGTCATCCGCCATACCGGCCTCGAGGCCGACGCGCCGATGCCGGATGCCGCCGATATCGAGCGCCAGCTTGAGCGCCTGAAAATCGAGCGCGAGCGGCTGGGCGCGGTCAATCTGCGCGCCGAAGAGGAACAGCGGGAGCTGTCCGAACGGCTCGAAGCCATCGTCACCGAACGCGAAGACATCATCGAGGCGATCCGCAAGTTGCGCCAGGCGATCCAGAGCCTGAACCGCGAAGGCCGCGAGCGGCTGCTGGCCGCCTTCGACGTCGTCAACGAGCAGTTCAAGCGGCTGTTCACGCATCTGTTCGGCGGCGGCACGGCCGAACTGCAGCTGATCGAATCGGAAGACCCGCTGGAAGCCGGGCTTGAAATCCTCGCCCGCCCGCCCGGCAAGAAGCCGCAGACCATGACGCTGCTGTCCGGCGGCGAGCAGGCGCTGACGGCGATGGCGCTGATTTTTGCGGTGTTCCTGACCAATCCCGCGCCGATCTGCGTGCTCGATGAGGTCGATGCGCCGCTTGACGACCACAATGTCGAGCGCTTCTGCAACCTGATGGACGAGATGGCGCGCACGACCGAGACGCGCTTCGTCATCATCACCCACAACCCCATCACCATGGCGCGCATGAACCGCCTGTTCGGCGTCACCATGGCCGAGCAGGGCGTCAGCCAGCTGGTTTCGGTCGACCTGCAGACGGCGGAACAGCTTCGCGAAGCGAGTTGAACGGACAGGATACTGGAAAGCAGCCTGGAAAGCTTCGATGCTTTTTCAGGCGGTATTCTAGGTCGGTTGGCCAGCTTTTTTAATCCGCGTACCGAACTGGTAACTGACACGTCTTGGCGTAACCGCCCTTGGTCACTTAGCTGCCGCCATGACAAGAATCTTTATCACCGGAAACGCGGGAAGTGGAAAGACAACTCTGGCGAAGCACGTCGGCAAACTGTTGGACTTGCCGGTCGTCGGTCTGGATGAAATTGTTTGGCAGCCGGGCTGGCGAAAAAGCTCGGACGATTGGCGAACCGAAAAGATCGCCGAACTCGTTTCGCGGCAAGCATGGGTAATTGAAGGCGTATCCATCGCAGTTATGAAGGCCGCCGACTTTGTTATTTTTCTCGACGTTGATCGTCGAACGTCCTTCGTCAGGTGTGCCCGGCGGAATTGGCGATACCTGTTTAGAAGCCGCCCCGGTTTGCCGGAGAATTGCCCCGAAATTCTCATCATTCCAAAGCTGATCAAGATCATATGGAATTTCCCTGCCCGAGTGCGACCGGGGATTTTGGCAGCACTGGCGGAGAGAACGGATACCTCATGGATCGTTCGGAAACCGACTGATCTGGAAGTCGCCTTTCAGGCGCTTGTGAATGAGCAGAGAACGCGATTGCTGGAGCGGTAGGCCGAGGTTCCGATTGCGGTTCGGCGCTGCCGTCAAGTACTCGTTTTACTGGAAGGGGATATCTGGCTGGGGCGGGAGGGTTCGAACCTCCGAATGGCGGTACCAAAAACCGCTGCCTTACCACTTGGCTACGCCCCAAGACCCGGAGCCCCGAGTCGAGTCTGTGCGGCCTTATATTCAGTGTGATCGAAAAGCACAATCGCGGCAAAATGCCTGCCGCAAATTTTACCGCCTCACCCCGGGCGAAGCGGTAGAACGAGTTTCACGAGCGCGCAATGGATCGCTATTCGCCCCAGACAGCCAGTTCGTTGCCGGCCGGATCGGTGAAATGGAACCTGCGCCCGCCGGGGAACGAAAAGATCGGTTTCACGATCTTGCCGCCGGCGTCTTCCACGGCGGCGAGGGTTTCTTCCAGATTTTCCGAATAGAGAACCGGCAGCGGCTTGGGCGTGGCGTCTCCCGCTTCGGAATAGAAGCCGCCTTCGAGCCCCTCGTCATAGGCCGAATAGCTCGGCCCGTAGTCGGTGAACGACCAGGAAAAGGCTGTGCTGTAGAACGCCTTGACGTTGTCGAGCGTGCCGCCGGTGGCGGGCATTTCGAGATAATCGAGTTTGCCGGTCTTTTTCATGGTAGCCTCTCGTTCTCTTTATGTTCTATAAAATTTGGCGTCGAAATACAAGTCTTGTTACCAGCGGATTTCTTAATCGATTGTAGGAGTTAAACTGTCCGAAGCACAGGTTGCCTTTCGCAGCGCAGCAATTTATCGCTTCGCGCTAGAGGCGCTTTTCATCTGCTGTCTCAATTGCATAGGCTAGGAGCGAGCATGACCAAGTGGGTCTACACCTTTGGGGATGGTGCCGCCGAAGGGCGCGCCGGCGACAGGAATCTGCTGGGCGGCAAGGGCGCCAATCTGGCGGAAATGTGCAGCCTTGGCCTGCCGGTGCCGCCAGGCTTTACCGTCACCACTGAAGCCTGCAACTGGTATTACGCCAATGGCAACGCCTATCCGGCTTCCCTGAAGAAAGATGTCACGACGGCGCTCGACCATATCGGCGCGCTGACCGGCCGTCGTTTCGGCGACCCGGCAAAGCTGCTGCTGGTTTCGGTGCGCTCCGGCGCGCGCGCTTCCATGCCCGGCATGATGGACACCGTGCTCAATCTCGGCCTCAACGACGTGACCGTGGAAGCGCTGGCGAAGGATTCGGGCGATGCCCGCTTTGCCTATGACAGCTACCGCCGCTTCATCCAGATGTATTCGGATGTCGTGATGGGTCTCGACCACGAGGTTTTCGAGGAAATCCTCGAGGAGGAGAAGGCCCGCCTCGGCCACGAACTCGACACCGAACTTTCCGCCGACGAGTGGCAGGCAACCATTGCGCTCTACAAGGCCAAGATCGAGGAAGAACTCGGCAAGCCGTTCCCGCAGGACCCGCAGGAACAGCTGTGGGGCGCCATCGGCGCCGTGTTTTCGAGCTGGATGAACCATCGCGCCATCACCTATCGCCGGCTGCACGACATTCCCGAAAGCTGGGGCACGGCGGTCAATGTCCAGGCCATGGTGTTCGGCAATATGGGCGACACATCGGCCACCGGCGTTGCCTTCACGCGCAACCCGTCGACCGGCGAGAAGATGCTTTACGGCGAATTCCTGGTGAATGCGCAGGGCGAAGACGTCGTGGCCGGCATCCGCACACCGCAGAACATCACCGAAAAGGCTCGCATTGCCGCAGGTTCGGACAAGCCTTCGATGCAGAAGCTGATGCCGGCAGCCTTCAACACCTTCATGGAAATTTCGGAACGGCTTGAAAAGCATTACCGCGACATGCAGGACCTCGAATTCACCATCGAGCGCGGCAAGTTGTGGATGCTGCAGACGCGCTCGGGCAAGCGCACCGCAAAGGCTGCGCTGAAGACCGCTGTCGACATGGCCGCCGAGGGTCTCATCACCCAGGAAGAGGCGGTGGCCCGCATCGACCCGTCCTCGCTCGACCAGCTTCTACACCCGACGATCGATCCCAAGGCTGAACGCAATGTCGTTGCGATCGGCCTGCCGGCTTCGCCGGGTGCTGCCACCGGCGAGATCGTGTTCTCGTCGAACGAGGCCGAGGAAATGCGCGCCATCGGCAGGAAGGTCATTCTGGTGCGCATCGAGACCAGCCCGGAAGACATCCACGGCATGCACGCAGCCGAAGGCATCCTGACGACACGCGGCGGCATGACCAGCCACGCGGCGGTCGTTGCCCGCGGCATGGGCAAGCCCTGCGTTTCCGGCGCCGGCACGCTGCGGGTCGACTACAAGGCCGGCACGATGACGGCGATGGGCACGACGTTCCGCAAGGGCGAAATCATCACCGTCGATGGCGGCACGGGTCAGGTGCTGAAAGGCGCGGTCGCGATGCTGCAGCCGGAGCTTTCCGGCGATTTTGCCGCCATCATGGAGTGGGCCGACAAGATCCGCCGCATGAAGGTGCGCACCAATGCCGAAACACCGGCCGATGCACGCATGGCGCGGTCCTTCGGCGCGGAAGGCATCGGCCTCTGCCGCACCGAGCACATGTTCTTCGAGGGCGTGCGCATTATCGCCATGCGCGAAATGATCCTCGCCGATACGGAGAAGGACCGCCGCGCGGCCCTCGACAAGCTCCTGCCGATGCAGCGCTCGGACTTCCTCGAACTGTTCGAGATCATGGCCGGCCTGCCGGTGACGATCCGCCTGCTCGACCCGCCGCTGCACGAATTCCTGCCCAAGACGGACCAGGAAATCGAGGAGGTGGCGGCGGCCATGAAGGTGTCGGCGGACAAGTTGCGCCACCGCACCGAGACGCTGCACGAATTCAACCCGATGCTCGGCCATCGCGGCTGCCGCCTGGCGGTTTCCTATCCGGAAATCGCCGAAATGCAGGCGCGCGCCATTTTCGAGGCAGCCGTGGAGGCGGGCAAGAAGACCGGCAACCCGGTGGTGCCCGAGATCATGGTGCCGCTGGTCGGGTTGAAAACGGAACTCGACTTCGTCAAGGCGCGCATCGATGCGGTAGCAAAGAGCGTGATGGAAGAAAGCGGCGTCACCGTCGAATATCTTACCGGCACGATGATCGAACTGCCGCGCGCGGCGATCCGCGCCCATGTGATTGCCGAATCGGCCGAATTCTTCTCCTTCGGCACCAACGATCTGACGCAGACGACCTTCGGCATTTCGCGCGACGATGCGGCATCCTTCCTCGAAACCTATCGCCAGAAGGGCATTGTCGATCAGGATCCGTTTGTCTCGCTCGATATCGAGGGCGTGGGCGAATTGGTGCGCATGGCAGCCGACAAGGGCAGGTCGACGCGGCCCGACATCAAGCTCGGCATCTGCGGCGAGCATGGCGGCGACCCGGCTTCGATCCGCTTCTGCGAGGAAGTTGGCCTCGATTATGTGTCGTGCTCGCCGTTCCGCGTGCCGATCGCCAGGCTGGCGGCAGCGCAGGCTGCCGTCAAAAAGGGCGGCTGAGCGGAATCTGACGCATCATCCCAATTTTGCCGTTATGCAGGCATTGGGATGATGCGATTATCGGCTTGGGTTTTCCGCATGCGCCTTGTTTCAAAGCTCTTTCTCGCCGTAGCACTCTCCGGTTCGGCAGCGGTCGCCAATGCCGCGCCGTTGCTTGAGCCGAGCCTGCATATCAGGCAGGGCGGCGACAGCCCGCGCGTCGCAGTGACATTGGATGCCTGCGGCGGCGCGACCGACAGCCGGATTCTATCCGCGCTGGTCCAGCACAAGATTCCGGCGACGATCTTCGTGACCGGAACCTGGCTGAAGCGCAACGCGCCTTCGCTTGAGATCATGCGGGCGCATCCGGAACTGTTCGAGCTCGAAAATCACGGCGGCAGGCATATTCCCGCCGTCGACACGCCGCGCAAGATTTATGGCATCCGCAGTGCCGGCAGCCCGGAAGCGGTGCTGGCCGAGGTCGAGACCGGAGCTGCGGCACTGGCCAAGACCGGCGAGCCCGCGCCAAAATGGTTTCGCGGCGCCACCGCACAATACAGCCCCTCGGCAATCGCGCTGATCCGAAAGGCTGGCTTCAAGATCGCCGGCTATTCCATCAATGGCGATGGCGGCTCGCTGCTCGGCGCGCGCGAGACGGCACGGCGCGTCTCGGCTGCCAAGGATGGCGATGTCATCATCGCCCATATCAACCAGCCGACCCATGCGGCCGGCGAGGGGCTGGTGAAAGGTCTGCTGGCGCTGAAGGACAAGGGCTACACCTTCGTGCGGCTGGATGACGTCGATGGCGACGGGACCGACGATACGACGAATTGAGCGGTTGAGGCTCTATCAAGCACTTTCCAACATGCTTATCTTCGGTGTTATACCCGGTTTGCGAATTGGGTATAACCAGATTGCATTGCGCCGGCTTATGAGTTATACCCGTTTTGCAAAATGGGTATAACAAAAGGCGAAGCTGTAATGATCCGCCAATTGGACATGGTCTACACCACCATGAGCGCCGAGCTTCTCGACCGCGCGCTAGATGCTCAGTTCGATCTCGATTTTGATGAAGCCGGTACGTTCAAGAAGCGCACGGTCAAGGACCGCGACTACTGGTATTACAAGCCGTCCGAGCGCGGGCAGACCGAGGCGGTGCGGGAAAAATATGTCGGCCCCGCCGACGATCCCGAAATTGCCAGCCGGGTTGCCCGGTTCCGGCAGATCAAGGACGACTATCAGGCACGGCGCAAGATCGTCGCGACGCTGGTTCGCGAGGCGCGGCTGTTTCGGCCTGAGCAGCGTGTTGGCGATGTGGTCGAAGCGCTGTGGAAGGCTGGGCTTTTTCGCGTGCGGGCCTGTCTTGTCGGCACTATTGCCTATCAGACCTACGGAACGGTTATCGGCTGCAGGCTGGCAGACACTGCGATGCAGACCGGCGATATCGATATCGCGCAGTTTCACTCGATCTCCGTGGCTGTGGACGATTCCATTCCGCCGATCCTCGATGTCCTGAAAAGCGTGGACGACAAATTTCGGCCTGTTCCGCAACTGGGCGACGAGCATGGCGCGGCAAAATTCCAGGCTTCGGGCGGCTTGCGGGTGGAATTCCTGACACCCAACCGCGGCAGTGACGATCATCTCGGCAAGCCCGCAAAATTGCCGGCACTAGGCGGCGCGACCGCCGAGCCGCTTCGCTTTCTGGATTTCCTGATCCACCAGCCCGTCAGGACGGTGATGCTTCACAAGGGCGGCATTCCGATATTCGTGCCTGATCCTGCCCGTTATGCGGTCCACAAGCTGATTGTCTCAGCGCGGCGGCGGCAGGACAACGGCAAGGACCTCAAGGATTTGAGACAGGCGCAAAATCTCGCTCTTGCCCTGTCCGAAACAGGCCGTCTCGAAGACCTGCGCGACGCCTACGACGAAGCCCTCTCACGCGGGCCGCAATGGCGCGAGGCGATCACGAAGTCGCTTGATCGCCTCACTGCGCTGGGTGTGAATGCTTTCGATGCGCTGAAACCGGCGAATAGGTGAACACTTATCCCGGCTCTGCCACGATCCGCACCCTGTCGGGATAGAACGCGCCATGGTCCTTGATCTCGGCTGTCTCGTCGAAGGGCTGCTCATAACCCCACATGGCATTTTTCGCCGCTTCACCACCTGCCGGGATGCTCCAGTAGGAGGCATCGCCCTTGTAGGGGCAGTGGGTGGAGTGATCGGTTTTTTCCAGGCGGCTGAAGTCGATGTCCGCGAAAGGAATGTAGTAGGCAGCCGGGTAGGGCGGCTCCGTCAGCAGAAGCGCCTTGCTTGACGAGGCGATTTGCTGATCGCCGGCAAAGACTTTGACGGTGCCCCTGTAAGGCTCGACCGTAATCTGCTTGGCCGGGTTCTTGGCGAAGCCGGGGGAGGGGTTGGCGATGGTCATCGGGAATGCTCCATTATCTGCCATGCCTCTTCATGTAGTTCTCAAGCCTTCCTTTGAAACCCATGCCTCGGCCTGATCGAGACCTTTTTCGAAGCGGTCGAAAAGTTCGTTCAGTTCCGCCTCGGTAATGATCATCGGCGGGCAGATGGCGATCGTATCGCCGATGGCGCGCAGGATGGCGCCGTTCTGCTCGATCAGCCGCGAGGCCTCGGGCCCAACGCCCTGCTTGGGGTCGAAGGATCGTTTTGTCTTCTTGTCGGCCACCAGTTCCGCACCGCCGACAAGGCCGCAGAAGCGCGTTTCACCGACCAGCGGATGGTCCGCCAGCTTCTTCAGTCGCTGCTCGAACAGCGGCATCAGGGTGCGGACATGGCTGAGAATATCGCGCTTCTGGTAGATTTCGATGGCCTTCACACCCAGCGCGCAGCTCAGCGGATGGCCGCCATAGGTGAAGCCGTGGGCGAAGCTGCCGAGTGTGGCGCTGTGGTCGACATAGGACTGGTAGATGTCTTCCGGCACCATGACGGCGCCCAGTGGCGCATAGGCAGCGGTGAGCTGCTTGGCCGCGGAAATCGTGTTCGGCTTCATGTTGAGCGTCTGCGAACCCCACCAGTTGCCGGTGCGGCCAAAGCCGGTGATGACCTCGTCGGCGATCAGGATGATGTCATGCTCGTCCAGCACCGCCTGGATCGCCTCGAAATAACCCTTCGGCGGAACGATGACGCCACCGGCGCCCATGACAGGCTCGGCAATCATCGCCGCGATCGTGTCCGGCCCTTCGCGCTCGATGAGGTCGCGCAGCGACTTTGCCGTGCGGGCAACAAAGTCACCCTCGCTCTCGCCGTCTGCGCCGAAGCGGTAGTAATGCGGGCAATCGGTATGCAGCACGCGGTCGACGGGCAGGTCCCAGCCATTGTGGTTGCCGGGCAGGCCGGTCAGCGATGCTGCCATGACGGTCACGCCGTGATAGGCTTTGACGCGCGAAATGATCTTCTTCTTGTTGGGCCGGCCGAGCGCATTGTTCATGTACCAGGCGAGCTTCACCTGCGTGTCGTTGGCCTCCGAGCCGGAAGAGGTGAAAAACACTTTCGAGATTGGAACCGGAGCGATTTCCTTAAGCTTTTCAGCAAGTTCGACGGCGGGTTCGCTGCTTTTGGCGCCGAATATGTGATAGAAGGGCAGGGCGCGCATCTGCGCTGTCGCCGCCTCTATCATCTCCTCGTCGCCGAAGCCGAGGCCCGCGCACCACAGCCCGGACATGCCCTCGATATAGCCGCGGCCCTGCGTGTCGTAGACATAGATGCCTTCGCCGCGCTCCATCACCACCGCGCCCATCGTCTTCAGCTTGTGGATCGGCGTATAGGGATGAAGCAGGGCTTCGACGTCACGGGTCTGGAAATTAGTGAGGGGGGTCTGACCGAGCATGCGCGGCTCCTTTAAGCGAACTAGGCTCAGGCTAGTCGCTTGGAACGCAACACGCAAAACTCTTCGCCTCTTGGGTCAAACGGTTGAGGTCGATGGCCTACCGCAAGACCCCGGAGCAATCACGCAGCCGTGGCGAACGCGTCGGCCAGGCCGGCATAGGCGGCGGCAATGCCGGCTATGGGGCTTTTGCTCTTGGCCGCCGTCTCGACGCGTAGCTGACCGCCATTGAGCGGCATGGTCATCACGAGAAACTGCCGCTTCTCGCCATCGCCGACAAAAGCGGCGGCGGCGTGATGCGGTTCATTTCCTTCATCGACCCGCATCTTGAACAGGAGCGTGCCATTGACGGCGTCGAGGGCGCCGCGGATCACGGTCTCGAAATCCTGCTCGGATATGGGTTTGCCTTTTGCGGGCAGCTCCGTGGCGTTCTCCGACACGACGTTTACAAGCTTCTCTGCTACAGGTTGCTTGGACATGCGAAACCTCATCGTATTTCGCCAGTTTCACCCCACCGCCAAGAAGGATCAGCGGTTACAATGGCCGGATTGTGACGAAAACGCTACCGGCAATGTTAGCAAATCATCTTGGCTGTACTTGAGGTCTTACGCATAAGCCCAAAGATCGAATTCGAATTCTGGACGAGATTCTACGCAAATTCAAAGCGTTAGGGTGTCCTTTGGGTGTCCAGCAATATGTGCGGTACTCTAGGTAATTCGGCTAAGAGCGCTGGCCTAACGCGAGGTCACCACTGGACAATCGAACAGTTCCTTCCACAATGGCCCAAACAACAATGGGAGGGACTGGAATGCTTGGACTGATGCAGGAATGGCCGCTGCTCTGCCACAAGTTACTCGATCACGCCGGCATACAGCACCCGCGCCGCGAGGTCGTTTCACGCTCCATCGAAGGGCCGATCGTTCGCACGACATTTTCCGATATCCGCACCCGCGCGCTCAAGGTCGCCCAGCGACTGGAACGTGACGGCTATGGCGTGGGCGACCGCATCGCCACGCTGGCCTGGAACACGGCGCGCCACATCGAGGCGTGGTACGGCATCATGGGCGTCGGCGCAGTTTATCACACGCTCAACCCGCGCCTTTTCCCCGAACAGATCGTCTGGATCATGAACCACGCCGAGGACAAGGCGATATTCGTCGACCTGACGTTCCTGCCGCTGGTCGAAAAGATCGCCGCAGCCGTGCCGTCGCTCAAGCAGGTCATCGTCCTGACCGACAAGGCGCATATGCCCCAGACCGCCTTGCCCAACGTGGTCGCCTACGAGGAGTGGTTGGCCGAGGCCGATGGAGATTTCCAATGGAAAAGCCTCGATGAAGGTGCGGCTGCCGGCATGTGCTACACCTCCGGCACAACGGGCGAGCCGAAGGGCGTGGTCTACAGCCACCGCTCCAATGTGCTGCACGCCATGATGGCCGCCATGCCCGACGCCATGGGCATCGCGTCGAAGGATGTGATCCTTCCGGTCGTGCCGATGTTCCACGCCAATGCCTGGGGGCTTGGCCAGAGCGCACCGATGATCGGCGCAAAGCTGGTCATGCCCGGCGGCAAGATGGACGGCGCTTCGATCTACGAGCTGCTCGACACCGAGAAGGTGACCTTCACCGCTGCCGTGCCGACGGTCTGGCTGATGCTGCTTCAATATCTGGAGGAAACCGGCAAGAAGCTACCTTACCTGAAGAAGGTCGTCATTGGCGGTTCGGCCTGCCCGCGCGCCATGACCAAGAAATTCCAGGAAAACTATGACGTCGAGGTGATCCATGCCTGGGGCATGACCGAGATGTCGCCGCTCGGCAGCCTGTGCACGATGAAGCCGGAATATGCGGACCTTGAAGGCGATGAAAAGCTGAACATCGAGGAAAAACAGGGCCATGCGCCCTTCGGCGTCGAGATGAAGGTGACCGACGACGAAGACAAGTCGCTTCCCTGGAACGGCAAAACCTTCGGCCGCCTCAAGGTGCGCGGTCCGGCTGTGGCTGCGGCCTATTACGGCGGTGCCGGTAAGGAACAATTCGACGAGGAGGGCTGGTTCGACACGGGTGACGTCGCCCATATCGACGCCAACGGCTATATGCAGATCACCGACCGGGCCAAGGACGTCATCAAGTCCGGCGGCGAATGGATTTCCACCATCGACCTTGAAAATCTTGCGGTCGGGCATCCGGATGTTGCCGAGGCGGCGGTCATCGGCGTGCGCCATTCGAAATGGGACGAGCGGCCGTTGCTGGTGATCGTGCGCAAGCCCGGCAAGGAACCGGAAAAGTCCGACATCCTCGGCTTCATGGACGGCAAGGTCGCTAAGTGGTGGATGCCCGACGATGTCGCCTTCGTTGATGAGATACCGCATACGGCAACCGGCAAGATCCAGAAAACGACGCTTCGCAAGCAGTTCAGCGAGTACCGGCTTCCTACAGACACGGAGGCAGTCGGGTAGACCCAAGCTGAATATGCGAGGCTTCTACGGCGCTGCGAAACGCTTTATTGAAGCGCCAATGGAATCGACCTGCGGCGCAAGCACATGAGAGCATATCTGGAACGACGGACGGCAAGGACCGCCGGCTGGTCGCGGTGGCTGGCGAGCTTCTCGGCGGTGCTGTTCATCGTCGCCGGTCTGGCGCACCGTTACGGCCTGCTGGAAACGCCGGTCTTTCTGGTGGTCCTGGTGCTTGTGGCGGCTCTCGCGATTTGCGCGCTGGCTTTCGCGGCCTTTGCCTTTTCGCGGGTGTGGAACAATGGCGATCTGGGCGGTGGCGACCTCACCTGGGGGACGATCGTCGCGCTGGTGGTGCTGGTGCCATATCTGATCATCGGCTATCGCGGGGTCATCTATCCGCAACTCAACGACATTTCCACCGATCTGGACGAGCCCCCGGCGCTGACGCTGGCAGCTAAAGCGCGCACCGCGGACATGGATGCCATCACGCCTTTCACGCCTGAACGCCGAAAGCTTCAGACGGACAAATACCCGGATGTGACGGGCCGGCGCTACGAGCTGCCCTTCGACCGCACGCTTGAGGCGGTCGAAGCCGTGGTTGCGCAGGAAGGCTGGAAACGGGAAGGCCCGAAGCCTGACGCGGAAGGGCAGAGCGAGGTTACGGTGGAGGCGCTGGCCTTCACCACCATCCTTGCCTTCCCCATCGATGTTGCCGTCAGGCTGATCGATGAAGGCGACACCACCTATGTCGATATGCGTTCGGCATCGCGCTACGGCAAGCACGATTTCGGCGATAATGCCGCCCGTATCACCGCATTTTTCGAAGCGCTCGATACCGAGGTTGCGACACTTTCGGGAACTGTTCCGGCCGTGCCCGCCCCATAGAAGGTAGCTCAGGCCGGCGCGAAAATGGCGTCGATTGAGGGTTCGTTCTCGGTAACCACGGCGCCGCGCGCCACAAGATCCTCGAGATGAGCCAGCACCGAGAGGCCGGCTGCCCCATGCAGGCGCGGGTCCGTGTCGCGA
Organism: Mesorhizobium sp. DCY119; assembly: GCF_003590645.1. NCBI lineage: Bacteria > Pseudomonadati > Pseudomonadota > Alphaproteobacteria > Hyphomicrobiales > Phyllobacteriaceae > Mesorhizobium > Mesorhizobium sp. DCY119. The sequence continues at coordinate 3,711,923 of NZ_CP031834.1, read as the reverse complement.
TAGATCGCCGCGACGAGATCGGGAATCGAGCGGTCTCCAGACCTCAGCCGCTCGAGGATCGCGCGCTCACGCATTTTCCTATGTGCTTTCAGCCCGCGCATGAAGGGTTGCGGCTTGGTCACTGGCCCGCCGTGACCGGGCAGAAGCAGGCGATCATCGCGCGCCAAAAGCTTGTCGAGCGAAGCCATGTAGTCCGTCATCGCTCCATCCGGCGGCGCGACGATGGTGGTTGCCCAGGCCATGACATGATCGGCGGAAAACAGGATGCCGGTTCCCTCCAGCGAGAAGGCGGCATGGTTGGCTGCGTGGCCCGGCGTCAGAACCGTGCCGATGCGCCAGCCGTCACCTTCGACGATGTCCCCGTCGCGCAAAACAAGATCAGGCTTGAAGTCTATATCGCCACTGGCGTCGAGCGGATTGATTTCGCCGATCCGCAATGGGCGCGCGGCACGATGCGGCCCTTCCCCAGCCGTCGTCGCACCGGTCTCGCGGGCAAGGCGTGCCGCCAGCGGAGAATGGTCTCGATGGGTGTGGCTGACGAAGATGTGGCTGACGGGACGACCGGAAATTGCCCTGATCAGAGCATCGTAATGGGCATCGTTTTCGGGACCAGGATCGATGACGGCCAGCGTGTCCTGCCCGATGATGTAGCTGTTCGTGCCGTAAAAGGTGAAGGCGCTAGGATTGTTGACGGTCAGCCGCGCTACTCCCGGAGCAATCTCCACCGGCTGTCCGTAATGAGGCTCGAACTTGGTATCGAAACGCATGGCCATCGATCTGCTTTCCCGGCGGCGGTGTAAAACCGTCAAAACTGTCTGCCGCTTAGCACGTCAGGCAATATACGCAAACCCGAACGAATTTCGGTCGGCTGACCTCAAAGCCTGGCAGTTCGGCGTTTCGCGAATGCCGTCAGGCGGGCTTCCCGGCGGCGATCGGGTCAGATGCCTGCACCATCGATGTCCCGGCGGCGAGATATGTTCCGGTGATCAGAAACACCACCATCATCGTATCCAGAATATCGTGACCCAGGATGATGTTGGTCAGGCCGGAGATCATGTAGGTGACGACCAGTATGACGAGCACAGTCGCACCAAATCTTTCGACCTCGTCGCGACTGTCCCGGAAACATCGAACAGCGGTGGCCGTGGCTGCAGCGAATATTGCCAGCAGTGTGAGCAGGCCGATCAATCCGGCTTCGACGGTGACGGTCGCGAAGCCGTTGTGAAAATGTGTGAAGGTGAAATCGAGACCGTACTGATCCCGCAGCCCGGTGGTTATCAACTTGCGCGTCGATCCCATCCCGTAACCGATGAACGGGCGTTGCTGGACCAGATCAAGCGCCATTTCCCAGAGTGAAAGCCGCACGCCGAGCGACGTTTCCTGCTGGGAATTCACGGTCAGCTTGTCCCAGTCGGCGGCGACCCTGCCCATCCGGTCCATGACGGTCGGGGCGCCTGCGGCAGCGATCGCCACGAAAATCGCGACGATGATTACGGCATTTCTCGGCGAGATGTATCGCGAAAGGGTCCGCCGATAGATCCAGAGGATGGCAACCGTTACCACGAAACTGCTGATCCACAGGGCACGGCTTCCGGAAAAAATCAGGCCGATCCATGAAGCTGCAAATGCGCCGGCCAAAGGAAGCGTAAGTTTCTTTTCCTGAAGGAAAAAGATGCCGGCAAGCGAGACCGCGCCGGTGAGGCCAATCACCGTGGCGAAAACGATCGGGTTTCCTGCTCCGCCCCAGGCCCGTTCACCCAGGTAGTAATACTGAAACGCGGCGACCACGAGCCCCGCATAACACGCGACCATGCTGGCCAGCACGGTGGTGCGGGCAACGTCTGCCTTGTTCGAAATGCTCCACAGGGAATAGGAAAATGGAAAGAGAAGAAGGGTTGCGAGGCGCAGCAGGTGCCGCGTATCGCCAAATGTCTCACTGTTCCAGAGAGTGGAGACGGTAATGACGAGACAATAGGCGAAAAGCACGATCGCCATCACCCACATGGCCCTGTCGCGGCTGAATTTGCGCCGGCCCGTCACGATCTCGAACAGGCACCACAAAGCACCGCCGTGCCAGATGAAGCTGACCGCCGAGCCGGCAGCCGGAGGTGTGGCAAAGCAAAGGAATGTGAAGAGCTTGTTGACGGATCGGTAGTTCAGGAGATCTTTCGAAAACACGAAGCTGTTCCGGTATCGAGAATTGAGCCGCAGCCCGAGCGTTTCGTGACAGTTTTACTCACATCTGCCGTCTTGCATATCAACTGCCATGAGGCCGGCGACAGCGCAATGCAAATCCCAGTCTTCACCTGCGGCCTATTTGCGTATCCATGCCTTGGGGCAGGTTGATTTCGGGTAAGAGAACAGGATTCCAACAGGCCGCCCGAATGCGCACGTTCCAATCGCGTGTGCGGGCAAATTTGGTAGCGTTCTCCTTGAGCGCAAGGCGTTTTGTGAGAAAATTCCACCAAATTCAGAATATTGCCGTCGCAGGCTTCGCGAGCGGACAAATTTCAAAGGCCTCCGATGCTTGCCAAGCTATCCCACCTCGATCGGCTCGAAGCCGAAGCGATCCATATATTCCGCGAGGTGGCGGCGACCTTCACCAAGCCGGTCATGCTCTACTCCGTCGGCAAGGATTCGTCGGTGCTGCTGCATCTGGCGATGAAGGCGTTTTATCCGGCCAAGCCGCCGTTTCCCTTCCTGCATGTCGACACCACCTGGAAGTTCCGCGAGATGATCGAGTTTCGCGATTCCATGGCTGAGAAGCTGGGCTTCGACCTTCTCGTCCATATCAATGAAGACGGCGTCCGCGACGGCATCAACCCGTTCGACCATGGCTCGAACACGCATACCCATGTCATGAAGACGGTAGGCCTGCGCCAGGCGCTCGACAAATACGGTTTCGATGCCGCCTTCGGCGGTGCGCGTCGCGACGAGGAAAAGTCGCGCGCCAAGGAGCGCATTTTCTCGTTTCGCAATGCAAGCCACGCCTGGGACCCGAAGAACCAGCGCCCGGAGATGTGGAAAATCTTCAACACGCGCGTCGCAGCGGGAGAATCGATCCGCGTCTTCCCGCTGTCGAACTGGACCGAGCTCGATATCTGGCAATACATTTTGCAGGAAGATATCCCCATCGTGCCGCTGTATTTCGCCAAGGAACGCCCGGTCGTCGAACGCGACGGCATGCTCATCCTGCGTGACGATGACCGCATGAAGCTGCGGCCCGGCGAGAAGGTCGAGAATCGCCTCGTCCGCTTCCGTACCCTTGGCTGCTACCCGCTGACCGGCGCGATCGAATCCGACGCCGACGATCTCGACGGCATCGTCAGCGAAATGCTGATCGCCCGCACGTCCGAACGCCAGGGCCGCCTGATCGACCGAGACGAAGCCGGTTCGATGGAAAAGAAGAAGCGCGAAGGGTATTTTTGAGTATGCGCCACATCATGGCCGAAAATCTCGTCGCGACAGACACGGTGCGCGAATACCTGGCAAGCCAGGAACAGAAGTCGTTGCTGCGCTTCCTCACCTGCGGATCGGTCGACGATGGCAAGTCGACGCTGATCGGCCGCCTGCTTTCGGATACCAAGCAGATTTTCGAGGATCAGCTCGCGACGCTGGAGCGCGACTCGCGCAAGCACGGCACGACCGGTGACGATATCGACTTCGCGCTGCTGGTCGACGGGCTGGAGGCCGAGCGCGAGCAGGGCATCACCATCGACGTCGCCTACCGCTTCTTCGCCACGCCCAAGCGCAAGTTCATCGTTGCCGACACGCCGGGCCATGAGCAGTATACGCGCAACATGGCGACGGGTGCCTCCACCGCCGACCTCGCCATTGTGCTGATCGATGCGCGTCAGGGCGTTCTGCGCCAGACGCGCCGCCATTCCATCATTGCCTCGCTGCTCGGCATTCGTCACATCGTTCTGGCGGTCAACAAGATCGATCTGGTTGGGTTCGACCGCAAGGTGTTCGAGCGGATCGTGGCCGAGTATTCGGAGTTCGCCAAGGATCTCGGTTTCGAGAGCATCGCACCTATCCCGATGTCGGCACGCTATGGCGACAACGTCACCCGGCGCTCCGAGAAACTGGGCTGGTATGCTGGGCCGACGCTGGTCGAGCATCTGGAAACCGTGGATGTCGACCGCGCCGCGATCGAAAAGCCGTTCCGCTTTCCGGTGCAATATGTGAACCGCCCGAACCTGGATTTCCGTGGCTTTGCCGGCACTGTCGCCTCCGGTTCGATCGCGCAGGGTGACGAGATTGTTGTCGCCAAGTCCGGCAAGTTCTCCAAGATAAAGCGCATCGTCGCAAGCGGTGGCGACCTGAAGCAGGCCGTCGAAGGCCAGGCGGTCACCATCGTTCTGGAGGATGAGGTCGAGGTTTCGCGCGGCAATCTTCTGGTTGCGCCATCCGCTCGCCCGCAGGTCGCCGACCAGTTTACAGCGAACATCGTCTGGTTCGACGAGCAGGCGCTGCTGCCGGGACGTTCCTACATCCTGCGCACCGAGACGGATCAGGCCAACGCCACCGTCACCGATTTGAAATACCGCTTGAACGTCAATGACTTCGCGCATGAGGCCGCGAAGTCGCTCGAGATGAACGAGGTCGGCGTCTGTAATATTTCGGCCCAGTCGCCGCTGGCTTTCGACACCTTCGCCGATAACCGTACGACGGGCGCGTTCATCCTGATCGACCGGCTGACCAATGCGACCGTCGGCGCCGGCATGATCCTGCACACGCTGCGCCGCGCCGATAATATCCACTGGCAGTCGCTGGATGTGACGAAGCATTCCCGCGCCGCCGCCAAGCATCAGAAGCCGACCGTGCTGTGGTTCACCGGCCTGTCAGGCTCCGGCAAATCGACCATTGCAAACCTGCTCGAAAAGAAGCTGCACGCCACCGGCCGCCACACCTACATCCTCGACGGCGACAATGTCCGTCATGGCCTCAACCGCGATCTCGGTTTCACCGACGCGGACCGCGTGGAAAATATCCGCCGCGTCGCCGAAGTGGCGAAGCTGATGGCCGACGCCGGTCTGGTCGTGCTGGTGTCCTTCATCTCGCCGTTCCGTGCTGAGCGCCAACTGGCGCGCGAACTGCTGGAGGAGGGTGAATTCGTCGAGGTGTTCGTCGACACGCCGTTCGAGGAATGCGCCAGCCGCGATCCGAAAGGGCTCTATGCACGCGCGCTGAACGGCGAGATCAAGAACTTCACCGGCGTGGATTCGCCCTACGAAGCACCGGAAAAGCCGGAAATCCACTTGCAAACGCTCGGCAGAACGCCTGAAGAGATGGTAGATATACTCGAAGGCTGGCTGAGTGAGCGTGACATTGCAGATCAACAATACGACGACGGCGGCGGTATCTGACAACGAAGCGATCCTAGCTGTCTTCGAGCGGCTGGCGCTGGATGCAGGCCGCGTCATCATGGAAGTCTTCCATTCGAAGATGTCCGTCGAAGAGAAGGCGGATTGCTCGCCCGTCACCGAGGCCGACCGCGCTGCCGAAAAGCTGATCCTTGAAGGATTGCGCGCCGAATTTCCCGATATTCCCTGTGTTGCCGAGGAAGAGGCCTCCGAGGGCATCGAGGCGCCTGCTCTGGGACGTGCCTTCTTCCTGATCGATCCGCTTGACGGGACGAAGGAATTCGTCAAAGGCAATGCCGATTTCACCGTCAACATCGCCCTGATCCGCGGCGACGTGCCGGAGATCGGCGTGGTCTATGCGCCCTGCAGCGGGCGGTTCTTTTCAGGCCGGCCGGGCAGGGCCGAAGCGATTACCGTTGGCGAGGATTTGACGATCGCCGGCCGCCGCAAGATCGCCGTGCGGGACGGGCGCACGCCGCTGACCATAGTCGCCAGCCGTTCGCACCGCACGCCGGAAACGGATGCGTTCATCCGCAAGATCGAGGCGGCGGAGATCGTTTCGGTCGGCTCGTCGTTGAAGTTTTGCCTGTTGGCCGTGGGCGAGGCGGATGTCTATCCGCGCTTCAGCCGCACCATGGAATGGGACACGGCGGCGGGCGACGCCATTCTGCGTGCCGCCGGCGGCACCACCAAGACCACCGACGGCAAGCCGCTGATCTATGGCAAGCGCAACCAGGCGCATGATGCCGATTTCGCCAACCCGTCCTTCATCGCGACGGGCCGGGTTTTCGGCGCGCCACTATTCTGAACGCGCCGGCGGGCCGGATTACTCGGCCGCGTGCTGTGCCGATTTCGAGGCGATGAAATCGCTGATCGTGCTGATGATGCGGTCCTGATCTTCAGCCGACAGATAGGCATGCATCGGCAGGCACAGGATACGCGTGGGCAGTGCTTCCGAGACTGGCAAGCCGCCGGGCGCAACCGGATAATCCCTGTAAGCCACCTGCTGATGCAGCGGCTTCACGTAATAGATCACCGACGGAATGCCCTTTTCCTGCAGATGCGCCTTCAGCGCGTCGCGGTGCGGGGTCTCGATCGCATATTGCGCCCAGGCCGAACGGTGACCTTCCGGGACGTGGGCGACCTTAACGACATTGTGGAGACCGTCGCGATAGCGCTGGGCGACCTTCTGGCGCGCCACCATCTCGTCCTCGAGGATGGCCAGCTTCTCGATCAGGATCGCCGCCTGCAGTGTGTCGAGGCGCGAATTCAAGCCGACATGGACGTTGTCATACTGGGTCTCGCCTTTGCCGTGGAAGGCGAAGGAACGCAGGCGCGCGGCGAATTCGTCGTCATTGGTGAACATCGCGCCGCCGTCGCCATAGCAGCCGAGCGGCTTGGCGGGGTAGAAGCTGGTCGAGGCGACCTTGCCGAAGGAAGCGCACATCTTGCCGTCGATCGAGCCGCCGATGGCCTGCGCCGCATCCTCGATCACCAGAAGGTTCTCGCGCTCGGCGATCTCGGCGATTGCGGCATAGTTTGCGCCGAGGCCGAACAGATCGACCGGGATGATGGCGCGCGGCTTGAGACGGCCTTCCGCCTTGATCATGGCGATTGCAGCTTCAAGGCTTGCAATGTCGATATTGTAGGTCTCTGCGTCAACGTCGATGAACACCGGTTCGGCCTTGGCCAGTGCCACCACTTCCGCGGTCGCCGCGAAGGTGAAGCTCGGCACGAACACTGCGTCGCCGGGGCCAATGCCGGAAGCCAGCAGCGGCAGCAGCAGCGCGTCGGTGCCATTGGCGCAGGCGACGACGTTCTTCACGCCGACATAGGCGGCAAGCTTCTGCTCGAATTCGGTGACCTGCGGTCCGAGGATATATTTGCCCTCATCGACGACACGGTCGATGGCGGCGTCCAGACGGTCGCGGATTCTGTCGCGCTGCGCGCCGAGATCGATGAATTGCATAGGTGCTCCGAAGTCCTGTTTTTCGGGATATAGGGCGGCTGATAGCAGAGTTGAACCGGGGGAGAAAGATTGGCTCGCGCATGGCTGCCCGGCGGACGGTGCAAGCTCGTTACCGGCACTCGCGAATTTTGCCGACAAAGTGACCGGAAATGAGGCAACGATTGCCGTTCGGCAGGCTTGAGCCGGGCTCTTTTACGCTAAGGCGAAATATAATGTGATCGGACCCGCAGGCCTATTCGATCTCGTGCCGCCAGGGCGGGTTCGCGCCGGCGCGGGAAACGGTGATCGCCGCAGCCTTGGAGCCAAGCGTCAACGCCTCATGAATTGCGGTGTCCGAAAGCTCTTCCAGCCCATCTTTGGTCAAGACGCCCTGGTCGTGGAGCGAGGCAAGGATGCCGGCGTTGAAAGTGTCGCCGGCCCCGACCGTATCGACGACAGCGACGCGGTTCGGCTTCACCGAAACGGTGTGGCGCTTGGTATAGCCGGTCGCGCCTTCGGCTCCGCGCGTCACCACGATCAGCTTCGGGCCGCTTTGCAGCCAGTCATGGATGAGGTCTTCCTGCGGTCCTTCATGGCCGAACCAGGAAAGATCCTCGTCGGACAGCTTCACGATGTCGGCCATCGCCATCATGCGGCGGATACGGTCGAGATGCTTTTCCTTGTCCGGAATGAAACCGGGCCGGATGTTGGGGTCGAGCATCGTCACACGACGATCGTGCTCGCGGCGCATCAGCGCCTCGTAGGCGGAACCTGACGGCTCAGGGATCAGGCTGATCGCGCCGAACAGCATGGCGTCGATATCATCTTCGAACACCGGTAGATCGGCCTCCGTCAGCATCCGGCCGGCGGTGTTCTCGTCATAGAAGGTGTAGGTGGCGTGGCCGTCGGCGAGACGGACGAAGGCAAGCGTGGTCGGGCGCGAAGAGACGTCGGCATAGCGCGAACCGACATTGCTCGATGCCAGAACGTCGCGGATCTGCTGGCCGAAAAGGTCCGAGGACAAGCCCGAGAAAAATTCGACCGGCACGCCCAGCCGCCCGAGCGCGATGGCCGAGTTGAAGACGGCGCCGCCGGCATAGGGCGCGAAGGACGGCTCGCCGGCCGTGCTTTCACGCGGCAGCATGTCGATCAGGGCTTCGCCGCAACACAGGATCATGCTCGTTTTCTCGCTTGTCAGTAAAAGAAGTGGTTATGGCCGAGAGCGCCGGAATAAGCCCGGTGCGCATCGACCGCAAGATGGGGGAGGCGGTACGGCATCTAGTCACGCGCCCTTCGATGAAGTGGTGGCTGCACCGACGAGAAAGCGCTCAGAAAGCGGCAGGCTGGCGCCGCCAAGCGCGCGGGCGTTGATGCCCACCGTTCCCTCGCGGATATCGGGAACCTGCAAGCCCTCGACATTGATCTCGGAAAGCGCCTGCCTGACCGCGTCGACCAGCCGCTTTCTGACCGCAGTCGGCATCCAGCCGTCGATCACCGCGGCTTCGAAGTCGATGACGGCGGAAGACGAGACGATCGTATAGGCCAGCGCATCGGCGGCGCTGGCGATCCATTGGTCGAGCTCGGCGCCGATATCGCCCCAGTCATTGGGCGATGTCCACAGGAAGGAAGCATCGACATCACGCGCAAGCAGCACCTTCTCAAGAATGGCGATGGACGCGACATTGATGAGCTGGGTGGCACGGCCGCCGGGATTGGGGATGGGCATCGAGCCCAGCGCGCCCGCATTGCCCGTGCGCCCGCCATAGAGCGCGCCGTTGAGGACGATACCGCCGCCGGCGAAGGCTCCGATGTAGAAATAGATGAAATCTCGAAGGCCACCTGTATGCCCGAACACCAGTTCCGCGCCGCAGGCCGATGTCGCATCGTTCTGCAGATAGACGGGAAAGCCGCATTGCGCCTGGATTTCAGCACGGATGTCGCAGCGGCGCCATTCGTCCATGATCTCGCGCGGCGCGCCGGCGGTGTCGGCCCAGTTCCACAATTCGAAAGGCATGGCGATGCCGAGGCCGGCGACTCGCCGGTCCTGCTTGGGGTCCAGGCTTGCGCGCATCTCGGCAATGCCCGTCATGGCGAACTGCACCGTCTCGC